>JANQLO010000038.1 GCA_028280505.1 Chromatiales bacterium | reverse complement strand
CGATCCTGATCGTCGTAAGTGGCGATGTCGATGCCGTCGAGCCGTATGCGGTTGCCGTTGTCGTCGTAGCCGTAGTTCGCCAATGGGGTGCCGTTACGGGTGACGCCCTGGAGCCGGCCGGCGAGGTCGTAGGTATAGCCGTAGACGTCGGTCCGGCCGTCCAGGGTCTCGGTCTTTTGGATGATGCGGCCGAGCTTGTCGCGTTGATAGGCGACGGCAAACAGGGGTTCGCTTGTCGCCGTATCGGTGGCGGTCATGGTGTCCAACTCGCCGAAGGCACTGTAGCCGTACGCCGTGGCGATATTGCCCAGGGCGGTGCCGTTGAGCAGGCCGCCTTTTTGTGCGTCGCGATTCAACGTGAGGGCACCGGCCCGGGTCAGCAACAGGTCGGCGTCGAAACCGAAGTCGATACATTGCGTCGTGCCGCCCAGGCAGCGTCGGTCGATGACGAAATCGTTGTTGTAGCGGCGTTGCACCTCGCCGGCGATCTCGCCCGACCAGGTCGTCGCGGTGAGCAGGCTGCCGTCGTAGCGATAGTCCAGTTGGCCGCCGTCCGGCGCGCTGATGCCGGTGAGCTGGCCGGACGTGGCGTCATAGGTATAGCGATAATCGCCGCGCGGGACGGACAGGGTGAGCAACTGGCCCGTGCCGGGACGGTAGTCCAGGTTTGCGGTACGGCCATCGGGATGGGTGAGCCCGGTCAGCTTACGGTCCTTGTCGTAGCGGTATTGGGTGGACGGCAGCGTGACCTCCGGTGTCGCCGGCGGGCTGTAGAGGCTTTCGTCGTCCATGTTGTCGAACAGGAAGCCGTGCGTGGGCCGCCCCGGCGGGGTGAGGGCGGTCAGATTGCCGTTGGCGTCGTAGCCGAAGTGGATGTCGCGCGTATCCGGCAGGGTTTGCCGGGTAACGCGGCCGACGGCATCGTAGTCGAAGCCCGTGTTGCGATTTTCCGCGTCGGTCAAGGTCCGGAGGTAACCGGCCTGCGCGCCGGTATCGTGGTAGGCGAAGTCGGTGACGCGCGCGGTGTCACCGCTTCCGGTCGTCATGGTGGCCAGGCGGCCCTTGGTGTCGTAGCCGAGATCGACCGGTGCGAGCCCTTGCACCGTCAGCGTGATCGGGCGGGCCTTGTCGTCGAGGGTGACGGTGCTGACGCGGCCTGCGGGACTGGTCGTCGTCCAGGTGCGGCTGGCGGCGTCGTACACCTCGGTCCGGGTGCGCCCGTTGCGGGTGAGGGTCTCGGTGATGGCGGTATGCGACAAGGGATCGTTGTTGTCGGCCAGGGTGACCTCGCGGCTGAAGGTCCGGGTGCTGATCAGACCGCCCGGCGTGCTCGTGCGGGTGAGCGAGGGTATCGGGGATTGCATGCCGAAACGCGGATCGGGCCGTTCCCGGACCTCGGTTTGCATACCGTTGGCCTCGGTGGTGGTGATCGATCCGCCCGGTGCCTCGCGCCAGCGCGTGGTGGTGCCGTCCGGTGCCGTGATACGGCGCTCGAAGTCGTTGTCGCCGAAGGTGTCGATTTCGAAAACGGACGAACGGCCTTCGCCGCTTTGCATCACGACCTTGAAGCCGTCGTCGGCCCGGGTCCGTGTCAGGGTCCAACCGCCGCCGTTGGGCCAGTCGTCGGCGATCAGCCGGCCGATGCGATCGTAGCGGTAGTCACGGGCGTTGTGGCGGGCGTCGATATAACGCGTGAGCAGACCGTCGTCGCTCATGTGCAATTGCTGCGCGCTGTCGTCGGGGTGGACGATGCGTTTGGCCCAGCCGTGGTCGTCGAGTTCGATATGGGTCTGTTGGCCCTCGGGGGCGGTGACGGTGATCCGCGATGCCGTGCGGTCGATGGTGGTTTCCTGGCCGTCGATGTCGGTGATCCCGGTCAGTCGGCCGTCACCGTCGTAGGTGAAGCGGTATTGCGTGATGCCGGTGACGGTGTTCACGGTATGGGCATGGCGGCCGCTGGCGAGATCGAAAACATAGCGTTCGCCGCCGTCTTCCGAGGCAACGCCGTCGGTCAATACCGAACCCAGATCGGACGGGGCGAACTCGACGGTAAAGAGATCATTGCTTTTACCGGACAACAGCAAGGCATTGCTCGATTTGGAATAGGCGACTCCGAAGATATTGAAACCCAGCGCGCCGAGCGGCGTGTCGTCTTCGAGCACGTAGCCCGGCTGATAGGCGCCGGAGAGTTTCACCGGATCGCCTTTCCCGGCATACATGTAGAGGCCGCGCGTCTCTACGGGCGACACGGATGAGTTGCTGAAGTACCCGACCCCCGATGCATCCCAGGTGGCGTAAACGATGCCCCTGATGGGAATTTCGAGCTTTCGGCCGTCCTGCCTTATCACGTCCGTGGTGTCTTGATTGCGGTAGCTGACATAGATGTCGCCGTTTGGTGCCGCGCGGACGCTGGATATTCTGCCCCGTCCCATATCGACGAGTTCGAGCGAACCGTCGGGACGGATAATGCCCATGTGGGCGGCCATGTCGGTGGGCCAATCGAACGACAGGTACAGGCTGCCGTCGGGTGCCGACGAAATGGTTTGTCTGTTGACCGGGTAAACGGCCTCATGAACCTTGCTGAGCGTTTCGGTTTGCGTATCGAAACGCCAGATTTCGCCTTCTCCGGTTCCATTGCCACAGCGGGTGCGCAACAGATAAAGCCGGTCGGCCGGCCCCATGGTCATATCCGCGACACAAAGGGTTCGGTCGGTCTCGGGATCGCGCAGGCTTATCTGTGTCAGGCGCGTGCCCGTCTTGTCCAGGATCTTGAGGTGTTGCCTTACGACGCCGTAGATTCTGCCGCCGGAATCCGTCGCCATCGCGCTGCTGAATCTGTCGCGTATCGGTTTTAAAATTCCCGGTCTCACTTCGACGGCGCTTCGTCGTTCGCCATCGCCCAGCCAGAGTTCTCCTCTTGGCCAGTCGTAAAAGTGATGCGGGGTGATACTCAGGCCGCCCAGGCCCGCCGCCAGATTCTCTCTGACCGTAACGCGGCGGTGCCAGGTTGCGCGGCTGGTGACGTCCATCGAGCCGCGTTCGCCGATCACGCGCAGGCTGTTGCCGGCCGAGCCGCCGGAACCCGATGTGCCCCTGGCGATTGACAGTGCCCCGAAGGCGCGGTCGAAATCGGTATTCGATGCGTAGTAATGCAACGGGTAGACGTAATCGACATGAATCACCGCGTCGTGGGTGCCGTACAACGGTGTGCCGAAGACGTTCGTGCCGTCCCAAACGAATTCATGGACCAGATCCGTCGCCGGCGCAAACGAGCGCTGGTACACCTTGCCCGCGACCGTTACCGTGAGATCGATACGCTTGAGGGTTTCCGGCAGCGGGTCGGGTCCCGACAGGGGGATTTCCAGGATGTGCCCGGACCGGTCGCCGGGCATGCGGTCGCTGCGATAGTGCAGGCCGAAGGGTGTGCCGGTAATGGCGATGTCTTCGCCGAGCACCTGCGATTCGGGCTTGATGATGCAGCCCTCGCAGTCGGGTTCGTCGTCCGGCTGGTTGTCTTGGTCCGGCCTTTCCGGCACGCCGCCCTCCGGGGGGCGCGAGTCGAGCGGCGGCCCGTAGGGCCAGTTGCAGTCCCACGGCGTGAAGTGATCGATCATCGAGCGCCAGAACGACTGACCGGCGGCGAAACGCCTGCCGATTTCGGTGCGCTCGGCGGTGTCGATGCCCAGCGCGGCCAGTTTGGTTTCGTCGTCGGCCAGGCCGTCGCCGTCGGTGTCGAGATTCGCGATGCCTTCCTCGATCGTTACCACCCGGACCACGCGGCCGTTGTCGGCCGGTATCCAGCCGGCCTGCTCGCGGTCGTACCAGCCGAGCGGCACGATCTCGCCGACGGGGAAGTTCAAAAAGTTGTCGACGTAGAACGGTAAGGCTTGACTGAAGTCCACGCGCGAGGCGTTGGCGGCGATCGCTTCGTCGACGCTCAATTCGACCGCGTAAGTGTAGCCCGACGTGGGTGGCAGGGGGCCCGGCATGGCCTCGGGGCCGTTGGGGCCGACCGTGTATTCGGTCGCGCGCACGTTGAGCGTGGTCAGGGCCTGCCGGGTACCGTCGGGCAGGGTCATGACGGCCGAGGTGCCGGCGGGGAACAGCACGGTGGCCTGACGTTGTCCGTCGGTATCCACGGACCGGCTTCCCTGAGCGATCTGAAAGGCCTGACTCGAATCGGCGAGATCGATGGTCGCGACCTGCGGATCCAGGGGAACCAGGGCGACGTCATCGATACGGAGAAAGCTGTTCCATTCGGGTGTGACATTGCGTTGCGCGGGCAGGAAGCCCGTTTTTTCGAACACCAGGACGACCTGGCCGCCGCCGTTGACGACGAGGTCGTAGACACCGTCGTCGCGGCTCAGCGTTTGCCCGTAAGCCGGGTGGTCTTTGACGCTGACGGTGACCCCCGACAGCGGGCTGCCGTCGCGCCGCATGAGCTTGCCGCGCAGCGCGCTGGTACGTTCGGCGTCGAACACCGTGGGATCGGTGCCCGTTTGGATGGGTGCGGGGCCGTCGTAGATGAAGGCGATTTGGTCGTTCACCGTCGGCATGGTGCTGGCATCGAACTCGGGCGCGACCCATTCGGGTTCCGGCGGCAGACCGTCGCCCGGGGCGACCGTGATCAAAAACGATTGGCGCGCCTGCAGGCCGTCGGTGTCGGAGACGACGATTTCGACGGCCTGCACACCCTCGGTGCCGGGCACCCAGGTGATCACGCCGGCATCGTCCATGCGCATCGCATCGGCGGCCTGTTCGAGGCGATAGCGCAGCGGGTCACCGTCGGGGTCCCGTGCCTGCACGGCATAGCGATAGCGATCGTTGACGGCGCCGTCGGTGATCGGCGAGGAGACGATCTCCGGCCCGCGGTTGGGCAGAACGTCTATGGTCAAGACCGCGTTGTCGGCCTCGCTGTCGAGCAGGCCGTCGTTGACGATGAGTTGAACCAGATAGGTTCCGGTCAGATCCGGTCGGAGTTCGGCAAATGCCGAGTCCGGGTTTCCGATGACTGCCGCGCTGCCGCTCGGCGCGTTCAGCAGGCTCCAGCGGTAGGTCAGGGGATCGCCGTCGACATCGAACGAGCCCGTGCCGTCGAGCGTGACCGTTTCGCCCTGAAAGGCCGCGCGGTCCGGCCCGGCATCGGCGACCGGAGCGGAATTGATCGTGCTGATCAGGAGTATGTCCGGTTCGCTGCCCAGTTCGCCGTCGTTGACGATGAGCTGTAGCTGGTAGGTGCCCGGCAGATCGATATCGATTTCGGCAAGCGCTTGGTCACCGCCGGTGAGCGTGGCGGCGCTGCCGTCCGGCGCGCTGACGATGCTCCAGGCATAGCCGAGGATATCGCCGTCGGCGTCGAAGGACGCACCGGCATCGAGGAAGACGCGGGAACCGACGGTGACGGTGAGATCGTCGCCGGCGACCGCCACGGGACGGGAGTTGACCGTGGAGATGGTCACGCTGTCGGGCGCGCTGGCCGTGACGGCATCCGCGACGATGAGCTGGACGACGTACTCACCGGCCTTGTCGATGGCCATCGTCGGCGAAACGGCACGTTGGTCGCTCAATATCGCCCGACTGCTCGCCGGTTTGGAGAGAATCGCCCAGTCGAATGCCAGCGGGTCGCCATCGATGTCGGATGAGCCGCTACCGTCCAGGGTCACGATGGTACCCAGGGGGACGCCCTGGTCTTCCCCGGCATTGGCCGTGGGCGGCGAATTGACGGTGGATACGATCGCGATATCGGGTGCGCTGAATTCGAATCCGTCGCCGACGATCAATTCCGCTGCGTATTCACCGGGCCTGTCGAGTGTCAGGCTCGGTGTGGCGGTATCGGCATCGAACAGTATCGCGGTGCTGTCGACCGGGCGTTCGATGAGTGTCCAGGCGTAAGACAGCGCGTCGCCGTCGACGTCGGACGAGTGTCGACCGTCGAGCACCACGGTTGCGCCGACCTGATCGGATCGGTCGGGCCCTGCGTCGGCGACCGGCGGTGAGTTGAAGGTGTCGACGAGGACGTCGTCGGCGAGACTGTCCCGGGTCCCGTCGTTGACGATCAGCGAGGCTCGGTAAGTGCCCGCTTGTGACACGAAGAAGGCGGGCATCTCGGTGTCGGCGCCTTCCAGCGGCCATGTGTTTCCGTCGGGCCCGGTGAGGGTCCAGGCATAGACGAGTCGTTGGCCTTCCGGATCGAAGGAGGCGGTACCGTCGAGGGTGACGGTATTGCCGATCTGCACGGTTTGATCCGGCCCGGCGTTGGCCACCGGCGGTTCGTTGTTACCGAACAACGCTTTTCGCAATGCGCGGATGTCGATGATGATCCGGTTCGATTCGTCCAGAAGGCGATGGCTCAGGCTCGACGTCAACCATCCTTTGGCGTGCGCGATTTTCGTGATTTTGCGATAGCCGCGCATCGCCTTTCGTGCGCGTTTGAGGGCTTTTCGAGATGCGCGGCGTTCCGAACGCGTGAAGGCGGTCTGCGCCCGATCGATACGCCACTTGGCCGTATGGAGCCGTTCGAGCAATGCGGCGCGCAGAAATTTGGGACGGACTTCGTATTGCGTGAGCTTGCGCAACTCGGCGATGTCTTGGCGAATATCGCTGAAACCCGTTGCCGATACCGGTGTACTGAAGACGGTTAACGAAAGGAGGAGGGCGAACAGACGGGCGACTGCAACACGTCCCTGTGAAACCTGGTACATCACTACTCTCCGGACAATAAACCTGCGCTGTGCCGACGCGGGTGTTCGTTGAACCTTTGGGTAAAACGAACGCCATGCCTACGTTCAGCCGTTTTCAACGTGGCGCAGCATTGCGGCTGTCAGGGAGGGCTGTCAACGGAACGTAACGCAAATCCGACGGGTTTTTGATTTAGGGCAAAATGTAGACAATATGTATCGATAATCCGAATTTCGATCCCGTCTTCCGGTTGCGCCCGAGAGCGATACCGTCGTGGGGCGGTATCCGTCGCTCGACACGGGGAACCCCGGTTTGTCCCCGTCGCGTAACTGACATCGAATTGCAATCTCGCGTACGTCATTCCGTCACAGGGCAGGCCTAGATTTCGCCTCGATCAAACGAGGTTGTCTAGATGTCTGTACATCTTATCGAGCGGGGCGAGGGTGCGCGGCCGGTTTATCGCCAGATCGGCGATGCGCTGCGGCGTGAGATCCAGGATCTGTATCGGGCCGGCGACGCCTTGCCGTCCGAAAGCGATTTGGCGCTGCGTTTCAATGTCAACCGCCACACGCTGCGTCGCGCGATCGACGATCTCGTCAGCGAAGGCCTGGTCGTGCGGCGTCACGGCAAGGGCGTTTTCGTGCTTTCCCCGGCGATCGATTACGCCATCGATCGGCAGACCCGTTTTACCGCCTCGCTGGAAAGCCAGGGCAAGACGACCGAAAGCCGGGTGTTGCGCAAGCAGGTGATCCCGGCGCGCGGCGGGGTGGCGTCGCGCCTCGAACTCGCCGCCGGCGAGGAGGTGATCTTTCTGGAGACGCTGCGTCTCGTCGAGGGGCATCCCTTTTGCGTGATTTCGCATTTCCTGCCGCTCGAGGGTTTCGCCACCGTTCTGGATCGATATGACGAAGGTTCGCTGCATACCTTCCTGGAGCGGTTTTGCGAAACCCGTGTGCGGCGTACCGAGAGCCTGATCAGTTCGGTGTTGCCGGAGCCCGATGATGCCGTGCTGTTGAACATGCCCCGCAATCAGCCGGTGTTGCGGGTAAAGAGCCTGAACCTGGATACGCATTCCGGGAAGCCGGTGGAGTACGTCGTGACGCGTTTTCGTGGCGATGCCACGCAGCTCTCCGTACGTACTTAGTCACGCTTATTTTTTACTGTCGAGGAAAACGAATGAAACTCAGAAAGCTGTTGGCTACGGCCATTGCCGCGGCGATGTTGTCGGCACCGGTTTTTGCCGCCAAGTTGCCCGATGGCAGCAAGGACAACCCGCTGCGGGTCATGATGATCCCGGCCGATACCGGGACCGACAACATCCTGGAAGATTATGCGCCGGTGTTCAACGGCATCACCGAGCATTACGGCATTCACTTCGATCTGCGTGTCGGAGACAGTTATGCCGCCGTTGTCGAAGGCATGTGCAACGATCAGGCGGATGTCGCCTGGTATGGCGCCGTGACCTTCGGCCAGGCCAAGGACAAGTGCGGCGTCGAACTGCTTGCGGTCGATGTCAAAAAGGGTGAGTCGTCGTATTTCTCCGGGATTTTCGTCACCAGGGACAGCGGCATCAAGACGATTGACGATCTCAAGGGCAGGGGCATGGCATTCGGCAGCCCGAATTCGACCTCGTCGTTCAACTTTCCGGTTGCGATGTTGATTGCCGACGGTGTCGATCCGGTCAAGGATCTGAACAAGGTCATTATCGCCGGCTCGCATTCCGCGTCGTTGGCTGCACTTGCCGAAGGCAAGGTGGATGCCGCGGCGGCGTCGTACAACTCTTACGGCAAGGCCGTGACCAAGGGTGCGATAGATCCGGAAAAAGTCAAACCGCTGGCCAAGTCGCAGCCCATTCCGAATCCACCGCTGGCGCTCAATCGTGGCCTGGACGCGGACGTCAAGGCGAAGCTGCGCAAGGCCTTCGGTGAAATCCATACCAAGATCTCTCCGGACAAAATCCGTGGCTATGGCGGCAAGAAGGTCGATCGTTACGACACCACCTTCGAAGAGGCGAAAGTGCTCGCCGCCCTGGGCAAGCTCAACGAAGTGACCAAGCAACTCAAAGCCGAGATGATCGACAAGGCCGGTCAGCGCTGAGCAACGGCGGTCGATCCGTGTGCCGGGGCGCGATCCGTCGCCCCGGCCGAGAAATAGCAGGTTCTAAGGTGATCCTATGTTGAAGTTCGAATCGGTCAGCCGGGTCTACGAAGACGGCACGCGCGCGGTGGACGATGTGTCGCTGCGCGTCGACAAGGGCGAGTTCTGCATCCTGCTGGGCCCTTCGGGTGCCGGTAAGTCGACCCTGATGAATATGGTCAACGGTGTCGTCGTTCCCACCAGCGGAAGCGTAACCATTGGCGGAGAAAAGCTGACGCGCAAGACGCGTGCGTCGATTCAGCGTCGGGTGGCCATGATCCATCAACAGTTGCATCTGGTACCGCGTCTATCGGTGCTGCACAACGTGTTGTGCGGGGTGTTGCCGCAAGTCGGTTTTTGGCGCGGCCTGATGAAACTCTTCCCGTTCGAACAACAGCGTGCGGCCTGCCAGTTGTTACAAGAGGTGGGGCTGGAGGAAAAACATCTCTATCGACGGGCATCCGCGTTGTCCGGCGGTCAGCAGCAGCGCGTGGCGATCGCGCGTGCCTTCATCGCCCAGCCCGAGATCGTGTTGGCCGACGAGCCGGTCGCGAGCCTGGATCCGGCGATGAGCCGCAGTGTGCTCAACAGTTTGAAACAGGCCGCCAAACATCACGGCGCTACCGTGGTCTGCACGCTACACCAGTTGGAGTATGCCCTGGAGTTTGCCGATCGTATCGTCGCCCTGCGCAAAGGCGAGGTGTTTTTCGACGGTACGCCGGCGGCGCTGGATGCGTCCACCCAGGCCGATCTGTATGAACTGGCCGGCCCGGTCGAGGCGACGCAGGTGGCGGCATGAGCGGCGAACGGGTGGCCCGCGATTGGCAGCATTGGGAACTGCACAATGCGGTAAATGCCCGCAATGTGTTCATCGCCTTTTTGGTGTTCGTGGCGCTGGCGTTTTCGGCGCACAACACCGAGATGGATCGCGCCGTGGTCGAGACCTCGAAGGCCGTGCTGTCGGTGGCGGGTATCGGCGAATCGCAGGTGCTCGACGGCGCGATACGCTTCGGCAGCCAGGCCTTCCCGCTGCAGATATCCGAGCGCACGCCGGTCACCCGCGTCGAGCACTTCGATCGGGACAATCTGCCCTGGCTGGCCTATATCGAGGTTGCCGAAAAGCGCGAATACGACCCCTTGGCCGATACCTGGGAATCGAGCACGACCGAGTTTCTGGTCGAGCCCGTCGGCTATTTGCGGAAGGTCGCGGTCAAGATGTGGGAAACCATCGAGATGGGTTTCTGGGGCACCGTGATCTCGGTGATGATTTCGTTGCCCCTGGGCATTCTGGCGAGCCGCAACTACACACCGCATCGCGTGGTGCACGGCATTGCACGTGCGTGGTTGAGTTTCCATCGGGCGATGCCGGAGCTGATTATCGCGCTCTTTTTGGTATTGATGTACGGCTTCGGGCCTATTGCCGGTGTGCTGGCCCTGGCCATTCATACCAGCGGCGTGCTCGGCAAGTTTTTTGCCGATGAAATCGAGAACGCGCCGCCCGGACCGCAGATGGCGCTCGCGGCGTCCGGCGCGTCCGCGCTCAAGGTGCTGCGCTACGCCGTGTTCCCGCATGTGTTCCCGGCATGGATCGCCTATGTGCAATACATCTTCGAGCGCAATATCCGCACCGCGACCGTGCTCGGCATCGTCGGCGCGGGCGGTATCGGTACCGAACTGAAGGGCCGTTGGGATTTGTTCGACTACGGGCATGTCTCGACCATTCTTTTGGCGATATTCATCACCGTGGTGTTGCTCGAGATGATGTCGCAAAAACTGCGCGAGCGGACCCTTTGATGGCGGGAAAACGCTTTGACCGAAGACTCAAAACGGTTTGGATGATTTGACGACTTTCATGACGAATTTACCAAGAGAGCAATGGGTACACGCCTTGAGTGCGCTACCCGAAGCACGATTGCAGGCCGTGGTCGATGCGTTGCCGGCGGATCTGCGGGTCAGTCCGAAGGCGCTGCCGCAGGCCGGCCTGGGTATGTTGAAGATGCGCGACAGCGCCTTCGGCGATGCCTTTTATCTCGGTGAGTTTCCGCTTGCCGGCTGTTGGGTGACCGTGACCACGGCGGAGGGCCGCAGCGTCGAAGGTGCGGCATGGATCATGGACGATCGCACCGAGTATGCGGAGCGGCTCGCCTTGTGCGATGCCGTGATGGCCGGACGTCTGCCCGGTTGGGAGGCGGTGGCCGAGTTGCTGGAGCACGGTATGCGCGAACGCGCGCGGCAGGCAGGCGAGCGCAAGACCCTGTTGGCGCGCACAAAGGTGGATTTCTCGCTGTTGGACGACGTGGGTGACGACGATGATTGATGTCGCACCGATCTGGCGGCCCGACATCCAACAGCGTAACTATCGCGCCCTGCTCGATGCGATGGCGCGCCCCGGTCGCGTTCATGCGTTGCACGGCACGGACCGGGCGCATTCCGCTGCGTTGGCGACATTGGCCACATTACTCGACGGCGAGGTCTCGCTGAGCGATCCGCTGGCGTTGTTGCACGATACCGACTGGCCGATGCTACAGGCCAAATCGGCGGCGCCGGACCTGGCCGATTACGTGCTCTGTGTCGGCAGGCTACCGCCGGACTTCGAACCCAAGCTCGGTAGTCTGCCGAGCCCGGAGATGTCGGCGACTCTGGTGCTGGCGGTCGATTCCCTGGATGACGGCGACCTGTGCCTGACCTTGCGTGGACCCGGCGTTCGGGGGGCGGTCGAGCTGCGGCCGGTCGGTTTGAATCCGGACTGGATCGCCCGGCGCGAGGATTGGGTAGACGCCTTTCCGCTTGGGGTCGACATGGTATTGACCGACGCGACCCGAGTTGCCGCGCTACCGCGTACCACCAAACTGGAGATGAACTGATGGGCTATGTCGCGATCAAGGGCGGCGGTCAGGCGATCGAGGGCAGCAAGGCGGTATTCGATTATCTGCGTACCCGACAGGGCGGGGATGCCCAACCCCTGGATACCGCGACCATCGAGAATCAACTGCGGTTGTTGCACAGCCGGGTGATGTCCGAGGGCGGCGTCTATCATCCGCGCCTCGCGTCTCTGGCGATCAAGCAGGCGCAGGGGGATTCTCTGGAAGCGGCGTTCGCGCTGCGCGCCTATCGCTCGACCATGCCGCGCCTGGCCGAGACCGGGGCATTGAACAGCGACGGCATGCGGATCACCCGGCGTATTTCGTCGGCCTTCAAGGATATCCCCGGCGGTCAGATGTTGGGTGCGACCACGGATTACCATTTGCGTCTGATGCGCATGGACCTGCTGGACGAGTCGCCCGAGCGTTTTCGTGCGATTGCCGCCGAGTGGTTCGAAGGGCGCGATCCCGATGAGGTGCCGGACAGTTTTCCCAAGGTGCTGGATGCGTTGCGTGCCGAAGGTATGTTGCCGGCGCTCGATCCGGCGAAAGGGGGTGGCGAACCCTTCGACATCACGCGTGAACCGTTGATTTTTCCGGTGCCGCGTTCGGCCGCGCTGGCGACCATGGCGCGCGGCGAACAAGGCGGGCTGTTGGCCATCGCCTATTCGAGCATGCGGGGTTACGGCGACATTCACCCGACGGTTGCCGAGTTGCGGGTCGGTTATCTGCCCGTGACCCTGCCCCATCCGGTCACCGGCGAGCCGATGGAGATCGGCGAGGTCGAGATCACCGAATGCGAGGTGGTCGCCATGTACGAGGCGCATGAAGGTCAGGACGAGTGCGAGGGCGAGCCGATGTTCACCCTGGGCTATGGCGCCTGTTTCGGCCACAACGAGGTCAAGGCGATCAGTATGGCGATCCTCGACCGTGGGTTGCAGAAGGGTATGCGCGACGGGCCGTCCAATCCGGCCGAAGATCCCGAGTTCGTGTTGTTGCATGTCGACGGCATCGATTCGATGGGGTTCTGCACCCATTACAAGATGCCGCACTATGTGACCTTCCAGTCCGACATGGACCGCTTGCGTGCGACCCAGAAGGAGTACCGTAAGGGGGATCGAACATGAGTGCGGGGATGCAGTTCGGTTTTCTGGATGAATACGCCAAGAGAGAGATCCGCCGGGCCAGTCTCAAGGCGGTTGCGATACCCGGCTACCAGGTGCCGTATTCCAGCCGCGAGATGCCGATGGGGCGCGGTTTCGGTACCGGCGGTTTGCAACTGACCCTGTCGTTGATCGGCCCCGGCGAGATGCTCAAGGTGATCGATCAGGGTTCGGACGATTCGGTCAACGCGGTCAATCTGCGGGCCTTTATTGAAATGACCTGTCCCGGTATCGAGACGACCACGTCGACGGTCGAGGCCGAATTGATCCAGTCGCGTCACCGTATTCCGGAGCGCCCGTTGCGCGAGGATCAGTTCTTGGTGTTGCAGGTGCCTTATCCCGATCCCTTGGTCATCGTCGAGTCGTCCGAGGAGAAGCGCAAGATGCTGCACGGCGAGGCGGATTACTCGCGCCTGCTGGTCAAGCTTTACGAAGATATCGTTAAGTTCAACGAAATCACCATTTCGCACCGTTATCCCACCCGGATCGCGGATCACTATGTGATCGATCCGTCGCCGATTCCGCGCTGGGACGTGCCCAAGCTCGATCAGTCGCCGGCGCTTGTTCTGCTCGGTGCGGGGCGCGAGAAAAAAATCTATGCGGTACCGCCGTATACGAAGGCCGAACCGATCGCCTTCGAGGACGTGCCCTTCAGGGTCGAGGATTTTTACGACCAAAAGGGGCAGCGTCGCGCCTGCGCGCGTTGTGGTTGCCGTAACAGCTTTCTCGACGAATACGTCGATTCGACCACCGGTGAATTGGTGTACCGCTGTTCGGACAGCGATTGGTGTGACGAACAGTTGTTGATCGGCGATGCACCGGAGGCGGCGCATGGATAAGGTGCTGTCGGTCGAGGCCTTGTCGAAACGCTACGGCAAGGGCTGCCAACATTGTTTCGCGCTGACCGGTCCGGCCTTCGATACCAATATTTGTCCCGAATGCGGCAGTGTGGTCGCCGCGCACGAGGTGTCCTTCGATCTCCATCAGGGTGAGATCCTCGGCATCATGGGTGAGTCGGGCTCGGGTAAGTCTACCGCGGTCAAATGTCTGTATTTCGATCAGATCCCGACCGGCGGGCGGGCCGTATTCAACGATCAAGGCGAATCCTTCAGCCTGTTCGAACTGAATGCCGCGCAACAGCGTCGCCTGGCGAGCCGCTGCTTCGGTATGGTCTATCAGAATCCTCATCTCGGATTGAATTTCGATATTTCGGCCGGTGGCAACATCGCCGAGCGTCTGCTGATGGCACGGGTCGACAATTATGCCGATATCCGCCGACGGGCGACCTCGCTACTCGAGCGCACCGAGGTGATGTCGGAGCGTATGGACGAATTGCCGCGTAATTTTTCCGGCGGCATGCAACAACGGGTACAGATCGCCAAGGCACTGGCGATTAACCCGCCGTTGCTGCTGCTCGACGAGGTGACGACCGGGTTGGATCTGTCGGTGCAGGCGGCGATCCTGGATCTGATCCTGGAGATCCAACAGCAATCACGTACGTCGATGATCGTGGTGACCCATGACCTTGGCGTCATACGTCTGCTGGCCGACCGCACGCTGGTGATGAAGCATGGGCGAGTCGTCGAGACGGGGTTGACCGATCAGATCCTCGAAGATCCACAACATGCCTATACCCAACGCCTGGTCGCGTCGGCCTTGTAGAAAAAAATGATAAGTGACTCTCCCATACTGCGTGTTCGCGACTATACGAAGCATTTCGAATTGTACGAGCAGGGCAAACGGATTCCGTCGGCGCAATCGGTCGATCTGGATGTGTTCGTCGGTCGACTGACCGCGCTGACCGGCGCGACCGGTGCGGGCAAGTCGACCGTGCTCAAGGGTATCTATCGTACCTATCTGCCGACCGCCGGGCGTCTGCTGTATCGCGACCGTCACGGTCGGGAGATCGACCTGGCCTGCGCCGACGAGCATCGGGTGTTGGCCTTGCGTCGCACCGAGATCGGTTTCGTGACGCAGTTCCTGCGCTGCCTGCCCCGTCAGGCCACCGAGAACGTCGTCGCGCAGCCCTTGATCCAGCGTGGCGTCGATTGGCATGACGCACTCGACAAGGCGCGCGAACTATTGACCGCGATGGACCTGCCGGAACGCCTCTGGGGCATTTCGCCGGCGACCTTCTCGGGCGGTGAAAAGCAGCGTGTCAATCTGGCTCGCGGTTTGATCGCCAAACCGCGTCTGCTGTTGTTGGACGAGCCGACCGCCAGTCTCGATCCGGCGACCGCCGAGCGGGTGATCGAGTTGCTGACCACGCTCAAGCGCGAAGGCGTCGGCATGCTTGCGGTGTTCCACCAGCCCTATCTCGTCGAACGCCTGGCCGAGCATCTGGTCGAGCTGCCGAGTCCGTCGTGGAACGAACGACCTCTAGAGGAAATCGCCTGATGAAGACCTGTTTGACCCATGCCCGTGTGGTGACGACCGACGAGGTATTGCACGATACCGCGGTGTTGATCGAGGACGGCGTGATTCGCGCGATCGATCCGGACACCAGCGGTGATGCCGAGTTGATCGATCTACAAGGTAAATGGTTGATGCCGGGTATGATCGATCTGCATTGCGATGCCTTGGAGAAAGAGGTCGAGCCGCGTCCGAACGTGCATTTCCCGCTCGACTTCGCCTGTGCGCAGGCCGACAAGCGCAATGCGGCCGCCGGTATCACCACGGTTTATCATGCCCTGTCGTTCGCCAACGACGAGCTCGGCGTGCGCTGTAACGATATGGCGGCGCAGGTGGCGCGTGCGGTGCACGATTGGCGACCGCATGGCCTGGTCGACAATCGGGTGCATTGTCGCTACGAGATCACCGACGAGACCGGTCTACCGGTGCTCAAGACCCTACTGGAAGAGGGTGCGATGCATATGGTGTCGATGATGGATCACACACCGGGTCAGGGCCAGTTCAAAGACCTCGCGGCCTATCGCGATTATCTGACGCGTAATTACCGCAAGACCGCGGATGAGGTCGATGCCTTGGTCGAACGTAAACTCGACGCGGCCTCGGGCGCCATGACGCGCATTCGCGAATTGGCCGATGCGGCGCATGCCGCGGGCATCTCGGTCGCCAGTCATGACGACGATTCGCCGGAGCGTATCGAGACCATGCGCGGCATCGGTGCGGATATCTCCGAGTTCCCCATTACGCACGATGCCGCGCGGGCGGCCAAGGCGGCGGGCATGTCGACCATCTACGGTGCGCCGAATGTCCTGCGCGGCAAGAGTCAATCGGGTTCGATGCGGGCGATCGACGCCGTCCAGGCCGGGGTCGCGGATTGTTTGTGTGCCGACTACTCGCCCGCGGCCTTGATCGTCGCGGTGATGAGCATACCGACGCAATCCGATTTGGATCTGCCGGCGGCAGTCCGATTGGTCACCGCGAATCCGGCCGATGCGGCGCGACTGGGCGATCGCGGCAGCATCGGTGTCGACAAGCGTGCGGACCTGATCGCCGTCGGGGAACCGGGCGGCTTGCCTCAGGTTACCGACGTTTGGGTACACGGAAAGCCGGCCTATCGCACGCAGTACGATCATGGGTGAACTGTTCTATGTCATCGGTGCCTCGGGCGTCGGCAAGGACAGTTTGCTTGACTATGTGCGATCGCATATCGATGCGAATGTCGCCGTGGTGTTTGCGCATCGCTATATCACCCGGCCGGCCGATGCCGGCGGTGAAAACCATGTTGCGTTGACGACGGAGGAATTCGACTGCCGCCGACGTATGGGTTGTTTCACCATGGTCTGGCACAGCCATGACACCTGGTACGGCATCGGTATCGAGATCAATCAGTGGTTGGCCAAGGGTCTGACCGTCGTCGTGAACGGTTCGCGCGCCTATCTGGACGAGGCCGCACAGCGTTATCAACAGGAACTCAGGCCGGTGTTGATCACGGCGGCAACGGAAACCTTGCGGCGGCGACTTTATAAACGGGGTCGCGAGACCGTCGAACAAATTGATGGTCGATTGGCCATCGCCGAGGTCCAGGATACGCAGACCCGGCATCCGGCATTGATTCGTATCGTCAACGATGCGCGCCTCGAAGAGGCGGGTGACGAATTATTGAGGCTGATCCAGGGGGAACGGCCGCAGCCATGCGTCTGACTCTGTTGGGCACCGGCAGTGCCTCGGGTATGCCGGTTTACGGTTGCGAGTGCGATGACTGCCGGCTGGTTCGTGCCGAGCCTCGTTTGCGTCGCTCGCCTTGTAGCGCATTGCTCGAGATCGGCGACCGGCGTTATCTGATCGATGCCGGCCAAACGAATTTGGCCGAGCTTTTCCCCGCGGGTTCGCTGACGGCGATCTTTCTGACCCATTTTCATCCCGACCATGTCCAAGGTCTGTTCCATCTGCGGTGGGGCAGGGGACTGACGATCCCGGTGTATTGCCCGCCGGATTCGAACGGTTGTGCCGATCTGTATAAACACCCGGGTATTCTGGCTTTCGATCCACAGCGCAAGTTTCAAAAACTGTGGCTCGAAGATCTGGGCGTTACGCCACTGCCGCTGATTCATTCCAAGCCGACCTTCGGCTATTTGTTCGAACATGCCGAGAGCAGCCTGGCCTATCTCACCGATACCGACGGCCTGCCGCCCGATACGCTCGATTGCCTGCGTGACCATGGTCTCGATCTGATGGTGATCGACAGCAGCTATGTGCCGGGCAGTGGGCACCGGGGTCACAACGATCTGGATACGGCATTGGCCCTGGATGAGGCCATTGCACCGGGAAAGACCGTGTTGACCCATATCGGTCACGACCTGGATGTTTGGTTGCGAGCACATGCCGACCGACTACCGTCGCGCGTGGTGGTCGGTAGGGATGGGGCCGTCTTTTCGTTTCCCGAATGATGTTCGACAACGCCTATTTGCTGATCGGGCTGTCGGTGCTCATGCATGTCGCCTGGAACCTGTTGGCCCGGCATGTCGAGCCACGTGCCAACTATCTCTGGTGGGGTTTGTTGGCGCACCTGATGCTGCTCGGCCCGTATGCGCTCTGGCATCTATGGGCGGAAGCGCTGTGGAACCGGACGCTGATCGTCGCTTTGCTCGTGAGTGCTGCGGCCAATACCGTGTATTTCATCGCTTTGCGACGCGCCTATCATTATGCGTCGGTCGCGTTGGTTTACCCCTTGGCGCGCAGTTCGCCCTTGTTGATCGTGCTGTGGTCATGGCTGTGGTTCGACAATGGCGTTACACCGGCCGAAGCGGGCGCCATTCTGGTCAGTGTCGTCGGCTTGTGGTTGCTCGCCGCGTCGTCCGGCAAAGGGGATGCCCGCCATGCGGTGGTATGGGCCGGTGTGGCCGCCTTGGCCACCAGCGTGTATTCCATCAGCGACAAGCTCGCCGTTGCCTCGCTGCCGGGTTTCGCATCGCAGATCGGTTTCATCACCGTCGGCTACACTGTGTCTTTCGTCGGCTTGAGCCTGGTGCAATGGCGCGAATCCGGTAGCTGGATCCCTGCTGTGCGACCGAAGTGGCGTTACATTGTTGCCGGCGGATTATTCATCGGGGTCGCCTATGCACTGGTCGTTCGGGCGATGCGCGAGCTGCCCGCGGCCCATGCGGTGTCGTTCACCAACGCGGGTATCGTGTTGGCGGTGTTGATGTCGATTTTCGTTTTTCACGAGAACCAACACTGGCGACAACGTCTGATGGGCGCGGCCGTCGTCAGTGCCGGGCTGGTGTTGTTGGGTTGGGTGCGGTAGCCCTGTTTAACGGGCGAGTGGTACCGTACTGTCAACTAAACTTGACAAGATGGGACGTGTGAACCAGACTTGACACATGGTCGAAATAAGGAAGTACATCGACGAGCAGGGATGCTGCCCTTATGACGATTGGTTCAAGCATGTCAGGGATCGGCACGCGAAAAGAAGGATCAACCAGCGCATCGATCGTCTTAAGGACGGTAACGAAGGTGATCACGAGCCCGTAGGCAAGGGTGTCTTTGAGTTACGTATCCATGTGGGTAAGGGTTACCGGGTTTATTACGCATGGGATGGTTTAGACGCGGTGTTGTTACTCGTGGGTGGGAATAAATCAACACAGTCAGAAGACATCAAGACAGCGAAAGCTTATTGGAGTGAATACAATGCCTAAGCGCTATGCAATCTGGGATGTTACCGATTATCTGAAGTCGCCTGACGATGTGGCCGACTATCTCAACGCTGTCTTAGAAGAGGGTGATGAGAAGCAACTGCTACGTGCCCTTGGCGATGCAGTGAAAGCTATCAAGGGGATGTCCGAGGTATCACGGGAAACCGGCATATCGCGTGAGGCGCTCTACAAGGCGTTATCCGAAGAGGGAAATCCTAAAGTCTCTAGTCTGTTCGCTGTTCTCCATTCGGTAGGCTTGGCGTTCTCTGTGCGTCCCAGGGATGTGAGCGCTTAAGTAAGCGTGCGATAGATCAGCGGGCCTCCTGCGTATTGGCCAAGAAGTATTCGAAAGGCAAGACAGGGCGCGAACTGCACTCTTTGCCGGTCACGTCGCGCATTCACATGATGTAGTTGCTCTACGGCCTGAGTGAGCCAGCTATGGAAGATGCATTGTATGAGATTCAATCGATGCGCCGTTTTGCAGGGCTTCGCATGTCGGGCAGTCTGCCCGATGAGACAGCTGTCCTGAACTGTCGTCACTTCCTTGGGCGGCACGAGGCCGGCCGGTGTCTGTTTGAGGGTATTCAATTACACCTGGAATCACAGGGCCTGAAGCGACAGGAAGGCAGTATCTTGGTGCGATGATTATCGCCGCGCCATCATCCACCAAAACCAGAGGGGAGCGCGCGATCCTGAAATGCGCCAAGTTAAAGTATAAGGTGTAGTGAGTGGTACTTTGGCATGAAAATGCATATAGTAGCCGACGACTCACTGGGCCTAATTCACAGTCTGACGACAATGCTGGGCCATATGCATGATATTACTTAGGTCGACCGGCTTAATACACGAGACGAAGAACGAGTCCGGGGCGCGAGGGTTATCAGGGCATGGAAAAATGGCCGGAGCATTCAGGAAGAGATGTGGGTTGGCTTATCGTGTATCTGATGCCAGCATCGACTAGGCAGTCAAGGAACTTAGTGCATAGCTGGCTCAAGGCGGGCATTGCCTCGCTATTGGTAATGGGCTTAATGGTGGCTCATAGTCATGCGCAGACTGATCCGGCGACCGGGTCTACTCGGCCGCAGCAGGCACTGGAAGAACCGCCGGTGCCGAAATCGGTCCCCAAACGCACCGTACCGCTCATTCAAGAGCAGATGACACCGGAGTCCGCAGCGGAAGTAAGTTTCATATTCCGGGAACTGCGAATCGAGGGTGCGGTTACTATTCCCGAGGAAATGTTACGCGCCGCCTGGCCACATGAACCCGGCAGCGTGATCACCGTGAAGGAGGTTTTTCGCCTGGCCAATGCCGTTACGCGCGCCTATGCCCAGGCCGGCTATGCCCTTTCCTTCGGTTTGGTGCCGGAACAACGGATTGAAAACGGAATTGTGACCGTTCGCGTGGTCGAAGGCTTTGTCGACAGTATTGAGTTTTTTGGCGAACACGCCGATACGCTCAAAGGCACCGCCATGGGGCGCAAGGCCGGGCGCATTGCCGCAGGCATTTTAAACTCACGGCCGTTACGCACGGCCGATCTCGAACGTTATCTTCTGCTGGTAGGTGACCTGCCCGGACTTGAAGTTGCGGCAACGTTGATGCCGGCACCGACGGCACTGGGTGGCTCGACTCTGCGTATCGCTGTCACCGAGCGTCACCGTACGCAAGTGCAGTTGGCGTACAATAATTTTTTACCGGAATCACTGGGTCGTGATACTGCGGGCGGATGGATTCAGGCCAACGGTTTGATCACGGGTGCCGATATCATCCGCCTTGGCGGGTGGCACAGCGTGGACTCGGATCAATATTGGAGCGCATCGGGCGATGTCTCGACCATGATCGGGTCAGAGGGATTGTCTGTCGGCCTGTCCGGGTTCTATTCCAAAAGTGATCCCGATGAAGACTTCCTGTCGTCGCTGGAGTATCTGGGCAAGACGACCTTTGCCAGCATTCACACCAGTTATCCGGTAATCCGGACGCGTTCACGCAACCTCATTATCGGCGCTTCGGCGGCATTGTTGAATACGGAGTCTGAAATCCTCAGCAGCGACCTCACGCGCGACAAATTGCGCACGCTTGAAGCTTTCGCGACCTACGACTTCGCCGACCACACGGGGGCCGTCAATTATCTTCGCATCAGTGTAGCGCAAGGACTCGACGTGCTGAATGCTTCCGGCAATAGTCGTGCGAATGGCGATGTCGAATACACGACCACAACACTCGACGCGCAAACCAATCGTCCGCTGCTCGCTACACCGACCGGTACACTGGCGATGCGGTTGCAGTTGCGCGGGCAGGCAACGGTCGGATCCAACGCCGTTTTCAGTGCAGCGGAATGCAGTTATGGCGGCCGCCAGTTCGGGCGTGGTTTCGAACCCTCGATTATGCTCGGAGACCATTGCGTGCTGGGCTTGGCCGAACTGAGTTGGAGCAGACCTGTCGGCGCTTCCGTCTTCGACATATACGCCTTTGCAGATGCGGGCATCACTTTTCAGAAAGGTACGCTGGTAGCGGGAGAGGCGCGCGATCGCACGGCATCTTCTGCGGGCACCGGAATTCGTCTGCGTTTCGCGGACCGGATTTCCGGGGTGCTGGAAGCTGCTTGGCCAATGAAAGAACCGACAAACGACAACGATGATATCGACGATGTCCGATTCAACGCATTCCTGCGCATCGGATTTTAAGCCGAGATTTTGTGTAGCGTTGTTGCAACGGGAGTGGATGGTTACCTTGTAAATAAGTAAGAGGGAGCTACACATGGTAGTCGACAAACAAGCACGGCGAGTAGTTAAACCTTTCAATCGCCCTCGTCGGTGTAAAGCGATGGCAGCGATCATCGTGATTGGTCAAGTCTTCTCGCTGCCGGTAAGGGCCAACCCTGAAGGTGGCATGGTGGTTGGCGGCAGTGCCTCGATTACCGGCGAGGGCACCGCCAACGTGATCGTCACCCAAAGCTCCGACCGTACCATTATTAACTGGGACACGTTTTCCATCGCTGTCGGTGAGCGCACACAATTTATCCAGCCGGGTAGTCACGCCATTGCTGCCAACCGGGTCATCGGCGTCAACCCCTCCGAGATTTTAGGCACCCTGCAGGCCAACGGTCAGGTGGTGCTGGTCAATCGGAACGGGATTTTATTTGGCAAGAACGCCATAGTGGATGCGGCTGGCCTGATCGCCACCACCCACGACTTTAATAATGACGACTTCATGGCCGGAGGGCCGCTGCGCTTTAATCAGAGTGGTCTGCCGGATGCCGGCGTCATCAATGAGGGCACCATCACCATTCGCGATGCCGGCATGGCCGCGTTCGTGGCCCCGCATGTACGCAACTCCGGTGTGATCGTGGCCGATCTTGGCCGCGTGGCGTTGGGCTCGGGCGCAGGCTTTACCCTCGATCTGTATGGCGATGGGCTAATCTCGTTTGCCGCCGGTGATGAGATCGCGAATAGCCTGACCGACGCCGAGGGCAATTCCCTGAACGCGCTGGTCGAGAACGATGGCGAAGTTCACGCGGCGGGCGGCCGTGTTCTACTGACCGCCTCGGCCGCGCGGGAAGTGGTCAACCAGTCGGTGAACATCGCCGGCGTGGTGCGTGCAAATTCAGTGAGTGAAGCGAATGGTGTGATTACCCTGGCGGGATCGGGGCAAGTCAAGGTCGAGACCGGCGCTACCGTGGAAGCCGGGCAGATTGCGGTCGAGGCCGGGGGCTTTACCAGCGACGGTAATATCAACGCCCGCAACACGGATGGCAGCGGCGGCACCATCACGATCGAAGCGGACGCAGCTGGCCTGGGCGGAACGATCAGCGCCACGGGCACGACTGGCGGCAGCATCGGGATCGAGACGGCGGGACTGCTGTCCCTGGCCGAACGGGTCGAGGCCAAAGGCACGACCGGGGCCGGTGGTAGCATCACCTACAACGCCGGGCGCATGATGGAGAGTACCACTGGTTCGACAGATGCCAGCGGCGCCACCGACGGCGGCACTATCTCGGTCACGGCCGACAGCTGGATCGCGACCTCCGGCAGCTACAGCGCCAGCGGCGGCAGCGGCGCCGGTGGGCGCATCGACATGACGGCGGACGACGTGCGCCTGTTGTCAGCTGACCTCATTGCCCGTGGGCAGACTCAAGGCGGGCTTATTCGTGTTGGTGGCGCTTTCCAGGGGGGAAAGGTACCCGATACAAGCCAGGATTATTATGACGGTTTTGTGGGCCGCTGGACTGGTGCACCGTTTCTGGCAAATGCGGAAGAGACCTTTGTTAATGATGGGAGCTTTATCGATGTGAGTTCCGATGGTGGCGTTGGTGGTACGGCGGTGATCTGGTCGGATCAACTAACAACGTTTTTGGGTGCGTTGGATGCGACAGGCGGTGTGGGCGGCGGCTCGGTCGAGATATCTTCTGCTGAAGATTTACGCCGCGCCGACCTCGCTAACATCGACGTGGGTGCCGGCGGCCGTCTGTTGCTTGACCCTAAGAACATTATCGTCGGCACGACATCTCAGATCTTCGACTGGGCCTATGCCGGTATTCTCGGTGTCGGCTACACGGGCGGTCGGAACCTCGACGTGACGGCGCTGGCGACGGACGATTTTTTCGGGCGCGGGGTAGCGCTCAACGCTGCCGGCGACCGCCTGGCCGTCGGCGCATATCATGATGATGGGTCGGGTGACGCGTCGAGCAGGTCCGGTGCGGTCTATCTGTTTACGTTCACCGACAACAGTTTCTCCGGCGGCGCGCTCGCGGCCACCCTCGGTGACGGCTACAGCGGCGGCAACAATGTGGACGTGAGCGCGCTGGCAGCCACCGATCAGTTCGGCACCACGGTTTCGCTCAACGCTGCCGGTGACCGCCTGGCCGTCGGCGCGGAGAACGATGATGGACCGAGCAACGCCTTGATGGATTCTGGCGCGGTCTACCTGTTCACGTTCACCGACACCGACTTCTCCGGCGGGTCGCACGTTGCCACCCTCGGCGACGGGTATTCCGGTGGCAACAATGTGGACGTAAGCGCCCTTGACTCAGACGACCGCTTCGGCACCGGAGTTTCGCTCAACGCGGCCGGCGATCGCCTGGCCGTCAGCGCGCAAAAGGATGATGGATCGGGGAATGGCACGAGCGAGGCCGGCGCCGTCTATCTATTCACCTTCACCGACACCAGCTTCTCCGGCGGTTCGCTCGCCGCCACAATCGGCGACGGTTATTCCGGCGGCAACAATGTGAATGTGAGCGCGCTGGAGATCAACGATAGCTTCGGCATCGGTGTTTCGCTGGATTCGGACGGCGATCGACTGGCGGTTGGCGCGAATCAGGATGACGGACCGAGCAACGGGACGAGTAACGCCGGTGCGGTCTATCTGTTCACCTTCACCGACACCAGCTTCTCCGGCGGTTCACTCGCCGCCACCATCGGCGACGGCTATTCCGGCGGCAACAATGTCGATGTTAGCAATCTGGAGTTGGACGACGCATTTGGCTACGGGGTTTCGCTCAATGCGGCCGGCAACCAGCTGGCCGTTGGCGCGATCGATGATGATGGGTTAGGTAACGGGGTGAGCAACGCTGGCGCGGTGTATCTGTTCACCTTCACCGATACCTCCTTCTCAGGCGGGTCACTCGCCGCCACAATCGGCGACGGTTATACCGGTGGCGACAATGTCGATGTGAGCAATCTGGAGGCGGGCGACGGACTCGGTCGCTCGGTTTCGCTCAATGCTGCCGGTGACCGCTTGGCCGCGAGTGCTCTTCTTGACGACGGGTCTGGTAATGGGACGAGCGGCGCCGGTGCGGTCTATCTATTCACCGGCACCGATCTGCTTTCCACTGGCGCAAGTTACGCCAGCAGTTCGACTGACAGCGTTCAGATCGGCGCCACCGATATCGCCAACCTTCTGGATGACGGCACCGCCGTGACGCTACAGGCTTCCAACGACATAACGGTGCTCGAAGCGATCACCGTGACCGGCTCGCCCGGTTCCATCGGCGCGCTGACCCTGGAGGCGGGCCGCTCGATTCTCATCAACGCCGACATCACCACCACGGCCGGCGGCGTCAGCGGCGCGGTTTCGCTGTTCGCCAACGATACGCTCGCCAATGGGGTGATCGACGGCCAGCGCGATGCCGGCGACGCCGAGATCACCATGGCGACCGGCACCCATATCAATGCGGGTACGGCCGCGGTCTCTATCGAACTGCGCGACGGCGCCGGCAAGACCAACACCGCCAGCGGCGACATCACGCTCGACGATATCACGGGCGGCACCATATCCGCCGTCAACAACGGCTCGACTGCGGGTTCCGGCATCGTGCTTAATTCCGGCGCGGTGCTGACCGCCTCGGCCACCATCGGCACATCGATCGAGCTAGCCGGCGACGGCTTCACCAATAATGCCGGCGCGAGCGCCCTTGTCACTTCGGGTTCGGGCCGCTTCCTGGTCTGGTCGGCCGATCCGTCCGCGGATAATCGCGGTGGTATCGTTCACGACTTCAAGCAGTACAACGCCACCCAAGGTGTGACCTCGGTGGCCGGTGGCGCGGCCGAGGACGGCTTTCTCTACACCATCGCACCGACCATCACACCGAGCCTGACCGGCACGATCTCCAGGACTTACGACGCTACCACCACCGCGACCCTAGCTAGCGGCAACTACGCCAATACTGGCGCTATCGACGGCGACACGGTGACCCTGAACGACCCGACCTCAGGCACCTACGACACCAAGAACGTCGGCACCGGCAAAACGGTGAGCGTCTCCGGCATCGCGGTGGATAGCGCCACCAACGGCGCCGTGACGGTGTTCGGCTACCAGATGGCCTCGACCACCGCCAACGCCGCCATCGGTGACATCACCCCGGTGAGCCTCACGGCGGGCCTGACGGGCAGCGTTACCAAGGTCTTCGACGGCAACACCACGGCGACACTTGCTTCGGGCAACTATACCCTTGCCGGTGTGCTCAGTGGTGACACGGTGACCTTGAACAACCCCACCGCTGGCACCTACGATAACGCCAACGTCGGCACCGGCAAGACGGTCAGTGTGACCGGTCTTGCGATCGCTGGCACGGATGCGGTCAACTATGCGCTGGCCTCAAACATGATTGCCGGTGCGGTCGGCGAGATCACCGTCGCCGGTGGCAGCATCCCTTCGAACCTGACGTCAACCAGCATCGTTAATGACGAGTTGCTCCGTGTACCATCGTTTGTTGCGTGCGGCTTTGGTGGCGCGTCTGCGGAGCAGTGCAGTGGCGGAAGCACTGAATACTGGATGACGAAATCCACCGTGGAAGGTGAAGAAAATCACACCATAATCAATACTAACGTGAACTTGGAGAATGGCACTTATTATGTTGGATCTGAACTGTAAGTGTATTCCACGTATCCGAGAAAGCACGTTTGAGTTCGTCCACATCGGTGTCGGGCATTTTCCCGGAAACGTCAGGCTAATTTAGGCCTTTCATATTTGTTCTTCGTTCACGACCGTTGGACCAGTCGCCTTGAACGGGGAACACGTGCCTGGAACAGGAAGATACCAAGTCGATTCTTGGCGATGTACGAAGGTGTTCTTGGCATCGATGTATGTATCCATCGATTTCAAGAACGTTCCTCGTTTACTAAGTGCTCGTCGGGTAAGCACTTTATTTGGCGAACATGGTACCGAGGGTCGGACTCGAACCGACAAGCTGTTGCCAGCGGGGGATTTTGAATCCCCTGTGTCTACCAATTCCACCACCCCGGCAGGAAGTCGCGCAGTATAGCGCCATCGTGGGCTTCGGCAAGGGGTGTGTTAAAATTGCGCGCCCATGCAACTCAGTGATTTCCATTACGACCTGCCAGAAGAGCTGATTGCGCAACAGCCCAGCACACGGCGTGGCGACAGTCGCCTGCTACATCTTCCGCCGGGGGTCGACCATGTCGTCGATCGCCATTTCAGCGAGTTCGCCAATCTGCTCCAGCCTGGTGATTTACTGGTCTTCAACGATACCCGGGTGCTGCCGGCCCGCCTTTTCGGCAGCAAAGATACCGGTGGCAGGATCGAGGTACTGATCGAGCGTTTGGTTGGTGCAAGCGAGGCGTTGGCGCACGTGCGTGCCAGCAAGTCGCCCAAAGAGGGCACGTGTTTGTCGATCGGCGATCATCAAGTAGAAGTGATCGCGCGTGAGGATTCGCTGTTTCGTTTGCGGGTGGAGAAAGGTACGTTTGCCGAGCTGATGCAGGCATGCGGCCATATGCCGTTGCCGCCCTACATTCAGCGTGCCGATACCGTGTTGGATCAGGAGCGCTATCAAACGGTCTATGGCAGCCGACCCGGGGCGGTGGCCGCCCCGACCGCCGGCCTTCATTTCGATCAAATGATGCTCGATCGTTTGGCCGCACGGGGCGTCGAATCGACCCGGGTAACCTTGCATGTCGGCGCCGGTACCTTTCAACCGGTGAGGGTGCAGAACCTGGATGAGCACGCTATGCACAGCGAGTGGCTCGAAGTGACCGAGGAAGCTGTCGAGGCGGTGGTACGTACCCGGGCGCGTGGCGGCAGGGTGGTCGCCGTTGGGACGACCAGCGTACGCAGCCTCGAGACGGCTGCGGCCGAGGGTGAGTTAAAGCCTTATACGGGTGATACCAGTTTGTTTATCCGGCCGGGTTACGCGTTTCGCGTCATCGACGCCTTGTTGACCAATTTCCATTTGCCCGAGTCGACCCTGTTGATGTTGGTCTGCGCCTTTACGGGTCACGAGCGAACCCTGGCCGCCTATCGCCATGCGGTCGCGGCCCGCTATCGCTTTTTCAGCTATGGCGATGCCATGTTTCTCGAACGCCGATAAAAAAAGGCGCGGCAGAGGGTGCCGCGCCCAAGTTCCACCAAAGGAGGATGGAGGAGTGTACTGAAGATTCAGTACATGAGAATTTTCTAATATAATTTATGGCCTGTCAATAATAAATAAATTTTATCGAGGCATCTCTTGCAGTTTCAGCTTATGACCCAGGATCAGTCGGCGCGACGTGGCGAACTCAGGTTTGCCCGCGGTACCGTTCAGACGCCCGCGTTCATGCCGGTCGGCACCTACGGTACGGTCAAGGCGATGACGCCCGAAGAGCTGGAAGGCATCGGGGCGGAAATCATTCTGGGCAATACCTTTCATCTGTGGCTGCGGCCCGGCACCGGCGTGATTCGGGCACATGGCGATTTGCACGATTTCACCCATTGGCAACGACCGATACTCACAGATTCGGGCGGTTTTCAGGTTTATTCGCTTGGGGAGATGCGCAAAATCACCGAGCAGGGCGTGCACTTCCGTTCGCCCGTCGATGGTGCCAGGGTGTTCATGGGGCCGGAAGAATCGATGCAGATCCAGCGTGAGCTGGGCGCCGACATCGTGATGATTTTCGATGAATGCACCCCTTATCCGGCCACCGAGGAACAGGCTCGGGTCTCAATGGAGCTGTCGTTGCGATGGGCTGCGCGTAGCAAACAGGCCCACGGTGACAATCCGAATGCGTTGTTCGGCATCGTTCAGGGCGGGGTGTTCGACGCGCTGCGAGCCCGCTCGTTGGATGGGCTGGTCGAACTCGGTTTCGACGGCTACGCGGTAGGTGGCCTGTCGGTCGGCGAGCCCCCGGATGACCGCTGGCGGGTGCTGGATTTCCTCGCCGATCGTCTACCGGCCGATGCGCCTCATTATCTAATGGGTGTCGGTACGCCGGAGGATATCGTCGAGGCGGTGCGCCGTGGGATCGATATGTTCGATTGCGTTATGCCGACGCGTAACGCCCGCAACGGCCATTTGTTCACCCATCGCGGTGTGGTTCGGATTCGCAATGCCGCACATGAGCGGGATACCGGACCGCTGGACCCCGACTGCGATTGCTATACGTGCCGCAACTACAGCCGTGCCTATCTGCGTCATTTGTTTCGCTGCAACGAGATTCTGGGTTCGCGGCTCAATACCATCCACAATCTGGCGTACTACCAGTCTCTGATGCGCAGGATAAGGGAGGCCATCGAGGCCCAACGCTTCGAATCCTTCCGCGACGATTTCTACGCTCTGCGGGAATTGCCTGTCCCGCACTGAGCTATGGCATAATTACGCGCCTTTGAATCTGCACGGCCGGCGGGCCGGCATCAATTGTACTGGAGCCCATCTATGAGCTTTTTCGTTTCCGACGCCATGGCGCAAAGCGCAGCCCCTGCGGGCGACGGCGGTTTGTCGCTACTTTTTCTGGTCGGCATGTTCGTCATCATGTATTTCTTTCTCATTCGGCCCCAGGTCAAGCGCCAGAAAGAGCACAAGTCGATGGTCGAAGGACTCAAGAAGGGCGACGAAATCCAGACCATGGGCGGTATGATGGGTAAAATCATCGAACTCGGCGACAATTTCATGAAAGTCGAGGTCGCGGACAATGTTGTCGTAACCGTGCGCAAGACCTCGGTCGAGGCCGTCATGCCCAAAGGCAGCCTTAACGAACTGTAAATTGCCCATCACTGCCGTCGCGAGCTACGCGTCACTGAAGTAGCCTTGCCACATTCTGCAGCACCCGAATCATGCTTAACAAATACCCGACATGGAAGAACCTCCTGGTAGTTTTTGTGCTGCTGGTGGGTTTGCTTTACGCCCTGCCGAACATCTTCTCCCAGGACCCGGTCATCGAGGTGAGCGGCACCCGTGGCGAAGAGGTCGGAGAGACCCTGCGCCAGAACGTCGTGGCGGCGCTTGAACGCGCGCAGATCCCGATCAAGTCCTCCGAACTGCTGGAAGACCGTCTGCAGATTCGTTTCAATGCGCCGGAAGATCAGCTCGTCGGCCAAGAGGCCGTCGCCAAGGCTTTGCCGCCTCAGTTCACGCATGCCTTGACCTTGTCGCCGGACGTTCCGGCATGGTTGGCGGCGATCGGCGGTAAACCGATGAACCTCGGCCTGGATCTGCGCGGCGGTATTCACGTTCTGATCGATGTCGATATGGAGGCGGCGCTCGACAAGGCCGTCGAACGTCACGCAGGCAACATCCGCAGCACCCTGCGCGATGAGCGTATTCGTTACATCACGGTGAAGGAATCGGGTAACGGCGTCGACGTGCGCTTCAAGGATGCGGCGTTGCGCGATCGTGCCGAAGAGGTGCTGGGCGGTGAGTTCCGTGAGCTCGGCGTCAATGTGCGTGACGAGGGGAGTGATTATTTCGTACGGCTTTACATGACGCCGGAGGAAGAGCGTGCCGCCCGCCGTCTGGCGTTGGAACAAAACATCACCACGCTGCGCAACCGGGTCAACGCCTTGGGCGTTGCCGAACCGTTGATCCAGCAGCAGGGTGAGCGCCGCATCGTGGTCGAACTGCCGGGTGTGCAGGATCCCGCCAAGGTGAAAGACCTGCTCGGCGCTACCGCCACGCTCGAATACCGCCTGGTGCACGGTGAGCTGACCGACGCGCTCGAGGCCGAGCGTAGCGGTCGTGTCCCCCCGGGAACGGCGTTGTACCGCGAGCGCAGCGGTCAGCCGATTTTGCTCAAACGCCAGGTTATCGTGACGGGTGACGAAATGACCAGCGCCTCGTCCGGTTTCGATCAGCAGACGGCGCAGCCGGCGGTGTTCGTCAATCTGGACAGCAAGGGCGCACGCCGTATGCTGAACGTTACCCGAGATAACGTCGGCAAACCGATGGCGGTGGTGTTCAAGGAAAAGCGCACGGTCGATCGCGATGCCGACGGCAAGCCGATTCGCAGAATGGTCGAAGAGGTGATCAACGTCGCGACGATCCGCGAGGCATTCGGCAGCCGTTTCCAGACCACCGGTCTCGACAGCCCGCAAGAAGCACATCAGCTTGCGCTGCTGCTGCGAGCCGGTGCGCTGGCGGCACCGATCGAGATCGTCGAAGAACGTACCATCGGCCCGAGCCTTGGGCAGGACAATATCGATCAGGGCTTCACGTCCGTCATGGTCGGCATGGCCTTGGTGTTGGTATTTATGGCGGTCTACTACCGGAAGTTCGGGTTGGTCGCCAACCTGGCCCTGGTAACCAACCTGGTATTGATCGTGGCGGTGTTGTCCATGTTGCAGGCGACCCTGACCCTGCCGGGTATCGCCGGTATCGTTTTGACCGTCGGTATGGCGGTCGATGCCAATGTGCTGATCTTCGAGCGTATCCGCGAAGAGCTGCGGGTCGGCAGTACGCCACAGGCCAGTATTCATGCCGGTTATGCCAAGGCGTTCAGCACCATTCTCGATGCCAACATCACCACCTTTATCGCTGCGGTCGTGTTGTTCTCCATCGGTAGCGGGCCGGTTCGCGGATTCGCCGTGACATTGGCAATCGGTATCCTGACCTCGATGTTCACCGCGATTATCGGTACGCGTGCGGTGGTCAACATGATTTACGGCGCCAAGCGCGTCGAGAAGCTCGCGATCTAGTCGCCCGGGACACGCCATGCAGATTATAAAGAGTGGTCAACAGTTCGACTTCATGGGCAAGCGCCGACTGGCGATGGTCGTATCGCTCGTTGTGATCGTGATTGCCGTGGGTTCATTGATTGCGCGCGGGCTGGATCTGGGTATCGATTTCACCGGCGGTACGCTGATCGAGGTTGGTTACGAAGAGCCGCCGGCACTGGAGTCCGTGCGTGCCGCTCTGGTCAACGGCGGTTACGGCGAGGCTTCGGTACAGCAGTTCGGCACACCGCGTGATGTGTTGATTCGACTCGCCAGCGGTAGTGAGGAGGGCGATAGCGCGCGTCTCAGCAACGAGGTGTTTGCGGCATTGTCCGAGGCCGTCGATGGCGCGGTCGAGCTACGGCGGGTCGAGTTCGTCGGTCCGCAGGTCGGCGATGAATTGACCGAAGACGGTGCGCTGGCGGTATTGGTCGCCCTGATGGCGATTCTTATGTACGTCGCATTGCGTTTCGAATGGCGTTTCGCCGTCGGCTCGGTCATTGCGTTGGTCCACGACGTAACGATTACCGTGGGTATATTCGCGCTGTTGCAAGTGGAGTTCGATCTGCCGGTATTGGCTGCGGTGTTGGCGGTGATCGGTTACTCGCTCAACGACACCATCGTGGTGTTCGACCGCATCCGCGAGAATTTCCGAAAGATGCGTAAAGGAACGCCGGAACAGATCGTCAATCGCTCATTGAACGAGACGCTGGCGCGTACCCTGGTAACCTCGACGACCACCATGCTGGTACTGTTGGCGCTGTTCTTCCTGGGTGGCGAAATCATCCACGGCTTCGCCTTCGCATTGTTGATCGGTGTGCTGATCGGTACCTACTCGTCCATCTACGTCGCCAGTACCGCGATCCTGATGCTCGGTGTGAGCAAGGCCGATTTGATGCCCGTGAAAAAGGAAGGCGTGGTCGACGATCGCCCTTGATCGATTGCTCGCCGGGTTCGGTGTCTCTGGTTTTGCCGGCCGATATGCCGGGGGCTGACGCAGCCCCCCGGAGCATCACGTGAAGGTTCTGCTTTTCAGCACCTTGTTCCCCAATGCGCAGCAGGCCTCGCACGGTATTTTCGTCGAGAATCGACTACGTCATCTCAGGGCCCATGCTCCCGGTTTGGATGTTCGCGTCGTCGCGCCCGTGCCGTGGTTCCCATCACGGAATCCGCGCTTTGGGCGCTATGCGCAATACGCCGGTGTCGCAGCCGGTGAAACACGGCATGATGTCGAAGTACTGCATCCCAAGTACCCTGTCGTGCCGAAGATCGGTATGCAGCTCGCTCCCTGGAGCATGTACCGTTGGGTACGCGGTACGGTGCGGCGCCTGCTCGAGCAGGGTTTCGATTTCGATCTGATCGACGCGCATTACTTCTATCCCGACGGGGTGACCGCCATGCGTTTGGCCGAGGAATTCGGACGGCCTTTCGTGGTCACCGGCCGCGGTACCGATCTTCATTCCATTGCCAAGGAGTTTCCCGGTCCCAGGCGAAGGATTATCGATGTTACCCGGTCTGCCGCGCACATGATCACGGTCTCGGACTCCCTGAAAAACTGTTTGCTCGATCTTGGCGCTGCGAACGATCACGTAACGGTGCTGAGGAATGGCGTTGACCTGGCGTTTTTTCAGCCGGCCGTCGATCGCACGAGCCTGCGTCGGGAACTCGGACTGAACGATAGAAGAGTGTTGTTGTCTGTCGGAAACTTAATCGAGCTCAAAGGCCATCATCTGGTCATCGAGGCCATGCGACAGTTGCCGGAGTTCGATCTGGTCGTTATCGGCGGAGGGCCGGAAGAGTCGTTCTTGCGACAATTGGCGGACAAGTGGTCGTTGCGGGACAGGGTGCGTTTGGTCGGCCGACTATCGCAAGAGGCATTGCGTCGGTACTATCAGGCGGCCGACGTCTTGGTACTTGCGTCGAAGCGGGAAGGTTGGGCCAATGTACTGCTGGAATCCATGGCCTGCGGAACCCCTGTTGTCGCGACGCCCGTTGGCGGTAGTCCCGAGGTCGTGACTTCGGCGGATGGTGGTCAGCTCACTGCGGATCGCAGTGCCAAAGCGATCGTCGATGCCGTCGGACGCTTGTTCGATGCTTCGCCATCGCGCGACTCCACACGCCACTATGCCGAGCGTTTTAGCTGGGACGATACCTCACGTGGCCAGCTCGAGATCTTCGAGCGGGTCGTTGCCGCGTCGAAGCGCTGAGTATTCGGCCGGCCATGCTACCCACACCCGGGTTCAGTCGCTATTATCTGTGCGTTGCGATCCCGCCACGACCCTAAGGGGGCTTCCGATAACTCGTGACCAAACAGCCCGGGCGCCAAATGTGCCGGCTCTTCGTTGCAGACTTTCGTAATAGTGCGCTATTGCGTGCGGTTTAAACCTTGATCTGACCCATTTGGCCTCTCGATCCGAATTGTCCAGAGTTATTAGAAGACCCCATAAGAACCATCCGGAGGAGCCCGAATGAAACTCGAAACGCTGGCCTTGCATGCCGGTTACGACAGTGAGCCGACCACTCGTGCAGCTACGGCACCAATCTATCAGACGACCTCATATACTTTCGATGACACCCAGCATGGTGCGGACCTGTTCGATCTCAAGGTCGCCGGCAATATCTACACCCGGATCATGAATCCGACCACGGCCGTTCTGGAGCAGCGGCTGACCGAGATGGAGGGTGGTATCGGCGCGCTCTGCGTGGCTTCCGGCATGGCCGCGATTACCTATTCGATCCAGTGTATCGCCGATGTCGGTTGCAACATCGTGAGCACCAGCCAGCTGTATGGCGGAACGTACAATCTGTTTGCCCATACCTTTCCGCGCCAGGGCATCGAGGTACGATTTGCGTCGCATGACGACTATGCGGGATTTGAGGCCCTGATCGACGAAAACACGCGTGCGGTGTTCTGCGAATCCATCGGCAACCCGGCCGGGAACGTGGTGGATATCGTCAGGCTGGCCGAGATCGCTCATCGTCACGGCGTGCCGTTGATTGTCGACAATACGGTACCGACGCCTTTTTTGTGCAAGCCGTTCGAGCTCGGCGCGGATATCGTCATTCATGCATTGACCAAATACATCGGCGGCCATGGCACCAGCATCGGTGGCGCCATCATCGATTCGGGAAAGTTCGATTGGGTGGGTAACGCCAAACGTTTTCCGATGCTGAACGAACCCGACCCGTCCTATCATGGCGTGGTTTACACCGAGGCGCTCGGGCCGGCAGCCTATATCGGTCGTTGTCGGGTGGTGCCCTTACGCAACACCGGCGCGGCACTGTCACCGATGAACGCCTTTTTGGTCATGCAGGGTTTGGAGACGTTGGGGTTGCGCATGGAGCGCCATTGCGAGAACGCCCAGCGGGTTGCCGAATATTTGCAGCAACATCCTCAGGTCGAGTGGGTGAGTTACGCGGGGTTACCCGATAGCCCTTATCACGGGCTCTGTCGGAAGATCACCGGTGGTCTCGCTTCGGGCATTCTGAGTTTCGGTATCAAGGGCGGAAAGGAAGCCGGCGCGCGCTTCATCGATGCGCTGCAAATGATCCTGCGCCTGGTGAATATCGGTGATGCGAAGTCATTGGCTTGCCATCCGGCAACGACGACCCATCGGCAGCTTGGCCCGGAGGAATTGGCAGCGGCCGGTGTGAAGGAAGACATGGTGCGTTTGTCGATTGGTATCGAGCACATCGACGATATCATTGCCGACATCGATCAGGCTTTGACTGCCGCCAAGTAAACCCGTCCGGACGGCGGTTCCAGGCCGTCAATGCATGTATCGATCCCACGCTCCCCAATGGGGGCGTGGGATTTTTTTCTAATACTACTTTAGGTAGTCGATCGTCGCCCGTGCGGTTGTTTCGGACTAAAGAATCCAGCCGATTCTGCCGCTAGTCGCAAAATAGAAAGCCGAGAAAGATAAACAATGAAAAGAAAAATCTCACCGCTGGCGCGAGAACGCGTCATGCGAGAAGAAGATTTCATCGTGTCCAAAACCGATACCAAAGGGCGCATTCTTTACGCTAACCGTATCTTCATGGAGTTCGCCGGTTATCGGGAAGAAGAGCTGCTTGGCCGTCAGCACAACATCGTGCGTCATCCGGATATGCCACGTGCCGTATTCAAGATGATGTGGGAAATCTTGCAGGCCGGTCAGGAATTTTTCGGTTATGTAAAGAATATGGCGAGTGACGGGTCTTTTTACTGGACGTTCGCCAATGTCACGCCAACCAAAGATCGACAGGGCAATACGATAGGGTTCTATTCGGTGCGTCGAAAGCCGCGTACCGAGGCCATCGCCTATCTCGAACCCATTTATTCCAACATGCTCGCCAGGGAACGGGAAGCCGGTACCAAGGCAGCGATAGAGACGTCGCGCATCATTCTTGAAGACTGCTATGAATCGGGTAGCGCGACATATGACGAATTTATTCTCACGCTTTAGCCTTCGCGGCGTCATCCTTGGCGGCGCCTTTCTCACGACTACGCTTGCGCTTTACGCACTTGTTCGTTTTCAACCGGACCCGGTATTGCTGATAGCCCCGGTTGGTGCGATTACGCTTGCGCTTGCAGGACTCGGTGCATTGCGTCGTGAACGGGTCCTGATTGACCAGATCGACGCGCTCGGCGTTGCGGTTCAAAAAGGCGATGCCAATTTCCGTGTGACCGGTATCGATTCGTCCCATCCGCTCGCCAACGCACTGTGGAACATCAACGAGGGACGCGATCAGGTCGAAGCCTTTTTCCGTGAGACTGAAAGCGCATTCCGACATGCCGAGGAGGGGGCGCACTACCGGCAGGCAAATCCGGCGGGTTTGCAGGGTCAATACCGTAATGCGATCGAACGTATCAATGCGGGCCTTACAGCGATGTCGGAAGGCCGGGCAAGACATCACTTCGACGAGTTCATGGCCCGTGTCAGCGAACTGAGAACCGGTAACCTGCTGGTGAATCTCCAGGGCACCCAAAACGATCTATCGCAGATCTCCGGTCAGATGAAGTCGGTCGCCGCAAATACCGCGGCATCGGTCGAGATCGCGACCCGAGGCCAGGAGACCATTGGCACGGCAGTCGGTACGCTACGCCAGCTTGCGGCTCGCATGGAGGGTATTCACGATACCTCCCGAGAGCTCGGCAGTCATAGCGAAGAGGTCGGTGCGATCCTTGCCATGATTACGGGTATCGCCGAGCAGACGAATCTTCTGGCCTTGAATGCGGCGATAGAGGCCGCGCGTGCGGGTGAGCACGGGCGAGGGTTCGCGGTAGTCGCGGATGAAGTGAAAAAGCTCGCGCAACGCACCAAGGAGGCTACGGCGAATGTTAATGAAGTGATCGGCGGCTTTAATCGATCCGCGGAAAGGATGACCGACGAAGCCGGTACCATGGCGGAAATGGCCACTGAGTCACAACGCATCGTCGAAGAATTCGAGAGTGATTTTTCGAATTTTTATCATAATGCGACCGAAACACATTCAACGGTGGCCTTTACTCAAACAATCAGTGATGTGTCGTTGAGCAAGGTGGACCATATGATCTACATTCAAAATGCCTACCGTGCACTCGAGCTCGGCACGGATTCCGAGTTCTGGAGCAAATGCGAAATGTCGGCGGATCAATGCCGTTTCGGACAGTGGTACGGTACGGGGGACGGCATGTTGAATTTTGCCCACCTGCCGTCTTACACGGAGATCGACAGCCCGCATCGCGCGGTGCACGAGCATGTTCACCATGTACTCGAGATTGCCAATGGAGACTGGAAATCGGCCCCCGAGTTGCAAGATCGGATTGTCGCCGAATTCGAGCAGACCGAAGACACAAGCAAATTCTTGATGGGCCTGCTCGACAAACTCGCGGATGAGAAGCGGCGTTACGAGAAGCCGCGTGCGGACGAAGCCGGTGAAATCGATTTGTTCTAACGCTGTTAACAGCGATGTTCAGTCGTGCGTTTCGCTCAGACGCCGCATCAGCCAATCGCGAAAAAACGGGTTTTCGACATCGGCGAACAGTTGCGCTTCATGCAGCCGGGCGCGAAGTTGATCCGGGTCGTCGGCAGGTTTGCCATGCCGGGCGACATGGCAGTCGAGGTGGCATTCGCTTTGTAGCGCACGCCGGGCGTCTTCGTCGATGGCGTCGCGCAGACGGTCGGGCAAGTGAAGTGTGTTATCGCCCGTCATCGCGGATTGCCCGACGTTTGCGCGGACCGATGACCGCCCGCTTGCGGCTAATGCGGTCAACGTTGTTGGCGCCACCAGCGATCGACTATACCACCCACATCGAGATCGTCGGGGCCGTTACGCCAGCTTTCGGCAACCGGTGCATCGCTGCTTGCCGGTGCCGGATCGGGCGGATACAGCCGGAAGCGTGTCGGTAAAGGAATGGCCTCGCCGACGGCAAGCGCTTCGCCTCGGCGCAGCGTGGTCAGCACGTCGGCCAAATCCTGTTCGCCTTCGGGCATCAGCTTGCGGATGTAATCCTGGTCTTGTGGGTTGGTGGTGCGCAGACAGATGTAGTTACTGCACTGTGATAGCACTGTTTCCGATAACTCGGTGGGACGTTGGCTGACAACGCAGAGCCCGACGCCATACTTGCGTCCCTCCTTGGCAATACGTTCCATTTCACGTCTGCTGCCTTGATGACGTTTGTCCGCCTCGCTCGGGATGTATTGGTGGGCCTCTTCGCACACCAACAGGATAGGAAACTCACGCCGTTCGGGATTCCAATAGTTGAATTCGAACGCCAGACGACCGATTTGCGCCGATACCGTCGGGCGTACGTCGTGCGGTACCGCACTGAGGTCGATGACGGTGATTTGCCTTTTCGGTTCGCCGAGACCAATGAAATCGCGCAAGAGGTTTTCCAGATGACGCGACTGGGTGCGCTGTTTGGGCCGAAACAAAAAGTCGTAGCGCGAGTCGTTGAACATCGACTGAAAGCGCACCAGAAACTCGTCGAAGGCACCGAACAGCGGGCCCTTGGTTTTGCCGAAATCGAACTGCTGCTCGTTGGCTTGCTTGAAGTGCTGATAGAGCTCCTTGAGCGAGAAATACACCGGCGAGTCTACCGAGAGGCGATCGATGCCGAGGTCCTGATTGCCTTTTTTGCGCAAGCTATGCAGCACCTCGCGCATGAACGAAATCTGCACCGATGCGGCGGGGTCGGTGCGATCGATCAGCAGATCGACCAGTTCACCATAGGTCAGCAACCAGTAGGGTATTTCCAGGTTACGGGCGTCGATGTGACGCACCATATCGATCGGGAAGGCGCTGCGAAACCGGCCTTTGGCATCCCGCCAGCCGTATTCGCCGTGCAGGTCGAGGAGCACGATATGTGCCTTGGGCATCAGCTTCACCGTGCGTTGCAACAGGCTGCTTACGGCCCAGGATTTACCGGCGCCGGACTGCCCCAATATCGCCAAGTGGCGGTTGAACAGCAGGCTGGGATCGACATAAACCCGCAATTCGGCACGTTGGCTCAGCCGGCCGAGATGGAGGCCGTAACGCCGCACCGCATCGAACATGGCTTCGAGTTGACCGCTCTCGGCAATGAAAATCGGTGTACCGAGAGGCGGGAAACGTCCGACGCCGCGATAGAAGTGTCCGTCGCTGGTGACCTCGCCGAGGGGCAGCAGGCGCAACAAGCGACGGATGTTCCGGTTGTCGCCCTCCTGCCAGGCGCTCACCACTTGACACAAAACCTGAGCCTGACGCCCGCGTGCGACGACATAAGCGCCCACCTGGCCAACGGTTACCTCTTCGGTGCCGAGTTCGCGATAGGGTTCGAAGTTTGCGCCACGGTCGTCGAGCAGGGCAATGAAGCGCGAGCCGGATATGTCGGTGAGGTGGCCGAGATAGGTGGGGTCGGAATCGATCATGCGAAACTTGTTCTCATCGTTGGCGAGATCGAAGAATAGCGCCTATGCCCAGGTTTTCCCAAATTGGGTGGGCGGGTTCTGGATTTAGTGTCTCATTGCTGCCGATGCCGCAGGCCGGAGACGCCTGAGGCAACGTTGCCGGGTGGAACATGCCCTTGCCGTACTGCAGGCGATGGGTGGCAAGCGGGTAAGAACGATTGGCTTGGCGAGCGCGCGCGTGAAGGTGGCACTCACGAATCTGGCGTGCAACATGAGGCGCTGGTGCTGGCTAGACACCGCCGCGACATGAGGAACAAAGTGATTTGTCGACCGACAGGTGAAACGGTATTGTTACAAACGACAGGGAATGTTGATCGCCGAACGACACGGAGCCGTCATCCGGTGCGAATTTCCGTAAAGCCTCGCTGATAGGGATGTCGGCGGGGCTTTGTCATGCCCGATAGTCGAAAAATAGTAGCGCCCTTAAGGAAGAAACTGGTCGTTTGAGTGGTTACCGACTCATGGTCGGGCATATGCCCGCCGAGCGGTCGTGCCTGATTTCTTTCTGATTTAAATCAAGTTTTTGGGCTATGCGCTAATCCCGAGTTAAGTAAACGACTTCAGTCCGGGGGCGTCGGGTCGCTAAGAGTAGCGTGGTACCCGGAGTGTACTACGACTTTGGACGTGTGCCTGACAAACAGGGATGCTCCCAAGGCGTTGTGTGCTCATGGGACCTTAACCAAAGAGGTCACCGCCATGACGTGTCGCAAGGAAGAAAACCGGCCAAAAGTTCCACTGATTACTACGCTCGAACCTCGCTTGATGTTCGACGGTGCCGCTGTAGCCGACGTAGTCGCCGCGGAGGCTGCGTCCGACGCCGAGCCGACCGAACCATCCGCTGAAGAGACGACGGAGACCCCCGTAACCGCGCCGGCGGCCGGTGGCGCGCGGCGAGAGGTGGCCTTCGTCGATGCCGGTGTCGACGACTTCCAATCGTTGTTGGCGGGGCTGCCCGACAACGTCGAAGTCCATGTCATCGAACGCACGGCCGACGGTCTCGACCAGATGGTTCAGGTGCTCTCCGGCGAAGGGGGCATCGACGCCATTCACGTGTTTTCTCATGGCGACATCGGCCAGGTCACCCTGGGTAATACGTTACTCGATAGCGACACCATTTCGGAACGCCAAGCCGATCTGAAGGCGCTGGGTGAAACCCTCGATAGCGCAGGCGATATCCTTCTCTATGGTTGCTACACCGGCGCAGAGGGTCAGGGCCGAGACTTCGTCGCCGCATTTGCTTCGGCGACCGGGGCCGATGTTTCGGCGTCGGATGACCTGAGCGGCGCGTCCGCGCTGGGCGGCGACTGGAATCTCGAGGTTAGCACCGGGGGAATAGAAACCTCCGAGATTGCGCCTGCGGGCTACGGTCGGATTCTCAGTACGCCTTCCGTCTCGGGATTGTCAGATCTCGGTTACACCGAAGGTGACGGTGTGCGAACGATCGACGGCGATGTAACGATCACCAACGGCGGTGACTACTCCGGTGGCTATATCGAGTTCACCTTGTCCAACACCGAGGCCGCCGATCAGCTTGGCTTGGCGGAGGATGGAAGCCCGTCAACCGTTAATGGTCAGATCAGTATCGTCAGTGGCGTTGTATACCAAGGCGACGGCTCGACCGCGAAAGTCATCGGCAGTGTTGACGGCACCTACGACGGTCAGAACGGTGAAAAACTACGTATCAATTTTTCCAATCAGTTCCAGAACGGTGATTTTAACGAAGGGTCTGCCGGATCGACGATCATTACAGGTTGGACAGCTATCAACCAACAGGTCAAGTTCGGGACCGATACGATAGCGGGTTTACCGACACCAGTCGATACAGTTTGGCCTACCAATGGCCCTGTTGGCTCTCATACGGATCAAAATACGCCTACTACCCTTGGCTCGCTGACGACGCAGCTGGACGCTACACAGAACGACGGCAGCGGCTTCTCCGTAAAGATGAGAAGCGCGGGGATGACAACGAGTAGTGGCTACGACATTGTTCGTGGGCCGTACATCTACAGCAATGGTACCGTAGCCTTGGAAGCGAATGACCAGGTTTCATTCGAATGGCAGGCCCAAGGAGGTGGTGATGCGTATGACGTCTATGGCTACATCGTCAATGTCGATAACGGCCATATCGAGACCATACTCAACGAAACCGGCTCGAGTAGTAGCGCTTCTACGACATGGGCGACTGAGACTGTCACGGTAACGCAAGCGGGTACTTACCGATTCGTCTTTGTTTCCGGAACTTATGATTACAGTGGCGGACTAGCGGCAGGCGCGCAGCTTTATATCGACGACGTCACTGTCACACAAGCGAATCCGCCCAGCGGGGTCAACGACGCTGCGATGACCGACATCGCCCGCCGTGTGACGTTCGAAAACACGTCCGACGACCCCGGTACCACGACCCGCGTACTGACCGTTACGGCGGTTGATGCCAATTCGAACGCCGGTTCGACCACCAGCAATATTACCATTGCTGCGATCAACGATGCACCGTCAGTCCCTACCAACACCGGTACTGCGCTGGATGAGGGTGCGACCACGACGATCACCAACACAATGTTGGCGGCTGCCGATCCCGATAATGTGGCAGCAGAGCTTACCTACACCCTGGGAACCGACCCTGTGAATGGGACGCTTTATCGAAATGGCGTGGCATTGGCGACAAACGACACGTTTACACAGGCCGACATCAATAGCGGCCTCATCAGCTATACGCACGATGGTGGAGAGACCACCAGCGACAGCTTCGATTTCTCCCTGGCCGACGGTGGGCAGGACGGCGCTTCTGCTGTATCGGGCACTTTCTCGATTACCGTCAATCCCGTAGACGATCCACCGGAGCTGACGGTATCCGTGGGTAGTTCCACCTTCATCAAAGGCGGTTCGGCGGTCGCCGTCGATCCGACACTTCAATTGACCGATGCGGACTCTGGGGGCTCCGATCTCAACTCGGCGCAGGTCATCATTGAAAACCTGCAGCTTGGCGACGTGCTCGCTTTCAATTCGAGCGTGGCGACAGCGGCCGGCATCAGTGGCAGTTACAACAGCACTACCGGCGTTTTGTCTTTCACTGGAAATGCTTCGGCGGCCCAATATCAAGCCGTATTGCGCTCCGTGACCTTTGCTAACGGGCAAGCGGATCCGTCGGTTGGTCAGCGCAACATCAGCATAACCGCCGGCCCGGCGGTGGCATTCAGCGACAATGGCCACTACTACGAGTACGTGGCGTCAACCTTGACCTGGTCTCAAGCGCGTGATGCCGCCGCTGCGCGTTCATTGTTCGGTCTCCAAGGCTACTTGGCTACGGTGACCAGCGACGCTGAGAACGACTATATCGCGACAAAACTGACCGGTGACGGCTGGATCGGCGCGAGCGACGAAGCCGCCGAAGGGGTTTGGCGATGGGTGACCGGACCTGAGGCAGGTACTCAGTTCTGGAGCGGTAATGCGAGTGGTAATGCCGTTGGCGGCATGTACGAGAACTGGAACACGAACGAGCCGAACAACGCCGGCACCGGTAGCAACGAGGACTACGCCCAGTTCTACAGCACTGTGGATGGTTGGAACGACCTTTCGTCGACCCATACCCTGAGTGGATATGTCGTGGAGTACGGTGGGATGGGCGGCGATCCGGTACTGCAGCTGTCGGGCCAGCGGACGTTGGATGTTGTCGAGGTCACATTGGGTCCGGTCGATGAGGCGACGATCACCGAGAATCTACATGCTTCGACGACCGTCGATCAGGATCTCACCGGCACGCTGGTCGCTAATGAGTCACAGATTCCGTCTTCGATCAGTTTTGGTATCGATGGTGGCGTCACCGGTGGCAGCGATCTGATCGGAGGGGTCACCTACGATGTTTCCAAGGCGGGAACGCATGGCACGCTTTACTTGAACTCGAGCACTGGGGAGTATCTCTACGAGAAAAACAGCAATGTGATCGAAGCCTTGAGTGGTGGGGTCCAGGAGCAAGAGAGCTATACCTTCAGGGCTTCTCCGGTAGATCCAGGGGATGATGCGACGGTCAGTCTCACCGTGACGATCAACGGTGCGAACGATGCGCCTGATGTTTCGACGCCGTCGAGTATCGATCTGACCGATTCCGCTGGCGCGGATGTATTCGGAACGATCGGTTCTGCGGTCGCGGCTTCGGACGTCGATGCCGGCACAACATTGACCTACGGTATCGATGGCGGTTCGGTGAGTGCCGGCATGTCGACCTTGGCGGGCAGCTACGGCACGCTCCGCATCAATACGGCGACGGGTGAGTATACCTATGCGCCCAATGGCGTCGCGATCAACGCACTGGACAGTAATGCCAGCGAAACCTTCACGCTGCAAGTGGGCGATGGAACCACCACGGCAGAGGTGACGTTGACCGTCAACATCACCGCAGAGGTTGAACGTCAGGCCGACTATACCGAGCAGGGCAGCGAGATCACGGTGCTGCAGGATGCGGTCATCGAACAGGAACCGGGCGTTCAGTACGGCGGTGGCTATATCGATATCTCACTGGACAACCCGCAATCGGGTGATGTGATCAGTTTGATCCGGTCCCAGACGGCTTCAATCGCTGATGGTGTGGTCACGGTGGTTGGCAATGCGGTCTATCTCGGAGACGGTACCGAGGCCAAGGTTATCGGTTCCGTCGATGGTACGCGAAACGGCCAGGACGGTAACAGTCTGCGCATCAAGTTCACGACCGAATTCGAGAACGGCAATTTCGAGACCGGGTCACATGGCGATATCACGGTAACCGGATGGAGTCTGGTCAATCAGCGCGTGATCTTCGGTCAGGACCAGATCGCGGGTCAGGATACCCCGACAGATTCCACCTATCCCTCACAGACGGTGTCTCGAGGCCTCTATGACAGCGGTAGTCTGCGTTCGGAGACCTACACCGCCGACTTGGTCAGTGGCAGCACCGCCAACGGCGGTAGCGGTAACTCGGTACGCATGTACAGCCGAATGTGGTCGAACAGCGGCTACGAGGTGATCCGCGGTCCCTATATCTACAGCGAAGGGACGGTGGCTCTGGAGGCGGGTGACGAGGTTTCGTTCTACTGGAAGGCGGAAGGCGGCGGCGATGCCTACGACGTCTACGGTTATGTGGTCGAGGTCAACACCGGAGAAATCAAAACCATTCTCGACGAAACCGGCGCGCATGCCCGGGATTTCACCAGCTGGGCGGAGAAAGAGATCATCGTCGACACGGCCGGTGAATACCGGTTCGTGTTCGTATCCGGCACCTTCGATGCCACAGGCGGTCGTCTACTCGGCGCACAACTTTTCATCGACGATGTCACTGTCACCCAGGCCTCTCCGCCAAGCGGCGTCGACGCCGCTGCGCTACAGGCCCTGGCGCGACTGGTGACCTACAGCAGCACGTCGGACCTGACGGCCGTGAACGGGCTGCAGAACCGTACGTTCACGCTGACCACGGCGACCGAAGGTGGCGACACGAAGTCCGCGACGCAGTCGATGGTCGTCACGGAGGTCAACGATCCGCCGGTGATCGCGACCCCCACGACCGTGTACTACACGGACACGGACGGCGCCGACAGCTTCTCGGATGCCACCGGAGTCCTGCAGGGTTCGGATGTCGATGACGGCGCCGTGCTGACTTATGACATTAGCGGCAGCAACGATAACGGTGATGGTACGGTGTCGTACCAAGGGACCTACGGCACCCTGACGGTGACGACGGCCACCGGTGCTTACCGCTATGTCCCGGACGCTGGTGCAATCAATGCGCTGAGCGCAGATGTTTCCGAGACCTTTACGGTGACCGTCACCGATGCCGAGGGAGCGAGCGATAGCGCGGTATTCACCGTCGAGATCGCCTCGGTCAATGATGCGCCGTTGCTTGGCGGGCCGACTTCGGCCGTGACCTTCACCGAGAATGGTGCCGGTGTTCGGATCGACCCGACGATCACCATCACCGATCCGGAACCGGGAAGCTATGACCAGGGCAGCCTGACGGTGATGACGACGGCGAACGGCGAGGCTGAGGACAGTTTCGCGATTCTGGACGTCGGCGGAATCACGCTGTCCGGTAGTAGTGTGCGGTACAATGGGACCGAGATTGGTACGGTCGATGGTACCTACAACGGTCTTGAAGGGCGCGATCTGCGGATCAACCTGAACGCAAACGCCGATGCCGCCAAGGTCCAGGCGCTTGCGCGCTCGATCGCGTTCAGCAATGCCAGCGACAATGCATCTGGTGCCGCGCGAACCGTGTCGATCCAGGTCAATGACGGCGGCGACGGTGGTTCGGTAACCGCCCGCTACAGCGTCAAGCAGGCGACTGTGAACATCCAGGTCGTCAATGACGATCCGACGATCGATCTCGGTGGTCAGCTGTTTACCACCCAGAAAGACATCAATACCAATCCCACCGGTCGGTTTGTCCTGTCTGGTCTCTCGGTAGACGATGTCGATAACGACAACGTGACGGTCGTGTTTTCACTCAGCGAGGTTTCGGGTTCGCCGTACGGCACACTGACCTTTGATACGACCGTCAGTGGCGGCGTAGGCGCCGGTGAAGTCAGTAATAACGGGTCCGGCACCGTCACCATTACCAGTACGGTCGACAAGATTAACGCCACGCTGTCCGATGCCGGTGGGCTGGCTTACGCAGCGGGTGTGGGTAACGACGTGGTTGCCCCGGGCCCTGATACCCTGACGATTTCGGTGGCCGACGGTGTTGGTGGTGACGCGCTCGCGACCAAGACGGTCATCGTCATGCCCGCCCTGCCGAATGCCGACAGCACCAATGTGCCGATGGCCGAGGACTCGATCGGGTTTGTCGATGTAGGCGCATTGATCGCCGATATCAACGACAACGGCGGTACCTATGTGTTCGGTACCGGTACGCCGGACGATGCGGACGGCAACGGTGGCTCATTGACGCCGTTCAGCGGCAACGAGATCTACGCCGAGTTCGACCTCAACGGTGATTTGAACGCCACAAACGATGTGATCGGCTACCAACTCGACAACGGCAGGTTGATGCTGCGTGACGCCAGTCGCTACATCGCCGCCGGTCAGGACTATGCCGAGTTCGATTTCATCCCGAACGAAAATTGGAACGGTGTCGAGACGTTCCTGTATCAGTACACCTCGGGTACCAATGAAAAGAGCATGATCGCCCAGGTGGCCATCTACGTGGCGCCCGTCAACGATGCGCCGACAGTCGACGCACCAATCCCGAACCAGGCATTTGACGGCGCAGGTAGCCAGTCTTTCCAATTCAGTGACGCCGCGTTCAACGACGTTGAGAATGACACGCTGACCTATTCGGCGACGCAGGTCGACGGATCACCGTTGCCGAATTGGCTGAGCTTCGATGCCGCTACACGGACCTTCAGTGGCAACCCGCCAAACGATGCGACGGACGTCAGCATCCGCGTGACGGCCGACGACGGGAAGGGTGGCAGCGTCTTCGATGACTTCACCCTGACCGTATCGAACATGAACGATACGCCGCACGTCGATGCCGGCATCGACGACCACACGTTCAGTGGTGCCGGTCATCACAGTTATACGATCAATGAGCGGGCGTTCGCTGATGCGGACGTCGGTGATGCGCTGACGTTCACCGCGCGCCAGGTCGGCGGTGCGGCGTTGCCGTCATGGTTGACCTTCGATGCCCCGACCTGGACCTTCAGCGGCAATCCACCCAATGGTGGCGCGGACCATATCGACATCGAGGTGACCGCCCGCGATGACCTCGGGGCATCGGTCAGTGACAGCTTCCGTTTGTCGATTGTCGACCCCAACGACACGCCAACGGTCAACAGATCGGTCGTCGGCCAGTCGCCGTTGTTCGACGGTGCCGGGATTCGGGCCTTCACGTTTACTGCGGATACCTTTGCTGACGGCGATGTCAGCGACACGCTGGCCTATACGGCAACGCTCGGTGATGGATCGCCTTTGCCCGGCTGGTTGAGCTTCGATTCCAACACCAGAACATTCAGTGGCAATTCACCGAATGACATCGGTACGGTGCCAATCAAACTGATCGCCGACGACGGTGAGGGTGGCACCGTCGAGCACGTATTCGACCTCACTCTGGATAACACCAATGATGCGCCGGTGTTGTCGGTGCCGTTGGATTCGGACCTGCGTGCTACCGATGGCATGCCGTTCACTTACGAGCTTCCGCCCGGTGCGTTTACCGATGCCGATCTCGGCGATTCGTTGACCTTCTCCGCCACCGGCTTGCCCGAGGGGGTCAGTATCGATCCGGCGACCGGCACGCTGAGCGGTGTACCACGTGGCTCCGGCGTGGGTCAGATCCGGATCACGGTTGATGATGGTCATGGCGGAACCTATTCAACGACGACGACATTGACCGTCAGCCCGCCGCCACCGCCTGCGACTGAACCATCCGTCGGTTCACCGACGACTCCGCTCGATCCACCGGCGCCGCCGATGGGTGATGGCCCCGTGCTGGTCGACCCGCCGACGCCGCCCAGTGGCGGTGGGATACCCGGTTTCACGACAACGATTCCGCAGCCTGGCGATGGTTTTTCCAGCAGCACGAGCTCAACGGTATCGGTTGGCGAGTCTTTGGTGGCGCCTGAATCCGCTGTTCCGGCGTCGCCTGCCCAGCCGGCGCCTACAGCGACCGATGAATCCATACCGGTGTCCGACAGTAACGACACACCGCGTGCACCCGTCGTACAAAATCGAGATGCAATGGTGGCATCAGTCGAGGTATGGGCGGATGTGGATGGTTCGGTGCATTTCTCCGATCAGAGCCAGCGGCAGCAGGCAGCTGAACGAGTCGGCATGCTTGTCGTAGCAATTGAGGTACAAGACGAACGCCTCGCAGTAGAAATCGACGATACGCTCGCAACGTCGTCGACCCGCTACATTGCGACCCAGCTTGATGGCACGCCGTTACCGAAATGGATCCAAGTAGACCCCATGACGGGTATGGTGAATGGCGATCTACCCGATGGGCTTGGGGATTTCCATTTCCGCCTGATGGCCATCGACGCCGATGGTGAAATGCGCATTCTGGAGGTTATCTACAGCGACGCTGATCAGGGTGAAGGGGTGACCGAACCTGCTGCAGATCTGAAAGGCCTAAAACCGTTCGCCGAGCAGATCGAAGATGCGGCGAAAGAGGTCGGGCGCCATGGTGATGTCGTGGTCGAGTCGCTTTCGAAAGTCGCATGAAAAGAAGCTAAAGATTTATCGGGATCAGTCGTTTACTTACTTAGACTACAGCTAATAAGGAGTAATGGCGATGAGGCCTGTATCAGCGCGCACCGCGCTCGTGTGGCAGCGTTTTCGAGTGTTGGTGGCTGCTGCCGCGCTTGGTTTTCTAACGGCCTGCGCCGTAACGCCCGAAGCACTCGACGATAAGTTTACCAACAAGCAGATCAGCCAGGATCTGCGCGCGCTAACAACGGATGTAGCCCCGGTCGAGCAGCCAATCACCCTGCCGGAGGCTATCGCGCGCGCGGTCAAGTATAACCGGGAGCAGCGCCTTAGAATGATGGAGACGGCGTTGCAGCAACGCCAACTCGATTTGGCGCGATTCGACATGTTGCCGATGCTGACGGCCGAGGCCGGGTACAGCGATCGTAACAATCTCCAGGCGAGTTCCAGCACGTCGGTGTTGACTGGCAACGAGTCCTTGGAGCCCTCCACCTCGACTGAGCGGGAGTCAACCAACGCTGAGTTGGTGTTTTCGTGGAACATCCTCGACTTCGGGCTTTCCTATGTTCGTGCACGGCAGCAGGCCGATCGTGCGCTGATTGCGCGTGAGCGAGAGCGTAAGGCGTTGCACACGATCACTGAAGAAGTGCGAGGCGCTTATTGGAGAGCCTTGTCTGCCGATCGGCTGTTGCGTGAGATTGGCCCGCTGATGGTACGTGTCGACCAGGCCTTGGCCGATGCTGAGACAATTGAACAAGAACAGGTTGAACGACCGCTTGAGGCATTGACGTACAAGCGCGAGTTGCTTGATATGCTGCGCTCGTTGCAGGGCCTGCGGCGAGATCTCGCTGGTGCGAAGACCGAACTCGGGACGCTGATGGGGCTCAAACCGGGTCAGGTGTTTACGCTTGCGGCGGTGGCCGAGGCCGGGATGCAGGTTCCGGAACTCAACGTCTCTATCGAGGACATGGAACACACGGCGCTGATGCGTCGGCCGGAACTGATGGAGAGCCGTTACGAGACGCGTATCTCCAGCCAAGAGGCGCGTGCCGCTCTTCTTGGCGTGCTGCCGGGTATCACGATTGATTTTGGTCGCTACTATGACAGCAATGATTTCCTCGTGAACAACACGTGGAACCAGGTTGGCGCGGTTATCTCGTGGAACCTGTTCAACGTGTTCAAGGCGCCGGTCGCCATGGAAGTTGCCGAGGTGCAGGAGCAGGTTGCCGAGCAACGTCGCCTGGCGCTTTCGATGGCCGTTCTCGGTCAGGTCCACCTGGCCCGTATCAGCTATGCGCAAGCGGTCAACGATTTTGAGATCGCCGCCGAGTATCTTGGCGTCGCGCGTCAGATCACGGGTTATGTCGATGCGGCTGGCGAGGCCAGCCAGGTTGGCGAACTGCAGGTGATCCGCGAACAACTCAACGCCGTTCTGGCTGAACTGCGACGCGATGTAGCCTATGCCAGCGTTCAGAACAGCTATGGTCGCGTGTTCGCGTCGATGGGTGTCGATCCGCTGCCCGATACGGTGGCTAGTGACGATCTTGCTACCTTATCAGATGGTATCGCGGAGCGGCTGCAGGCCTGGACCGACGCGGAGCCGGGTCTGTTCGTTCCGTATGAGGACTCTATCGTGACTGATGGAGTCTTTGCGGCCGAAGACGAAGCGACGCCGGTTACCGAGGAGCCAGTGGAAGCCGGCGAGCCGATCGAAACGGATGCGCCGATTGGACTGAGTATTCAGGATAATGTTTTCGTAGTCGAAGATTCCACTCCTGGCGCGGCCGGTCCGGAAGTCGATATCACCGAAATTCCAGTGGCTGAATCGATTGACGGTAGTCTGCTGGAGCAGCGCATTGCAGTTACCAAGACATGGGTCAGTGAAGAGGTGAGGCCCTTTACCGTTCAGCTTGGCACGGCGCGAGGCTCAGAGGAGGAGGTCGAGCGCTTCTTGCGCATGTCGCGCGACAACGGTCTGTTGGACAACGTCTACGTCTACCGTTCGGACAGCGAGTCGCTACCACACTGGGGCCTGCTCTACGGCGCTTATGAATCGCTGAACGATGCGCGTCGGGCGTCAGTTGAACTTCCGTGGAAGATGCGCCGTTACGGTCCTTACGTGCGGAACGTCAGTGCCATCGCCAGCGAAGTTAAGCAGGGTACTGAGGATGGTGTCATCTAGAATCCGAGATGTGTCTGGTATCGCTCAGATGACCATCCGGACGGGCGCGTGGCGCACATGGGGGCGGTGCCGCAAGGTGCTAGTATTTTCCGTCCTCTTATCTGCGGCGCCGGTGCTGGCCAGTATGCCGGGTATGCCGATGCTTTCATTGGCCGAGCAGCGCTTTGAGACTCGCGGTGTCGTGATCGCGCCTCGCCAGGTCGTATTGTCGAGCGAGATCAATGCCCGCGTCACCCGTCTGCCGTTCCGTGCCGGCGAGACATTTAACAAAGACGATCGCTTGCTCACTTTCGACTGTCGTGTCCTCGAGGCGCAGCGCGACAAAGTACGCGCCGAGCGGAATGCGGCTTCGCAGACGGTTAAGAGCAACCGCAAGATGGCCAAGCTGCGCAAAGTCGGCAAGCTCGAACTAGCAATCAGCGAAGCGGAATTGGCGCAGGCACGAGCAGGCGTGCGAATCGCGGAACTCGCGGTCGAGCGATGTCGGCTCGCTGCGCCTTTCGATGGTCGGGTCGTGCGTACAATGGTGCGCGAGAATGAAGGTGTCGGCGAGCGTCAGGAACTGCTTGAGATTGTAGACGACGCAGTGCGCGAGATGGAAGTGATCGTGCCGGCGACCTGGCTGACCTGGATCGAAAAAGGCACGCCACTGACGGCATTTATTGATGAGACCGGCTTGGAGGTTTCGGGTGAGGTGATCGTGCCGGGTGCGGTGGTCGATCCCGCGAGCCAGTCAATGACGTTGCGCGTACGTCTTGATACCGACAGTGGCCAGTTGGTACCCGGTATGAGCGCGACCGTACTTTTCACGGTTGCTGACACTGTACCTTGATGGTTTGAAAACGCGATGACCCGGCCAAACCAGGACGCGACGGGTGCGCTGTTTGCTTTGCAGAAGGCCGCTCATTCTGCGCAGAGCTTGACTGATCTTGGGTTCACGATCGTCAATGAGACGCAGAAACTGGTGGACTATTCTCAGGCCGCGTTGCTGTTGAAAGGGCCTCGAGGCGACTACGGTGTGCGCAATTTGTCAAACCTACCGGTCGTGGACCGTAGCGCGCCGTTCGTGCAATGGGTTGAGCGAGTCGCTGCGCACCACCGCTCTGGTCTGAACGCTCCACTTGCTTTGACCTCGACTGACATACCGGCGGACCTCGCGAGCGCTTGGAGTGACATGGCGCCGCCACAAGGGTTGCTCATACCCTTGTATGCACCGAATGGCGAGCAACCGGGCGTGCTTTGGCTTGCGCGCAAGGCTGCATGGGACCAAGGGGCATTCCCGGCGCTTGCCCATCTGGCTGATAGCTACGGTCTTGCCCTGCGTGTACAGGCTCTGTCTACTCGTGGCGGTTGGGTTAAAAAAGTCTTGCCAAGTGGCGTGATTGGTTACGGCCTACTCGGCGCGTTGTTGGTGACGTTTTTAATCCCAGTACGTCTGACTGCGTTGGCGCCGGCTGCCGTTGCGGCCAAGTCGCCGGAGCTGGTAACCGCCCCACTGAATGGGGTGATTGAAGCGATTCATGTTGACTCCAATCAGGCGGTATCGCCCGGCACATTGCTGGTAAGCTATAGCAAGACAACCCTGAACAGCCGGTTCGAGGTCGCCGACAGTGCGCTGGCTGTAGCGTCTGCGGCCTATCGCACCGGACAACAGGCAGCCTTTCGTGACCCGCGCGAGAAGGAGCGTCTGGCGGAGCTCAAGGCGCAGGCTGAACTCAGGAGCGCCGAGCGCGAGTTCGCGCTGCAACAGCTATCGCGCGCCGACGTGCGTGCGGAACGAGCGGGTATCGTGATTATCGACGAACCGGACGACTGGCGCGGCAGGCCTGTCGACGTAGGGGAGCGCATCCTCGCGTTGGCGGATCCAACGTCCACTGAAGTGACCATCCATCTTCCGGTCAAGGATGCACTGTTGATCGAACTGGGCGCGGAGGTGCGGTTGTTTCTCGATGCTGCACCGCTCGATCCGATCGATGCGCGTGTGGTGCGGGCCGCTTTCGAACCCGCGTTGACGCCAGAAGGTGTGATGGCCTTCGAAGTGACGGCTGATTTCGAACAACCCGATGTCGACCACCGAATCGGCCTGCGTGGTGTCGCAAAGCTCTACGGAGAGCGAGTCTCATTGTTCTACCTGATGTTCCGCCGGCCGATCACGGTTGCTCGTCAGTGGTTGGGTTGGTGACCTGATGAATACGACGGTATCGGATCCTGTGTTACCGATCCTGAGGTCCGATCTCCGTCTGTTGCCGGGGCGTAATGCAGAGGACGGTTCCCCGACCTGGTTGATCTATGATCCGCTACGCCATTCTTACTTCAGTCTCCAGCGTACCGCGTTTCGTCTCCTAGAACACTGGCAGGACGGACTTGGCCTGAAGCGTTATCTCAGCGTGCTGGCGGAGCGCGATATCGAGGTCTCTCGCGAAGAGACTGAAGCGTTTCTCGCATTCCTTCGAGCAAACAATTTGCTCGTTGCCGACGGCCCGAAAGCAATCGAACATTTGCGCGATCAACATCGCAAACGTCAGCAGCACTGGCTATGGTGGTTGGTTCATCATTATCTGTTCGTCCGCATTCCCCTGGTCAGGCCTGACGGCTTCCTCACCCGCGCTTTGCCATGGGTACGGTGGATGGGTAGACGCACGACATCCGCTGTGTTGGTCGCGATCGGTATGCTCGGCATCGTCCTCGCGAGCCGTCAGTGGGAGAGTTTTCTGGGGACGTTCGAGGCATTCCTCGATTGGCAGGGGGCAGTCTTGTTCGCGTGTACTCTGGTATTCACCAAGTCCGCGCACGAGCTCGGTCACGCCTTTGTCGCAAAACATCATGGTTGCCGTGTGCCGACCATGGGGGTTGCTTTCCTGGTCATGCTGCCGGTGCTCTATACTGACACGACCGACGTTTGGCGCCTGACCGAGCGGCGGCAACGCCTGGCCGTTGCGCTGGCTGGGATCCGCACAGAACTGTCGCTTGCATTGCTGGCGACATTGCTATGGGTGTTTCTGCCTGAAGGGATCGTGCGCACTGCGGCCTTTTTCGTCGCATCGACGGCATGGATCAGTTCGTTGCTGATCAATCTAAGCCCGTTCATGCGCTTCGACGGTTACTATGCACTGGCCGATTGGTGGGGCATCGATAATCTGCAGCCGCGCGCGTTCGCACTGGCGCGCTGGGCGCTGCGCGAACGCCTTTTCGGTTTCGGTGAACCGGCTCCAGAGCCCCTGCCACAGCGACAGGTGCGTCTGATGGTGCTTTACGCCTGGGCGACTTGGCTTTACCGACTGGTGCTGTTTCTTGGTATTGCGGTGCTGGTCTATCATTTCTTCTTCAAAGTGCTCGGCATCGTGCTTTTCGCCGTGGAGATCGCCTGGTTCATCTTGTTACCCGTGCACAGGGAAATCGCACAGTGGTGGCAACGGCGGGGCAATGTACGCTTGAATCGGCAGACGGCTACCACACTGGTATTGCTGACTGGCCTGCTCGCTGTGTTGTTTGTGCCTTGGCGTACCACGATATCAATTCCAGCGGTTGCGCACGAGGCTGAACAACGCAGCCTTTTCGCGCCTGAGCCGGCGCAGGTCACTATGTTGCTCGACACCGACGGCGGTCGAGTGAACGCGGGCCAGGTTATCGCTCGGTTGGACTCTCCGGATGTCCGTTACCAACTGGAGGCAGTGAGACGCGAGATCGCTTTGTTGGAGCTAAAACTGGACCGCCGTGTTGGTTCGCTGCTCGAACGTGACCGTGCTTCGATCGTGATTCAACAGTTAGCTGAGAAAACTGCTGAGGCTGAGGGGCTGGAGAAAAGGCTGGAACAGCTTGTAGTCCGGGCACCGTTCGATGGTCGCCTGTTTCGTGATCGCTGGCCGTCCATCGGACAGTGGATTGCGCCGAGGGATCGTCTCGCGACCGTCGTTGGTAATGCCGGCACCTCAGTTACGGCTTTCGTCGACGAGTCGAATCTGCAACGTTTGCGTGAGGGCGCTCAGGGGCAATTCATCGCCGATTCTGGTGATCGGTCTGTGATTGACGTCAAGATCGTCGCCATCGATGTGGCCGCGACCGATGAGCTAGCGTTCAAAGAACTAGTATCAGATTTCGGTGGCCCGGTGGCCGCGCGCAAAGAGCCGGGTGCTGAAACCTATCGCACAGAGCGGGCGTATTACCGGGTCGAGCTCTCACCGCTAGCGCCGTCGAAAACCCCTTTGGCGAATCGGCAGATCGGCGTTGCTGCATTGGAAGCCGACGGGGTAAGTGCGGTGGCAACGGTGTGGAGGCAAGTTGCGGGTGTCCTGATACGTGAGTCGGGTTTCTAGATCTGCCACGAAACGAGAGTAGATGTGATTGAGTTGGTAGTTTTAACGAACAGTATCCGCTGAGATACCTTAATTGAGCCCATTAAGGTCGCGCAGGCCATCGTGGCTTTGGCGATACTAGCGAGGCCGCCAGTGTGTCTGCAGGGTAGGCATTCCTGAGTGAGTCGACCTTCACGCACGGTGCGACGCCCTTGATGCTTTGTAACCGGCGCACTGCCGGGTTGTCACGACTGAGTGCGGTGATTTGGCGCTCGTAATGCAGGATCAATTGGTGTTGCTTCTGCACTTGGTTGAATAGGCGATCGAGTATTTCCCAGGCCAGCAAAGGTACCCGATCGGCATAGCGCAGGCGAAGTTCTGGCCACCGACGCTTGAGTGGTGCGAAGCCCCGGGGCACGATAATGCCGAACTCGGTCAGCAGCCTGCTCAGCTGATTCGCCAGCCGGGTGTGTCGGGTGACGGCTGCATGACGGCAGCGATGCATGACCAATATGGCCTGCTGCTGTAGATCTTTGATCGGGACGAAACGCTTCGATGGGTGGCTGGCGGCTTCGCAGACGACGCGGGTGTCATTACGGTAATTCTTTACGTGCCTTCCAACTTGGCGGTAAGGTGCAACAAAGCTAGTATCGATGATACGGGCGTCGTGGCTGAGATCGTGCAGTGCCCTGGCTAAATGATGCGCATCGGAGCCGGCTCCCATCGTTACAATGCAGGGAGGCAGATTGCTGAAGAAGGTCAGTGACTCGGCACGCCGGAGTGTTTTCTCGAGCACGATGTGCTCGTGCGCATCGACAACGTACAAGGAGAAGGTGTTTTGGCTAGATCGATATCGACACGGATGATAGGGTTCATGGCTCAGCTCGTTTCAATGTGTATTCGCACCCCCACTGTTGTTGGACGCTATGCGCCCGTCGGCGGGGTGGGCAATGTCATTCGATATCGACGAAATGCAACCCCTGGGTGGCCTGCATATAGGCGAAGCCGATGCCGGCAGCGCTGATCTTGTCCCATTGCACGTCGCCCTGGTAATTCGAGACGTCGATGCCTCGAACCTTGGTGGTCTTTGTGTTGTGAACGGTTTGCTCCGCCGGTTTAACGTTGTGTGGAGCGGCTGCCTTTTCCTGGTCAATGACCTTGTGGTCGTCACAGCCGGTAAGGCCCGTGAGCAGCATGATGCACAGCAGTCTTGCGACGTGAGTTGGTGAGATGGCCGAGAGGATTTTTCTGGTCATGATCCCTATGTATCCAGTATGCGAATCTCGTGTCTTTGTCCAAAACAGCTTTGCATTCCATTTGCACGGACAAGCGACCAATAGGGTATTTATCGTACAGGATGCTTGGATATGCAAGACGCTAGGATTCGAATGCCGGATTGACCGTTGTTCGTCCGGATCGTTGGGCGCCAAAGCCGTGTTCCAGGAAACCTTTGGTCGTTAAGATATTTAGGCGGTGGGTGCCTCTGTTAATCGTTCAGCCACTCGGCTGATGGTTGCCATTTGATCGCGGAATTCTCGGCTTTTGCCGCCATTTTCGACAATCGCGCAGACTGGCCCGGCAGGCTGTTAAAATGGTTCATCCGCATCATCAGAGAAACCGAAAGATGTCACGAGTCACCGTCATTGGCGCCGGTTTTGCCGCCTTAACCGCCGTTCGCAAGCTCAGGGCTGCCGATCCGGCGCTCGGCATCGATTTGATCGCCCCGAAGCCCGAGTTTGTCTATTACCCGGGAACCATCTGGATCCCGACGGGTTTGCGTCAACCCGAAGACTTGGTGATCCCATTGACCGGTTTTTTCGAGCGACTGGGCGTGACCTATCATCAGGCATCCGCCGAAAGCCTGCGTGACGCGGGGCGTGTGGTACTGACCGATCAGGGCGAGGTCGCGAACGACGGGCTGATCATCGCCTGTGGTGGACGTTTCATCCGCAAGCTGCCGGGTATCGAACATTCGTATCTGCCCTGTGGCGGGGTCGAGGTCGCAGCCCGGATTCGTAACCGTCTGGGCGCGCTTTCCGGTGGTAGCCTGGCTTTTGGTTTTGCCGGCAATCCAAAAGAGCCGTCGGCGATGCGTGGCGGGCCGGTGTTCGAGTTTCTGTTCGGCATCGATTCATGGCTGCGCAAGCAGGGCAAGCGTGACAAGTTCAAGCTGGTGTTTTTCACTCCGGCGGAAAAGCCCGGGCAACGGCTCGGGCCCAAGGCGGTCGAAGGCCTGATGCGTGAGATGGCCAAGCGCGATATCGACACTCATCTCGGGCATAAACTGAAGGGGTTCACCGCTGACAAGGTGATGACCGAGGGTGGGGAGTTCGCCGCCGACATGATTCTGTTCATGCCCGGCATGACCGGTAACCAGTGGTTCGACAACACCGAACTGCCGCGCTCCGAAGGCGGTATGCTCAAGGCCAATCAATATTGCCAGGTCGAGGGCTGGGACAAAGTCTACGTGGCGGGTGACTCCGGCAGCTTTCCCGGGCCCGAGTGGATGCCCAAACAGGCGCACATGGCCGACCTGCAGGCCGAGGCCGCGGTCGCGAATCTGTTGGACGGATTTGGCGGCAAGGCACCCGGCCATACCTTCAAGGCCGAGCTGATGTGTATCGTCGATACCCGTTCGAGCGGTATGTTCGTCGCGCGAACGGCGAAACGGAACATCGTGATGCCGTCTTTCGTCGGGTTTCACTGGGCCAAGCGGCTGTTCGAATGGAACTATCTGCGCCGATACCGCTGAGTTACTCAAGCTTGTGGGGTATTGCTAGTCGCCGATCAGCAAGCTGATCGATATCGCCAGCGACACGATCACCAACAACGGTCGTATGAGTTTGGTGCCGTGACGGATCACCAGGTGCGAACCGACCCAGGCCCCGGCGACCTGGGCCATGCCCATCGGCAGCCCGATCTGCCAGATCACCTCGCCGGCAAAGGCGAAAAAGATCAGTGAGGCGATATTGCTGGTGAAGTTCAAGACCTTGGTGCCGGCGGTCGCCCGGCGCAGATTGTATCCGAGGAGCAATACAAAGGCCGCGGCGAAAAAGCTACCGGTACCCGGTCCGAAGAAACCGTCATAAAAACCCACGCTGAACCCGATCAGCAACCCGAAAACCCCATGGCTGACCCGATGGTGGGCGTCCTGGTCGCCAATGCGTGGTGAAAACAAAAAGTACAGTGCAAACGCAATCAATAGTGACGGCACTACCTGTTCCAGCAGATCGGAGCCGAGCCGTTGCACCGACAGCGTGCCTGCCACCGAGCCGATGAAGGTCATGACAATGGGGATGCGCAGGCGCCGAAGGTCGATTTCGCCCTTGCGCACGAAGTGGTAAGACGAAGTCAGGGTGCCGAAGGTGCCTTGCAGTTTGTTGGTGGCCAGGGCCTGTACCGGCGGCACCCCGGCCCACAGCAGGGCGGGTAGGGCGAGCAGACCACCGCCGCCGGCAATGGCGTCGATCATACCGGCGATCGCCGCAATCGCGACCAGCAGCATCAGGATTTCGGGGGAGACGATATCCACGAGGGTGGCAAATAACCGGCATTCTACCGCGAGCCGGTAAACACGGGTGTAGTCAATCGTCGCGACAAAGACCGGCAAGAGCATGCGCTTTTCGGCAGGCCGCCTGGTTTAGAATGATGCGCCCGGGGGTAGGAGTCGTTCGAAAAATGAAAGCATTGGTGCTGCACGCGCTGCGCAAAACCTATCGCAATGGCCACGAGGCTTTGCGCGGCATCGATCTGGAGGTGGACGAAGGCGATTTCTTCGCGCTTTTGGGGCCGAACGGCGCCGGCAAATCGACGGCGATCGGCATTGTCAGTTCCCTGGTCAACAAAAGCGGTGGCAGCGTGAGCGTTTTTGGGCACGATCTGGATCGCGAGCCCGAGGCGGTCAAATCGTCGATCGGCCTGGTGCCGCAGGAATTCAATTTCAATCTGTTCGAGCCGGTGGTGGAGATCGTGGTTAACCAGGCCGGCTATTACGGAATCCCACGGCGCGAGGCCTACCGGCGTGCCGAGGTTTCGCTGAAGCAACTCGATCTATGGGATAGGCGTGGCAGCCAGGCAAGAGATCTGTCGGGTGGTATGAAACGTCGGCTGATGATCGCACGTGCTTTGGTGCATCGTCCTCGTTTGTTGATTTTGGATGAACCGACCGCGGGAGTCGATATCGAGATAAGGCGGTCGATGTGGGATTTCCTGCGTCGTATCAACGGTGATGGCACGACCATCATATTGACCACTCATTATCTTGAAGAGGCCGAGAGTCTGTGTCGACACATCGCCATTATCAATAACGGGATGATCGCCGAACGCGCAGCCATGAACGAGCTGTTGCGTCGCTTACATACCGAGACCTTCGTGCTCGACGTCGGTCAGGCATTGCAGGATATCGATGAGATCCCCGGCGTTACGCTGGAATTGCTCGACAGCACCACGCTGGAGGTGTCGGTAACCCGTGAGGCCGGGTTGAATGCCCTGTTCGCCGCGCTGAACGATCGCGGTATCGATGTACTGAGTTTGCGTAACAAACAGAATCGCCTGGAGCAATTGTTTATCGACATGGTGAAGAACGGCGTCGATGTGGGAGATCGTGCTGCATGAATGCGATGTCTGTGTATTGGGTCGCGTTCCGAACCATCGTCACCAAAGAGATTTTGCGCTTCATGCGCATCTGGGTGCAGACGGTGTTGCCGCCGGCGATCACCATGGCTTTGTATTTCGTGATCTTCGGTAAGCTGATCGGTTCGCAGATCGGCGATATGGAAGGTTTTCGGTACATCGATTTTATCGTGCCGGGGCTGATCCTGATGTCGGTGATCTCGAACAGCTACGCCAACGTCGTATCGAGTTTCTATAGCAGCAAGTTTCAACGTTACGTTGACGAGTTGCTGATCGCGCCGCTGCCGAATTTCATCATTCTGGCCGGCTATGTCACCGGGGGAGTCGCACGGGGTGTGGTGGTCGGTATCGTGGTGACTGGGGTTTCGCTGTTTTTCACCGATCTGGTCATACACAGCTATCTGGTTACGCTGGCCGTATTCGTATTGACCTCGGTGTTGTTCTCGATTGCCGGTTTCATCAACGCGGTCTACGCCAACAGCTTTGACGATATCTCGATCGTCCCGACTTTCGTGTTGATACCGTTGACCTACCTGGGCGGCGTCTTTTATTCCATCGGCATGTTGCCCGAGTTCTGGCAGCAGGTGTCGCTGGCCAACCCGGTGCTGTACATGGTCAACGCCTTTCGCTTCGGCTTGCTCGGGGTGAGCGATATCGCCATGTGGCAGGCCTTTGCGATCATTTTCGGCTTCATTTTCGCGCTGGGTGGTTTCGCCATGTGGTTGTTGGCGCGCGGCGTCGGGATCAAGAGCTGATGTCTTCCGGCGTGCCGGTGTCGCGGCGTCGGGCCCAATGGTCCTGGGCCTTTTACGACTGGGCCAATTCGGCCTTCGCGACCACCGTGATGGCGGGATTCTTCCCCGTGTTTTTCAAAAGCTATTGGGCGGCCGGCATGTCGGTGACCGAGAGCACGGCGCGTTTGGGTACGGCGAACGCGCTGGCTTCGTTGCTGGTAGTGTTGCTGGCGCCGATACTCGGTGTGATTGCCGATCGCAGCGGACATAAAAAGCGCTTGCTGCTGTTGCTCGCGACATTGGGCGTTTTGATGACGGGGAGTCTTTTTCTGGTCGCCGAGGGTAACTGGCTGGTTGCGGTGGCGCTTTACGTGTTCGGTATCTTGGGTTTTGCCGGTGGCAATGTCGCCTACGATGCCATGTTGCTCGACATCGCCGAGCGCAGCGAGTTGGAGCGGGTATCCGCACTCGGTTTTGCCTTGGGCTATCTTGGCGGCGGTTTGTTGTTCGCGCTGAACGTGGCCATGGTGCTGGAGCCGACCTGGTTCGGTCTGGCGGACAAGGGCGAGGCCGTGCGTTATGCCTTCGTGTCGGTCGCGATATGGTGGGCCTTATTTTCCCTGCCTGTGCTGTTGTTCGTACATGAGCCACCGCGTGAACAAGCGCCCCGCGAATCGGTCGGTTTTGCTCACGCCTGGCGCGAACTGGTGATGACCTGGCGGTTGCTTCGCAGCCTGCCGATGGCCTTCATGTTCCTGCTGGCCTATTGGTTCTATATCGACGGTGTCGACACCATCGTGCGTATGGCAGTCGATTACGGTTTGTCTTTGGGTTTTGCCGCCGAAGGGCTGTTGACGGCCTTGTTGATCACGCAGCTGGTGGGCTTTCCCGCGGCCTTGGCGTTTGGCCGTATCGGCGATCGTATCGGGGCCAAGCAGGCGATCGGCATTGCACTGGTGGTCTACATGTTGACGGTGTTTTGGGCCTGGCGCATGACCGATACTTGGGAGTTCTATGGCCTGGCCGTCATCATCGGACTGGTGCAGGGCGGTGTCCAGGCGATGAGTAGGGCCTTGTATGCGCGTTTGATTCCAACGGAACATGCCGGCCGCCTGTTTGGTCTGTACAACATGATGGGTAAGTTTGCCGCGGTGGTCGGGCCAATCATGGTCGGTTGGGTCGCGTTGGCCAGCGGCAGCCCGAGAACCGGTATATTGAGCGTGCTGTTGTTGTTCGTGATCGGCGGATTCCTGTTGCTGCGGGTCGATGTGGCACGCGGTGAGCGCGAGGCGGCGGCGCGCGAGAGGGCGTGAATGGCGTATCTGGTGATCATTGTGCTGATACTGGCGGTCGTCTACTTGCCGCAGGTCTGGGTCGCCCGTGTGCTGGCGCGTTACAACCGCGAGGCGGAAGAGAACTTCCCGGGTACCGGCGGTGAGTTGGCACGCCATCTGCTCGAACGTTTCGGCCTCGACGGCGTCGGGGTCGAACGGACCGACACGGGCGATCACTACGATCCGCAGCAACGCTGTGTCCGGCTGACGCCGGACAAGTTCGACGGCAAGACCCTCACCGCGATCACGGTCGCGGCGCATGAGTGCGGGCATGCCTTGCAACACGCCGCACAAGAGCCGCTGTTTCTTTGGCGTACCCGCTTGGCCGTGTCGGCCGTATGGGCCGCGCGCCTGGGTTCGTTTCTGCTCTTCGCCGCGCCGATGCTCACTTTGGCAACACGGGCGCCGTCGCCCGGTTTGATATCGCTTTTGGGCGGTTTTTTGATCATGGGCTTCGGCGTGGTCGTGCAGTTGGTGACTTTGCCGGTTGAACTCGACGCCAGCTTTCGCAAGGCCTTGCCGGTGTTGCGAAACGGCTATCTGGCACCCGAGCAGGTGCCTGCCGCGCGGCGTATTCTCAGTGCGGCGGCCTGGACCTATGTCGCGGCTTCCTTGGCCAGCCTACTCAACTTCTGGCGCTGGATGGCGGTGTTGCGTCGTTAACCGGGTGGATACCGCCGGGTTTTTGCCTGAACGACATTTCTACATTCGCCAAATACCTGACGCGCCGTAAGATGCCTTCTGTAAATATCTGTAATTCATAAAGAAAAAAACCTTATATCGCCTGGCATAAGGATTGCTTTCGGACTGGCAGGGCGCTTTGTGTGCCGATGTTGATCAGTTCTACGACGGATTCAAACCCATGGCGGACGAGAAAAATATCGCGACGGAAGAGGAAGGCGAAGAAGAAGAGGGTGGCGGCAGTAAAAAAAAGCTGTTCATCATCATCGGTGCAGCGGTGTTGTTGCTGGTGATCGCCGGTGGCGCGGCCGTTTTCCTGCTCGGTGGCGAATCCGCTGAGGACGGGGTCGTCGAGGAAGGTGAGCCGATGTATCACGAATTCGAACCGACCTTCGTCGTTAACCTGGCACCCGGCAGCGATTCCCGCATGCTACAGGTGGCTATCGAGATCATGGCACGCACCCCGAGCGTGATCGATACGCTGGTTGCGAACGATCCGATGATTCGCCATCACATCCTGGTATTGCTCGAGGGCAAGAAGTCCGGGGAAATCATGGATGCGAAAGGTCGTGAGGCGCTGCAAAAGTCGATCCACGACATGCTCGCCGGCAAGCTCAAAGAGTTGAACGAGCCCGGCGAAATCAAAGGCGTGTACTTCACCCAATTTGTGATGCAATAACCATGTCCGGTTCCGATCTACTTTCCCAAGACGAAATCGATGCGCTGCTGCACGGCGTGGACAGCGGCGACGTCGAGACCGGATCGGACGAAACGCTCGATCCGGATGAGGCGCGAAACTACGATTTCGCCAGCCAGGACCGGATCGTTCGTGGACGGCTGCCGACGCTGGAGATGATCAACGAACGTTTTGCGCGCTATCTCCGTACCAGTCTGTTTAACATGTTGCGACGTAGTGCGGACATTTCGGTATCCGGCGTGCAGATGCTGAAGTTCTCCGAGTTCGTGCACAGTCTTTTCGTGCCGACCAGTCTGAATATCACCAAGGTCAGTCCGCTACGCGGCAAATCGTTGTTCGTGATCGATCCCAAACTGGTGTTCAGCGTGGTCGACAGCTTTTTCGGGGGCACCGGTCGTTTTCATACCAAAATCGAAGGACGCGATTTCACTCCGACGGAGCTTCGCGTTATCCAGATGCTGTTGGAGATCGCCTACAAGGATCTCAGGTTGTCGTGGCAGCCGGTGCTCGATATTACCTTCGAGTACATCAACTCCGAGGTGAATCCTCAGTTCGCCAACATCGTATCGCCATCGGAAGTGGTTGTCGTGACGACCTTCAGCGTCGATCTGGAATCCGGTGGCGGGGATTTCTATGTCTGTCTGCCGTACTCGATGCTGGAGCCTATCCGTGATCTGCTCGATGCCGGTGTACAGAGCGATCGCGGTGAGCGTGACGAGCGTTGGGAGTTGGCAATGCGCGAAGAGGTCATGGGCGCGAGTGTGGAGATCAGCAGCGTGCTGGGTGAGGCGACCTTGCCGTTGCGCACGCTTGCAGAGTTGCGTGTGGGCGACGTTATCCCGTTGAGCGTGAATGATACCGTCGAGGTTTGCGCGGAGAGTCTGCCGGTTTTCCGCGGCACCCTGGGCGTTCATAACAAGAACTACGCAATCAAGATTTCGAACTGGATCGAGCGCAACAATGCAGGTCGTCTTCACGATCTGTTGAATCCGCAACATGAACAGACAGGTACCGGTTTGGTACCGGGTAAACGCAGCTGACGAGGGCGGAAACGCGATGAGCGACGGTGAACAAAGCGCGGATGAGGCCTTGGCCGACGAGTGGGCGGCAGCGCTGGAAGAACAAGGGCCGGAGACTGGCGATGTCGCCGCTGAAACGGCGCAATTCGAGCAGCTACAGGCCGAAAGCGTCGTTGTCGAGGGTGACGTAAAGATCGATGCGATTTTGGACGTGCCGGTGACGATCTCGATGGAGATCGGTCGAGCGCGCATCAATATTCGCAACCTGCTGCAACTGAATCAGGGTTCGGTGGTCGAGCTCGATCGACTGGCCGGCGAACCGATGGATGTACTGGTGAACGGCACCTTGATCGCACAGGGTGAGGTGGTGGTCGTCAATGAGAAGTTCGGCATTCGATTGACGGACATCGTCAGCCCGTCGGACCGCATCAAGCAACTGGGCAATTAGTCGTGATGCGCCGGCAAGCCTCGACAGGAGCGATTTACACCACCATCAGGTAAAGGACATGCTAACAAGATATCTCATCGCTGCGCCCGTGCTCCTGATCACAGCGGCGGCAGGGGCGGCGCCGGGCGAGGTTCCCGCACGTCTGACGGAATCGCCGCTGAGCACGGCGAATTTGATCGAAACAGCCGCCGGTCTGGCCGTCGTGTTGGCGGTGATGCTGGGGCTGGCATGGTTGGTGAAGCGGTATGTCCAGTTGCCCGGTATCGGCAAGGGTCATGTGCAAATCCTCGGTGGTGTATCGCTGGGTGCGCGTGAAAAGGCCGTATTGCTATCGGTACAAGGTCGACGCCTTTTGGTCGGGATCGCGCCCGGCCAAGTGAGAACCTTGATGGTTCTCGATAACGAAGAGCCGGCGGATCAGGATTTTGCCGAAAAACTGGCCCACGCAAGTGGCGAGCCCTCGCAGCATGACTCGGGAGCGGTCTCATGAGAGTTGTCGCTGCGATCGTCCTGGCGTTATCGCCGTCCCTGTTGTTGGGGGCACCCGGTATCGATGCGTTAACGGTAACGCCGGGCGAAGACGGCACCCAAACCTACAGCCTGACAATACAGATTCTGTTGTTGATGACGGCACTGAGCATGCTGCCGGCGATGCTCATTTTGATGACGTCGTTCACCCGTATCGTCATTGTGTTGTCGATTCTGCGTCAGGCCCTGGGTACGGCTCAGACACCGTCCAATCAGATTTTGCTCGGTCTCGCGCTTTTTTTGACTTTTTTCATTATGGCTCCCGTGTTGAGTGAGGTTTACCAGACAGCACTCGGCCCTTATCTGGCGGAAGAGATTACAGCCAGTGCCGCGATCGAAGCGGCAAGGGTGCCGATGCGCGAGTTCATGTTGGCGCAGACACGCGACGATGATCTCGCCTTGTTCGCACGGATTGCGGGTATCGAGGGTTTTGATCGAGAACAGGACGTACCGTTTTCGTTGCTGATGCCGGCATTCGCGACCAGTGAGTTGAAGACCGCATTTCAGATCGGCTTTTTGTTGTTCATTCCGTTCCTGATCATCGATCTGGTGGTGGCCAGCGTGCTGATGTCGATGGGCATGATGATGTTGTCGCCGCTGATCATCTCTTTGCCCTTCAAAATCATGTTGTTCGTACTGGTGGACGGTTGGGCCCTGGTGCTCGGCACCCTGGCCACCAGTTTCTACGTTTAGAGGAGAACACCCATGGACGCAGATTCAGTTGTAAGCATCGGGCGTCAGGCCATGGAAGTCACCATGTTGTTGGCCGCGCCCATCCTGCTGTCGTCACTGGCGGTGGGCTTGATTATCGCGATGTTCCAGGCCGCGACTCAGATCAATGAGATGACCCTGAGCTTTGTGCCCAAGCTGATGATCGTTGCCGTCGTGATGATGGCGGCCGGGCCCTGGATGCTACGTCAGATCACCGGCTTCACACTGAAACTGGCCGAGAATATCCCTTATCTCATCGGATAGTCATCGGCGTGACCTTCACAGAGGCGCAATTGAGTCAATGGCTGGCCGATTTTCTCTGGCCCCTGATCCGCATTGCGGCCATGATGATGGCTGCGCCGATCTTCAGTATTCGCCAGATACCGGTGCGCTTCCGTATGTTGCTCGCGGTGCTCATTACCTATCTGGTCCATCCGGTATTACCCCCGTCGCCGGTGGTCTCCGTGCTCAGTGCCGAGGCTTTCATCATTGCAGGCCAGCAAATCCTGATCGGTGCCGCGCTGGGTTTTTTGATGCAAATGGCCTTCCAGGCCTTGATCTTCGGCGGTCAGGTCATGGCCTATAGCATGGGTTTGGGTTTCGCCAACATGATGGATCCGGCGAACGGTGTGCAGGTGCCGGTGGTCGCGCAGTTTTGGCTGATCCTGTCGTACTTGGCGTTTCTGATGATGAACGGGCATCTGGTGTTAATCGCGGCGATCGTCGAAACGTTTCGGGTACTGCCGATCGCCGTCGATGGGCTCGGACAGGCAGGTATCTGGGCGTTGTTATCGTGGGCCTCACATATGTTCGCCGCCGGTCTGGTGATGGCGCTGCCCGTGATCATTTCACTGTTGTTGATCAACATCGGCTTGGGTGTGGTGTCGCGTGCGGCGCCGCAGCTGAACATCTTCGCCATCGGCTTCCCCATTACTTTGTTGACGGGCTTTGTGCTGATCTGGGTAACGTTGCCGCAGGTCATGAATAGTTTCGGTAACTTGGTCAGCCAAACGTTCGAGCAATCGATCCTGGTGTTGAGCACGAGGTAATCGAACGTGGCAGAGAATCAGGACGGCCAGGAAAAATCCCAAGAACCGACAGCCAAGCGCTTGGCGGATGCGCGCAAGAAAGGGCAGGTCCCCCGCTCGCGTGAACTGAACACCATGGCGATCACCTTGCTCGGCCTTGGAGCCCTTATTGCCATGGCGCCACATTTCACCAGTGGCATGCATACGCTGTTCACCGAGCAGTTCTCGTTGACCCGGCGCGATATGTTCGACACGAACGCGATGATGGCGCATCTGATCAAGGCCATCGAAGACGCACTGTTCATGTTACTGCCGTTTTTCGGCGCCATGATGGTGGTCGCCGTCCTGTCGTCCGTCGCACTCGGTGGGTTCAATATCAGCTCGGAGGTGATGAAGCCGAAGCTGTCGAAGTTGGATCCGATCAAGGGCATGAAAAAGGTGTTTTCGGCAAAAGGCCTGATGGAGTTGCTCAAATCGCTGGCCAAGTTTCTGCTGGTCGGCGGAGCAACCATTGCATTGCTGTACAGCCTGTCCGACAGGCTGCTGCATCTCGGTGATCTCAATGCACAACAGGCGATCAAACAGGGCATGATCATGATCGCCTGGTCGTCGGTGATTTTGTCATCGACGCTGATCCTGATGGCTTTGATCGATATTCCGTTCCAGCTGTGGCAGCACAAGCGCGAACTCAAGATGACGCAGCAAGAAGTGCGCGACGAACTCAAGGAGACCGAAGGCAAGCCCGAGGTGAAGGGTCGCATTCGACAGATGCAACGCGAATTGGCACAGCGTCGCATGATGGAAGAGGTGCCGCGTGCTGACGTTATCGTGACCAACCCGACGCACTATGCGATCGCTCTGCGCTACGATCCGGAGGTCATGAAGGCGCCGATCGTGGTGGCCAAGGGTAAGGCGCTTGTCGCGGCGAACATCCGCAAGGTCGGCGAGGCAAATGACGTGCCGCTGGTCGAGGCTCCAATGCTCGCACGCGCCATCTATTTCAATACCGAGTTGCAACAGCAGATACCGGCGGCGCTGTTTCTCGCCGTGGCGCAGTTGTTGGCCTATGTCTTTCAGCTGCGTGCCTATAAGGACGAGGGTGGCGACATCCCGACGCCGCCGCAGGAGTACCCGGTCCCCGAGGAATACCGACATGATTGACCATGTAAGCGCGGCATACAGAGGATCGTGCTGATGGAACAGATACTGGGTGCGTTTCGTCAGTTCGGTGCGCGAGGCCTCGGTGCACCGTTGCTCATCCTCATGCTGTTGGCGATGGTGGTCATTCCGTTGCCGCCGTTTCTGCTCGATTTGTTTTTCACGTTCAACATCGCTTTGTCGCTGGTGGTATTGCTGGTGACCGTGTACGCCCTTCGTCCGCTGGACTTCGGGATGTTTCCGTCGATGCTGTTGGTCGCAACCTTGTTGCGTTTGGCGCTCAATGTCGCATCGACCCGGGTCGTGTTGCTCGAAGGCCATAATGGCGGCGACGCGGCCGGCAAGGTGATCGAGGCCTTCGGCGAGTTCGTGATCGGCGGCAACTATGCGGTCGGTTTGGTTGTGTTCGCGATTCTGGTGATCATCAACTTCGTCGTCGTTACCAAAGGCGCCGGGCGTGTCTCCGAAGTGTCGGCACGTTTCACCTTGGATGCCATGCCGGGCAAACAGATGGCCATCGACGCCGATCTGAACTCGGGGCTGATCGACCAGGACGAGGCGCGTGTGCGGCGAGAAGAGGTGGCGCGCGAGGCCGATTTCTACGGCGCAATGGACGGTGCTTCGAAATTCGTTCGTGGCGACGCCGTCGCCGGCATTCTGATCCTGCTGATCAATCTCATCGGTGGCCTGTCGATCGGTATGGGTCAACACGATCTGGATTTCAGCACCGCGATGCGTTTCTATGCATTGCTGACCATCGGTGACGGCCTGGTTGCGCAGATACCGTCGCTGTTGCTGGCCACTTCGGCCGCGATCATCGTCACGCGGGTGTCGAAGTCCGAGGATCTTGGCAGCCAGGTGTCGAACCAAATGATCGACAACCCGCGCGCATTGGGTATCACCGCCGCCATTCTACTGCTGCTTGGCATGATTCCCGGAATGCCCAACATGGTGTTCATGATGCTCGGCTTGGCGATCGCCGGTCTGGCCTACATGGTCGCGAAACGCCGTGAACAGCCGGCCGAGGCCGTTGCCGAAGCGACGGCGGCACCCGTACAGCCTGTCGAAGAACCGAGCGAGGTGCGGGAGCTGACTTGGCATGATGTGCAGCCGGTCGACGTTATCGGCCTCGAGGTCGGCTATCGTCTGATTCCCCTGGTCGACCGCGAGCAGGGCGGTCAGTTGATGAACCGTATCAAAGGGGTGCGCAAAAAGTTGTCGCAGGAACTCGGTTTCCTGGTGCAGTCGGTACATATTCGCGACAACCTGGATTTGTCACCGAATGCCTACCGCATCACTTTGAACGGTGTGCCGGTCGGCGAAGCGGATGTTTTCGTCGATCGCGAACTGGCGATCAATCCCGGCAAGGTGTTCGGCGAGTTGCGCGGCACCCCGACCAAGGATCCGGCGTTCGGACTCGATGCAGTCTGGATCGAGGGTACGCAACGCGATCAGGCGCAGACCATGGGTTACACCGTGGTGGATGCGAGCACCGTGGTTGCGACCCATTTGAGCGAGCTGTTGCAGACGCATGCGCATGAACTGTTGGGGCATGACGAGGTGCAGAAGCTACTCGACAATCTGGCCGAGGTCGCCCCCAAACTGGTCGAGGATCTGGTGCCGAAACTGTTGCCTTTGGCCGTGGTTCTGCGGGTGTTACAGAACCTCCTGCAGGAAGGCGTGCCGATTCGCGATATGCGGACCATTGCCGAAACCCTGGCGGAGCAAGCGACCAAAAGTCAAGATGCCGGCGCTTTGACCGCTTCCGTCAGGGTCGCTCTTTCCCGGGCCATAGTTCAGCAAGTTGTTGCCCCTATTGAAGAAATTCCCGTTATCGTACTCGATCCAGGATTGGAACGCCTTTTGCAGCAGACCCTAGCGAATGCAGGAGAAGACGCTGCAGGGGTCGAGCCCGGAATGCTCGAACAACTGCAAAACGCCATGCAGCAGACGGCCAAGGAACAGGAACTGAGCGGACAAGAAGGCGTGTTGTTGGTTGCCGCTGTGATCCGCCCTTGGATGGCTAAGTTTGCACGTCATAGCGTCCCCGGTATGCGAGTTCTCTCCTACAACGAGATTCCGGACAACCGGCAGATCAAGGTGATTGCCACGATCGGCCGCAACGCCACCGAAGCCTGAGGGACCTCACCGCGGTCCCCGGAGTGAACTGAGGATCGCTGGGTATGAAGATCAAGCGTTTCGTAGCGCAAGATATGCGGCAGGCGCTGCGCATGGTGCGCGAGGCCCTGGGCGACGAGGCCGTCATCCTGTCCAACAAATCGGTGGAAGGCGGGGTCGAGATCACCGCCGCGGTGGATCTGGTGGATGATTTCAACCCGGACACCGTCGATCAACGTATTCCCGGTGCTGAGAGCGCGGCGCGCGAAGGGGCCCCGTCGGACAAGGATACGGGCCGTGGCGACAGCGATCCGCTAGCCGATATGCGTCGCGAAATGCAAAGCCTGCGGCGCTGGATGCAGGCCGAACTCAGCGGTTTGAGTTGGTACGACCTGGGCCAGCGTGCTCCCCATTCGCAAGAATTGCTCGGCCGTCTGATGAGTCTCGGTTTGGCACCGGAACTGGCGCGCCGTTTGTCGGAACGGGTAGCCGATATCGAGGATTTGCAGCATGCATGGCGCAAGGCCTTGTTCATTCTGGCCAGCGAATTGCGCGTTGAACAAAGCGATTTGCTCGATCATGGCGGTGTGGTTGCGCTCGTGGGTCCGACCGGGGTCGGCAAAACGACGACGATTGCCAAGCTGGCGGCCAAGTTCGCACTTTGCCACGGCCATCGCAGCGTCGCGCTGATCACAACCGACAATTTCCGAATCGGCGCAAGAGACCAGTTGCAAACCTACGGCCGCATTCTGAATGTGCCGGTCCGTCCGGCAACCAATGCGGAAGAAATGGACGAGGCGCTCAACCTGCTCGGTGATCGTCGTCTGATCCTGATCGATACGGCCGGCATGGCCGCGGCACATGAGCGGGTCGCCGACCAATGCGACGTCCTGCGCGCGGCGGGACGCGGTTTAACTACCCTGCTGACCTTATCGGCGACCACCGAAAATGCCGCGGTACAGCGTGCATTGCGTCTGTTTGCCGATTTCGAACCGGATGCCTGTGTGCTGACCAAACTCGACGAGGCGGCCAGTCTCGGCGGTTTGCTATCGGCGCTGGTCCAAGCCGATTTGCCCATCGCCTTCGCCACCGACGGACAGCGTGTGCCGGAGGATCTGCATGTGGCACGTGCCCATCCCTTGGTGACACGCGCGGCCGAATTGCTGCAACAAAACCCAAACGAACTCGATCCCGGCTATCTGGCCTTGGCCTTAGGGGGAAGCAACGCACATGTTAACGCTTGATTCCAGTGTTGATCAGGCTAGCGGACTGAGAAGCATGGTTAATCCCAGTCCGATAAGAGCGGTCGCGGTGACTGGTGGCAAAGGCGGTGTCGGCAAGACCAACGTCTCGGTCAATCTTGGCGTGGCCGCTGCGGAAATGGGCAAGAAAGTGATGTTGCTCGATGCCGATCTCGGTCTGGCCAACATCGATGTGGTGCTCGGATTGCATCCCGAATACGACTTGTCGCATGTGATGCGTGGCGAGCGCAATCTGGGCGAAATATTGGTCGAAGGCCCTGCGGGGATGAAGGTGATCCCCGGTGCGTCGGGGGTTCAGTCCTTGGCCGAATTGAGTACGGCCGAACACACTGGCCTGATTCGTGCTTTCAGTGAGGTAGCGGGCGATACCGAACTGATGATCATCGATACCGCCGCCGGTATTTCGGATACCGTGCTGAGCTTTTCGCGCGCTTCGCACGAAATCGTCGTCGTGGTATGCGACGAGCCGGCGTCGATCACCGATGCCTACGCCATTATCAAACTGCTGCATCGTGACTACGGTCATCAGCGCTTTCGTATCCTCGCGAATATGGTTCGCAGTGCTCAGGAGGGACGAGAGTTGTATAACAAAATGTGTCGAGTCACCGATCGTTATCTTGATGTAACGCTCGGTTTCATGGGGGCTGTGCCGTTCGATGACAGCCTGCGCAAAGCGGTTCGGTCGCAACGACCGGTGGTACAGGCGTTTCCGCGTAGCCGAATCGCCCAAGTATTCCGCAACCTGGCAAAAAAGATAGATACATGGCCCCAACCAGGGGGAGCTAACGGTCAGGTCCAGTTCTTCGTCGAACGTCTGATCAAGTATTCCAGTGATTACGGGGAGATAGTGCTGTGAGCAATCTTGCAACTTACGGTGCAGTACAGGAGAAGGGGTTTGACGACTTGGTGACGCGCCATGCGCCCTTGGTCAAACGTATCGCTTATCACCTCATGAATCGTTTGCCACCGTCGGTGCAGGCGGAAGACCTGATTCAGGCCGGCATGATCGGTTTGATCGAGGCCAGTCGCAATTACGATCCCAGTCAGGGGGCCAGTTTCGAGACCTATGCGGGTATTCGTATACGCGGCGCGATGCTGGACGAAATACGTCGCTCCGACTGGACGCCGCGCTCGGTTCATCGCAAGGCGCGTATGGTCGCCGATGCGATGCGTGAGATCGAAAATACCGAAGGACGTGACGCACGCGACGTCGAAGTCGCCGAGTCGCTCGGTATGTCGATCGAGGATTATCACCAGGTGTTACAGGACGCTTCCGGTGCGCGGATTTTCAGCTACGAGGAGCTCAGCGAGGTGGGCGAAGTGGTGCCGACCGAGGGCAGCATGGCACGTCCGCGTAATCTGCTCGAAGACGGTCCGGCACGCGGTTTGGAAAAAAACCATTTCCGTGAAGCACTGGGCGATGCAATCGCCAGTTTGCCCGAAAGGGAGCGCCTTGTGATCGCTTTGTATTACGACGAAGAGCTGAATCTGCGCGAGATCGGCCAGGTGCTCGGCGTCAGCGAATCCCGGGTATGCCAGATTCACAGCCAGGCCGCATTGCGTCTACGTTCGCGTCTATCGGAGTGGCTGGCTGAAGACGGACTTTGAGGCGAGAAAAAAAAGGAAAAAACGCCCTACGGTTTTTCGCTCACATGCCGATATTCGGGAAGAACCAAATTGAATCAGGTCATCTATTGACTTGAGTATCTGAAGTTCGGAGGTCGCTTTGGACAAAAACATGAAGATCCTCATCGTGGATGATTTCTCTACGATGCGCCGGATTATCAAGAACCTGCTGCGGGATCTCGGTTTCACTAATACACAAGAAGCCGATGACGGCGTAACCGCGTTGCCGATGCTGCAGTCCGGGAATTTCGATTTCCTGGTCACCGATTGGAACATGCCGGGCATGCAAGGCATCGATTTGCTCAAGGCCGTGCGTGCCGATGACAAACTCAAAGGGTTGCCGGTGCTGATGGTAACGGCCGAGTCGAAGCGTGAACAGATCGTGGAGGCTGCACAGGCCGGGGTGAACGGCTATGTGGTGAAACCCTTCACCGCCGGTACCTTGGAAGAAAAGATCAACAAGATATTCGAACGTGTCGCCGCGTAGGACTTAACAGGATTCGACATGGCAGAAACCGCAGAACAAATGAACGATAAATTGGCCTTGGCCAAAAGCCTGGTCGCCCATCTTGAATCCGGCAATGAAGACGATGCGGACTCGGCGATTGCCGAGTTGGCGGGTTTCACCGATAGCCTGTTGTTTCAGGAGATCGGACGCTTAACCCGTGAGTTACACAACTCCATCAATAGCTTTGTCGCCGACGCACATCTGGTTTCCATTGCTCAGAACGAGATACCGGACGCTGCTGAACGTTTGCGTTATGTGATCGCAACGACGGAGCAGGCTGCGAATACGACTTTGGGCGCGGTCGAAGACAGCTTGCCGCTTGCCGATTCGTTGCGCGCCGAGGCAAGGCGTCTATCCGAACAATGGGAAAAATTCAATTCGCGTCAGCTTTCGGTGGAAGACTTTCGCGATCTGACTAGCGAAATGTCGCACTTTCTCGAAATCACGCAGGCCAATTCCGATGCTCTGCACGACAAGCTGTCGGAGGTGCTGTTAGCACAGGGCTACCAGGACATCACCGGTCAGATCATCCGAAAGGTGATCGATCTGGTGAAAGATGTCGAAACCAAGTTGGTTGAACTGGTGCGCCTGTCAGGCCCTCACGCCAAGCCAAGGGAAAAGAGTAGACAGGAAGGTCCCGATACCACCGCACAGGGTCCCGCCGTTCCGGGTGTCGACAAGGGTGACGTGGTCACCAGCCAGGACGACGTGGATGATCTGCTTTCAAGCCTAGGGTTTTAATAATGAGTCTCGATGCAGATGACGAAATCCTCCAGGATTTTCTCGTAGAGGCCTCGGAGATCGTCGAACAACTTGGGGAACAACTGGTCGATCTGGAACAGCGTCCGGACGACAGTGATCTGTTAAATGCCATTTTTCGTGGTTTCCATACGGTGAAGGGCGGCGCCGGTTTTCTCGCCATTACACCGTTGGTGGAGACCTGCCACAATTCGGAAGACGTTTTCAACGTACTCCGCCAGGGGCAACGTAGCGTCACGCCGCACCTGATGGACACCATCCTGCAGGCCTTGGATGTCGTCAACGACATGATGGACATGATTCGTGATGGCGAGATGCCCGAGCCGGCCGATCCGGAACTGATCGCCAATCTGGAGCGGCTTGCCAAGCCGGACGACGGCAGTGGTGACACCGGGGCGACGCAACCCGTGGCAGAAGCCGCGCCGGCACCGGAGCCCGAACCGCAGCCGGAACCCGAGCCGCAGGTTGAGCCCGAGCCGGTACAAGAGCCGGTCGCCGCCGCCGAAGGTGGCAAAGCGCCGGGTGGCGACGATATCACCGAAGAAGAATTCGAGGCATTGCTGGACCAGCTACACGGTAAGGGCAAGCATGGCGGTGTGCCGCACGAGCCGGCCGAGGAAGCCGCGCCTGCCAGTGCGCCGGCTGCCAGTGTGAATGCCGGTGACGAAATCTCCGAAGATGAATTCGAGGCCTTGCTGGATCAGTTGCATGGCAAGGGCAAACACGGTGGCGTGCCGGACCAAGCCGCCTCGGCAGCGGCACCCGCTGCGCCTGCCCCATCGACGGCGCCACAGGCGGCAGCAAAGCCCGAGCCCAAACCCGAACCGAAACCCAAAGCGGCTCCGGCACCCAAGGCCGATGACAAGCCTGCCGCGGACAAGAAACCGACCGCCGAGGCATCACGTGGTGTCGCCAAGGCAACCCAGGGTGAGACCACGGTAAGAGTCGATACCCAACGTCTGGACGATATCATGAACATGGTCGGCGAGTTGGTATTGGTCCGCAATCGCCTCGCGACCCTCAAGTCGACCATGGCCGACGAAGAGTTGGCCAACGCCGTTGGCAATCTCGATGTCGTCACCGCCGATCTGCAACTGTCGGTGATGAAAACCCGCATGCAGCCGGTCAAGAAGGTGTTCGGCCGTTTCCCGCGCGTGGTACGCGATCTCGCACGCAACCTGAAGAAAGAAGTCGATCTGGTGTTGCATGGTGAAGATACCGATCTCGACAAAAACCTGGTCGAGGCCCTAGCCGACCCGCTGGTGCATCTGGTGCGCAATGCCGTCGATCACGGCATCGAGGCGCCCGCAGACCGCGAGCGTGCCGGTAAGCCACGGCGTGGCAACGTCATTCTCTCTGCGGCGCAGGAAGGCGATCATATTCTGTTGTCGATCGAAGACGACGGCAAAGGTATGGACGCCGATGTGTTGCGACGTAAAGCGGTCGAAAAAGGCATGATGGACGAGGATGCAGCGGCACGTCTCGAGGACAAGGATTGTTACAATCTGATTTTCCAGGCGGGCTTTTCCACCAAGACCGAGATTTCCGACGTATCGGGACGCGGTGTAGGCATGGATGTCGTCAAGACCCGGATCGCGCAGATGAACGGTTCGGTAGAGATCGACTCGGTACGGGGCAAGGGTAGCAAGATTACGGTCAAGCTACCGTTGACCTTGGCGATTCTGCCGACGCTCATGGTGATCCTGGGTCAGCAACCGTTCGCGCTGCCGTTGGCCAGCGTGGTTGAAATCTTCAATCTCGATCTCTCACGTACGAATACTGTCGATGGTCAGCTGACCATTCGTGTACGCGATCGCGCATTGCCGTTGTTCTATCTGAGTAATTGGCTGGTTACCAAGGGCGGTTTCACTACCAAAGAGGGTGATCACAACGGTCATGTCGTGGTGGTGAACGTTGGCGGTGTGCAAGTCGGCTTGGTCGTCGATTTTCTGATCGGTCAGGAAGAAGTCGTCATCAAACCCCTAGGTGCGTTGTTGCAGGGGCTCGAGGGCATGGCCGGTGCAACGATCACCGGCGACGGCAAAATTGCCTTGATCCTCGATGTACCCGGATTGATGCGCAAATACGCGCGTCGTTACTAAGCACGAATCAGGGGAGGCAGGACGAGATCGACGTAGTCCTGGATTAAACATGGTGGCAAAAGTCCGGGTGCTGATTGTCGACGATTCCACTTTCTTTCGTAGGCGAATCCGACAGGAACTCGAACGCACCGGCGAGATCGACATAACCGGCGAAGCGGTCAACGGCCGTGAGGCGGTCGATATGGCCGCACGTTTAAAGCCCGATTTGATCACCATGGACGTCGCGATGCCGTTGATGGACGGCATTTCCGCGGTGCGCGAAATCATGCGCGACAATCCAACCAACATCATTATGTTCTCCGCACTCACGCGCGAGGGTGCGCGTTCGACCATGGAGGCATTGGATGCCGGCGCGGTCGACTTCCTTGCAAAGCAGGGTGGTCTGCAAGGGTCCGCCGACGGCAATGGATCGGGCACCAGTCTGAGCGATCGGGTGATCAGCATCGCGCGCAGTAAGCGTTCGCGGCGCCAGGCGACCCGCATGCATGCGCCGACTGTCAAACCCGCACCGCCGCCGGTCGTGCGGTCTAGCGGGCGGCGTATGTCCGCACCCAAGCTGGTGTTGATTGGGGCATCGACCGGCGGTCCGGTAGCGATTCAAAAAGTCTTGGCACAGCTGCCGACCAACTATCCGTATCCGATATTGACTGCGGTTCACATGCCGGCGGAATTCACGGCAACCTTTGCCGAACGTCTGGATACCGTCTGTACGATCAGGGTCAAGCTCGCCGCCGATGGCGATTTTCTTCGTCCGGGCCAGGTGTTGATCGCGCCGGGAGGCATGCAGACCGAGGTCGAGCTACGTGGTAAGCAACTGCAGGTAAAGGTGGGTCCCGGTGGTAATCATATCTACAAACCAAGCGTCGATCTGATGTTCACCTCGGCCGCGCGCGCCTTGCGAGAAGGTGTGCTCGGTGTGGTGTTGACCGGTATGGGCGCAGACGGTACGCAAGGTGCGCGCTTGTTGAAAGAGAACGGGTCGACGGTTTGGAGTCAGGACCAGACGACTTCCGTCGTATACGGTATGCCTTACTCGGTGGCCAAAGCGGGTTATACCGATCGGGTTCTGCCTTTGGAGGAGATTGGAGGCGCCCTGTCCGGGTTGGCATGAACCATGGACTATTTGAGCTTTCTTGGTGTCGTTGTGGCCTTCGCCGCCATACTCGGCGGCAACTGGCTCGAAGGCGGTCACCTGGAGATGCTGGCCAATGGCCCGGCGATGATTATCGTACTGGGCGGCACCATCGGGGCGGTGCTTCTACAAACCCCGCTTAACCTGTTTTTACGCACCATGCGCATGCTGGGCATGGTGTTCATCCCTCCCAAACACCCGCTTGATGCGACGATCGGGAAGTTGGTCGAATGGAGTCGGGTTGCCCGTAAGGATGGTTTGCTGGGGCTCGAGGCCGTGGCACAGGAGGAATCCGATCTGTTCGTGCGTAAAGGCATGCAGTTGTTGGTCGACGGCAATGAACCGGATGAAATCAGGCACACGCTGGAGGTTGAACTCGATAGTCGCGAGCGTTTCGATCTGCAAGCCAGCAAGGTGCTCGAAGCGATGGGCGGTTATTCGCCGACCATCGGCATCATCGGCGCGGTGATGGGCTTGATTCATGTGATGCAGAACCTGTCCGATCCATCCAAATTGGGTGGCGGTATCGCAACCGCGTTCGTGGCCACCATCTACGGCGTTGGCTTGGCGAACCTGTTCTTGTTGCCGATGGCGGCTAAGCTGAAGATTTATGTATTGGAGGAAACCCACTACCGTGAATTGATCATCGAGGGTCTGGTCGCGATCTCGGAAGGCGAGAATCCGCGTCAGATCGAAAGCCGATTGCAGGGCTTTCTGCGTTGAGGTGACGCATGGCCAGACGACGTCGTCGCCAAGAAGAACCCGAAAACCTGGAACGTTGGTTGGTGAGCTATGCCGACTTTATCACCTTGCTGTTCGCGTTTTTCGTCGTCATGTATGCCATTTCGTCGGTGAACGAGGGTAAGTATCGGGTTTTGTCCGAGAGTTTGAATGCGATATTCCAGGCGACGCCGAGCGCCGACGAACCCATCCAGGTCGGCGAGCGACCGCGCGAGGTTCTGGTGTTACCCGAGGGGCCGTTGGCACCGGAGCGGTCGGATGCCGTCGGCGAGACCGATCCGGAGAACATTGTCGAGGCGCCACCGTCGCCCGCGTCCGCGACCGAGCAGGGGGCGGGTGAAGGAGGCCTGGGAGAAAACGAGCGTTTCAAGGAGGACGGTTCGGCCCAGCGTATCGCCGACGAAATCGCGATTTCCTTACAGGACTATGTGGACCGGGATCTGCTCAAGGTCACTTTCACCGGTGATCGCATCGAAATCGAGATGAAGGAGAAAATGTTGTTCGGGTCGGGTGAAGCTCGTCTGTCGCCAATGGCGCTGCGCGCCTTGCGTGAATTGTCCAAGACCTTGGTGCGCATTCCGAGTCATCTGCAGATCGAGGGCCATACCGACAATGTTCCCATCGCCACGTCGGAGTTCCCTTCGAACTGGGAGCTTTCAGCAGCACGTGCGGCCAGTGTGGTGCACTTTTTCGCCCGTCAGGGTGTCGAGCCTTGGCGAATGGCTGCCGTCGGTCTCGGCGAACATCGCCCGATCGCCGAGAACGCCGATGAGAAGGGACGCGCCGCGAACCGCCGAGTAACCGTGGTGGTGCTGACCAAGCAGCGAGAGGCCGAGCCGGTCATCGATCATGAAGTCCCTTGGGCAGAAGGGCCGGCAGTCGAGGTTCAGGTCCCGTGAGGGTCTGGGCGGTCGCCAACCAGAAGGGAGGGGTCGGTAAGACTACCACCACCGTCGCCCTGGGCGGTCTGCTGGCGGCCTGGGGTTTTCGCACCCTGATGATCGATGTCGATCCACATGGCTCCCTGACCAGCTATTTCCGGCTCGATCCCGATTCCCTGGAACAAAGCAGTTACACCCTGTTCGAAGCGGCGGCCGAGAAACGCCATGCGGATCCGTTGTCGCTGGTGTGCGAGACCGGTACCGAGGGTTTGAGCCTGATCCCGGCGGCCATTGCATTGGCGACCTTGGATCGGCAGTCCGGTCGTTTGGAAGGACTCGGGCTCGTGCTGAAACGGGCGGTAAACGATTTACAAGCGCATTTCGATTACATCGTCATCGATTGTCCGCCGGTGCTCGGCGTGCTGCTGATCAATGCGCTGGCGGCGTGTGAGCGTCTGATCGTGCCGGTACAAACCGAGTTTCTCGCGCTCAAGGGTTTGGAGCGTTTACGTCATACGTTAAGCATGGTGACGCGGGCTCGCCCGACGCCGCTGGACGTCGTCGTCGTGCCGACCTTTTTCGATCGGCGCACGCGGGCCTCACACGACAGTTTGGCGGTGCTGCGGCGCGATCACGCTGAAGATCTGTGGGACGGCATCATTCCCATCGATACCCGCTTTCGCGAGGCGAGTCGGGTCGGGCTGCCGCCCGCGATATACGATCCGGGGGCGCGTGGCGTGCAGGCCTATGCGCGTTTGCTCGAAATGCTGGTGCAGCGTCCGGCTGCCGATTCGCGCGAGGTCGGTTAAGTGAAAGACGAGCGCACCAGGCCCACGCGTTTGGTCGAGCACGATGCCGCACTCGGTAATCTGCTGGAGTCGCTGCTCGCGGAGGTTCCCGAGCATGGACGCGAGACGCCTTCGGCACCGCCTGCCGCTGACCCGGATACCAAGCTCGAACCCTCCGAACCATTGGAACCGGCACCACACGAGGTCGCCGATTCTCCCCCACCGAAAACATCCCTCAACCCTGCGAGCGATGCGCCGCTAACTAACGATGAGTCCGGCGAAACCCAGCATCACGGCGAGATGCCGGCGTGGGCGCGAGAGCCTTTTCGTGTGCTGTTGTTTCGAATCGGTGAGTTGCGTTTTGCGATACCGCTGATTCTGATGTGCAGCGTGACGCGAATACCGGATCGCCTCACCCAGGTGCCGGCACAGCCGGCTTGGCACCGCGGTGTGGCACGCTACCGCGAAGAGTCCGTGGTGGTGGCCGATCTGGGCTTATTGCTGGGCTTGCGGACGGCGTGTCCCGATCCGGCCTATCTGTTGGTGATCGGTGACGGGCGTGAGGCGATCGCCTGTGATGCGGTGGAAGAGGCGGTAGTGGTTACCGCCGATCAGGTTCGCTGGCGACGGGCGGCCGGGCAGCCATGGCTATCCGGTTTGCTGGTGGACCATATGTGCGGATTATTGGATGCCGAGGTGATCGGTCGAAGAATTAGGCACGGATAGTGCTTCAACTACATAAACCGTGTTCGGAGACAAGCTTTTGACAGCACTCCGAAGGCGAAAACGGAGACTATGAAAAATGAGTAATACTGCGGTAGACAGTTCGGCCGGCGATCCGGTGATTCAGTTCGTGACTTTCCGGCTCAAGGACGAGACTTATGGCATCAACGTGATGCAGGTTCAAGAGGTATTGCGCGTGACCGAGATCGCCCCGGTCCCCGGTGCGCCCGGTTTTGTGCTGGGTATCATCAATCTGCGCGGCAATGTCGTTACCGTTATCGATACACGCACTCGCTTTGGTCTTCCGACTACCGAGGTCGACGATTCGAGCCGTATCGTGATTATCGAATCCGAGGAGCAGGTTGTCGGTATTTTGGTCGACAGCGTGGCGGAGGTGGTCGAGTTGCGTCAGTCCGAGATCGATTCGGCGCCGAATATCGGCAACGAGGAAAGTTCGCGCTACATTCAAGGCGTGGCGAGTCGCGACGAGGATCTTCTGATCGTGGTCGATTTGAACAAGCTACTCACCGAGGAAGAATGGTCTGAAATGGCCAATTTCTGATCAAGGCTTATGGCGGGCGGCATTAAGCAATCGGACAACATCGGTAGGATTACGCCGTTGACCCGGTCGCGCGATGCCGGGCGCAAAAAGCGTGCGCCTGCACCTCCCGCCAAGCCGAAATCGGATAAACGCGATCGGCCTGTGTCGGACGGGCCGCCGCACGTAGACGAATATGCCTGAATTCGATGTCGCGCTGATCTTGGCGGGTGCGGCCCTCCTGCTTGGGCTGATCGCCCTGTTCGCGGTGATTGCGCTGAACAGGCGCTTGCGTGCTGAGAAAAACCGTTCAGAAGCGCTGGAGCAGAACCTGGAGCGTCAGCTCGAACTGGTTCGTCAGAGTATCAGCGGACTCACCGCAGGTGCGGTGGGTATGGACAAACGTATGCAGCGTTTGGAGGCGCGCGAGAAGGTACTCGCCGAGCGCCAGGAAACTTACGAAATTCAGCAGGTCGACGATCCTCCGTACGGCCATGCGATTCGACTCGTGCAGCAAGGCGCGGGTGTCGGTCGTTTGGTCGACGAACTTGGGTTGAGTGAGAGCGAGGCCCAACTCATCACCCGTCTGCACGGTCAGCGCGATTCCGCCTGACATCTTAACCACTTCGCTTTTTTCGAATAAGGGTCGCACCGGATGCTTGGTTTCGCGGCCTAAATCGTGGTACCAATGCCATACCGCAGTCGTCGAGTGGCAAAATGCACTTACAAACAAAGGTCTTTGTTCTCACGTTGGGACTCATGTTCGGCGCGGGTATTGCACACGCCGGGTTAGACGATTTGTTCAAGTCGGCCGGTGGTATTCTCGACAACCTTTCCGATAAGTCGACCGATGCGGTCTCGCCCGGGCTCAGCGATGCACAGATCGGCGCCGGATTGCGGGATGCGCTGCGTATCGGGGCCGAGCGTGCAGTGGCGCTGCTGGGCCGAGAGGGTGGCTATCTGAACGACGTGAGTGTGCGTATCCCGCTGCCCGGCATGCTCGGCAGTGTGGCGAAGGGGTTGCGTGCGGCCGGTCAGGGCCACTATGTCGATACTTTCGAAACCACCATCAATCGCGCCGCCGAGGAAGCGATTCCGGAGACGTTGGCGATCGTCCAACAAACGGTGAGTCAGATGACCTTGGATGACGTGCGTGGCATCCTGTCCGGGGGAGACGAAGCGGCGACCCGTTTCCTGCGCGCGCGTGCCGGTGAATCATTGCATGCTGCGATTTTGCCGATTGTCTCGCGCGCAACCGACAATGCCGGTGCAACCGCGGCCTATAAATCCCTGCAGGCGGAAGCCGGCGGTATGCTCGGTGGCCTGGGTGGTTTGCTTGACACCCGGTCTTTGGATCTCGATGGCTATGTCACCGACAAGGCGATGGACGGCTTGTTTCTCAAACTGGCCGCTGAAGAGAAACGTATCCGCGAGAATCCGGTGGCCCGAACCACGGACATTCTCAAGACCGTGTTCACGAATTAACAACATATAAAACTTATTCTTCAATAAAGTGCTGACAAGGTAAAACGCAATGGAACACACAGAACAGATCATGGTCCAGATACAAGAGCTACTGGCGGTGTACGGACTCAAAGTGCTCGCCGCGCTGGCCATTCTGATCGTCGGCCGGATCCTGGCCGGTTGGGCACGCAAGCTGGTCAACAAGGTAATGGCCAAGGGCAAGGCCGACCCCATCATCATCGGTTTCGTAGGCAGTATCGTTTACGTGGCCTTGCTGGCATTCGTCATCGTTGCCGCGCTCGGGCAGCTCGGTATCCAGACCACCAGCTTCATCGCCATACTCGGTGCCGCGGGTTTGGCGATCGGTTTGGCACTGCAGGGTTCGTTGTCGAACTTCGCTGCCGGTTTTCTGTTGATCATGTTCCGTCCGTTCAAAGTGGGCGATTTCATCGAGGGTGCCGGTGTCGCCGGTATTGTCGAAAGCATTCAAATTTTCACGACGACCCTGCGTACCGGCGATAACAAGACGGTCATCGTGCCCAACGCCAAACTACTGGACGACAACATCATCAATTATTCGACCAAGGAAACGCGCCGTGTCGACCTAACGGTGGGTGTGTCGTACGACGCCGATCTGGCCGAGGTGAAACGCATTCTCAATGACATTGCGGCTAAAGACGAACGCGTGCTGACCGATCCGGAACCCCAGATAGCGGTGTCTGAATTGGCTGACAACAGCGTCAATCTGGTTATGCGGCTTTGGACGAAGACGGCCGATTACTGGGGTGTTTACTTCGATGCCACCGAATCGGTCAAGCTGCGGCTCGACGACGCCGGTATCGGTATTCCGTATCCTCAACGCGACGTCCATCTCTACGAACACAAGGTCGCTTGAACGGTATCTATGTGATCGGCGACGAAGGTCGCCGCCGATTAGGTCGTTACCGCAAACCATCACGCCGTCGATCGGAGGAGCAAGGGTATGGCATCGCTGTTTAAATGGCTGTTCGGCCTGGTCGTCCTGATCGTGGTATTGGTGGTTGCCGCGGTGGTGATCCTGCCGATGGTGATCGATCCGAACGACTACAAGGCTCAGATCGTTCAGACCGCCGAGCAAAAGCTTGGACGTGATCTGGCGATCGAACAGGACCTCGGGCTATCGGTGTTTCCTTGGCTGGGCATCGAGACCGGTGGTGTAAGAGTCGGTAATGCGCCGGGATTCTCTGATCAACCTTTTGCCGAGATCGAACAACTCGGCCTCAAGGTGAAGTTGGTGCCGTTACTCAGCAGTCGGGTCGAAGTCGACACGTTGGTGCTCGAAGGGCTGAAGCTGAATCTGGAGAAGAATGCTGAGGGTAAGACCAACTGGCAGGACTTGGCGGCACCCGAGGATGACGCGCCATCCGCCGATCCGGCACCGGCGACCGGTGGAGATGCCGGTGGTGGGCTGGCTCTGAGCGTGCAGGGTATTCAGATCGAGGACGCCAGATTGTCGTGGGACGATCGGCAATCCGGTCAGAAGATGGTGCTCGACGGTGTGCGCCTGGTGACCGGCAGCTTGGTTCCGGGTGCGACCGTGCCTGTTGAGGCCGGTGTGACCTTTACCAGTAACAAGCCCGCCATGGAGCTGGTCACGGTGCTGCGAGCGCAGGTCGCCACGGATGCCGCGTTGGCGGTGTATCGGATATCGGGTTTGGTGCTCGATTTAAGCGCAAGCGGCGAGGGTTTGCCTGCCGGTGGTGCCGATTTGAGCCTGAAGGCCGATCTGGTGGTCGATACCAAGGCCGATAAGCTGCGTATCGACACGCTTGCATTCACCGGGCCGGCGTTATCGGCTACTGGCGAACTGTCGGTCACCGCCCTGCAGACCAAACCGGCCGTAAAGGGGCGCCTCAACGTTGCCGAGACCAATCTCAAAACCCTGGCATCCATGTTTGCGCGTCCGATTGAGACAAGCGACCCCGATGCGTTGACCAAAGCCAAGGGCGATCTCGTGTTTGCCTACGCTGATGGGGCATTGAAACTCGACCCGCTGAGTTTCGGGCTCGATGATTCCAACATCGAAGGTTATCTGCACGTGCTCGACACTTCTGCACCGGTAGTGCGCGCCGAACTCGAGCTCGATCGGATCGATCTCGATCGCTATATGCCGCCGCCCACACCGGAAACCGTAACACCCGCGCCTGCCGCGCAGCCCGCCGAGGGCGGGCAGGCCGCCGGTCCGGCGGCACAGGCCAACGACCCATTCGCGGCATTGCGCACCTTGGACCTGGTGGCCGAGTTCAAAATCGGCAGTCTGAAGATCAACAATGCAAAAATGAGCAACTTCAGTACCAGGCTGGTATCGAAAAAGGGGGTGCTTAAGATCGATCCGGTGGCTGCGGATGTCTATGAGGGGAAGTTCAAAGGTAGTGTGGTACTCGACGCCAAGGGTAAAAAGCCCAAGGTGTCGGCGAAGAAGCATCTGACCGGTATCCAGGTCGGTCCTTTACTCGCCGACGTGGTTGGTGAGGATCGTCTGATCGGAAAAGGTGAATGGCATGCCGATGTCAGTATGGTCGGTCTCACGGAGCCGGAGATTCGCCGCAGCCTGAACGGTACATCGCGTTTTGCCTTCCGTGATGGCGCGGTCAAGGGTGTAAACATCGCACAGATCATCCGCCAGGGCAGTCAGACCCTTGGTTTGAGCGGTGGTGACGAATCGACCGGTACAGCGGGACAAACCGATTTCAGCGAGCTCAGCGGTTCGTTGACCATGGCCAATGGGGTGATCAAGAATCGTGATTTGCAGGCCAAGTCGCCCTTGCTGCGTATCGAAGGCAATGGCGAGGTCGATTTGCCGCGGGATGCCATCGACTATCTGGTGATCACCGAGCTGGTCGGTTCGCTCGAAGGGCAGGGCGGTAGGGGGCGCGACGAGTTGGCCGGTCTTCCTATCCCGGTGAGAATCAAAGGGCCTTTGGCCAAGCCCAGCTACAAACCGGACCTGGAAGCTGCGTTGAGCGCGAAGGCCAAAGCCCAATTGGAAGAGAAGAAACAAGAATTGCAACAAAAGGTCGAGGACAAGGTGAAAGAAAAGCTCGACGACAAGTTGCGCGAATTGTTCCGATAATCGAGGACATGGCCCGCAGTCGCTCGTGCGGGCGCCTGGTGTTGGATTACTTCTCCGCGGTCAAGTAACAAATCCAGCCGGCATCGGCATCGGCATTGTTTGTCGGCCTGAAATCGCCGTCGGGTTCGCCCTCGCTATCCCAACCCTGCCAATACACGGTGACGTTCTTGAATCCCGTTTCATCCAGCAGGTCACGCACTTCGGGCAGGGTCCAAAGACGCCATTCGTAGCTGAAAGCGTTGCGCATCTCCGAACCGTCGGGAAAGGCGAAGTGAATGTGGCAGATCAGCTTGTGGCTGATAGGGTTGAACTCGGCCTGTTCCCAGATATAGGTGAAACCGTCGCCGCCGTCGTCGATCTCGCGTTCCTCGACGATTTCTTTATGGCTGTCGTAACCGCCATAGGCATCGAGAAAGAAGATGCCGTCATCTTTGAGTGCGGCATGCACCTGTTTGAAATAGCGTTTCACCAGTGCGCGATCCTGCAATAGCCAGTAACTGAAGTTCATCGCCGAGATGATGTCGGGCCGCTCGGTCTTGGCAGTGAGGACGTTTTGCTCCATCAATGTGATGCGCTCGCGCTGAGTCTTTTTAAGTTGACCCAGGTTGTGTTCGCGCCCCCAGTTCAAGACTTCGGGGTCGAGGTCTATTCCGATCGCTTCTCGCTTGTTACCGCGTTTTACCCATTCGCAGCAGACATTGGCGGTACCACAGAAATCCTCGCGTAACAGTCTTGCCTTGCGTTTGCGGAGGCGCCTGAAAGTTTCGTCGACGAAATCGATTTCGCCCTCTGCACATTGCACCGAAAGCTCGTAGAGCTGGTGGCGATCGGCCAAATCGGCAAGGGTGGGGACGGATTTCCTGCGCTTTGCGCTGTTTTTCATGCTTTTCGGGTACTCCTTAGTAAACGCAGTGCTGACTATACTTCAGTTGAGCGACAAAGCCTCGCGTCTTGTTTGGAAGGTTTCGCGGTGGGAGATGTGTGGCTTCAGGAGTATGTCGCTGGCAGGGCGAAAGCCTGGTTGAAACCAAATAATGGGAGGAATCAGCAATGGGGGTCGCGACGACGCTCCAGGATTATCTGGACAGCCGCAACATTGCTTATGAAGTAGTCGAGCATCCACACACCGATTCGGCAATGCGTGCCGCCGAGGCTGCGCATGTACCGGGTGATCAAGTCGCCAAGCCGGTTTTGTTGGGCGACGACCATAGTTATCTGCTGGCCGTCATTCCGGCGACACATCGCTTGGAACTGGATCGGCTGAACCAGATGATGGCACGAAGCCTGGAGATCTTGCCCGAGGACGAAATCGAAGCCACTTTTTCGGACTGCGAACGCGGAGCCATTCCAGCGCTTGGTGAGCCTTACGGGGTGGATGTCGTTGTCGATCCGGCGTTGATTCAGCAGCCTGAGGTGTACTTCGAATCCGGTGATCACGAACATCTGATCCACGTGCATGGCGAGGATTTTCGTCACCTGATGGAAAACGTCCTACGCGCCCACGTTAGCCATCACCTCTGAGTCTGCCGTCTCGGGCGTTCCCGGTTGCGTCCCCGAGCGGTCTGGTTTACCCTTCGGCGCCTTGTTTTCGCGCGCCTGTTGGCCGCTCGTGCCATACGCCCGAATGCAGTTCCGGAGAGGTGTCTGAGTGGTCGAAAGAGCACGCCTGGAAAGTGTGTGTACGTTAATAGCGTACCGAGGGTTCGAATCCCTCCCTCTCCGCCAACTCCAAAAGCCCGCTGTTGCGGGCTTTCTTGTTGTCGTCTAGGTCGGTGACCGTCCAGCCCGCCTTCGGCGGTCGTTCACTACGCTGCGTTATGCCACTGGCATAACGGTCGTAGTTCACCCCTCTCCGCCAACTAAAAAAGCCCGCTTTTGCGGGCTTTTCGTTGTCGTCGAGGTCGGTGACCGTCCGGCCCGCCTTCGGCGGTCGTTCACCATGCTGCGTTATGCCACTGGCATAACGGTCATGGCTCACCCCTCTCCGCCAACTACAAAAAGGCCCCTTGTTGGGGCCTTTTTGTATTTCGGGTCGTGATTGGCGGATCCGATAAGAACCCTCTTATGGTTCGACAAGGAGCGGCGCAGCCCCGAGTCATTCCTTTTTTCCGCTTTTGGATTGACCGTCCTCGGCATCCGGTTCACGTTGCGCTGAAGAGCGCAACCCCTAAGCAATACCGTAGAACTACGGATAACCGAACGTAGACACTCCGGTTATCCTCATTGCCACCACGGTTTAGCCTGATATCAGCGCGACATCCGGATCGCTCTGCCTGCCCGTCGGCCTGCAGGATACGAAGACATCCGGCAGCGCGACCATCTAATCAGCTACCGGAGGAAAAATGCAATGTTAGAGTCTGCCTTGGAAAGAGATCTGAAGGCCCGCCCGTTCGAAAAGGCAATCAGACAATTGGGGGAAATCATCAAGCAGGATGCCTCGTTGTACGACAAACTCAGCGAGACACCGGATAAAGACAGTTTCATCGATCTTTATCTCGCCCTGGCGGCTGAACACGGTTGCGAGTTCTCCCGCGACGACCTGCTGATCGCGGTGCAAGAACAGAAGCAAGGCAGCAACTGGGTCATACCCAAGCCCGTCCTGCGACTGATCGCGGAACGATTCTGACAGGCGAGGTATCCGAACAATGAGCAATGAGATCAAAACCAATACCGGGCGCACCGTTGGCCAATGGAGCGGTGAGAGCGCCGAAGAACTCCAGAGCGAACTGACCCGCATTCGTGACGACCTGCGGTCGAGCAATTCGACCGAACGTCTGATTGCCAAAGAGATGCCTCATCGTGAACAACTCCCGGAGGATCTGCACAACTTCAAGGCTTACCACATCTGGGGCTGTGATCGTGGTGGCAATTGTCTGGTCGGTACGCACGCCAACAGAATCGAACCCGTCGATAAAGTGCGCACCTTTTCGTTAATCGATCATCACTGAGCAGGCTTGGCCAAGCAACAGGTCAATCGTGTCAAGTTCACTCCGGGGGCGGAAACCCCGCCCTCGGGTATTCTATCCTTGCCAGATAGGCAAAGCGGCGAGGAGCGCGGGATGTTCGGTGGTGATCTCGACACCATTCTGGCTCAGGTACAAGAAATCGCCACCGGGACCGTGGCACCGCAGAGCGCCGAGACCGACGAACTCGCGCGTTGGCCGGCCGACGGTCTGCGCGCCATGCAGCAGGCCGGTTTCGGTGGCTTGGTCGCGCCGGAGAAATTCGGCGGCAAAGGCTGCGGGCTGTATGCCCTGACCCGGGTCTGCGAGATCCTCGGCAGGGAATGTGCATCCACGGCGATCTGCTTCGGGATGCATTCGGTCGGTACCTCGGTGATCGCAGCCAATGCCACCGGCGATCAGCGGGAACGTTATCTCGCCCCGATCTGCGAGGGCCGGCATATCACCACCCTCTCGCTCAGCGAGGCCGGCACCGGTGCCCATTTTTATCTACCGCAGACCTCGCTCGAAGCGCTGGACGACGAGCACTACCGACTGACCGGCACCAAAACTTTCGTAACCAACGGAGGCTATGCCGACTCCTACGTGGTATCCGCGGTCGCCGCCGATCCCGACGCCCCAATCGGCCAGTTCTCCTGCGTCATCGTCGACAAGGATACACCGGATATTTATTGGGGTGCCCCGTGGGATGGTCTCGGCATGCGCGGTAATTCCTCACGCTGTATGGAGCTTCCCGGTGTACAGGTCCCGCGCACCAACCTGCTCGGTAACGAAGGCGATCAGATCTGGTACACCTTCAACGTCATCATGCCGCACTTCCTGGTAGCGATGGGCGGCACTTTTCTGGGTGTCGCCAGTTCGGCGCTGGACGAGGCGCGCAAACATATGACGCGTCGCTACCACGCGCATACCGGCACCAATCTTGCGCAGTCTTCGGTACTGCAACATCGCCTGGCGTCTTTGTGGTCCGCAGTCGAACGTACACGACGGCTGATCTATCACGCGGCACAAAGCTTCGACACCGGTGAACCCGATGCCCTGATCTCCGTCATGGCGGCCAAGGCCGAGGTCGCCGACTGCGTGGTCATGCTGGTCAACGAATCGATGACGCTGAATGGTGGCATCGGTTATCGCAAAGGCTCAAAACTACACAGGATGTTGAGGGATGCCCGGGCCTGCCACCTGATGTCCCCCACCACGGATATATTGCGCGTATGGATCGGGCGGGCATTATTGGGTCAGCCCCTGCTGGCCGACTGATCGGGTCCGACCATGTGCCCACTTCACGCCGTCACCGCCGAACCAACCGGACGGATCGGTTTCGTTGGATTGAGCGACGAGCTACGACGACAGCTCGACCAGCATCTCTTACCGGATTTCACCATCGCCGCGTCGGGTGATCCTTCCCAGTTGTTCGACCATATGGAAAACGGTGGCGTCCCAATCGACGCTATCGTCATCAGCATGGACGTCGAAGACGCCGTCCGGGTGGCGCAGCGGATCCACGCCTATGACAAACTGATACCCGTCATGATCCTCAGCCCGCCGACGGGCAGCGAAGAGCTCAAACGCATTCTTATGTTCAGCCCGTTCCTGGGCAACGAAGTGATTGCCTGGTCGACTGACGATATCGATATTCTGCCGGCCACCCTTCGCCAAGCGGTGAGTCGCCGTCGTCAACGTGTACGCCATCGCAACACCTTGTCCACCGCACAGATCCGCTTGGAAAAGTTGCCGCTACAGCAGCCCGAGGCAACCCATTATCTCGACCGTCTGCTCGATCATGCCCCGGTCGGTGTCATGACAGTCGATCTCGCCGGCACCGTGATCACGCTGAACCGCCAGGCCCAGAACATCCTGGCCTGCAGTGAGCAACGCCTGCTGGGCCAACCGCTTACCCGTTTCTTTCCCGACGACGAACGCGCGCGCCTGGCCGAGTTGCAAAAACAGTGTGCGACAGGGCAGGTGCAGCCATTCAGCGATGTGTTCCAGCTCAGTGACGGGCAAACGGGCAAGTGCTTTGTCGAGATTACGCTGGCGCCACTGGCTTACCGCACCGGCCAACGCGGTTTCATGTTGATCCTGCAAGACGTGACTTCGCGGGTCGAGGCCGAACAAGAGCGTCAGCGGGCCGAAGAGGAGCTACGTCATCATGCCGTACTGCTTCGTCGGTTCCACGAAATCACCTCGTCGGAATCACTCAGTCTGGAAGAGAAGCTCGATGAGGTGCTGCGCCTGGGCTGCGAACAATTCAGGCTGCCGATCGGCATCCTGACGCGAATCGACGGCGATGAATTGAGCGTTGTCCGCTCGGTCGGCAACGATCACATCTATGCCGTCGGCAGCATACATCCGCTCAAAAACACCTATTGCGGCATTGCGCTGTGTTCATCCGAACCCCTGGCATTGGCCGACGCGGCCCATCAGGACTGGCATGAGCATCCAGCCTACCGCGCGTCCGGCCATCGTGCCTATATCGGCACCTGTATCCAGATTGAGGACGGTATCCAAGGTACGCTTTGTTTCTTCAGCAAATCATCGCGTGAACGACCTTTCAATTCGGCAGACAGCGAACTGATCAGGCTGATGTCGCGCTGGGTCGGCAGCGAGTTTCAACGCGAGCGCGCGGACGCGCTGATGCGCAAGCTGTCCGGTGCCTTGGAACGCACCGCCGATGCGATCATGATCGCCGACCGCAACCGTTATATCGAGTATGTCAATCCCGCCTTCGAGAATCTTACCGGCTATACCAAGGAAGAGGCCATCGGGCAGAAGACCTACTTCTTGCGTTCGGGACTGCACGACAGGAAATTCTACGACGAACTCTGGGAAGTGATCGGCAAAGGCGATGTGTATCGCGGCATTCTGGTCAACCGCAAGAAAGACGGCAATCTCTACTACGAACAGAAAACCATCAGCCCGCTGCGCGATGAAAAAGGCACCATCACCCATTTCATCTCTACCGGTCACGACATCACCGATCTGATCGAGGCCGAAGAACGTAATCGTGCGCACCAGGCAGAGTTGGCGCACGTTGCCCGCTTGAGCACCTTGGGTGAAATGACCTCTGGCTTGGCACATGAACTGAACCAACCTCTGTGTGCTATCACCACTTATGCCCAAACTTGTCTGCATATTCTGCGATCCGACGAATGCCAAGCGGACAAGGTACGTTACGGCATCGAGCAGGTCGTAAAACAGGCCGAACTGGCCGGCGAGATATTTCGGCGTCTGCGCGATTTTTCCCGCAAGGGCGAAATGCGCCGCGAGACGGTCAGTCCGGTCCGGATCGTCAAGGAGGTGATCAGCTTCGTTACCGCCGAAGCGCAACAGAAGCTGGTGCGACTGCAACATGACGTGCCGAAGGATATCGACGATGTCATTGTCGATGCGATTCAGATCGAGCAAGTACTGTTGAATCTGGTACGCAATGCGGTGGACGCAGTCGCCAGCATCGACAAGTCGCGTCGGCAGATCTCGCTCACGGCCTATCCGGCGCCGGAGGGCTGGGTCACGCTGGAGATTCGGGACCAAGGCCCCGGTTGTCGGGAGGACATGGCGGAGCGCCTGTTTGAGCCGTTCGTCACGTCGAAGCCCAAGGGACTGGGCATCGGTCTGAGCATCAGCCATAGCATTGTCGAGGCGCATGGAGGCAGCTTGTGGCTGGCGGAAAATTCCAAAAACGGCGCCACGTTCCGCTTTACCTTGCCGACCGAGCGGGCCGCGTCGTGATTCGCGGAACACACACAATGAAAAAAATGTAATGCAAAAAGACTGGTCGGTTGTCCATGTGGTCGATGACAATCCCGCCGTACGCGACGCGATCTGCTGGCTGGTCGAACAAGTGGGGCTCGTAGGGCGCCCCTATGAATCGGCGCAGCAGTTTCTTGCGCAATGCGAACCCGGCGCACGTGGCTGCCTGGTTCTCGACATCCGTATGCCCGGCATGAGCGGACTGGAGCTTCAGGACCGCTTGCGCACCAGCTATAGTCATTTGCCGGTAATCATCGTCACCGGTCACGGCGACGTGCCGATAACCGTGCGTGCGATGAAAGCCGGGGCCTATGAGTTCCTACAAAAACCGTTTAACGACCAGGATCTTTTGGATGCGGTACAGACGGCCTTGGCCGAGTATTCGGAAGTCTGGGAGCAAGAAGAGGAAAAGGCCCGTCTGTCGCAGAATCTGTCGAGTCTGACTCCGCGTGAACGTGAAGTGTTGCAGCATCTGGGTCTGGGCAAGCCCAACAAAGTGATCGCCTATGACATGGGCCTTTCGGTGCGTACCGTCGAAGGCTATCGTGCCAACATCATGAGCAAACTGCAGGTACGAACCATCGGTGAGTTAATGCAGATCGTGCTCGATGCCGGGCTCGTTACCCGAGAGAACGGCTAACCGCTTTTCCCACCGCATTACTGTATATCCCGCCGCGTACCCACGTAGTTTTACGGCTGTCGGCGACCCTCCTCCTTTTCATATAACTGTTCCTAAGACGACGCGCAGGCCACGTAGAGGGCAGCGGGACTGTCTACCCACTTTTTACTCGGAGGAGCAACAAAAATGCGCAGCCTGATATTCGGCCATTTGGTCTATCTTTATACCCCGCTCGGCATCATTGCGTGCCTGCTCGGGATTTTGAAGGGCGGCGACTGGGTCTGGATCGGCACGGGCATCTTCGCGATGAACATCGTGCTCGATACGCTGACTTCGTCATTCCACACCAAAGGCGCCCAAACCAAGCGTGACGGCCGCCCCGCGGGTATCGGACCGATCCTTAACATGATGATGTATATGCAGCTCGTCAGCTTCGTGGCGCTGCAGATCGCGCTCGCATGGCGAGTGTATCAATACGTCAGCGGCGCACCTATCGAGGCCATGATCTACACGCTGCCCGCATGGACCGGTCTGGACACCAGCTTCAGTTACACGAGCGGGATCACCGGTCTGGAGCTTATCGTCGCGACCATCGGTGCCGGTATGCATCAGGGGCTCGGCATCATGTTCGGTCACGAGCTTTCGCATACCAAAGGCTTCGGCTTCCTCGTCTCGCGCTGGATGATGGCGCTTTCGGGTGCCGCACACTTCTGCTTCGCACATGTCTACAACCATCACCTCGAGCTTGGGCGCGCTTGGATGGGCCCGGAGGGCAACAAGATGGGCGACGACACCGATCCGGCGACTGCGCCGCGTGGACGCAGCATCTACAAGCACTTCGTCATCTCGCACATTGGTCAGTCGTACTTCGGCATTCTGACCGAGAAGAAGCGCCTGGCACGTCAGGGCAAAGGTTTCTTGTCGCTGTCCAACCGCTGGATTCGGGGCTACCTGATGAGCATCCCCACCGTTGCGCTGTTCCTTGGCGCAGGCTGGCTCGGCGGCGGTACCGACGGCCTGTTGATTGGCCTCGCGGTCATGTTGGTGGTCTGGATCATCTCCAACTTCGAACTCGAGGCGCTCAACTACATGGAGCACTATGGCTTGATTCGGGTGAAAGACGAACCGATCGAGTATCGCCACTCCTGGGATAACGACAATGCGTTCACGAGTTGGGCCTTCATCGAAATCGGTCGTCAGGCCGACCACCATGATCGTGGGGAGACCCATTTCTGGGAACTTTCAAGCGTCGGTACGGCACCGAACGGTGCACCGAACGCCCGTATCGGCTACTACACGGAGTTCTGCCTGGCGTTGATCCCGCCGCTCTGGCACAGGGTTTACAAGCGCAAACTGGCGATATGGGACCGTGACTTCGCCAGCCCCGAAGAACAAGAGATCGCACGCGAGATCAACCGCAAGGTCGGCTATGACGTCCATCCCGAGGAGATCAAGGGGCAGACGCTGGCCGTGTCTTACGCAATGTAAGCGGACATAAACGCCGCGGCCGGCAGGTATCGGCCGCGGTACCGAAATCAGAAATGTTGGGAGAGGAACCATGAGCATCACAGAACAGGCCGTTGCGGCCGAACAGAACGCCCAGGCCAGCCTGTACGACCGCCTCGGCGGGCGTCCGGGCATCGAAGCGATCGTCGCCAACATCTGGGAGAACCACGTCAGCAATCCGCTGATCAACAAACGCTATGCCGATAGCGACCCGGCCGAGGTCAAGCGTCTGGTCACCGAGATGTGCTGTGCCGGTTTCGGCGGGCCCGAGACCTATACCGGTAAGGACATGATCACCGCTCACAAAGGCATGAATATCAACGATACCGAATTCGTCGCGGTCTGCGACGACGTCCTCAAGGCGCTGGACCAAAACAATGTGGGCCAACGTGAGAAGGACGAGATTCTGTGCATTTTGTATTCGTTAAAAAACGAAGTCGTTTATCAATAACACCGACGACCGGCAATCGCCATCAGCGGACAGAAACGAGGAGCATCGCCATGTTTGGATTATTCGGCCGCAAGGGGCCTTTCACCGCTGCAATGGCCAACGGCGACAGCTTCACGGTAAAGAACGGGGACAATCTGCTCAAGGCGGCATTGGATGCAGGCATCGCCTGGCCACACAACTGTCGTGTGGGCAGCTGCGGCGAATGCCGGTCAAAACTCAAAAGCGGCAAGATCAAGCCACTCAACGACTTCAGTTACGTCCTGACCAAGGAAGAAATGGACGACGGCATGATCCTCGCCTGCCAGACCTGTCTGCGCAGCGACATCGAAGTCGAGGTGGCGATCGAGGCCGATATGACCTTGCCGCCGGCGACGTCGGTCAACGGCACCATTGCCGACTACCGCCAACTCACACACGATATCGTCGAGATCGGCATCCGGCTGGATCAGCCGATCCCCGGCTATCTGGCCGGTCAGTACGCTCAACTGTGTATCCCGGGCTTCATCGATCAACCGCGCTCGTATTCATTTGCCAGCGCACCGGAAGACGGCGATATCAAACGGATAAACTTCTTCATTCGCCTGGTCCCCGGCGGACGCCTGACCGGCTGGCTTCACGAGACCGATCGCACCGGATCCGAAGTCGAGGTCTGCGGACCCTATGGCAATTTCTGGCTACGCAACACACAGCGCCCGCTGGTATTCGTCTGTGGCGGCAGTGGCATGGCGCCGATAAAGGCACTGCTCGAGCAGGTCAGCGCGCAGGGCTTTACCCGCGACGTCACCCTGATTTTTGGCGCACGCCGCCAGCGTGATCTCTACTGCGTCGAAGAACTGCGCAACATCGCCGGACAAGCAGAAGAACGCTTCGAGTTTCTACCGGTGCTCTCCGAAGAGCCCGAAGACAGTGATTGGGCGGGGCTACGCGGCATGTGTACCGAGTTCATCGCCGATGCAGTCGATAATGTTCGAGATTGTGACGCCTATCTGTGCGGCCCGCCCGGCATGGTCGATGCCGCAATCGCGACGCTACACGAAAACGGGGTTGCCGATGACCGTATCCATTTCGACAAATTCCTTGATGCATCGCATATGCCCGGCGGACGGGTGGCGAACGGATGAGTCGGGTAGCCCTCGTCCACCCGCCGCACGCTCGAGCGGGAAACGTCAACGGAGGCTTGGGCTTTTTGATTGTCGTCGAGCTCGGCGGCCTTTCATCGATGTGCATGGCTTGGTAAACGCCGGGGCTCTTCGCAGGTTCAAACAAAAACCGTCGCTCAACATGAACCCACGAGTTGAGCGACGGTGATGCCTTCTTGGTCGGCCGGTTAGCCGCGACCAATCCGAGTTTTATTTATTGTGTGCGACCGCATTTCCCTCTTTCGCCTGCAACGCGGCGTGTTCCGCACGTAGCTTTTTCTCTTCGTCGAGGATGGTATTGACTGCCGTTTTCAACGGTGCCCATCCGTACCAGTGCATATAGTCGTTACTGGCATGGAAAGCGCCTTGGAAGGTGCGCTGACGATACTCGAGCATGATGTGATACAGCTCTTGCTCGATCTTGGTTTTGGCGTCGTAGTATTGCAGTACGTCAGGTGCATACTTCCAGCCTTCCGGTTTCTTCAAGATGCCGTCCCGGTACAAACCTTGTACGGCGAGTATCGCCTTGGCGAACTCGGCATCGGCCGCTCTGATGATTTCGTCCGAGGCCATCATGTGCATATCGACAAAGCCCTTGGAATGGCACTTGTTACAGTTTGCCTTCATCTTGGTGCGGATTTCGTTGAACTCGTCCGGGCCGCGTGCGGCTTGGCCTTGTACCACGATTTCCACGAAGCGCTCGGTCGGTTGCAGATCGGCATCCAACACGCCCGCGGCCTGCAGGATCAAGGCGCGGTTGAACACCCAGGTCGGGTCGTCGTCCAGATCAATGTAGTTACCGCTGGGTAGCGCGGCAGCGAGCTTTGTCAGCTGTGGCTCGAGTTGCGGCGCGACGTCGATCAGCGCAAGCACGTTTTCCTTGGTGGGAATGCGCAAAGCCAAAAAGCCCCAAGGCGTGACCACGGCATGATCGCCTTCCATCAAATGGCAGCTTTGGCAGGTCGGGGCCCGCCCACCTTCCTGGTGGCCCTCGATGCCCCAGATCACACCATGTTTGGCCGAGGTGTACATCTCCCATTGCGGATGGTCGAAGCCCATGTGGCAGTTGGAGCAGGCGCGCGGATCCTGCGCTTCGGATTTCTTGAAGCTGTGGCGGGTATGACAGGCATCGCATTGCGCATTACCGTAGCGATAGTGGGCTTCCTCTTTGCCGCCGTCGAATTTCACTTCACCCATGTTGCCGTCGGTGACGCCCATCAGGCCTTTCTTACCGATCTTGTGGCAACCGGAGCAACCGCGATAACCGGTTTGGGTAATCGCCCCGGGCTGACCATGCCAGGCAATCTGCGATTTCATCGCCAGCCAGCCCAGTTGGTGTTTGCCTTTCGCGTGTTGTCGTGCCTGTTTTTTGTGACATTCGCCACAGGTGTCGGCGGTGGGCATCAGCGACTCTTTCCAATCCTCCATCGTGACGTGTTTGTCGCCATGACAGTCCGAACATAAAACTTCGTCTTGTGGATTGGTTGCATTGGCATGCGGGGAGTCAAGATGTTGCTTGACGATTCCAGGGGTAACGTTGATATGACATCCGATACAGTCACCTTGTAGCTTCTTATCGGCATCGAAGGTTTTAACGGGATCATTGGACGCCTGTGCATACGACATGCACAAGCAGGACAGCAAGCCAACGATCGTCCGCCAACCAACTGACTGGATTGCACGCATTGCGGGCCTCCTTCTTGGTTTTGGAACGTATCTGGTTTGCGCCCGCGGTGCGGCAAGTGCGGACTAAGCAGAGTTCACCGCGTGAAGAGAAGAAAAACCTTGATTCGTATTAGGTTTTTAAAGATATCCTTCCGGTACTTTCTTGTTCCTGATCTCAATCAGTGCGGGTGTCGGATAGTGCGATAACTGAACATCACTATGATCGTGCCTGGGAAACGACGGGGTCGAGTGGGCAGTGGAGTTGAAAATAAATTCTTTTTTTTCAAAAGCTTACACTTTTTTGATAAGTGTGCCGGGGTGACAGAGCCCAAGCAGGCGAACTGAACGAAAGTCGTTGAGGGAGGCATGCGGAAGTGGGTTTTCATTGCCTATCGGCGGTGATGGAGCTTAGCCCGTTGTACCGAGAGTCAGAATGTCGTCTGAAACGCAGAAAGACGCCCCGGCGGAACGCGGAACGTCCGGTTGGGCCAATCCGAGCAAGTGGCGGTCCAGTTTGGTTTTGTCACCGACGGGGTACCTTGGCGTGCCTTGAATGTTCGGGTCGGTCAACAGGCTTCGCCAATACCTGTGGGTCTCGAGATGGGTTGGTCGCGGGTCGATCGGCCAATGCGCTCATTCGGCAGCGGGCGATTCTCGTCGGGCTCGCTTTTGATCGTCTGCACAAGTTTGAAGGAGCACTCGGTGGTTTTCATACTCCGAGCGCCAAGACTCGATACCAAACATCTGCATTAACCGCCTCGTGAGGGCGTTGCACCCCGGTGGTCCATGACTCAGGCGCCTGCTCCGGGCACCTGAAGTGGCAAGAAAAGCCCTACAAATCCCGTCAAACGGGCCGATAAATCACCGACGGGGTTGTCGGTTGGCCATGTGATGTTTTGCCGGGCGCCTGTGAGCCAGTGTGCCTGAAGCCCCGATCGGTCGCGATAATTTGCCCTTCAACAGCAGTATCAAGGAGTGATGTGGGACATGCAGCAGGCATATCCATTTCCAAGGAAGTGGAACCGGGATGGCTGGAAACCGGATATCGGTCGTATCACTTGTCGGTTGATATCACGGATCGGCCTTACGGGTGCGCAGAACCTCGTTGCCCAAATCAGCCGCCTTTCATCGTTTCGTCGGATTCCATGGGCCGGTCATGTCGAAAGCCATCACGGTTCCAACAAGATCCCAGCGGCGCCCGTCCCGAGAAAGTATGTCGTGGCGTCGCCCTCGGTCGTCGAAAGCAGGGCTTTTATCCGGGGAGGCAGTCGATTGGCCGGCTTCGGCGAAGGCGGGTGCTATCGTCCTTTGTTAGCCACACTCGGTCGCAGCGTCGGCAAGGGTGTCCAACCGATCAATAAGACAATACGCCGGGTCACCTCCACGGAGGGCTTGCGATGAAGCTGGTGCCGAAAATCGTTGGCATCGCGCTTATCACCGTTTGTCTGACCATGCTGGTCACGGGTTCCGTGGGTGTCAGTCAAATCAGGTCGGTGATGTTGGATACGATGGGCCAGAGTTTACAGGCCGATGCCGAGTTCGCCATCAGTAGCCTTAAACAATCCATCAATCAAAAAAAGGCGTTAACCCTGGCGTTGTCGAGAGACCGCCACATCATCGAGGGACTCGATCTTTCGCAAAGATCCGAGGTCAATCGGGTGATCAACAATCTGGTCGATATCTATCCCTTTATTGCTTATGTCCTGATCGTGGATCAAGAGGGTAGGATTTTTGCGATCAGCACAGATGACCCGATGGGCCGCAAGCTACCGAGCGAGCAATTGCTATTCAAGCAGATTAACGGACACCCGTTGCATGTACCGGCGATCTCCGGTTGGGTGGAGGTCGGCCCTTATGGCCAGGATCCCTGGTGGACCACATTGGGTTTGGAGCCGGGTTTGGCACAATGGTTCACCGCATCGATCGATAGACAAGACAAATCCATCGGCAGTGTGGTCCTGGTCGTCGACTGGCGTGCCGTACACCAACAAGTTTTGCAGTTACTCATGGCCCAGTTGGCTGCCACGGACCATCCGGTTATCGATACCTATTTCGCCGACAAGGGGAATCGTTTGTTGGTCGGTGTGGGGCAACAAGGCTCGGCGACGCGACCTATCGCATTGGAAGTCGGCCGGACCGTGGCGGCAGACCAAAACGTGCTGGTCGTGAGCCGGTTGATCGACAGCGGCGGCAAGGTCTCTCAGCTATTCATTCGCTACGATCGTGGCAAGGTGCTCAAGCCGGTCCGGCGTATCACGGTTATCAGCGTGGTCGTCGCCCTTGCCGGCACCATGGTTCTGTTGGTTTTGCTTTATCTGCTGCTCAATCGTGCATTGCTGGTACGTCTCCAGCAGCTCAATCAGGGTGCGGAACGGATTGGTGAGGGCAGCCTCGACTATCGGGTTGGCGATCTCGGTTTCGATGAAATAGGCGATCTGGGACGATCTTTCAACGCCATGGTTGCCAAACAGGCCAACACCATGATCTCCATGGATCGGTTGAACGAGGAGATTCGGGAAAAGCAACAAGTCATGGTCGAACTGGCCCAGCAGAAGTATGCGTTGGATCAGCACGCCATTGTTGCCACCACGGATGTTCAGGGCACTATCACCTATGTCAATAAAAGCTTCTGCAAAATCAGCGGCTACAGCGAGAGCGAATTGCTTGGTCGGAATCACCGGCTACTCAATTCCGGCCGACAGGACAAAACGTTCTGGCGCGATATGTACCGCACCGTGGCCAAGGGTGAGGTGTGGCACGGCGAGATCTGCAATCGTGCCAAGGACGGTTCTCTTTACTGGGTCGATACGACCATCGTCCCGTTTAAGGGAGAAGATGGTAAACCGCATGGTTACATCGCGATCCGGACCGACATAACGGATCGCGTGCGCAGTGCGCAAATGCTGGAAGAAAGCGGCAGGCAGCTGGAACTGGTGATCGATGCCACCGCCGTGGGAATCTGGGATTGGCAGGTGCAGACCGGTGAGGTCCATACGAATGAACGCTGGGCCCAGATTGTCGGTTATACCTTGGGCGAACTCGAGCCGGGTGGCATCGAGGCCCGTATGTCGCTCATGCACCCGGATGACCGGGTGGAGTCCAAAAGGTTGTTGAATCGGCATTGGAGCGGCGATGCCGAGCGTTATGTTTTTGAAGCCCGCATGAGGCATAAGGATGGCCGTTGGATCTGGGTGTTGAATACCGGCAAGGTGGTTGAATGGGAGGCCGATGGCAAGCCGAAACGGATGATCGGCACCTACCTGGATATCACCGAGCGCAAACTGTCAGAGATTTCACTGCATGAAACCATGTCGTTGCTGGAATCGACTTTGGATTCCACGGACAACGGTATTCTGGTCACCAGCGAATCGGGTGACGTAATACGTACGAATCGCCGCCTGGCTGAGCTTTGGAATATTTCCGAGACGGCGGCAGCGAGCAACGATGAAAAGGCCATGTCGGATCATATGGTCGCTCAATTGTCTGACGCGCAGGCCTATATCGAGGGTGTCGAATATTTGCATGCCAACCCGAATGAAACCGGTTTCGAGATCTTGCAGCTTAAAGATGGCCGAGTGTTCGAAAGGGTTTCGTTGCCGATGTTAGACGATGGTAAAGCAGCGGGACGGGTCTGGAGTTTTAGAGATGTCACGAAACGCAAAGAGGCCGAGCGGGAACTCAAGGCGGCCAAAGAGTTGGCCGAAGAGGCCAGCCATGCCAAGAGCGAGTTCTTGGCGAATATGAGTCACGAGATCCGTACGCCGATGAATGGCGTTATCGGAATGACCAACTTGCTGTTGGATACCAACCTGAGCGACGAACAACACGGCTATGCCCGAACGGTTAAGCGCAGTGCCGAGGCCCTATTGGGTTTGCTGAACGATATTCTCGATTTCTCCAAGGTAGAGGCCGGTAAACTCGATCTGGAATTGATCGATTTCGATATCGGGCAATTGATCGACGAGTTTGGTACATCGATTGCGTTTCGCGCTCACGAGAAAGGCCTGGAGCTGATCTGTCCGGCCAATCCGGTTCAACATCAATGGCTCAATGCCGATCCGGGTCGTATCCGCCAGATACTGACCAACCTCGTCGGCAATGCCATCAAGTTCACCGAGCGGGGTGAGATCGCGGTCTATTACAAGGTATTGGGGCGCACGGAGACACGAACGCGCGTCCGAATAGAGGTCAACGATACCGGGATCGGGCTGACTGCGGATCAACAGAACAAGCTATTCCAACGTTTCAGCCAGGCCGACGGTTCCACGACTCGCGAATATGGCGGCACCGGTCTGGGGCTCGCCATTTGCAGGCAATTGGTCGAGCTGATGGGTGGTGAGATCGGCGTGGAAAGCACATTGGGTGAGGGGGCCACGTTCTGGTTCACGCTCGACCTGGCGAATGCCGAAGTACAGCCCGCGATACCGGTGATGACCGATCTGCGGGGTCAGCGGGTCCTGGTAGTGGACGACAATCGCACCAATCGCCGCTTGCTCGATCAATTGTTCACAAACTGGCAGATCGAGCATGGTGTGGCGGACAGCGGGCAAATGGCCATCGAAGCGATGCACGCCGCCGTCGATACGGATAAGCCCTACAGCATCGCGGTCCTCGATATGCAGATGCCCGGTATGAACGGCACCGAACTCGGTAAGAAAATCAAGGAAGATCCCCGGCTGGCCGATACGCGCCTGGTGATGCTGACCTCCCAGGGCCGGCGTGGCGACGTCAAGCGCCTCGAAGCGGTCGGTTTTTCCGGTTACCTCGGTAAACCCATCGAGCAGGCGGTGCTTTACAACCTGCTTCTGCAGGTGGCCGGCGTCGAGCCGCAAGACAAACGCATGGCCACAAAGTACACCTCGCGTGAGTTACATTTGTTCAATGCCCGGGTGCTGGTCGTCGAGGACAATACCACCAACCAAATCGTCGCCAAGGGTATGTTGGAGGGATTCGGTCTGCGCGTCGACGTGGCAGCTAACGGCGAAGAGGCGATACGCACCTTGCGGGATATGCCCTGCGACTTGGTATTCATGGATTGCCAAATGCCGGTGATGGACGGCTACGAGGCCAGTCGTCATATCCGCGATCCGCAAACGGGCGTCAGGGATCCAAAAGTACCCATTTTGGCGATGACCGCCAATGTCATGAAGGGCGATCGCGAAAAATGCCTGGCGGCCGGCATGGACGATCATCTCTCCAAGCCGGTGGGTCCATACAAATTGCAGCAGGCGCTATTGCAATGGTTGCCGGATTCCTGCCGTGTTACCGGTCGACAGGATGCGGACCGGTCCGATGCCGGGTCCGCGGATCAGGGGGGAGATCAGCCATTGCCGCTCAATGGCGAACCGGTGTTCGATCAAGAGGCCATGCGTGAGCGCCTGATGGGCGACGAGTCGTTGATGCGCGCGGTGGCCGAGGCGTTCGTATTCGATATGGATAAACTGTTCGAACAACTGCAAGGGCATGTGGACGCGAGGGATGCCGGACAGGCCGGCGCCGTGGCGCATAAGATCAAGGGTGCCTCGGCCAATGTGGGGGGCATGGCCATGAGCGCGGTCGCGCTGCGCATGGAAACGTCAGGCAAGGCCGGTGATACGGAAGACGTTCGTGATGCGTTGCCGTTGTTGCAGCGACACCTCTCCGAGCTAAAGCATGCGATGAAGGATTTGCTCGCATGAAACTGCTCATCGCCGAGGACACTATGAGCGCACGGTTGATGTTGCAGGCCGTTGCGACCAGATCGGGATTCGACATCGTTCTGGCCGAGGACGGACAGCAGGCTTGGGATGTACTGAACGATGAGGATGCCCCGCGTCTTGCCCTACTGGACTGGGAGATGCCTCATCTGGACGGCCTGGAGATCTGTCGGCGCGTGCGTGCCGTCGATCGACGGGAACAACCCTATATACTTTTGTTGACCGGACGCCAGGACGCCGCGGATATCGCTAAAGGGCTGGAGGCCGGCGCCGACGACTATGTCTTCAAACCCTTTGACAGCGTGGATCTGCAGACACGCCTGCGGACAGGTCGGCGTATGCTCAGTGTGCAAAAGGAATCCATGCGCGCCATGCACGACCCGGAACGTGGTGCGGACCGCGACAGGCTGACGGGGCTTTTGAATCATGCTGCGGTGATGAGGGCGCTCGAGCGGCAACTGGTACGCGCGCGGCTCGACGACCTGCCGCTGCATATCGGTTTGCTCGGTGTCGGTGTGCCCGAACAAGCCGTTCACGGCCATCATGACTCCGTCGGGGAGGTTCTGCTGCGGGAGCTTGCGACGCGCCTTTTGAGTAAGCTTCGGTGCTACGATTTGGCCGGGCGTTGTGATGGCGGGACGTTTTTGCTGCTGATCAATGGCGGTGTGGCGCATGCCCCGATCCTGTTCGACGGGTTTCGCCGCGCGATGAGCGATACGCCGGTTTCGTACAAACAGCGGACCTGGCCGATCGGTCTGTCCTGCGGCGTCGCCTCCTTTGTACCGCCGAAGGATACACGCGATGCGACACAATTGTTTGCGGCCGCCGATGCCGCTCTGGAAAAGAGCAGGGCAGGCGGGCGGAAAGAAATTACCTTTGCTCCGATGATTTGATGCTTACAGGGAGTTTTTGATGAGGATTTTGGCAGTCGAAGATGATGTGACGTCCCAGCTTATGCTCAAAAGCATGCTGTCGAATCACGATGTCACACTGGTCGATTCGGGCGAGGCGGGTCTCGAGGCCGCCTCCGAGGTGCCGGATCTGGTGATCATGGACATCGAATTGCCGGGAATCGATGGCTACGAGACGTGTCGTCGTCTGCGCGGGATGGACCAGACGAAGAATGCGCCGATCATTTTCGTTTCGCGCTTTACCGCGCTGGAGGATCGCCTGCTTGCCTACGGGGCCGGCGGTAACGACTACATCAGCAAGCCGTTCGATGCCGCCGAGCTGCAAAGTAAAATCGATTCATATGGAAAAATTATCGAGAGACAGCGCAGGATTTGTCAGGAGCTACAGGATTCCCATCGTCTGGTGATGGAGTTGCAAACTTCCGCCGCCAATGTCGGGAGTATCGGCCGATTCACCCAGGCCACGCTTTTTTGCCACGATACCGATACCCTGCTGCGCCATTTTTTCAAGACGGCGCATGAGATCGGATTGAGCTGCGTATTGCGCGTGACTTGCGCGGGCCAGGTTGACTTTCGTTCGAGCGACGATAGCGCGAGTACGTTGGAAAGAGAGATCCTGGAGCTGTCGTCGGCCGTGGAGCGTATTCATTCCTTCGGTAACGGCAGGGCCATTTATCGTTGGGGACGTGCGACCATGCTGGTTCGTCAGATAGGGCAGATGATCGATACCGCCGCCGTTTTCATGGACGCCCTCGAGGCCGGCCTCAAGCTGGTCGATACCGAGCAGCGTTTACTGCAACAGATAGAGGCGCTCGATTCGAGCAATGTCAAGGCACAAAAACGCGTTGCCGAGTTGTTCGGCATGATGAATGGTGATCTCAAGGACGCCATACTCTCTCTGGGCCTGGTCGCGGCGCTCGATATTGAAGACGAGGACAGATTGACCGACCTGCTGGATAGCTTCAGCGAGAAGATCAAGGCGGAACTCCAGGCACTTGCGGAAAACAATAAGATCATCCCGCAGGTGATCGCCGAGTTGCGCACGCCGCCACCCGAGCTGGAAAAGCTGATGGACATTACCGAGGAAGAAGACGACGATCTTGTTTTGTTTTGATTCGCGCGTCCTGAAAGCCATAATCCAGGGTCGATCCGGGGCCCCAAGGGTGATGCCGATGGGGTACAGTCGGACATCGATGCCCGCGGGGGCCCTAAAGCGTTGATATCGCCTGTGATGGAAATACCGGCATTCGGTACCCACGGATACAGGCGCGATGCCGCTAGGCGAGTGCTACGTCATCGTCCGCCTTTTGTTTCGAAGCAAAAGGCGGTCAGCGCAAGGTGAGCCAGATGCCGACGACGATCAGCCCCAGCCCGGCGAGTTTGACCGAATCGAGCGGCCGCAGTTCGGCGCCGAGCAGGCCGAACTGATCGATCAAAGCACCCGTAATGAACTGTGCGCCGACTACGATGGCCAATGCCGTCACCAAGCCGAGGCGGGGGGTGCTGTAACCGATAGCGCCGACGATGACCAGACCCAATGCCCCGCTGGTCCAGACATACCAAGGCAGGTGCTGTGCGGCAGCGAGATTGTGCCCACGATAAAAAAGCATCAGCAGTGCCGCCAACAGGCCGCCGATCGCATAGGTGATGAACACGCTTTCGAATGTGCCGACGCGTTTGTCCATCAAGCCTAGGAAATGTGCCTGTAGGCTGACCGATATGCCACCGATTGCAGCGATCAGCAAAAGTCCCTGTTGTGCAGACAAGGTAGCCCTCCGGGTAGGTTGTCCAATGGGATTTGTTTCCCGAAAGACATGATGAACCCGAACGGCTCGGTCTGTCGATGGTCGATACATCTTCAGGTGCCGCGCCGATGTAGCTCCCGCATACTTTCCTATGTAGTAGCTGAATCAATCCCTCGTTTTTTCAGAGATGGCGCGATCATGCCTGACCCCGGTGAGGCGGTACATTTCGCCTTAGCTATTCCGTCGACGTTAAACAGCGTCTCGTATTCAAGACCTATGCGGTCGAATTCCGGCTGTGCCCGCTTTGCAGCATTCTCGATTCCCCAAACGGGATCATGACGCCGATTGCTGATTCCGCAACACGAACCTTCTTTATAGCAATCTCCATATCGAACGTGAGTAGTGGCGCTCGATCAGCCATGATTGTGGTGTCGCTAAAATGTACCAACTGGTACAGTAATGTACCGATAGGTACATTATTTTAAAGTATTTTCTCTGTTTCTTTTTTAAGTGAATAGTTGTTTATGGAATATTGATGTAAGTAAGTTTTTTTATTTCGTGGTTTCGAATTTTTTTACTTCACAACTTAAAATTGAAAGCTATGCTTTGCATCACATTAACGACGAAACTCGTGCAGTTTACTGGCTTGTAGATAGCCGATGACTTATCGCGTCACACGGTGTTACAGCCCGAGGATGAGCATGTGTCGTTTGTTGGTTGATGCTCGGTCTGTCCAATGTTTCGGTGTCGGTGGTTTTTCGGAATCGTGAATGAATAGAACTTTAGTAGCGGCCACGTTGATTACTGTCTTGGCAGGTCCGGGAATAGCCCCGGTAGCCTTATTGCCGAAGAGCTGACCGCAGCTAAAGCCCGCATGAATCGACTCGAACAACAAGTCGAAACGCATGTAAAGCCTGCACGAACGAGATCGCGACATCAACTCAACTGGGCAAGCGTACAGAATGGCAACAATCGCGACGGCCGGTTTAACGACATCGAGACATGCTCAGCGGTGGGCTTTCGTCGTGGTCGCTGAATACACATGGCCTCAATCGAGTGGACATATGACGAGGACTATGGCGGGTCTGACGGCGGTAACGGCGGTAACGGCGGAAACTGGAAAGCGCCGGTTTAGGCATGTGTTGGTAACGGGGAAGTCGACGCGTGGCGAAGCGATCATCTTGCCCGTTTGCGGATGCAGTTTGGGTCACGGAACTTGCCGCTGTAGTGCCATAACAGTGCTGCGGCCAAGGCCATTCCCGTCACTACAACAGTTAAACAATTTGCTGTTGGACAAAGAATTCGGAGGGGGTCATCGCGATGAAACACGCCTATCTGTTGCCCGTCGCCATGCTGGCAATACCGGCTTCGGCGCAGCAAGCACTGGATCTCGATGAAATCGTTATGTCGGCAGGTCTTACGCCGGTCAAGGCGTCAGCCTATGGACGTGCAGTGAGCGTAATCACTGCTGAAGACATCGAGCGCAAGGGTGTACGTTATGCGGCCGAAGCCTTACGTGCATTGCCAGGTGTGTCGGTATCACGTACGGGTTCTTTCGGCGGATTCACGCAAGTACGCATTCGCGGAAATGAGGGTAACCATACGCTTGTACTCATTGATGGGGTCGAGGTAGCGGCACCCAGCGGTTCCGAATACGATTTCGGCGGATTGCTGGCCGCCGATATCGAACGTATTGAGGTACTGCGCGGTGCTCAGTCATCGCTGTACGGCTCGAACGCGATCGGTGGTGTGATTTCGATCACTACCAAGCGGGCCACCAAACCGGGTTTCGCCGGCCAGGCGGAAATCGAGTTCGGTTCGCGTGGTAACGACGGAGGGCTGCTGGCGATGCGCTATGCGGGGGAGCACGGTGACTTGAGCGTGTCGCTGGCACAACGTAATACCGGTGGATTTGACGTCTCGGATAGCGTTGGCGGTAAAGATGACGAGGATGAAAATACGACGTTCAATGCCAATGGTCGTTTTTTCATCAATGATTCGGTCACGCTAGGCGGTACGCTGCGCAGCGTGAACAGAGATTCCGATTTCGACGGGTTCGCATTTGGTGCACTCACCAAATCGGCTTTGGTCTTCGAACAAGACAATACGAACGAGATGGACGAATTGTTCGGCTCCGTCTTCTTGGAGGCCGATACTTTCGGCGATCGCCTTGCCCACAAACTGATGTTCAGTTTTTCCGATATCGATATGAAAAACACACGAAACGATGTGGCGACGTCGGCGAATACCCAATCCCGGGACAAATTAAGTTACCAGGCCACTTTCGCCCTTGATGCAGCGACACTGGATGCCGCCTATCACAAGATAACTTTTGCCATCGATAGAGAAACTCAAAAATTCAGAGCTCGGCCACCGGTCTTTGCCGCGAGCCAATTGACCGAGCGTGAACGAGATCAGACCGGCTATGTGCTGGAATACCAGGGCAACCTGGATTTCGGCCTCGATATCCAGGCCAGTGTGCGCCTGGATGATAACGATACCTTTGATAATTTCACGACGCATGTTCTTGGACTGTCTTATACCTTTCCGAACCAGTCGACTCGCCTGCATTTTTCAGACAGCAGTGGTGTGGAAACACCGACGCTGTTCGAGCAGTTTGGTTTTATTCCCGGTTCGTTTAATCCTAATCCCAACCTTAAAGCAGAGGAGAGCAGCGGTTGGGATATCGGCATCGAACAGCAGTTCCTTGATGGCCGTGCCGTGATCGATATCACCTATTTCGAAGAGGAGCTCGAAAACGAAATCACCACAATATTTCCCGCGCCGACCTTTGTCGCCACACCGGTCAACCGTACCGGCACCAGTAAACGGCGCGGCATTGAAGTCGAAGCGCAGTGGGCTGTCACCGACCGTCTTGACATAGGTCTAGCCTTCACCTCGTTGGACGCGAAAGAGCCCGAAGGCAGGGAGGTGCGCAGACCGAGAGAAGAACTGGGTGTTAGTGCCTCCTACTTGTTCAGCAACAACCGCACCAGGCTGTCCGGTAACCTGCGACATGTCTCCAATCTCAAGGATTTGAACTTCCTTGGCCCATCTCCGGTTGATTCTACCCGGCGTGTGAATCTTGACGACTATAGCGTGGTCGACCTGGCGTTGCGCCACGATTTCAATGACCGGATTTACATGACCGGTTCCGTTAACAACCTCTTCGATGAGAACTACGAAGAATTGCACGGGTATGCCACGGAAGGTACCACGGTCTATATCGGTCTTGGCATGACCTACTGATCCAAGTATCGCTATGCGTGGCCTGCAATCACTGTTACTGGTCAGCGTATTGGTCTTTGTGGCTTGCGTCGCCCTGGCGAGGCCCTTCCCTAACGAGGAAGCGCCGGCCCGTGAATCGCCACAGCGCGTTGTTTCAATGAATGTCTGCACGGACCAGCTGGCCATGATGCTGGCCGATAGTGATCAACTCCTTTCGGTATCCCATCTGGCACATGACCCCCGTGTATCGGCGATGGTGCGTGAAGCTGAAAACTATCGGGTCAACCGTGGCCTGGCCGAGGAAATCTACCTGATGGAGCCCGATTTGGTGATCGCCGGGCGTTATTCAACCCAGGCCACCGTGAGTATGCTCAAGCGCCTGGGCATACCGGTTGTTGTGTTCGAGCCGGCCAATCGTCTGGCTGACGTGCCTAATCGGATTCGGCAGTTGGGTGAAGTGCTTGGGCAGGAATCACGTGCGGCCGATGTCATTACGGCTTACAAGCGAGACCTCGCGACATTGCGCGCTAAGCCGAAGCAACGTCCACGCGCGGCACTCTACTATGCCAATGGCTACACTTCCGGCGATAAGTCGCTCGCCGGCGAAATCGTTGATGCCGCGGGGTTTATCAACATTGCTGCAGAAAAAGGCTACGGCGCTGGCAGCATGAAGCTGATGCCCCTGGAAGTATTGGCGCTCAGTAACCCCAGTATCATCATCACCGGGCAAAAATACCCCGGATCATCCCGAGCGGAGGACATCCTCGACCATCCGGTTGTGAGTACGCTGCGGCGTGGACGCGGTGCAGGCTCAGTTACCGACCGTGATTGGATCTGCGGCACGCCGCATGTATTACAGGCCGTACGGGGGCTGAACCAGACCCATTTCAGACATCGCGGTGTTCATCCGTAATGCGCCTTACCGCCGTCTTGATAATGGGCACGATAACATTGTTCGTTACCTCGTTGCTGATCGGGCCGGCAGCAGTCGGTCCGGGTGAAAGTATCGCGGCGCTGGTCGGCGGTGATGCTGGCGCATTAACTCTGGTGATGCGTGAGATCCGTTTGCCACGTGCCCTGTTGGCTCTGATGATCGGTGCCAGCTTAGGACTAGCGGGGGCTGCCATGCAGGGTTACTTGCGCAACCCGCTCGCTGAGCCCGGTCTTATCGGCGTTTCCGGATCTGCTGCGCTAGGCGCTGTCTTGGCTATTCAGACCGGGCTGGCCGCCAGCTTTGTATTGGGTTTACCGCTGGCGGCATTGATCAGTGCGCTGGCCGGAGTGGCACTGCTCCTGCTACTGGCCGGACCCCACGGCTCGTCGCTTACGCTTATTCTGGCAGGCATCGCGATTTCTGCGCTGGCCGCTGCATTAACCTCGCTGGTGCTCAATCTATCTCCCAATCCTTTTGCCGCCAATGAAATTGTTTTCTGGTTGATGGGGTCTTTGGCAGACCGATCCATGACCCATGTCTGGTTGGCTTTGCCTTTCATGCTGGTAGGACTGTTCTGCCTGGCTGGTCTTGGCCGTGGACTGGATGCACTGACTCTGGGCGAAGATGCCGCTGCGGCCATGGGCATTCGGCTGATGCATATACGTTATCTGCTGATTTTCGGGACTGCGGCTGTAGTCGGCGCCGGTACCGCAGTAGCCGGAGCGATTGGGTTCGTTGGACTCGTCGTGCCGCATATCCTTCGACCGCTGGTGGGTGCCCGCCCTTCATTATTGCTATGGGCTTCGGCATTGGGTGGCGCCATCATGCTGCTCGCAGCCGATATCGCCGTACGAGTGATCCTGCCGTCGAAAGACCTGAAACTCGGTGTGTTGACCGCATTGTTGGGGGCACCGCTGTTCTTGCATCTGATCGTAAAGACAAGGCGGGAACCGGAATGAGTGTACTGACCGTAGAAAACATGAAGGTCAGCAGAGGTCCCTGCGAAGTATTCCGTAATGTCGGATTCAAGTTGTATGCGGGTGAGTTGGTTGGTCTTGTCGGCCCAAACGGTGCCGGGAAAACAACGCTTATGCGAGCCTGTTTGGGCCTCCTGAAATCCAAGGGTTACTCTTCACTCGCAGCTCTGCCGGAAAGTGAACGGGCAAAAACGGCGGCCTGGATGCCCCAGTCGCGAGAAATTGCATGGCCCGTCACCGTGGAGACATTGGTCGGTCTGGGTCGCACACCGCATATTCCCCTTGGCCAAAAGATGACACCGGCGGACCGGATATTGATCGACCGCGCAATTGACTATATGGAATTGCAGACCTTTCGACGTCGAAGCGCGACTCGGCTATCCGGTGGCGAGCAGGCGCGGGTACTGATTGCCCGCGCATTGGCACAGGACACGCCGCTGTTGCTTGCTGACGAACCGATTGCGGGACTGGATCCCGCACATCAGATATCGACCATGAAGATCTTTTCCAGGCTTGCACAGGAAGGGCGTACGATCGTTGTTTCGTTGCATGATCTCGGCCTTGCGGCCCGTCACTGCACCCGTTTGATCATGTTGGGTCAGGGACGGTTGGCGGCTGATGGCAGTCCTTCCGATATCCTGACGGCGGAGCGTATTGCACAGGTTTTCGGCATATCCGCCTTCTTTGAAAAAACATCAAAGGGCCCTGTGTTCCAGGCGCTTGAGGTGACTTCATGACAATCACATCAATCCATACAAGCCGCACCGGTTTTTACCCGTTGCTCTTTATTGGACTCTTTGAGACATAACGATGATTTCTACGTAACAGGAGGATTGCCATGCAACGGCTTTATGATTTTGTCAACAACAGTCTGACCGACCCGGAAACAGGCTGGAATATGGGTTCTTTTGGAGCGATAGCAGAGTTTCATCACGTCGGCGATGAACCCCCTCCCGAGTTGCCTGCCGACCTTACCCAGGCGACGACGCGTGGCGCCATCCGTATAGAGCAGCTTGAGGCTGTTCGCCCGTTGGCCTACGAAACGTTAAGCGCCGCCCCCCACCGGTGGGCACAAGGTATCTCATTTTGTCTGCCGACCGGCAATGCCGCCATGTCAAACCGCAAGGTGCTAACCGAGCTCGGCGTCGATACACGGGCTATCCGTGCCCAAGACCAGGATGCCGTCATATTTGACATGGGCCTGGGCCAACACCAGGTCGATTTCTGCATACGTACGTCAGATCACGAATTGCTTGAAGTGCTGCGCCAAAACGAGGGCCGCTCCTTGTTCGATGCGGATAATCCGGCCATGACGGCAATCATGAAAACGCACCCACATCGGGTTGCCCTTACTCGCATTGGCCGGGTTGAGGTTTATCAGAAAATCGGTGGACCGGATACCGCCGGCAAATCCCCTGAGGGGCCACACACCCACCTGCTGCCAAAGTTACTGCGTACCGGACGCACCCACTCGGCCAATACACCGATACCCGAAGGTTGGGTACCCTGTGGGGCGATACACCCCGAAAGTCCGGTAAGCGGGCGTATGGGTGAGGACCGTGAATTTGACCGCGATTCCTTCGACCGTTTCCAGCAGCTTCTGCAGACCTGGGGTTCCGAGGGTCATCTGGAAATAAAAAATGCGGTTTGGCAAGCGCTGAAAAAGCGGCAAAGCCCCGACGAATTTGAAGCACCGTCAACACGGCTTGGACGCAGCAGTGTGCGCAATGCTCTGCGCCAGTGGTATCGCATGCACGGCGACGACGACGTATTGCGGCGCTGGTGCGAGGCCTTTGATCGTAACCCCGGGGAGGCAGAGCCGGAGTTTCCAGGGCACTAAACAATCATGGAGCTTACTTTCGACCAACAGGCATTGTTTGCGTTTCTCGATCGTGGCGGGCCGGCTCTGGTCGTTATTGTGGGCCTGTCGATACTCACTGTCGCCGTCATCCTGTGGAAACTCTGGCAGCTTAACCGTTACGGTATCTGGTCGCGCCATGGGGCTGAACAACTGGTCCGGCAATGGCTGGACCAGGGAAAAGTAAACTTGTCCGAAAAACGGCCAGGCAATATGTACTTGGGTTTTGTCAACAATGTCATCGGTGTACTGCAGGACATCAAGCTTGAGCCTGAAATGGCCCGTGAAGAGACTACTCGGCTCGCGATGTGTGAGCTGTGTCGTTTGCGCAAGGGTCTGCGGCCACTTGATCTGATCGCCACCATCGCCCCGCTGGTTGGGTTATTAGGTACCGTACTGGGAATGATCGCGGCATTCCAGGCGCTTCAGGAAACCGGCACCAGCGCCGATCCTTCGATACTGGCTGGCGGTATCTGGGAGGCTTTGCTGACCACTGCCGCAGGCATGGCGGTAGCGATTCCGGCGGCCATCGCATTAAGCTGGTTTGAAAGCGTAGCTGAACGCGCTCAGCATGACATGGAAGATCTGGCAACACGACTGTTCGTATACAGCCCGAATATGGCAATCAGCGAAGAGACCGCCTGATGTTTTGTTTTTCTCAACACAGGCTGGGTCGCAAGCCAAGTTTGACGCCCATGATCGATGTCGTCTTCCTCCTGTTGATTTTCTTTATGCTGGCTTCGCAATTCGGGCGTAACACGACGATGCCGCTGATTTCGGAAGACGGCACGGCGGGCAGCTATTCCGGTCCACCCAGACTGATAGAAATATACCCTGACAGGCTGGCTCTCAACGGGATACACATTAACGCGATGGAACTACACGCAGCTGTGCAACCGTTGGTGCGTAAACCTGAAGACATTATCGTGCTGCGTGGCCGGGAGGGCGCCAACGTGCAGCGCATTATCGAAGTCACACAAGCGCTGCGAGACAACGGATTTCAGCGCATCGTGCTGGTGGAGTGAGACGTGCATTTTCCGCGCCCGAACAGACGAAACAGGACAGAAAGTATCGTGCCAATGATCAACGTGGTCTTTCTGTTACTGATTTTCTTTCTGATGACGGCAGAAATTGCACCCCTGTCTCTGCCTCTTACGCTGCCGGAGTCTGATGCAAGTGAGCGCCACCGCAGTGACGATCGTCTCTACCTGCTGGCCGATGGACAGATCAACTTTGCAGGCGCATGGAACGATCAGGCATGGCTAGCCCTGGCTGATACAGACGGCAAAGAACAGTTAATGCTGCATGTCGATCGTGACCTGCCCGCACAACAACTTGCCCGTACCATGACGCGATTGGGTTCGTATGGCTGGACACGTATTGACCTGGTCACCACACCGCGCTGATTGAGATGCGTTCAAGTATCGGTTTTCCCGTCTTTGTCGCACTGTCCATGGGCTTGCACATACTGGCGTGGACGACGACCACCTCGTCGGGCGTCAGTTCGCCCGGCGGTGACGATTCGACGATAAGTCTGATGGCATTTTCAGGCGACCTGTCCAGTGTTGTTGAAGAATGGAGCCTGGCCGCAGCCATGAAAAAGGAAAGGGCGTCTGTATCCGAAGCGCCCAACCCGGAGATTTCAGTAGATAGGCCTGCGAAGCAGCAGGTGACAGCAGAAAACTCCCTCGAGCCACCTGATGCGAAAAGGGTCGTACCGCCTGTTAGCGAACCGTTACCACATACAATCGACGTCGTAGACGACTTCAAAACAACATCTGCAAATATCGATACCGCAGCAAGACAACAGGAACCCAAAAAAACAATAGCATCGGCAACAGAATCCAAAGATCAGGCTGAGGATGCGCGCAAAGCTGAAATCGCCACGGGTGAAGGCAAAGCGTCTACTGCTGGTACCGGCCGTTCAAGCCACCAAGTAGTATCGGATGCGAATAGCGACCGTCTGTTGGCAGTCTGGGGTGGACGAATACGCATGGCCGTTAAAAAAAGCATGGAACGTACACCTGCCGCGCACCGTGCCGGCACGATTCAACTCCAACTTGCCTTAACGACCACGGGCAAGCTCGATAAGCTCGAGTTAACGACAACATCAGGTAAACGAGCCGTCGACCGGATGGTGATACAGGCTGTCAAACGCGCTCGTTTCCCCCATGCGCCCGACGATTTAACTACCGGTACTTATCACTTCAACTTGCCCTTGCGCTTTCGACGCTAACTGATCGCCACCGATACCGGCCTCCATTCGGCTTGGCACTCGCCATCTCGGATGCTCATGGATATAGGTCGAGGAAGTGCAGTCTGAAAGATGTATTGCGGGCGTGCTGCTATTGAACCAATAGCCTACGCGATGGCATGCAGAAAGCCCGGCTCGGCGAAAACACGTTTATCATTACAATAACGACGGTACAGGTTGATCACCGGGTCGATGACTTCCCGCCTGGGGGTTCCCATTTCGGTGTATGGTGAATTGAGGGTAACCGAAAGATAGCCGCCCTTGCGAAAAGGGTTTGCACAGTCCCAATCGGCCATGAACCAGACAGTATAGTTTGGTCGCCCACCCTGACATGCGACCGGGGCTGCATCGAACACCACCTGTGCGATGGTATTGAGGTCCACATGACAATGGTGCCCTCGAAATTCGCCGATCTGCCAAGTCTCGTGCCCGTCTTGCGTAAAACGCTGGAGTCCCCGTCCCAAACCCTCAGTTTTGAATTCGATTATCAGTTTTGGGCGGCAAATAACCAATGAAGCATCCTGAAGCCCAAGTGCTTCCCTTAACAACGATGCAACCCATGGTTCGTTTTCCGGATCCGCTGACACCGGGATCGGTTCTGTTGAAGACGATTCAGTCATTTACCTTGCCAGTCGCTCCATGATTTTCCGAACGGACTCCCAAGGGTGTTCATTGTCGAGGCAGAAATCAGGCTGTTCGTCCTCCGGAATCATTTCAAGGGCGCAGCTCTTTATTTCACGCCAGCAGTCATTGACGGCAGCGGACTCGGGTCCGCGTCCTGAACTTTTTGCAGACCACTGGATAATCTCTCCGAAACGGTGCCTGTGTTCCATGAACTTCTGTAAATACGCCTTTACCATGGCCCGGTTGAGTTCATGTTTACGGTACGGCCTCCCTGCCGATACAGCAATATTGCCGGGACCATGATCGCCGACGAGAAGTATTTCGAACGCAGGCTTCCATCCGTAACAAACACTCGGCCGGATCGCGTATTCGGCATGACTGAACTTTCCAAGATCGAGGTGAAGATGGTGCTTTTCTCCGCGAACGCGAAGATCTCTAAGGCCGGCAAACTTACCGGTGTAAGTGGATCCGGTGAGCCATGCCTTGCCATTGCTGACGATTTCGGAAACCGCTCCCTGGTCCCATCTGCCGCACACAAGCACTATTTTCTTTTCTGTCAGCCAATCGCGCAGGACATTCTCAATACTACGAATTGTCACCAGATCCGGCGTGGCCTCGGAGGCCGCTACATCCTGCACAGAAACCTCGCGCTTTCTCACCGACCCGTCAGACATGCTGATTTGTCCAGATAGAAAAATCCTATAGTCAAATTATAGGAAAGCACACCAGCCCCCTTAAGTTAAATGGCGAATTGTTATTAGTTCGATAGGGAATAGTTATAGGGGAATTCGTGCCCCGGTTCTGCCCTTTTTTTAGGTTGGCTTGGGCATGCTTGAATCAACGATGTCAATCCCTATGGAGAAATGCCCACAACATCAGTATGCCGTATTATACGGTGCGGAAAGCACTTAATTGTATATCCAAATCATCCTCAATTCCTGCAGATTGCTTATGTCCAACCTACCGTTACCTTGATCTTTCACAAAACGGGGTTGGGGTGTTGCTGATTCTATAAATCACTTCCCATGTTGAACTATTATTATTTAGTATGGAAACAGGACGCCTTGATCTTGTTAATGCGTCCAAAAAATCGTCCAGTTCCATTGCTTTTTAGCGGCGATTTTTATAATGGTATTGTAGCGGGAAGAAATCGACGAATTCTTTATATACATGAGGAATGAGGCAATGCAATTACCTGTTAAGTCCGACGTTCAGCAGATCGCTCATCCTAACGGTAGAGCAACCGATATCTTTCCGCTACCGGCTAACGAAGAATTCCTGTTTGAACTACTCGAGCATCTGTTCAGCCGGTATTGGCAACAGATCATCTTCGGGCCAATGATCGATGGTGCCGCATACGAAATGCGATGCACACGGGGCCCCAGTAAAATTGACCTAAAATCCGGCTATCTCAGCATATTTTTTGGTGTACCACATTTTCACCTTTGTATCGGTAACATCTCCGAAAATGCTGACGACGCACTGAATCAGCGCAAGACACATCGGGCGGAGTTTTTTCGCGACCGCGACCGCGCGGGGGCTCCGATCAGTTGGGGCTTAAGGCTGTTCACCGGCGCCGGAGAGCAACAGCTCACCGTACTGTTTCCAAACCCCTTTGTTACCGATGACGACAAGATCCGCGACAAACCGGCCTGGGACAGGCTGGCGATCTGGGATCAGCTTCAGATGCGTTACCTGGGACGCCCGGCTGATCCGAAGGACCGCACAGCAAATGGTTTTACCAACATGTAGAACATCGCACCGGGTAGTCGTTAATCCAACGAATGTTGGTCCTTAAAGTAGACGCCGTTTTCATGCTCCACGTCTCAATTTGAAGCTCGCTGGGGTGCAATACGCCGATGCCGAGTGCAAACGCACGTTGTTGTAAAAGGGTATGTGGCTGCGCACCATGCGCCTTTATGCATTCTTACGGCCGACTTTGCCACTGTGTTTAGATTGCGCGGGCAGCTCGTGCAAGGTGGTCATCCACCCTTGCGGTGAAGCTCCCGCATGCTTTCATCCATGTACTTGCCGAGCAATGAAAGCGACCTCAGGCCTTCCTGCATGCCGGGATCTTTGGCCAGCTTCAACAAGCAGACAATGCCGCCTTTGGTCGGCGGGGTAGTGGCGAATTCACGACTCATTTGTCTCAATGCGTGAGAGAAACTGATGAGCAAATGCTGCGCTTCCGGGGTATCGAGAATATGCAGTAGCCGAATCAGGCCCTCGTTACGCGTCAGCCGATCGAGGAGCGTGATACCCTCGCTAAAGGCCGACGCCATTCGGGAGACCATATCGTCGCTCAGCGCATCCTGCGCCGCCGAGACCAACGTTGCCAGCTCAGCGAGGCGTTGCACATCCGTTTCAGAAACCGTCACTTCCGGACTTGGCTCTGAAGTTGACTCTGTCTGTATGGCCGTACTCATTATTGATGACTCCTCACAGTAGACCGCGCACGCTGGCCCAGTACATCTTGTTGTAGGACATTTTGAACCAGTGCATCGACTTGTTTGCCGCCTTGAGATCGGGCGGGTTTTCGTAATTGAACATTGCGTAGGTGGCGCGGTCGTGTCCGGCTTCGATGAAGCAGTAAACTTTGCCGTCGTAGTCCTTGACCGGTGTGCCGATCTTCACGATCGACGCGATGTTCTCGGCGATCACCTCCGCCTCGAAGTGTGCCGCCGACCCGGTCTTGCTGACAGGTAGATTTGTGGTATCGCCAACGACGTAGACATTGTCATGTCCTTCCATCGTCAGCTTATGCCGATCGGTGGGAATCCAGCCGTCCGGGCCGAGGTTATTGCTTTCGATGACATCCATGCCATGATGCTCGGGAATCGATATCAGTAAGTCGTACCGGTCTTCCGATCCCTCGAGGCTCTTGACGACTTTGTTTTCGACATCCACTGCCTCGACGTTGAACAGTGTCTCGTATTCGACGCCCATGCGATCGAATTCGGGCTGCGCCCACTTTGCGACATTCTCGATACTGTGAATACGGTTGATGGGATAGTTGTACTTGATGTGCACCTTGTCGCGAATACCGCGGGTCTTGAAGTAGTCATGCAGCGAAAACGTAACCTCGACCGGTGCAATCGGACATTTATGCGGTACGCCGACGACAATGCATACCTTGCCGCCTTCAAACTCACGCAGCGCCTTGAAAAGCTTGACCGCTCCCGCCTCCGTGTAAAATGTTTCCGCGCCTTCTTCAAGGCCGGGAATCTTCTTCGGCATCACCCGAGAGCCAGTTGCGATCACCAGCACATCGTAGGCGTGCAGGGCGCCGCTTTTGGTCTTGACCTGATTCTTGTCGAGCTCAAACGTCTCAACCGGGTCGACATGAAAATCGATAGACGATTCGAGCAGGCTTTGTTGGTCTCGATACAGCTCGTCCGGCATCATCTGGCCAAATGCCACATACAGCAAGCCTGGCTGGTACATATGCCTGTCCGAAGCCGACAGCATAGTTATCCATGCCTTGCGGGCACGGATCTCGGGAGCCAGCCGCCGTGCGAGATTGTTAGCCACAATGGTGCCACCCGTTCCGCCACCGACGACTAAGATTCTCATTGCCTTCTCCTATTCGTTAACAGAACACTGTTCGATTGGCCACACTAGAGCCTGTCGGTCAGACATGGCCTACTATTTGGTTTTACGAACAGTAATGTGCCAAACCCCCTCGACTTTCTCGCTGCTGATCATTTCATGCCCGACTTTCTCTATCCATTCGGGCACATCGTTGGCCGTCCCATCGTCGGTAGAAAGCAGTTCGAGGCTATCGCCGACATCGGCCTGCCTTATGTAGGTGATGAGTTCCATCAGCGGTCCGGGGCAGAACGTGTTTCTTGCATCGATAATCTTTGTTTCATTCATCGGGCATGCTCCTGTGTGTTCGATCCGTTGTGAATTGCGTTTCAAAACGTGTAGAGCTGACCACCCTCGGCATCGCTCAGAAAACGGGTCAATCCCGTGGGAGCCCCAAACTCGGCATCGAGATCGCTTTCCGAGACCTCCATCAAGTCCATCGCCATGGAGCAGGGGAGCAGGGCTGCGTCACCCAAGTCGGCCGCCTGGAGGAACAGGTCTTTGAAACGTGGAACGCCCTCGTTGTTTGCCATCAAAGATCCGAACTCACCTTCAACCGGAGCGTCTGTACTGCCGCCTTTGATAAAGTACTGCAGCGCGTTCATCGAAAAGAACACGGAAACAGCCGACCCGCTGGCCGCACCGACCGCGGCGATCATGGCCGCCATCTGCAGTTTTTCTCTTGTGCCGCTGGTACAAATAATAAAGATGCCGTTAGACACTAGACTATCCTCTAGTTACCCGGAGCCGCCGATGTCGCGACCCTTCGCTGATTCATGCCGCCGGATGAAATCGAACGTCGAATCCAACCCGGCTCATTCGCATGACCTCGATTAACTACAGATCGAGTTTGTAGCCCAATCCGTCAATCGCGGTCGTGCATGGCACGACCGTCAAGTTACCCGCCGCTAGTGACAAGGAAAACCTTGAGAGTGTCGCGTATCGTGCGCGGCGTTATGCACGGCTGCGGTGTTGACGAAGCCCGCTGCATAAACGATGACACCGCCGAGCACGAACGCAGCTGCCAGCTGCAGGGTTTTCGAGATTGTCGTCGATTGAGTGGAGATATGCGGCGTGGCCGCCTGATTGTTTATGTTCTGCATGATCATCTGTCCTATTGTCTTTGCATTGAACCGACTGCGAGTTAAACCCTCGAGGAAAATGCCTCGTCATCCGTACTCCTGTCCGTGGAAACGACTATCCGTCGTAACGCCCAAACGCCAACCAAGCCCAACACAATCCACAACGATGCGTTCGCGATTGCACTGGCACCGACAAACTGCTGGGCAAGCGCTTCCAGCGCTGCCGCCGCTTCCGGTGGTTGCTCCGCAAACAAGGCGCCCTCATGATGCGGTGCACCCACGATGTGCGGAACCAAAACCAACAATGCCAATACCCAGCGCCACGGCGACTTGGCGAATGCCAGACCGGCGAGACCTGCGGCGGTACAGATGGCGGCGAACCCCCACCACAACTGGCGATCTTCAAGCGGTGCGGTTGTCGCGAGGGGTATCTCCGGTGGCATACCGATTGCCGGGGCCAGCCAGAAGACCGCGTAACCCGCGGCGCCCCAGATGAGGCCGTGACGCCAATTGAAATCGTTGTTGCCGCTATTTGTCAGGTTACGTGTGGCGAACATTGCAACCAGCACCAGTAGCGCGAATCCCATTGCCGTGATTGTGTTCGATATGAATGTGAATAAGGTGCGCTCCATGCCGTCGGCCGGTGCCCATGCGTCGGCGTCTTCGGATTCGCCGCCGCCATGCGTATGACCTTCCGCTTTGAACGGCGCCAAAGCGGGCTCCTCGGCACCTTCGTAGGTTTCCGCGCTCAGAATAATGGGTACGACTTGGACGGTTTGTACGATAGTAACCACCGCACCGGCTAAAAGGCCCATGAGTAGCGCATAGAACACAATTTGTCTGAAAAGCATGGCTATCACCTCATGGCTGTGGTTAGTGACAGGGGAAGCCTTGGGAATGTCGGGTGTCGTGTGCGGCATTGTGAACGGCCGCCGTGTTCAAGAATCCGGCGGCATAAACGATCACGCCGCCCAGTACAAACGCACTGACAAGCTGCAATGGTTTGGCGACGGAGTGCGTACGCGTCACGTCCTGGCGGACTGTCGAAGAGTGATTTTGCATGATTGCCATCTCCTCCAATGTTTCAGTGGGCTGCCCTGATCTCTTGTTATGCGGTCAGTGGCTCGCTTCCGTAGCTACAATGATCACTTGTGCCAGCTGTAGCGTTTCAACGCCAGCACGCAAAGGCCGTCCAGCAAATAGCCTACGGTTCCGATGACGAGAATCATCGCCATCAAACTGTCATAAGACAGTGATTCTTTCGCGTCCTGCACGGCATATCCAAGACCTTCCGATACACCGAGAAACTCTGCCGGGACCAGCACGATCCAAGCGACCCCCAAAGCCAGCCGGACGCCGGTCAACACGTCGTAAGCGATGGCAGGAATAATGATTTGGGTCAGCATGTGCCAACGGCTTGCCCCGAGATTACGTGCCACCTTGAACCAAGCGGGGTCAACCTTGGCCAGTCCGGCTGCCGTCGCGAAAATAATCGGCCAAACCGCTGCAATCGCGACCAGGAAGATAACGGTCGCCCCGGCAAGACCGAATGCCAGTACCGCAATCGGTTCCCAAGACATCGGACTGACCATGCGCATCAATTGAAACGGTGCGTTGCTGTATTCGCGAAAACGCTTGCTCGTGCCCATGACGATGCCGATCGGTACACCGATGGCGATGGCGATCAACAGACCGACGCCCAAGCGGTATCCACTGGCGGTAACGGCGTCCTGAATGATCCCGTCTTCCCAAAGCCAGGGAAACGCATTGAACGCGGGTATGGGGCCAAAGTCCGCAAAATTGGCCTTGTCCGGATCCGACGCAATCCACTCGATACCGAGGTACCAGACAACGAACAGGATCAGTAAACCGGCAACGAAATTGACCAGCTCCCGACCTGTCGACTTGAACATCATCGATGTGTTCGACTCGTTCGCCTGCATTGTCTGTGTAGCACCGCTCACGCTGCGTTTCCTTTGTGCCAGTTGAAGCGCTTGATGATCATCGCGACAAGGCTGTCCAAGAGCCAACCGATCAGACCGATGATGAGAACCGCGGCCGAGAGTTCGTTGTAGGAAAGGGTTTCACGCGCATCCTTGATCAGGTAGCCGAGGCCGGAGGTCACGCCCAACAGCTCGGCCGGAACGATGACGACCCACGCGACACCCAGTGCCAAACGCGTACCCGTAGAGATGTCAAAGGCGATTGCCGGAATAGTGATGGTCACCAGCATATGCCAACGACTGGCACCAAGATTTCGTGCAACCTTGAACCAGGCGGGATCAACCTTTGCCAGGCCGGCCGCCGTTGCATACGCGATGGGCCAGACCGACGCTATCGCGATCAGAAAGATAATCGACTGATCCCAGGCCGCTATGAAAATCAATACCGCCAGCGGCATCCAGGACAACGGGCTGACCATGCGCAGGAACTGAAACGGCGAATTGCTGAGTTCGCGGAAGCGTTTGCTGCGTCCCATCAGGATGCCCAGCGGTACACCGATCATGAATGCGATCAGCAGTCCCATGCCCAAGCGGTAGCCGCTGGCGCTGATCGCCCTCTGGATTTTCCCTTCCCCCCACAGTTCCGGAATCGCATGGAAGGTCGGGATGGGACCGAAATCGGCGAAACTCTCCGTCGTCGGGTTGGCGGACAGGATGTACCCACCCAGCCACCAAAGGACAAACAGGATGGTCAGCCCGACGACGCCGTTGAAAATGCGCCGCCACACGGGATGCAGCTCACCGGTCTTGACCGCCGGCGCGATCGCATCGGTGTGTGCGACGCCGTTACTCACAGTCTGACGACCTCCGTGCGCACATAAGGGTCACCCGTTTTCGGCACGCTGGCGTCTTTCTTCCAGTCCGGATGGAGTTCGAGCGATTTCCTGATGTAGTCGTAGTTGACCAGATCGTCGGCAACGAACTTGGGCGTCAGATCGTCGAGGAACTTGTCGTCGCCGGTGACCAGCGTGTTCTTCAGGTCATTCACGACCAACTCTGTCGCAGAGCGATAAGGCCAACCCTGGAAGTTGATGCGGTCCATACCCCATTCCGGGTGTTTGATCGCCAACGGGTTGTTGTAATACGCCGGGTCGTAGAACATCATCGCGCGTTTGACCACCTCTTTCGGGAACGGCAGATAGCGTTTGCCGTTGCGCGACAGCAGTACGGCCATCTCTTCCCGATTCGCCGCCAGATGAAGCTGGGCTCTGACGATGGCGTTGTGGACCCCCTGTGCCCATGCCGCACGCTCCGGGTCCTCGGTGTTCTCTTCGTGCATGACGACCACGCAGCACGGGTGGCCTTTCCAGACATCGCCGGTGAAACGCAGTACCTTGCCGCCCGCCTTGATCTCGCCCAAGGCATTGAAAGGCTCCGCGACGCAATAGCCGTCAATCGACTTGGCGGCCAGTGCCGGCGGCATCTCCGGCGGCGCGAGCACCACGTAGTTGCATTCGTTGGGCGCCAGCTTCGCGCTCTGTGGTTTGATCACCGGCGTGATGCCGGCATCCCGCATGATGCGTTGCGAGACAATGTTATGAATCGAATACCAATAGGGGATGGCGAACTGCTTGCCGCCGAAGTCTTTGGGCGAGTTGATGCCCGAGTCCTTGCCAACCAGGATGGCCGATCCGTTGGTGTGATCCCATGCGGTGATCTTGACGGGGTAATTGTTGTTGTAGCGCATCCAGATCGGGATGGGGATCAGCATGTGCGTCAGATTGAACTGGTGCGACGCGAATGCTTCGACCAAGGGTGACCAGCCGCGAATCAGTTTCGGTCTGACCGAATCGATGCCTTCGTCCTTGAAGAAGCCCAGTTCGTGGGCGATCAACAATGCCGCGGAATCGGTAATGGGGATGTAGCCGATTCTTACCACCGGGTCCCATTTTTTCTTGGCGGCATATGTTTTGGCACTCGGCACCGCGCCGGCAAACATACCGGCCGCACCGATCTTGAGGAAATCGCGCCTGTCGACACTGGTTCCCAGTACGTGTGAAAACAAAGGGTCGTAGTCAATGACCAGATTGGGATCGTCGATGATCCCGTCGTGCTTCCTGCGCATAGCGATCAACGATTCGGCTGTCGGATCGTCAAGGATTGTCTGCTGAATTTTCTCACTCATGACGGGTTAGCCCTCCTTAAGGGTCGCCAGCGGCCGGTTACACCCTACGGTCTACCCGGCCGGCTCAGAAATACCGTTCATTCGACTCAAGCTACCGACCTTGGTCTGGGTACCGCCATTTCCTTTTTGCAGTGCTACTGCTTCTTCGAAGGTGTCCATCAAGTATCTGCGCATCTTCTGAACTTCAGGATCTTCCCGATTCCTCGGGTCGGGTAGATCGACGCTGATATCATGCATGATCTTTCCGGGCGAGCCGGCCATAACCAACGCGCGATCTGCCATCAACACGGCTTCATCTATGTCATGAGTCACCATGACAAGGTTGAAGCCCAACTCTTTCGAAATGGATCGGACATCGCGCTGCAGGGCCGCACGGGTAAAGGCGTCCAGTGCCGAGAACGGCTCGTCCAGCAACAGCATTTCAGGTTCCATGACGAGAGAGCGCGCAAGTGCGACGCGCTGTTGCTGCCCGCCGGAAAGATCCTGAACGTTGTTTTGCGCATAGTCATCGAGGCTGACGAGACTGATGGCCTCGGCGACGCGATCACGCAGTTTGTCTTTCGACCAGCCCGCGAAATGCAGGCCGACGCCGACGTTGCGCTCTACCGTCATCCATGGAAAAAGATGGGGGGCCTGGAACATCATGACCCAGCGGGACGACGGTCCTTTTACTTCTTCGTTGTCCAGCCTGAGCTTACCCCCACTCGCTTTCAAGAGGCCGGCAATGATATGCAACAGTGTGGACTTACCGCATCCGGACCGACCGATGATTACCAGCGATTCGCCCGGTTTTGCTTCAATTCGCACGCCGTCGAAGGTCAACGGGCTCTTCGGTGTGTAACGATGGATCAGGTTCTCAATGTCGAGGTGTACACCACGGATTGACATCGATTAACTCCTTATGGGATGCAGCCAAGCCGTAATGCGTCCGCTAAACACGTTCAGAACAAGGCAAGAGGCTATGAGGGTATGTTTCATGTGCAATGTCAGCTCGTAACTCGTCGCCGATTCATGCAATCGGTATATGACGAGCTCAATAGGCGTTAGGTCATATTGAGTCGCTGATCGACCTCCTTCATTTTTCTGGCAAGCTCGTTCTCATCCATTAAGCCTCGACGAATGAGCGTGTGAGCCAAGGCGAGAAGCTGGTTCTCAGGGAAGGGAACGTTCGCATAGTGCTCTTTCACCAAATGATCTTCTTCCCATCGGCGTTCGATGCCGTCCAGCACTTTCGTATCTTTTTCGGCTTCCGCCGTTTGTGCCGCTTCGCCGGTGTCCGACGTTCGGCAATTGTTTTCCGCCAGCATGTCGCAGGTCGCTTCCAACGTAACCCGCCAAGGCGGGTCGGGGTTCTTGACGCCATACTGTTCGCAAAGATCGCCCCAAACGCGTCCTTCCTGTTTAATTTTCTCCAGCAAGAAAACCGGCGACTGATCCATGTCGCGCTTGGACATATCGGCATCGAGATCGAGGTACTCTGGATTTATCTCGGCCATGTCGAAATCCTAGTGGTGATACGGTTTGAGTGCCGGACGCACCGGGCGCGGATCGTTTGCCGTCTTGCCCGGTCGAGGCAAAGCGACACCGATCAGGCAATCGCGGGTGACGATTTCGGCCAACTGATCTTCGGTCCAGCCTTCGGTGCCCTCGGGACGCACCGGCAACACGATGAAGCGGGATTTCTGGTTGGAGTCTTCGACTCTGACCTCTACCTCCTCGGGTAACTGCAAACCAAACTCGGCAAGCACCTGGCGCGGCCAGCGAACCAAGCGACGACGGTAGTTGGGCGTCCGGTACCATTCCGGCGATTGCCCAAGGATCGGTCGGGGATAGCAGGAGCACAGGGTACAAACGACAACGTGGTGCAGCGTCGGCGTGTCTTCAAGGACGCGCAGATTGCAGTAGTCGCTGGGCGTACCGAATTTCGTCGGCATGCTGTTTACCCAGTCTATGCCGACTTCCAGACTGGCTTTGACACCGTCTGTGACCGCCAGCTTTTTGTACTCGGGATCAAGCCAGGCCTTGGCTACCAAGCGCGCCGCCGGCAAGGGGCCCAGGGTATGCATGTACTCGGTCCAGCGCTGGTGATCTTCTGCAGTGAACAGCCCTTTTTCGATAGCCAGCTCACGGACGGCAATCTCGAGTACCTCGAACTCGCTGACTTCGTCGACCATCGGCGCCGGCGCATGTGGTTTGTGTTCATCCGTCATAACAGTGTCCTCATCTCGTACGTCTGAAATTTTCGCGGTCCGATGAACGAGCGGTGCAGCCTATAGGGGCTCCAACCATCGTTCCGGCAACTCGGTTTCCACCGTGTCGTTAGCAAACGTATCGGGGTATTCGGGCCACAAATCCTTCTGTTTGAAAATCACGCTGTAGAACCATGTAACGTTTTCCGTGTTGTCCCAGGATTCGTCTTCAGCCGCCGGGCTCTCGTAAACGAGCTCAGCGACGACGGCGGGCGCGCCCCGGGTATAGACCTGTGCGCGGTTGTAGAAAATGTCGGGCAGGTCTTTGACTCTCACCTTGTCGCCTACCTTGAACTTCGGGGGCGGCGCTTCGCCTTTGAAGCACTGGGGATCGCCGATCCCGGTGGCCTTTTTGGCGTGATGCTCTCGATCGTAGTGTGGTTTACTCATAGCGTTTCCTAACCTCATCTATCTTGTCGGAGAGTTCGGAACACGTGACGTATTGCTTGTCCACGAGGATGCGTGCTGCAGTCAGTAACCAGCGACCGTAGTAGGGCAGGCCCAGATACTGCGTCTGGCCGACATCGACGTTTTGTCGCCGGCGTCTTTCTTCAGCATTCCACACGCCGCGCCACGCAAGGACCTCACAGGTCACAAACGTGTTGTGTTCCCATACTTCTTCTTCTTTCTCTTCCCAAACAATGGGAACGTCCGGCTCTCCGCCGACATCGTGCGACATACGCGTGTAGGCGCGAAAATGCGCATTGTCGATTTGATCGGGTGCCGGTGCGTGCGTCTCTTCATGCAGTGCGGGCTGAACTTGACCGCATAGCTCCAAATGCCGCATCACTTTCTGCCTGATGTTCGATGACATTAGTCGTAGCCTCCTCTATGAGTTGCGAGCGGTTGATTCTGGAACACCGCCCCATGCCAGGGTCATTGCCGCGGATTTAATTCTTTTTATGGACGAAAGCGTTCGTCGCGTAACAAGAAGTCTAGGCGGGTTGCTGAATTAGTCGAAGACTAAAAAACTATGTTTCGCATAGGAGTTGCCTATTCGAAACAAAGAACTTTGTTCTTAGTTAATGAGTTACCTCATAGTTAACGTCTAATATGCGTGCTATTCGCCGTTAACCTCGATTTTTCCGTTTACGCTACAGACTCGATACCGGAATCAAATCACTGTAACAAAAGCGTTATGAGGTTTATGGACGCCCGAGAGACAGGCTCATGCATTGTTGGAGGCGCCTTCAGGTATCCGGCCGTTGCATACACGATACCCGGGCTGCACACGTGGCGAGAATGCCCCGGTACCGGTGTAGCTATGTTGTTACGATGCATGCGCTACACTTGCGTTGAGTAAAGGATGACCCATCGGTTAAGGGTGATTGCATGTGTTGCACGTTTATCGAGCAGCGCTTACCCGCGATGCTGCTTTCGGGCGGGCCAATTCGGCCCGGTAACATTGCGATGTTCGTGTCCTGTCCGGTTAATTCGTTGCACCTCAGCGCACCGGTAAGGGCCCTTCGTCAGTTAGGCGTGCGAGCGCGGAACCGGTTAAGCGTGCGCAACAATGCCGAAAGCCCTTGCCGGTGCGTCCGAAGGCCTCCAAAAAAGGACCGATACGGCGTTGCGGTTTTTGGAAAGGGCGCGGGCCATTCCCTGCGAACCGCGGCTTGTCTCGGTCCGTTTGGGCGGCTCTGACGTTCAACGAATTAACCGGACAGAACGCTAGATGCCTGCGCTGGAAAAGACGGTAGTCGATTTCTTCGAGCAAGTCGCAAATCAGGATACGTGCCTGATGCATGCACTTGAACAGGACCGTCGATTCGACATCACACCCGATCGATGGTGCTTTACGCTGCCCGACTTGTTTTCGTTTATGAGCCAGAAGGGTGGGCATCTCGGTCCCTGCACCTATCGGCAATTTCGCCGAGGGATTTATGGAAGCGCTGTCAACGCGGCCGTGAAAAAGCTCGGTGCCGAGGTCATCATCGAGACCAACTGCGGGAACACGGATAAGTCCGTCTACGCACTCGTTTGGCATGTCGGCCGGAAATCAATAGAACACCGCTGATGCAAATCCGGCTCAGACCGTGCCGACAGGGTACCTGATGGCCATACGCCGCTAGGCATCACCGAGGCAGTGCGCAGAGACCAAGATTCGATGTTGCAGAGCAAAAACCCTGCGGGCGTATCACGTCAGCGGCTCAAAGATCGGGTATTTGCAGCCATTCCGCGGAAACGGCTGGCGGGCTACTCAGACTATGGAGGAAGGCTTCAAGCTGATTTAACTCCCGATCTGTCAACGCCAGAGGTATCAATTCGTTGCGACCACTGGGTGCAACAGGTGGGGCGTTGTAATGTCTCAAAACCTCTCCCAAGGTCGCGAACTGCCCAACATGCATATAAGGTGCGGTATCGGCCACGTTACGTAACGTCGGCACTTTGAATGCCCCCAGCGTGTCCTGGTGCCGCGTATTGGCAAAAACAAGTTCGGAACAATCGTTTTTCGTGGCATCGCTATACTCGCCGAGACAGTTGAACTCACTCGCCAAAGACTGGCGTACACCACGATATCGCCCCATGTCCGGTTCCGGTTTCTCTATAAAAAGGTGAACGATAGGTAGCCGATACCCGGGTTTCGACATGGCCGGGTCCGGCGCACCAACGTTGTGAAAGCCATGATTGGTAAAGAGCGGACCCATGTGACACGTCACACACATGGCTTTGCCGACAAACAGTTTCAACCCGGCCACTTCGTCGGTGCTCATCAGTCCTCCGCCCGACGGGTCACCTTGAAACACCTTCTCGAGATAGCGGTCGAAGCGTGCGAGCCCGGGCACCAGTTTGCGTTGATAGGCCGCGACGGCCTTGCCGACATTGACGAAAATGCGGGTGACGGCCTTGCGGTCGACCTCGGCCATACCTCGCCATTCGGCAATGGCTGCATCGGTGCCGACCGGCGAGGCGCCGTCGGGAAAACGCTGTCGATCGGACAGATCGGGTAATGGGCCGAACAATGTTTCATAGTGGTCGCTGTAGACAGGGTCGTTACGAATCAACCGGGCGTATTGCAGTCGATTGCCGCCGTGCTCAACGGGGGATTCCAGCGGTCCTAGGGCTTGGGACCATAAGCTGTCACTGCGTCCGTCCCAGAAATACCATGGCGCATAGGCGGCACCGATCAGCGTCGGCGCACTTCGTTTCGTTTCCCCGACGCCCCGGGATCGGGCCAGACCGTCGGTGAAAGACTTCCCCGGTATGTGGCAGCTCGCGCATGCCACTTCGCCGTTGGCACTCAGGCGTCTGTCAAAAAAGAGCCGCCGACCGAATTCGGCTGCACGCGGATCGTCCGCTACGCGGTTACTCGGGTCCGCCGGTAATGGCGGCAGACTGCCGAGCCATTGTAGTCGCAGTAGTGAGAGTTCGGATGGGCTCCAGGCAGCGGTTATCGAACTTGGCGCCGTGATAGACAACAGTAGCGACAGCAGATATGGACCGGTTCTCAATCTGGTCATCGCGTGGACCGTCCGGTTAGCCGAATGTTACGCATATCGTCGCTGTTAACCTGAATAAACGCGCACAACGAGCCCACTAAAAATCGAGCGCGAATTTCTTTTTTTCGCTGATGCCACCGGCCTTGATCTCGAACCACATTTCCCAATATCCGGTCATGCTGAATTTAAGCCCTTCAACGAGATAATTCCCTTCGCCGATCTCACGGACGACGGGCTGTGTCGGAAGCCCATGGCCATGCGCCGGCATACCGCCATCCACTCTGATATCGGCACCGGTAACGGGCATCCCGTCGGTAGTTTCGACACGCATGCGCCAACTGTGAATACGGTTGAGCGGCATGGGTTCGACCTGGCTTTTGTAAGTGACGATGAATTTTTCCTGATTTGGTTGCGCGTGACCACCAATCGCAATGAAAAAACATGCGAACAATAAACCACCCGGCAATCCACGTTTCATCCGGTCGACAGTTCCCATTTTCGTCCTCCGGTTACAAAATCAAGTCTCTGTCTTTCGGTCATCACGCGTCCCGGATTCGGTTCGAACCGTCCTTGACGACAAAGCCAGATCGGTCGACGGTCGTCGCACCTTAAGGGCGGGGTGAATCTTTCGTGCAACGGCTGCGACGCATCTCTGGTGGATACCGAACTCAAAGCGGGCAACGTCAAAAGCGTCGGCCCGGAAGCGACGTGATCACAATCGATAGGACGCCTTGTCCGTTGTAACGTCACATGACTTTCACAGTCATCGCCCGGTTGCCCCTCGTGTGCTTCCGGATACTCGATACGGCGGCAGAATTTCGCTTCGCTGCCCATCGAAAACTCAACCGTGGGCATGTTGCAGCAGATAGGTGCAATAGTTACAGGATGCGAAGAATTTCCCCGAGCGCATAGCATCGAGCTGCTCTGTATGCCATCGTTCGACATCGGCGGCAGGCAGTTCGGTTTCCCTCAGCACGTAGGGCACATAGGTTGCGGCGAATGATTTGAAATAGCTGCTGTCGCCAATCTCAACCACTGCTTCACCCCAGGTTTCCACGATCCGCAATCCGTGTTCGGCAAAAAGCCGAGGCAAATCGCGCATTATCCAGGGATTGTTGAATGTCACCCGTGTGAGTGCGTCATCCATACGCTTGCCAAAGGCATGATCGGGGTAGGCGTAGCTCAGCGAGGCATAGTCTCCGTCGAAAATCACGATTATGCCGTCCGGCTTGACCACACGTGACATCTCGTCCAGTACCGCTAACGGGTCCGTGACATGGCTAATCACCGTGTTGGCGATGACGATATCGAACGAGGCGGCCGGAAAATCCAGGCTATGCGCATCACCGACGCGAAACTCGATTTGATCAGCGATACCATCCCGAGCAGCAAAACGTTGTGCGGCATTGATGAATGCTTCACTTTGCTCGACCCCGACCATGGCACCGTTCCAGTCTTGCTTCAGCAGCGCTATTGACCTCAAGACATTGCCCGTGCCACAACCTACTTCGAGTAATCGGGTCGATGCCGACAACGTTAGACGATCGATGTACTTCGACCATAGATCGGTGAAGATTTGGTCTTTTGCCCGGCTTTCCAAGCGGCCGATCAGTTGCTCGACGGCATCGCCATCGAGTTCGTTGACAAAGCGGTGTGGATCTCGCGACACGTTCGCTTGACCTCGAGATGCTTTTCGTCGACGCGATAACATGGTGCCTCGGTATGGGTTGCTCGGCCTATGCCGTCATTAAGATCAAACGGTGTCTGCTCCTGCGGTCGGAAGGTACGCCGACGACGGAAAACGAGCCTTAGTCAAGGTCACATAAAGGTGTTTTGTTACACCCCGGAACCGCTTTGTCGGCCGCTACCCGACAATTGAATCAATATATAATGTTTAGCTTATAAAGCTGCTAAGTAATAAAACCGTTTATTAATAATGTAGGAACTTCTATCGTACTTGTAAGCCCTAAACTGCAAGGCATACATGCTTAAGCATATACAGACTATTTACTAGAACAAATAAATTGTCCAAGATATAGTTTTGATGAAACCTATAGGATAAGGCTATGGATCGTAACGCGATGTGTCCGCGCTCAATCCGCTATCTGCTTGCCGTGGCTGAGTATCAAGGTTTTACCCGCGCGGCCGAGGCCCTGCACGTTTCACAGCCCACGTTGTCGCAACAAATCAAACAACTCGAAGAGACGCTGGACGTACAGCTGTTGGATCGGTCGAACAGAAAAGTACGTTTGACTGACGCCGGCGAGACCTATGCGCTATACGCACGCCGCGCGATAAGTGAGCTGGATGCGGGCCAGCGTGCCATACACGAGCTGATGGACCTCAGCCGGGGCTCGTTGCACATCGGAATGACACCGATCACCGAGTACCTCGCTGCGCCGCTTCTGGACAAGTTCAACACCTTGTTCCCGGGCATCACATTTGTCACGACCGAGATGCCGCAAGACGAAATTGAGGCCGCCGTCGCGGAAGATCGGACCGATATCGGCATAGCGTTCACCAATACGCTTGCGTCGGAGTCCCGGTCCAACGAGGTCGAATTGCGGGTCTTGTTTATCGAGTCGTTGAATCTGGCGGTCGGTGACTCGCATCCCTACGCCGGTAGAGACACGCCATTGACGAAACGCGAGTTCGAACAGGAGCCATTGGCTCTGCTGAATCCGGATTTTGCACTGCGTCGACACGTGGATCGGTATTGCCGCAAAATCGGCGTCTCGCCACAGATTGCGATGGAGAGCAATTCGCTGAGTGTGATCGTCGAGCTGGTTCGTATGGGGCGGCTCACCACCATCCTGCCCAGAACCATGACCAGCGCAGAAACAAGCGTGCACCCCGTTATGCTGGATCCGGAATTACCGCAACACAGCATTACGCTGATCTGCCGCAAAGGTGCCTATCGCTGCCCCGCGTGCCTGGCTTTTATGCAAGCCGCCGAGCAATGGCGAGTGGATCACCTGAAAAATGTTTCGCCGGGCAAGCTGCCCACGACTTTTAGTAATGACGATAACGACGAGCAGATTGGTTACGGTTGACGCATGGCCGTCGAGAGGTCGGGAATGTCGGCCGTAGCCGAGCGAGTACCTGCCATACGGACGAGGCACACCGTTCCAGCCGAAATGCAAAAAAAATCACTTCAACACACGGTTACCGTGTGTTGAAGTGAAAAGCCGCACTGTGGTACTTCAGCCGGCAGGCCCGCTTTGCTCATTTGTATTGATACTGCAGCATGACCCAGAATTTTTCCGTGTCGAAGCTGAAGCCGTCGCCGCCGTCATCGAAGTTGGCGTATTTCAACACCCCGAGCCATTCCTTCGAGAAGGGCTTGGCGAACAGCACGCCCCATTCGTCGCCATAGTCCTTGATGCCCGAGACGGTCTTGTCGGCTTCATAGTCGTGGTACTGTAAGACGAGTTTCGACGGACCGATAAGGTTTGCTAACAGGCCCTTGACCACGAGGGTGGCACTGGTGTCCTCGAGACCGCCCACCGGGGTAGCGGAACCGCCGGGTGCGCCGACGAACTTGTCCGCCCAGCCGTTGAACGCATGGACGGTAGCCAGGGGGGTCTGCAAGGCATTGACGCCATTGCCCTCGAGAACTTCCCGCCCGATCTTGATGACCATGTCTTTGCCCGCGAACTTGAAGGCACCACCGATCTCGACGTTGACGTAGTCGTTGTCGTCCAATGCCGAACTCGCGTCGTTCGTGGGGTCCTGGTTCGCCCATTCGAGTTCGCCCAACAGGGTAAAGTCATCTCCGATCGGATGCTTGCCGACGAAGCGCACACCCCAGGTGTCGGAGTCGAAATTGGTTATGCCGGCACCGGCTCCAACGCCTTCGACGAATGGTGTTCGCGGGTTGTCGTCGAAATCCAACAGATACCCATAAGCAGTCAGTTTGCCGAACGGCAGTTTGTAACCGACGTTGATGAAATGCGAATCGGTCAACTCGAATTCCTTGAATGCCGAGTCGGCACCGAACAGCCGGTTGACCCTGTCTACATAGGCATAGGAAATACTGAGATTATTGATCGTGGTGTTGTCGATCCGCACGGCATCGAACGATTGGTTGTTCTGGCGCCAGACGATGTTGCCGACCCAGCGATGATTATCGTAGATGATGCTTTGGCGCCCGAGCTTGACCGTGGTGTTGCCGTTACAGCCCCCCGGCGCATTGGGGCAGCCGCCGGTGGCACTGCGCCAGCCCAGATAGGCTTCGTTGATTTCTTCGAAATTGTTATCCGGGATCAACGAATGGCCTTCGGCGATACGCGACCCGCCCGGTCCGGGTGGGAAGGTGAGATCATCGTCGACGTTCAGCGCCTTGTCGCTGCCTATACGTGTATTGGCCTCGAATTGCAGACGGGCCCAAAAGCCGTGATAACGTGCCGTGGTGTAGCCGAGCGCGGTTCGCAGGCTCAACAACTCGGCATCATCGGTTCCCGCGAGCGACGATCCCGACGGGATGCTGTCGTCGACCGATTCGTAACGCAGGCGTAAACTGAGATCCACTTTGCCGCCGGTGACGGCGTTGGAGAAACCGTCGGCCTGGGGTAGCACCTTGCCGAAATGGGCGTTGCTGACATCGGGCAGGCCTACGGCACTGGCGCCTTGCGGGAAAATCGCCATCGCGGTTACCAGGAGATATGGAGCGGGCTTGAATGCGTGCATGCGCTTTCCTCCGGTGTTCGGAAGCCTTGTGGGCCGGGCGTCCGTGATAACCGACCGGGTTAACGGGGTATGTTAGAGGTGTCGATCCCGAGATTATTGAAGGCCGTCGGTCGACGTACGATCGTCGATGACGGTATCTTTTCCTTTGGCGCTCATCACGGACGACGAAGATCCCCCGTGCATGGCCGGTGTTCATATGTGCGCTTTATAGACGCCTCTAGTCGACGGGTTTAGTCAGCTGCGCGGTCATGCCGCGTTTGTCGTGCCGGCTTCAACATCGTCCCGCAAATTATTTGCCGAGCAAGCAGCGATGTCCAAGATGTAATCCTGATCGACCCTATAGGCGTTGGCTATTTTGGTCGTGTTGGGTCGGTGGGTATCCGCATACGGGGCTGCTACGGTTGGCTTATGTTATGCGGGTTCGTGCCTTTAGACGTTTTATCGCGCGTGTGAAAATTTTGGGATCATCCTGTGACCTCGCCAGTACCAGTGCGCCCTGAATACCGGCCACAACATCCTCGGCGATCTCGCGCGCTTGTGCCGCACCGAAGTCTGTGCGTCTCAGTGCAATCGTAAGCGCTTTGGTCCAGGTCCCGAAATAGGATTGCACCTCGGAGCTGAAGCGGTCCCGGGTATCATCCAGCGCAAAAACGCCTACCAGGCAGATCCGTCTGCCGGAGTGAAAAAACTGCGTAGTGGCTTTGAACATGTAATCGATATCGGCGTAAGGATCCTCGCCCTCGCGTAATGGGGCAAATATGTGGTATTCGAACCAATTGGCGACATCATCGAGTACCGCCTTGCCCATTTCCTCTTTGCCGTTCGGAAAGAAATGGTAAAGGCTGCCTTTGCCCAACCCGGTCCTTTCGGTGATCTCCGACAGGCTGGTGCCGGCGAAGCCACGCTCACGGAACAGTTCCGCGAGGATCGGGATGACATCGTTGCGCTCCGTAATCTTGCGTGGCATTGCCGTCAGAGTCCGAGTTCGGTCAGTCCGGGATGATCCTCGGGCCTGGGGCCGGCATCCCACAAAAACATGCGTTCCGAGGCCTTTATGGGGACGTCGTTGATACTGGCCTCACGGCGCCGCATCAGGCCGTGTTCATCGAATTCCCATAGTTCGTTGCCGTGGGCGCGGAACCAATTGCCGGTGTCGTCATGGTATTCATACTTGAATCTGACCGCCATACGATTCTCGCGAAAGCCCCACAGTTCTTTGATCAGACGATAATCGAGCTCACGCGCCCATTTACGTTGCAGGAAGGCCACGATCTCCTCGCGACCTTGCAGGAACTCGCCGCGGTTACGCCATCGGCTGTCTTCGGTGTAGGCAAGCGCGACTTTCTCAGGGTCGCGGGTGTTCCAGGCGTTTTCGGCCATACGCGCTTTCTGTACGGCCGTCTCCATGGTGAACGGCGGTAGAGGCGGTCTATCGGACATCGTCGTTTCTCCCATTTCGTACCATTTGGTACAGTGTGTACTTAACGGTACATCAATTTTCTTTGTTCTGCCGGATTTTTTCGATCCGACCAATTGCATTGAGGCTGTTGAGAAATGATTGCAGGAAACCCCCCGGTTGCCGACTATGCTTTGGATCGATCGCGGAGCGAGTTCGATGTCCTAATGGAACGAGGTCTCGAAAACGGGTCTCTTGTCGCTCCCGCGAATTGGTCTTAACTCAATCACGTTGTTGGGTAAGGTTGTTTTAAACGTTTGTTCGCTTTCGCGACATTGGCGGGTAAGGGGAGTATTGCATGTTAAAAAAGTTAATCGTGGTGATCGCTGTAGTGATGCTGGTTTGTTCCGGCAGTGCGTCCGCAGCCTCATTTGAAAAGGAACTGGCGGCGATCAAGGCGCGTCTGAGTCAACTCGAACATCAGGTCAAGGCACAGAATCGGATGCTCCGCGAGAAAGACCGCGAAATTGCCGAACTCAGGCAGACCACCGAACAAAAAGGCGGCGGCACGGGCGAGTGGTTCAGCGGGATCGAAATCGGCGGTGTGGTCGAGGTCGAGGCGGGGTGGAGCGACCCCTATGAAGGCGACAACACCAGC
>JANQLO010000002.1 GCA_028280505.1 Chromatiales bacterium | reverse complement strand
CTTCATCACCCTGGACTTCAGCCACGTCCACCTTCACACGCATGTCGTACTCGTCGGCGACTTGAACCTGGCTGCCTTTCACCCGCTCATCGTGAACGGCGTGTCGATCGGCCCGCAGTACCTGTACGTGATGCTCGCTGTATTCATCGTGAACGTCGCGTTCATCGCAATCTTCTATCCGAAGCTGAAGGTGACGACCTTCGACGATCAGTTCGCGACTGTCCTGGGCATGCGCACCGCACTGCTGAACACCGCGTTCATGTTCCTGGTGTCGGTCACCATTGTCACGGCCTTCCATGCCGCCGGCGTCATCCTCGTGATCTCGCTGGTGGTCGTCCCGGCCGCGACCGCCCACCTGATCAGCCAGCGCCTCTCAGTCATGCTCGTCCTCACGGCCCTTTTCGCCGTCGTGGGGGCCCTCGGGGGATTCTGGATCGCCTATGCCCTGAACGCTGCGACCTCCGCGGGTATGGCGCTGTTCTACGGGCTGCTGTTCGTCGCCGTTGCGTTCATCGACGCGCTGGCGACACGGGTCCGCCGACATCGCCGGCGCAGTGTCTCCCTGCCGGCGGCGGGGCACTCACCCGTGCCAGCCCGGGCAATCGCCCCAGTTGGAGCCCCAACCGATCCACGAAGAGCCGTCACGGAACACCAACCGATGGCAAGGTCGTTCGCAAACGAATGATGCTATTTTCGGCTGATTAGTTCGGTGACCAACCATGCGGTGGCTTGAGGACCTTACTCCCTCCCCCGCGCCCCGGTCGAACACGCCGCAAACCCAGACCTGTCGACCATCCTCCCGGTCCAGAATGTCGACGATCATCCCGGTTGAACATCCGCGACAGAGGCCGTCCTGTGGACCCCCTCCCGGCGAGCTTCGCTCTGCCGACCTCCCCCTTTCAGGGGGAGGTAACAAGACTTGAGCCCGAAGCAATCACTCGGAAAGCGTATAAGAGAGCGCGATTGAATCAACCTTAAGCAATCGCGCTCTAAAGCACGAAAACCATCAGTCCGAGAATAAAAACGGCGAGAAAAGCCGTTTGCGCGACGATCAGCGTGATCGGGCGGAGGCCGACCTCGGCCAGCGCCTGCAACGAGGTCTTCATGCCGAGCGCCGAAATTGCGATCACCAGGCACCACCGGGAAACGTCGACCATCCCCAGCCGGATCGGTTCCGGGATCGCCCCAAGGCTGTTGAGCACAACCAAAGCAGCGAAGGCGAAAAGAAAACCCTGGAACGGAACGCTGCTTTTCCGTCCGGACTCGGCGCGTTGGCGGAACACATAGGACAGGACGAGGACAACCGGCAGCAGCATGGCGACGCGCAGCAGCTTGGTGAAGGTAGCAACATCGCCGGTCTGTTCCGAAACGCTATAACCGGCACCGACGACCTGAGCGACGTCGTGGATGGTGCCGCCGAGGAATATCCCAGCGTCGACCGTGCCGAGACCGAACAGGCTGACGATGAGCGGGTAGATGATCATCGCGATCGTGCTCAGCGTGGTGACCCCGATCACGGTGAAGATGGTATCGCGCTCCGATTGCTCATCTTTCGGCAGGATCGAGGCGATTGCCAGTGCCGCCGATGCCCCGCAGATTGCCACCGCGCCCCCGGACAGGACGCCGAACTTGCTGCCGAGCCCCATTGCCCAGCCGGCGATGGCACCGACCACGACCGTCAGGACCACCCCGAGGACGACCGCGGCCATCGGGCCGATGCCGAGACCGACGATCTGGTCGAAGGTGATGCGGGCACCGAGCAGGGCGACCCCGATCCGCAACACATCTTTTGATGCCACCTCGATTCCGTGGGCACAGCGGCCTTCCTGCGATAGGAACTGGAAAGCCATACCGAGCAGCAGAGCGAACAGCATGACTGGACCGTCATAGTTCTCGGACAGAAACGTCGCCGCCATGGCAACCGTCGCTGCCGCGAGGAGTCCCGGAAATGCTTTGCGAAGATTCTCTCGGCCGCCGCGAAGACGGTCGGCGATCGATGGTTTGGCAGTGTCGGTCACAATCCGGTCCATTCAATAGTCGCTACGCGCAAGCGGCTGGTTGCCTGACTTGCGCCCGTGAGCGTTGACCGGCCCGCGGACGGTCCGGCAGAAGCGAGCCAAGCGGCCAACGCCTGAAAGATAACAGGCTCACGTGTCCGGTTATTCTCTGAGGTGTTACAGTCCCAGCCTATGATGGCACGGATTCTGACGCTGTCGACAAGCATGGGACATGTGGGCCAGGGGGGGGCATAGCGAATCAAATCATAAGAAGGACTGATGTTGGAACTGTGCTTCGATTTGCCAAACCCGCGAGCCATCGCACATAAGAGCGCGATTGCTTTAGAGTTGATTCAACGGCGCTCTCTTTGCTCTTTGATTTGTCGCATGATCTTGTCCGAAAAGTCTCCCAACTTTTCGGGATCATGCTTTAACAGAGAAACCATACAAAAAGTCTTCGAGAGCCGAGATGAAGGAAAGAGGCTGTGGTCTGGTTTAAGTAACTCCCTCGCTACGCAAGACAGCACGGTGCTGGTCAGCATGGTTGTTGAGCAGAACGCCAAGGTCCGCACTCTCGCAGATACTTGTTGTCGAAGCCGATAAGGCAGGGGCGCGTAACTGCTCGGGCTTCATCTCCGCAAACCGCCGCAGCTCGGAGACGCAGAAATAGGAATTGGGGGCGTGGGTGAACAATGACAGCAGAGGTGGTCATACGGTCTTATACTGTTTCCGGCTGATTAGTTCGGCAACGAATCATGCTGTGGCTTGAGGACCTTACTCCCTCCCCCGCGCCGAACACGGCTGTTCCCGTGTTCGGCTCCGTTTTGAGTGGCCCAAGTCGGGAACACCCGACTTGGGCTGGGGGAGGGTTGGGGAGGGGGCTGCACGAAGACAGGCGTTT
>JANQLO010000071.1 GCA_028280505.1 Chromatiales bacterium | reverse complement strand
ACGTGCCGCCTCGATCGCCGCATTCAAGGCCAACAGATTGGTCTGTTCGGCAATCGCCTTGATCACATCCAGCACGGTACCGATGTTTTCGCTGTCGCCTTTGAGCCGATCGATCACCTGAGCCGAATCCTCGACCTCCTTGGTCAATGCATCGATAGCCAGGATGGTATCTTTCACCACCTGATTACCGCTGCACGCCTCCTGATCGGCCTGCTTGGCCGCTTCGGAGGCCTGTTCGGCGTTACGGGTCACTTCCTGCACCGTGGCGTTCATTTCGTTCATTGCCGTGGCGACCTGTTCGGTTTCGGCCTTCTGCTTGGCGATACCCCCGCTGGTCTGTTCGGTAATGGCGGACATTTCTTCTGCCGAACTGGCCAACTGTGTGACGGCATTGGAGATCTGATTGATCAGCCCCTGCAGCTTTTCGACGAAGGTGTTGAAGTTGCCCCCCAGCTGTCCGATCTCGTCCTTACTGCTGACGGTCAAGCGCTTGGTGAGATCGCCGTCACCCTCGGCAATGTCCTTGAGCATCGAGTTTGTCTGCCTTAGCGGTTTGACGATGCCCAGCGAGACCAGATACGCGATGATCAGACCAGCGACGATCGCGAATACGGTCACCGTAACGGTGGTGTTTTCGGTGGACGCTATGCTGTTCTCGACGATCTCGCCCTGCTCGGTTAACGACTGGAATACGCTGTCGCGCAGTTTGACACTGTCCGCGGCCATGATCGGCCCAATCCTGTCGAGCGTGTCACGCACGCCGGCGTTACGGGCATTGATCGCCGAAACGACTTGATCGAAGCCCTGCAGATAGGCATCCACTGCCTCGACAGCGCCTTCGGCCAAGCTACGTCGCTCAGGGTTCTGCAAACTGTGTAACAGCGTTTGGAGCTGCTTTTTGGTCTCGTCGAACTCGGCGATAACCCGCTGCTGGGATTTCTCGTCGTTGTCTACAAGAAAACGGTAGGCATACAAACGGCCCAGCAGAAGGTGAGTCTGACTCAGGCCCGCATAATAGCTCGCCTCGGAATCACCATCACGATAGGCGCTCGCCATAATGCTCGACAGCGAGTCTTCGATGAATGGCCCCTTGACGTTCATCACGCCATTTACGACTTCGTGGCGCTTATTCATATTGGCGACCACGACATTCTGAACCGTACCGTCGTATTGCTCGTTCAGGGCGGCAATGTTTTTTAACAGCATGACCCGATCGGGATGCCTGATTTCCTGTTTGGCCTTGGCCAGAACCTCTTTCAATGTTGCTTCCGCCTCATTGAACTTTTGCATCGAGGTTTCACTGGAGGTCTTGATGTAATCCTTCACCTGAAGACGCATGCGATACACCTGCTCGGTAATCGATGCGGCGGTACCTGCATCGAGCGCAAGATCGCGGGTGATACCCTCGACATTGTTTTCGATGTCAGAAAGATTGGTGAAGGTGATGATCCCCAACGACAATAACAAAGTCAGAATGACGCCGGGGGAGACCATTGCCTTGACGGAAATGGAAAGATTACGAAAAACGCTGAAGAGATTACTCATCGACTAATTCCCTTTTGTCGGCAGACGAACTTTTTAGGCGAAGACGGGGGTTAACCACCGAATTACGCGTTGTCCATACACTGGCCGGGCTCCTTGAAAAACCGATCGACTTCCAATGTAAACCCGCAGCTCCATGGGGATCGTCGGAGCATCGGGACGAGACACCCTGCGGTCTGCCAGTACGCGGAGTATGTATTAGGTACTAACGTTGTTTATTGAAGAAACTTAAGCGGGATATCTTCGCTTTTTTCGATTGGTTTTTTCGGTAAACCCTGGTGGTCTGATTTGGGATTTTCTCTTTTTATTTCAGGCTCTTTTTTCACACAAACCTTTGGTTGTTCAGGCGTCGAAAAAACCGATGATTCACTGCAAACGCATCTATCTGCCGCCGGAGACACATGACGGCCAACGCATCCTGGTCGAAAGATTGTGGCCACGCGGCATTAAAAAAGAACACGCGGCGATCGATCTCTGGCTCAAGGAAATTGCACCGTCGCATGAGCTGCGGCGTTGGTTCGCTCACGAGCCCGCACGCTGGATACCATTCCGGTCCCGCTATCGCGCCGAACTCGAAACCCGGACCGATGCGGTCAACCAACTCATCGAACTGGCACGCCATGACGAACTGACCTTGGTCTATGCGGCGCGTGACGAGCCGGGCAACAGCGCCCTGGTCCTGCGGGACTTCCTGCTGCAACGACTGGGGACCGACACCTGATCTGTCGTCGACGCAACGCCGGGCAATAGACCGAAGACGGCTACAACAACGCCCCCATCATGTCGCCCAGGACATTTCCGAGGCCTAACCATCCTGGATCGATACGGCTCGTACTGCACTATCAACCCAAGGTCTTTGCCGACAATGGCCACGTCGAGGGTGCGGAAGCACTGGTGCGCTGGCGCCATCCGGTTCACGGCACAATCGGTCCCGACGAGTTCGTGCCGCTGTGTGAAATCAGCGACATCATTCACCCATTGACGCTATGGGTGCTGAATCACGCACTGGCCGATTGTCACAATTGGCAGAAAACGGCTTACGGCATCGGTGTGTCGGTCAACGTATCGGTGCGTAACATGCTCGACAATCAGTTTCCCGACGCGGTCATGAAACTGCTCGGCCGGCACCGGATGCCTCCATCGTCGCTCACCCTGGAAATCACCGAAAGCGCATTGATGGAGGATCCGAAACGCGCCAAGCAAAACATCGATCGCCTCCATCTGGCCGGCGTAAAGGTCTCGATCGACGACTTCGGTACCGGCTATTCATCATTGTCTTATCTCAAGCACCTGTCGGTGGAGGAACTCAAGATCGACCGCGGTTTCGTCGCCGATATGCCGGCAGACGAAAAAGACGCCGTGATCGTTCATTCGACAATAGAACTGGCACACGGACTCGGGCTGAAAGTGACTGCCGAAGGGGTCGAAACCGCATCACTGACGCAGCGATTGCGTTCGATGGGCTGCGATCAAATGCAGGGCTATCATATTGCCCGGCCGATGCCGTACGAACAGCTCAGGGCCTGGCTGGCGAATTGGGCCGGGCTGGCCGAAGATGGCGTGCCCGGGGAATACATGGGCCGCGCAAGCGTTTAGCCAACAGGGAAACGTCGAACAAGATTTGCGAATTCCATTCAACTTCCAACGGGCTTAAGAACGCGGATCGTACGGCGACCGGGCTTGTGAGGCGTTGATCACAGATACCGGCCGGACACAGCCTATGCTTTGGGCTGTACCAACAAGGGGGAAGCTACGGTGCGACATTTCATCATTCTGTTGATCATCCTGCTGTTCGCCGGTTGCGCAACCGTTGACAAGACACCGCAACCGGCGCCACCGACGGTATCCAAGCCGACTCCGCCGCCACCGGCACGCTTCGATGGTCTCGCCCAGCTTGCCGAGGACGCCGTTCCGGATCGCAACGCGATTCGCGAGCGTCATCGCTATGATCGCAGTATTGGCATGACCAGCATCAAAGGCTTGCGGTACTTTTTCTACGAACCGGACGACGAACGCTCGGTGGTCGGGTTCTCATTCCGCAATGCCGGCTCGCCGACAATCAATCCGGCCGGACTCAAACGCAAAGGCGCCCATCGCGAGTACGCTTTTCAGTTCGCCGATCGTGCACGCGAGAATATCCATCTGGCGGTGTACGACGACGTGAAATTGTCCGGCCGCTTCAGTCACGACAATATGTTCCGCGAACTGCACTTCTTCCCGCGCAAGCAACTGCCGGGGCTGAAGGTCGACCATGACAAAGGCCTGCTGCGCGTGATCCTGCCGACCGGCGAAGAGGCCCTGTTCGACCAGGACACCATGGAACTGGTCGGCGGCGCCTTGATGGAGTCGCCCATCGATTTCAACCGCAGTCGGCACCACCGCCGCAACCCGCAGGTGCGTTATCAAGGCAAGTATCTCGTGATCACGGTCGCGCAGCGCGGTGAGGCGCCGCGTCGGTCCAAGGTCTGGGGTCAGACGAAATTTGCCGAAATCCATTACCCGGCCAAATACAGCAAGCGCTGTCGCATCTCGCCGAAGCATTTTTGGGACCAGCGCCCAAAACGGGGCGACACCGACCCGAAGCTGACCATGCTGCACCAAAGCGACAACGCGGTGTTCGCCATGGTCGAACGCCATTGCGGCTGGAACCTCGCCGAACTCAAACGCATCGCGCCGAAGCTGGCGGAAGCAGAGTAGTAAGCGGTTTGATTCGGATGCGTCAATCGTCCCGTATTTGAGGGAGATCAATGCAGCTTGGGGGTGAATAGACCAAACTTTATCCCAACGCCGCACGATGTATGTTGTACGTGTTGCGTGGGATCTCACTCCTCCTGACTATTGAATTCACCCGCCGCGTCTTGCGGCGGGTTTTTTTATTGTCCCTTGTTTACCGGCAAAGACGCCAGGGCTTCCGCGATATCGTCACCCAATTCGGCCAAGAGTTCGCCCATCGCGGCAACATAGGCCTCATAGCCGGCATCGGCCGCAGCCACCCGATAGTCGGACTGGCGGGTCGTCACCACCTCTCCGTTACGATCCGCGATCAGCGACCAGGCCACGGTCAGCCGGACCTCGCCACCCAGCACGCCATCGAAGGTTCTCAACTCGAGTGCAACGCGATAGTCCAGGTCGGCCGCGAGGCGGCTCGGATAACTGTAGACCCGACGGGTTTGCAAGCGGCTGCCGATACGCTCGGTCAGTACACGGGTGATCTCTTCATCGAGCGAACCGCCCCAACGATGAAACTCCTCCAACACCAGCCGGCTGTCACCGCTGCGGGTGACGATCTGCGGTCGATCCAGATAGCGCGGCAGATCCACCGGTCCGACCGCCAAGGCGAGATCGCTTGCCGCCCCGGCCGGCCCGGTCGCTTTTGCATTCAACGCATAGAATTTTGCCGCCGGTGTCGTCGCACAGGCTGTGAGTACCAAAGCACCGAATAACGGGGCCACGCGTTTTATCCATCGCATCATGGGTTACCGGCCTCCGGCTTACCGCGAATCAATGCCTCCGGATGACGCTCGAGGTAATCCGCCATGATCCGGATGGAGCGCGCCGCGGCGGCGAACTCACGCAAGGCATGATAGGCCTCGGACTGCAATGGCGAATTCGGCGCCAACACCTTTTCGGCATTCGCCAACACGGCCCGAGTCTGCCGCAAGGTCTCCGTCAGCTCTGAAGCCGTCTCGCGATCGAGCCGCTTCAACAAGGCATTGGTCGCATCGAGCGTCTCGCTCATCGCCGCCAGACTTTGGCTCAAATCCTCGCCCATGGTGTCCAGCGGCAGCCGCGAAAGTCGGCTGATCAGGCCGCGTAGCTCGTCCAGCGGCGCGGGTACGGTCGGCAGTTGCGGCTGCGCGCCGCCCCAGGCGATGGTGCGCGGGGTATCGTCCGGGTAGAAATCGAGATCGACATACATTGCACCGGTCACCAGATTGCCGGTCTTGAGTTGGGCACGCAGTCCGTTGTCGACCAAACTGTCCCAAAAGGCCCGACGGGCGGCATCGTCGGTCTCCGCGCCCATCCCAAGACGTCCGGGCTCGATCGCAATCGACACCGGAATGCTGGCGCCGCGCTCGGCCGGATCGAGCACCAGACTCACGTCGGTCACCTCACCGATCTTGATACCACGCAATTCCACCGGGGCACCTGGCGTGAGGCCACGCACCGACCCCGCGAACGCCAGGCGCCACGCCTGACGCGGACCCGCCTCGGGCTGTTTTGCGACCTCGGCGCTGGAGTAGAGCACGAATCGACTGCCGTCGGTTGCAGGCTCACCCCGTTTGCCGTCCGGCGTACCGAAAGCCAGGCCGCCGAGCAACATGGTCGCCAGAGATTCGGTATCGATTCGGATGCCGTCGGCATCCAACGACAACTTGAAGCCCGAGACATTCCAAAAACGGGTGTCAACCGTGACCTTACGATCATGCGGCGCATGGACGAACACGGTGATATCGACCCCATCGGGCTCGCGCAGCTCATGCGCGGTCACCCGCCCGACCTCGATGCCGCGATAGTGCACCGGCGAACCGACGGACAGCGAGCCCAGATCCTGCGCGCGCAGCATGAATGTCTTGCCCGGCTCGGACGCCGTCACCACCGGCGGTGTTTCCAAGCCTTCGAAAGCGCCCCGGGGCTGCCCCTCGCGCGCCAGGTCCGCGGCAATATAGGTTCCGCCGACCAGGGTGCCGAGACCGCTGATCTGTCCGCCCGAAAGCCGCGGCCGCACCACCCAGAAACGGGCCTGGTCGTTCAAAAAAGTGCCGACATGCGCGGCCAGCCGGGCATGCACCCGGACCCTGCTCAGATCCGGGCTGAGTTCGATGGTCTCGACCACGCCGATATCGACGTCTTTGTAACGCACCCGGGTCTTGCCCGCCTCCAATCCCTCGGCGGATTCGAACGTGATGACCACCAAGGGGCCCTGCTCGCTATACGCGCGATAACCGAGCCAGGCCGCGGCCAACACGGCCACCAGGGGAATCAACCAGACCAGCGAGATCCGCCGGCGGTCATCCACCACGGCCTGCGGCAGTACATCATCTGGAATCGGCTTATCGCTCATCGCGGGGGGACACGTTATCCCAAATGAGACGTGGATCGAAAGTTTTGGCCGCGAGCATCGTCAACACCACGACCGCGGCGAAGTAAAAGGCGCCGGCACCGGCCTCGATCTGCGCGAGTTGACCGAGATGGACCAATGCCACCAACACGCTCACGACGAATACGTCGACCATGGACCAACGCCCGACGAACTCGGTGAAACGATACAGACGCAGCCGATCCAGCGGTCGCCAGGACGAACGTCGCTGCACCGAGATCAGCAAATAGATCAGGATCGCGATTTTCGTCAACGGCACCAGCACGCTGGCAACGAACACGATCAACGCCAACGGCCACATGCCGTGCAACAACAAATACGCCGCTCCGCTGAGGATGGTGTCCGAACGCGTCTGCCCGAGCGTGGTGACCGCCATCACCGGCAGAAGGTTGGCCGGCACATACAACAGCATCGCAGCGATCAGAAAGGCCCAACTGCGCGACAAACTGCGCGGGATACGCTTGTGCAACGGTGCGGCACACCGCGGACAACGTTGCCGCCCCGGCGTCTCGCTACGCCGGCTGACCAGACCACAGGTGTGACACGCAATCAAATCATGTGTACCCGCGGTCATCGGCACGACCGTCATGCGACGCGATCCCAGAGGCGATGCGGATGTACCTGGGTCGATGCCGTGGCCAGTACCAACACCAGCGCGGCCAAGGCCCAGGCCGCCGGGCCCGGCTGAATACTCGCCTGCTCGGCCAGCTTGACCGTAGCCACCAGAATCCCGAGCAAAAAGATTTCGAGCATGCTCCAAGGCACGATCGCCTGCGCCAGGCGCAAGGTCGCAGCGAATGCCGGCGGTCGACGGCCGAAGGCCAAAGGTAGATAAAGATGAATCAACAACAGAATATGCACCGCCGGCGCGATGACGATGGTGAAGGCCACCACCACGGCGAGTACCGGCATGCCCTGAGCAAAGAGTTCACGGATGCCGGCAATCAAATGGGTACTGTCGAGTTGACCCTGCAGACTGAAATGCAACAGCGGAAACGACAGGCTGAGGACGAACAGGACCAGCGCGCTGAGCCCGAGCGCCAGGGGCAATGCGACGGGGTCACGGCCGTGCGAATGCAACACACAGCCACAACGCACACAACGCACCCGTGCCGGCCCGTGCTCGGGCGGCAGACGCTGCAACAGATCGCATTCGTGGCAGGCCACCAGGTCGTGATGATGAGGGATCACCGAAGACATGGACGGAGCCTACCAGACGAGGCCCGGCACCGCCCGGCCTCGCGATACTCCAATCATCAAGACGCGCCGCTCAGGCGATGCCCACGCGATCGGACAGATAAACGTCCTGGATGGCATTGAGCAATCTCACGCCATCATCCATCGGCTTCTGGAATGCCTTACGACCCGATATCAGGCCCATGCCACCGGCACGCTTGTTGATCACGGCGGTGCGCACCGCCTGATGCAAATCGTCCTGACCCGAAGGACCACCGGAATTGATCATGCCGATGCGACCCATGTAGCAATTCGCGACCTGATAACGTACCAAGTCGATCGGGTGTTCGCTGGTCAGATCCTCGTAGACCCTGGGATGGGTCTTACCGAACCCGATCGCATTGTAGCCGCCATTGCAGGTCGCCTGCTTTTGCTTGACGATATCGGCCTCGATGGTCACCGCGAGATGGTTCGCCTGGCCGGTCAAATCGGCCGATTCATGGTAATCCACGCCATCCTTCTTGAAGCCGTTGTTACGCAGATAGGCCCAGAGTACCGTAGCCATGCCCAGTTCGTGCGCCTGTTGGAAAGCCTCGCTGATCTCGATGATCTGGCGACGCGACTCGGGGGCACCGAAATAGATGGTCGCGCCGACCGCGACCGCACCCATATCGAAGGCCTGCTCGACATTGGCGAACAGCGTCTGATCGAACTCGTTCGGATAGGTCAGCAGCTCATTGTGATTCAGTTTCACGAGGAAGGGGATTTTGTGCGCATAACGCCGGCCGATCGAACCCAGTACACCCAGCGTCGAGGCCACGGCATTGCAACCGCCCGCCATGGCAAGACGGACGATGTTCTCGGGATCGAAGTAAATCGGGTTGGGTGCGAACGACGCTCCACCGGCATGTTCGACCCCCTGATCGACCGGTAGGATCGACAAATAGCCGCTGCCGCCCAGACGACCGTGATCGAACAGGGTTTGCAGGGCACGCAACACGCCCGGCTTACGGTCGGACTGGGCCGTCACCCGGTCGACGAAATCCGGCCCCGGCAATTGCAGCAACTCGCGCGAAACGGTGGAACAACGATGGCCCAGCAGCGACTCGGCCTCGTTACCCAGCAGGCTTTCGACATCGATCATCTTGCGTCCTCTTCAAGATCTGCGACATCACAAGCCTAGGTGCTTTTTGCGACAAATCAGGTAAGGCCGCAAATACGCCCTAAAGCGTCCGGGCCGGCATACACGCCGGCCTGTTAAACGGGGGCGGCAAAGCTTGTTGGCGCCTGTACTTAGGCACAACAAAACTCGAACACAACGCCTAAGCGACAAAAAATCGGCCGTCTCGCTGTCAGGCCAGGAAAAACCGGCCACCCGACGCGACGGTGATGGTGACCATGCCGATCAGCGTATTGATGCCGACCAAACGGCGAATCTGTGCCAGATGCTGTGCGCCCTGTGGCCAGTCCTCGGCCGCAACCGCGCGCTTGAGGCGGGCATAAGGCGCGAAAAAGACATGGAAGAAAATCAGCATCATGACGATCCCCAGCGTCAGCATCAGATGCACGTACATACCGACGCCGCCCATGCCGCCGAACATCCCGAAGATCATCCAGAAGCCGGTTGCCAGAACAACGACCACGCTGATCCATACCCAGGGAAAGAACAAACCAAACACGCCGACCCATAAGCGCAGCCGCTGCGGCGGCTCGAGCTGATCGGCAGCAATCGGACGTAACACCATATAGGCGAAAAACATGCCGCCGACCCAAACAACCACCGCGATCACGTGCAACAGCACCGCAGAACCCATCATAAGACCGTCTCCATTACTCTCTGTACGCCGTATTCTACGACTACCACGTGGTTTTCAATTCGTTGTGTCGCGCACGGTTTATGATTGATTTATCGAAACCCAACGAGTATGCCCAATGTCCAACGACCGACACCATGTTGCCGTGCTCGGCGCCAGCCCGAAACCGGCACGCTACGCCAATCAATGCATCCGCCTGCTACAGCAGCACGGCTACCGCATCACGCCGATACACCCGCGTTTCGAACACATCGAAGCACTGCCCGTCACCCACCGCCTCGACGCCATCGACGATGCGGTAGACACCCTCACCCTCTACGTCGGGCCGGCGCTGCTCGAACCACAGGCCGACGATATCGTCCAACTCAGGCCGGGACGCGTGATCTTCAACCCCGGCACCGAGAGCCGCGCGCTCCAAACCAAACTGGACGAAGCCGGTATCGAATGGTTCGAGGCCTGCACCCTGGTGCTGCTCAAAACCGATCAGTTCTGAAACGTTCACTCGCGGACACGTCTGAACGGGAGGTTGACGCCCGCCAAGCGCTTGTGACCTCGAGCCTGTTGGCAGGGAGGTGCAGCGGGCCGCTACGCGATCCGAAGCCGGGTGCTCACCAGCCGATCTCGCTGGCCGTCTCCGGACCGATGATCGTCTGGTTCAAACTGCGGGGAATCACGGCCTGATTAGGCGACAAAGGAATCCGCACCCCCATGATCTCCGCAAGATCCTGAGGGTACCGGGGCCGCTTGTCCGGATCGGCGTAACCCATCGGATGTATGGGTAGCCCATTGCTGAGATCGTACTTGTCGCTTGCACCCAAGGTATGCAACAACTCGTGAGCGATAATGACATTGTTGGACTGAGTCGTTTTGTTACCTGAAAAAGCGTGAACGACACCGATATTGCCCTCTTTGATGCCAAGCGAATGCGGCACTCGCGGCGAGCGTTCGGGATCATGGTAGATCACGAATATGCTGACATCGCCCAGCAGGTCGTCGGATTCATGTTGCCAAACCCAGTAACGCAATCGCAGACTCCAAGCCATGATCGACAATACCGAGCCATTGACAGGAGGGGCCGGCGGCATGGCACGGACCGCGTCCCCGAGAATCATTTTCACCGGACGCGTGACCCGCATTCTGTGTTGCCGTGCCTGTCTGGTCACGAAAGTCTCGATGGGCCGGAAGTGCTCGATATTCAATCGCTGCATATACCGCTGCGTCTTACGCGTGGTATCGCCCGCGATGGGATACACCACGACCCAAATCGATTCATCCCAATCGGTGAGACGCTTTTGATGCAACCAGGTGCCCGTGGCGACCAAGAACAACAGAAACAGCAACAAGGCGATGCGGGCCTTTTTGAACATCTGCACATAACCCCTAAGAACGACCGATTGGCATAATGAGCGGCATGTTGTGACGATTCGTTAGCCTTGGCGGCAAAAGACGCCGTGTTTGACCCATCTCGGCAACAGGTGTAGCAAAACGGGGCAACCCATCATTAAGCGCGAATACGCTCGAAACCCGAATATGACATTGCAAACGGCAATACCGCCAATCCGCGCCGTAGCGAGCCCGCATCACCTTTGTAGGGGTAACGGCATGCCGGGTATCTCCGTGTGAAGCGTCACCACTCGAATACGCCGCCACGCTCGCCCCATATCACGCGTGAGGGTTGGCAAAACCTGCACGACGAGCAAACCACTTTGTGGCAAAAGCGGCGAGTCGTGGTCGGCCATTTGAGCGCAGCCGCGGCAGAAGGTGACCGTTCGGAGAACGCCGAATACATCTACCGCAAGAAACAACTGCGTGAACTCGATCGACGCATTCGCTATCTGCAGAAGCGTCTACCGGAACTCAAGGTCGTCGACACACCGCCGAGTGCCGACGACCAGGTATTCTTCGGCGCCTGGGTCACTTTGGAAAACGAGGATGGGGAACAGACGGTCTACCGCATCGTCGGCGCCGACGAATTCGACCCCAAACGCAACTGGATCAGTGTCGACTCACCCATGGCACGGGCCCTGCTGAAACGCGGGGTTGACGACGAGGTAGCGGTCGACACCCCCAGTGGGCGGGTCGAACTGGCGATTCTGGCCGTACGTTATGATGCGCCGGAATAGCTGAACTGCATATCCGAACATTTATGGATTTGTATTGATGCGTTCTACGAGCGGGATTGTTTTTGAAAGCGCTCGGCGGCGTCAACGGGACCGGGGTGCAAATAGTTAGCTACGGAGTGCCCCTTCCCCCTTGGTGCAGCCGAGCACCGCAGGGCAAAACCGGGAGAAGCGAGGACTGTCTGACCGACCGAAGGGAGGGAGTTCCGCAGCGCCGGTTTTGGCCGAGGAGCGCAGGGGAGTCGCAGCGAAGCGAAGACCAAGCCTTGGGATGCCGTTTCTTTGGGTTACCTTTCTTTGGGCAAGCAATGAGAAAGGCCGCAGGATGCGGCCTTAACAGCCAAAGGCTGGCCCATAGGGCGAGCGCCAGGGAAGGCGCGAGTAAAGGTAACGCTGGCGCGCTGAGCACAGCGCTTTCAAAAATAGTCGCTCGTAGAGCGCACAAATTCAACTATCCATCTGACAGATAGTTACTCAAGTCCTCTTACCGAATCAACCCCGCAGCCGCCGCACCCAAATAAGCAATACTGAAAACCACCAGACCGATACTCCAGACCTGCAGCCACATCACCCGTCCACGCCGACCCAGCCACCACAAGATCATGCCGATCAGCAAGGCCAACACGACAGTGAAGTTCAGCATGAAATGCAGGCCGTCGCTTTGCGAATAGACCTCCATCTGCGCGAGGTCAAGATCCTCGCTTGCTTCGTAACGCATTAGATCAGTTCCGAATCGGCCATGATCTCGACCAACGCCGGTCCTTCATAGGCCAATGCACGCTTGAGCGCCTCGGCCAACTCGTCCAATGCCTGTACCCGAATCCCCAAGCCGCCACAGCTCTTGGCATAGGCTGCAAAATCCGGATTACGTAGCGACGTTTGCCAAACCGGCCAATGACCGGCGCGCTGTTCCTTACTGATCTTACCCAGCTCACTGTTGTTCAGCAGCACATGCGTAATGTTCATACCGTAGTGCACGGCGGTCGTGAATTCGGCCATGTATTGACCGAAGCCGCCGTCGCCACTCACCGAGACGACCTGGCGCGAGCGATAGTCCGGATCGACCTGGGTCGCCGCCCAGGCACCCATCGCGGCCGGAAAGGCAAAGCCGATCGAACCCAGATAGCCCGACATCAGAATACGTTGGCCACGGCATTCGAAATAACGGCCGAAGGAATAGGTATTGTTGCCGACGTCGACCGGCATTACCACATCGGATGGCACCAGTTGGGACAACACATCGAACAGGTTCGCGGAATTCAAACCCTTGCCGCGATCACGCTCGCGTCGCGAGGCCTTTTCTTCGCGCCAGATCCGCCAGCGTTCGGCCAACTCCGGCGCCTGGTCGACCGAGCCCGTATCCTCGGGCAGCGCCCGCCAGAGCCATTCCGCAGTCAAGCCGATTTCGCCCAACACGGGCAGGGCCACCGGGTGGAATTTACCCAGCGTCATGGGATCGAAATCGACCTGGATGATCGGTTTCTTGGCGGTAATCCCGGTGTGGTTCGAGAAGCTGGCGCCGAATACGATCAACAGATCACTTTCATTCATGCACCAACTCGCCACCGGGGTGCCGCTGCGACCGAGCACACCGGCAGCCAAGGGATGATCGTCGGCGATCTGGCCCTTGGCCTTGAAGGTCGTCAGCACCGGGGCCTTGAGCTTGTCGGCCAATTCCGACACCGGCTGCATACGACCGAGCGCGCCATAGCCGACGATGATCACCGGGCGCTTGGCGTCTTTGAGCATCTGCAGAGCGGCGCCCAGGCTGTCGGTCGCCGGCAGCATGGCACGATCGCCCAGACGACCGTCGGGCGAGCCGGCCTGAGCACCTTCGGCGGCCGGCAGCGTTTGCACCTCGTCCGGGAAAATCAAATGCGCGACATCGCGTTCGACGATCGCGTTCTTGCAGGCGAGATTCATCAGTTCGACATGGCGCGAATCACGCAAAACCGTCTGGCTGAAACGCGCAACCGGCGCGAAGGCACTCGCCAGATCGATTTCCTGGAAGGCCCCCGGCCCGAGAACCTGCGAATCGACCTGACCGGTCAAGGCCAACACGGGAGCGCGGTCGACCTTGGCGTCCCACAGGCCGGTCAATAGATTGGTCGCACCCGGCCCGGCAATGCTCAGACAGGCCGCCGGTTTACCCGTCAGCTTGGCGAATCCGGACGCGGCAAAGGCCGCCGCACCCTCATGGCGAATGCCGATGTATTGCAGATGCCCACCCTCTTCCTGCAGACGCAGCGCATCGGCCAGCCCGAGATTGGAATGCCCGACCATGCCGAACACATGCGTGACACCCCAGTTGACCATGGTCCGGGCCATCAGATCGCTCACGGTCAGCGTGTGCACGGTCGATTCCTGGACTGCGACATAGACGCCGTCGTCGCGCTCCTCGACCGGATAGGTCGGTACCCCGTCGTCGTGCGCCCCGGGCGACAACCCGGTCAGCGGATGGAAATCCCAGCCATGCCAGGGACAACGCAACCAGCAATCGTCGTCACCCTTGTTGCATTCGATACTGCCCTCGCTAAGCGGTCCGCCCTGGTGCGGACAGGCATTGTCCAACGCCCCGAGCCGGCCCTGGTGTCGGGTAAGGGCGATGGTCCGGGTGCCGGCCTGAACCGAACGCACCTCGCCCTCACGCGGCTCACCGGGTTCGGCAACCTTGTACCAAACCGTCGCGAGGCCGTCCTGGGCGTCCAGTTCTTCCCGGGTAATGGCCTTATGCGAGCCATCGCACAGCGGCGGATTACCGCTGCGTTTGCATTGGCAGAAAAAGTACTTCTCGTCTTTTTCCGCAGTGAATTTCAGCGGCGTGAATTCACTGCCTTTGTGCGAGCCATCGCAAAACGGTTGGCTTTTGGAACGCCCGCAAGTGCACCACCAAACGGTCTCACCGGCCTTCAGTTCAACGGGTTTCGGTTTGGTGTCCGCGATATAGGGCTCGGACATGGGCATCCTCCGGGGCTGTAGTTATTGGTCGACCCATACATTATTGGCACGACCGGTACAGCCTATACCGTGGAATCCGGCGGGTCACCCGCCGCCCGAGCTGTCGACGTGCGCCGCCTCCCAGCCGTTGATCGCCGCCTTACGCGTGCTGCCCCAATGATAATCGCCGAATTCGCCATTGCCGCGCAGCACCCGGTGACAGGGAATCAGATAGGCAATGCGATTGCGCGCAACCGCCGTACCTACCGCACGCGCCGCACTCGGCCGACCGATCGCCTCGGCCAGTTGACGATAGCTCACCAAACCACCGAACGGCAGACGCAACATGGCCCGCCATACCTGGATTTGGAAGTTGCTGCCGCTGACCCACAGCGACAGCCCCTGACCCCGTCCGTCATCGGGCGGCTCGAACACCCGGGCCAGCAACTCGGCGCTACCCACGTCGTCGGCGACCAGCGTGGCGGTCGACCAGGCCTCACGCAAACGCTCGATCGTCCGGTCGGCCCGGGCAGGCTCGACGAAAGACAAATGGCAAATGCCGCGCGATGTGCTTGCGATCAGGGCGGAACCGAAAGGTGTCGGACCGAGCCCATAGCGGATCTCCAATCCGGTTGCGGCACGTTTGAACTCGCCCGGGCTCATGGCCTCCATGGTCACGAACAAATCGTGCAGCCGACCGGGGCCCGACAGGCCGGTATCCAACGCCAGGTTCAGCAGATCGCCGGTCGCGCGCATCCGACGCTTGGCGTGCTCGACGGTGAGATACTGCAAAAAGCGTTTCGGACTGATTCCGACCCAACGGCTGAACAAACGCTGAGTGTGCGACTCGCTCAGATCGATATGTGCGGCCAGATCGCGCAACTCGGGCTGTTCGCGATGATGGTCACGTAAAAACTCGATCGCCTGCGCGATGCGCCGGTACTGATCGCTATCGTAAGCGGGGTTGGGCGGTGACATCGAGGGAGCGTAATACATACTCGCCAACTTAGTCGCGGGATTTGCATTCGCCCACCCGATTCTTGCACCCGGGCCGGGCCCGAGCATTCATCCGGGAATCTCCCTGTAATCTCGATGTCACAGAAGCCGCGGTAAGGTTTATTCTGCCGGTCGGGCCATGCCATCGATACGCAGGGCCGGCAGTACGGAGAAACGGTTTGGATTCCATCACACAAGCGGCCCTGGGCGCCGCGATCGGCACGGCGGTCATGGGACGCACCCGTCCCGTCTGGCAGGCCGCCTTGACCGGGGCCTTGATCGGCACACTGCCCGATCTGGACGTATTCATCGACAAGGGCGACCCGATACGCGACATGGTATTGCACCGTGCCGAGACCCACGCCCTGTTCTGGCAGGCACTCGTGGCGCCTCTGATCGCCGGTGTGCTGGCGCTCGTCACCCGCAGTCGTGAACGCTTCCTGCGTTGGTGGCTGATGGTCGTACTGGGACTTTTCACACACGCGATCCTGGACGGCATGACCATCTACGGCACCCAACTCGGACTGCCGTTCACCGACTATCCCTATGGTCTCGGCAGCATTTTTATTATCGACCCGCTTTACACTCTGCCGCTGCTTTTCGGCGTGATCCTGACATTGGCGATCCGCAGCGACAGACGCTATCGCTGGAACATCATCGGGCTCGTGCTTTCGACGCTATATGCCGGCTGGGCGCTGGCGGCACAACATCATGTCACCGATCTGGTCAAACAAACGGCCGAGGCCCGCCATCTGCCCGCGGAAAACATTTTGGTAACGCCGACACCATTCAACACCGTGCTCTGGCGCATCGTATTGGTCGACGACACCCATTACTACGAAGGCTTCTACTCATTGTTCGACCGCATGAACGATCCCGACCGGCCCATCCGTTTCGATGCCTTCGATCGCGGCGCCGAATTCGACCGCAAGACACACGACTTCAGCGAGGCGAATATGATCCGGGCCTTCTCCAAGGGCTTTTACACCGTCAGCGACGACGGTAAAGAACTGCGCATTACCGACCTTCGCATGGGGCAACATCCCAACTTCGTGTTCTCTTTCGTGTTTGCCGAACACAGCAGCGAACCGATACTGCCGATTACGCCTCGCCAGATCACCACACGCATGCCGTTCGAACGCGGCATCGACTGGTTGTGGCATCGTATCGGAGGCGCTGATATCGCACCGCCGCGTTGAGACGATTAGGATAGATTGCGCCCCGTATAACGCCCTGGATTAAAAACTCAGGACACGAAGCCCGCACCGCCCGGGGGAAGTATGCAGCAACAGGCCACGCTCAAGACTCGATTGGGAAAATGGGTCGAATCCGAACGGATTCAACACATCATCATCGCGCTGATCATGATCAACGCGGTCACGCTCGGTCTCGAGACCTCATCGCGCATCATGGACAGCGTCGGCGGGATGCTCAAATTCATCGACCGCCTGCTGCTCAGCGTGTTCGTCGCCGAGATCCTGGTCAAACTCTATGCCTTCGGTTGGCGCTTTTTCCGCAATCCCTGGAACGTGTTCGATTTCATCGTCGTCGGCATCGCCCTGATTCCGTCAAGCGGCCCGCTGACCGTGCTGCGCGTACTGCGCGTGCTGCGCCTGATCTCGATGGTGCCGCGTTTTCGTTTCGTGGTCGAATCCCTATTGCGGGCCATCCCCGGCATCATGTCGATCGCCGGGCTTTTGGTCATCGTGTTCTATGTCGCCGGCGTGATGGCCACCGGGCTGTTCGGCAAAAGCTTTCCGGAATGGTTCGGCACCCTGGGCGAGTCCATGTACAGCCTGTTCCAGATCATGACGCTGGAAAGTTGGTCGATGGGTATCGCACGTCCGGTGATGGAGGTCTATCCCTGGGCCTGGGCCTTTTTCGTACCCTTCATCCTGATCGCCACGTTCACCATGCTCAACCTGTTCATCGCCATCATCGTCAGCACCATGCAGTCGATGGTCGAAGAACAAAACGAAAAAGAGACCGAGGAAATCGGTCGCATGGTGCATGGCGAAAACCTGGAGCTGCAGAGCGAACTGCGCGAGCTACGCGACGAGATAAAGGCGATGCGAGAAACGCTCGAACGCGGTCGTTGAAATTTTGTTTTTCTTGCCGATAACCCTGGAGGACCCTGCGAAAGACCGGAGACGACCAATGAAGCGACTGCTCGCCATCCTTATCCTTACCACTGCGGCCGGCGTTACCCTAGCCGATCAAATGACCGCGATGAAGTCCGGTTGCATGGGCTGTCACCAGCCCGACCGTGCAACCGTCGGACCGGCGATGAAGGACATCGCCGCCAAATTCAAGGACAACGCCGATCTCGACGCCCTGGTGGCCGTCGTCAAGGCAGGCAAGCCGGCCAGCGAACTGACCTGGGGCACGACGCCGATGCCGCCCAGCCCGGCATCCGAAGCCGACGTGCGCACCGTCATCGAGTGGATGCTGACACACTGAGGCGACCGGGCCACGGCGCTTCTGCGGGCCCAATCGCTTGACTCTCCGGCTCCGACCAAGCGCAGCGAACACCGCCACAAGACCGCTCAAGCTGCGCAAACCGATACTACCAACACACCGAACCCGGACGGGCGGCACCGGCTTGGCGGTACCCGGCTCGTCGGCCAACTCGTTGAGGGTATCGGTGCAGAGACAGATCAAGAAGTTTCTGCGGCCGATCGCCGCACGCATCCGGCGGAATGTCCTTGCAGGCCCGTGCGTCTTGGTCACGGGCGATGAAATCGTAGGCCGGTCGAATCGGGAGATTGGTGAAAACTAAAAAAACAAAACCCCTGCCACCGGCCGGCGACAGGGGTTCGTGAGCCATGCGTTGCCTTTAAGCGCAATCTTCCTCGAGCGCGGCGGCATACTCGTCCTTGTTCAGTTTGCCGTCACCATCCTCATCGATTTCACTGAAATCACGTTCGATTTTGGTCGCCTCGAACTCGCTCGTATCTACGACACCGTCGCCATTGGCGTCGGCCGCATCGAATTTCGGCGGCTCATCGGCGGCAAAGGCAAGACTTGAAACAAAAAGTGCGGTCGCAGCAGCGAGGGCGATGTGGGTCAGTTTCATGGTTTTCTGTCCTTAATGTGATGCAAAAAGGGGGCAGCAACACCTAGCGGCATCGCATGGGCCTAAACGTTGAATCGGTGCATAATTTATGACGTTTCGTCGCTCTACGTCGAGCCGGCAAATCAAAAAATGCGAAAAAACACCCTGAATTTTTAACGCGGATCAATAATTTGTAATCAAAGCGAGACACGACGCCTGCAACAAAGACACTATTTGCAGGGTTAAAGTTCCGCACAGGCCGGCAGATATTCCTGTCAAGGTCTAAACATACAGAATGGACTCGCGCCGACGACTGACGCCGATGAAAAAAAACCAGCCTTACCAAAATCCCGGGAGAGTCGCCTATTTGGCGATAGGTTGGATATGTGTCGCCCTCGGGCTGATCGGCGTGGTACTGCCGTTGATGCCAACCACAATATTTCTGCTGGCGGCAGCCTGGGCATTTGCCCGTTCTTCAGAGCGTTGGCACCAATGGCTGCGCAATCACACCCATTTCGGCGAAACCATCCGCGCGTGGGAGGAGCACCATGCAATGCCGCGCCGGGCCAAGAAAATCGCCTTGCTCGCCCTTGCAGCCTCTTACGCCTTCACGGCGTACATATTCGGCCCGTTCTCCCTGCAAGCCATTATCGGCGGCATTTGCATCGCCGGCGTTGCAATCTATGTCGCCCATATTCCGGTACTGACGAAAACGGGGGAACAGACCGCGCGCTCTTGATTTGGGCGTCCCAGGCCCCATTTATCGGCCAACCGGGCGCCTTAAGGTCTGTTCAGAACCGCAGCACTTCGACAAGACGAATTTCCGCCGGCCATCGCCTGCGAATTTCGTCTTGAAAGCCGGAAACTGACTGATCAATCTACTGTCTTCCCATTTGTTTGGGCGCCCTTACAGCTACCGGAGTGAGTGGACATGATGCGCATCCTGCTTTTTCTCGGCACCAATATCGCGATTATCGCGTTGATCAGTATCACCTTCCGTCTGCTCGGGCTGGACGGTATCTTGGCGCAAAACAACGTCGACCTGGATATGCAGGCGCTGTTGGTCTATTCCGCGGTGATCGGTTTTTCCGGTTCGTTCATCTCGCTGTTCCTGTCCAAGTTCATGGCGAAAAAGACCATGGGCGTGCACCTGATCGAACAGCCACAGAACCAGGACGAACATTGGTTGCTGAACACGGTACAGCGTCAGGCGCAAGCCGCCGGCATCGGCATGCCGGAGGTCGGCATCTTCCAAGGTGCACCCAATGCCTTCGCCACCGGCTGGAACAAAAACAATGCGTTGGTCGCCGTGAGTACCGGATTGTTACAGACCATGACCCGAGACGAGGTCGAAGCCGTCCTGGCGCACGAGGTCAGTCATGTCGCCAATGGCGATATGGTGACGTTGACCCTGATCCAGGGCGTGGTGAATACCTTCGTGGTGTTCCTGTCACGGGTGATCGGGCACCTTGTCGATCGTGTGGTATTCAAGGTCGAACGCGGCCATGGGCCGGCCTTTTGGATTACCTCGCTGGTCGCCCAGTTCGTTCTCGGTATCCTGGCCTCGATCATCGTCATGTGGTTCTCGCGTCGGCGTGAATATCGCGCCGATGCCGGCGGCGCCAGCCTGTCGAGTCGACAGAGCATGATCTCGGCGCTGCGCCGGCTCAAAGAGGTCAACGATCCTCAACCCCTGCCGGATGAGATGGCCGCTTTCGGCATCAGCGGCGCCGGCCTCAAAGAATTGTTCGCCAGCCATCCCCCCTTGGACGACCGTATCCGGGCCTTGGAACAAGGCCGCTAAGGAAAGAAAGTCACGGGAAGGGAAGCCTCTTCACAGCTTGTTAAAGGCCCCCTGAAGGGGGCCGTTACGCGAGATATGAACATCTCCGCAATCCCCGACAGCCTGTTGCAACAAATCGGCAATGGTGCGACCCAGAACGGCGACGCAGTCACCGTTTCGGTGATGCGCAAGGCACTGGATATTCAATCATCGCAAGCCGCGCAATTGATCGAATCCGTTGCCCAGAGCGTACCCGATCCATCCGCGACACTGGGTCGCAACATCGACGTCAAGGTTTGAGCGTCAGACGCCGGTACTCGGCGTCCAGATCCCGCTCGCCCAAGTCCTCGAACGCCTGGTGGTCGAACACCGTTATTGCCCCTGCAACCTCCGACCAGGCGAATCCAGCGGTCCAATCGCTGTGCTGATACGCACCCTGGTGTGCCCGTGCCACCAAATAGGCGCGGTCGGGCCGAATCAGTAAGTTGAAAGGCCGGTCACCCGACTGCCCGTGCGCGACCGCATTCGCCAACGCTTCGACGTCGGTCAGCACCGCCACCTCGAAGGGATACGGCATATGGCCACCATTGTGCCGCCATTCCGACGCCTCGACCGGGTAGGTGCCTTGGGTTCTGACGAATAACTGGAAGTGCAGATGATTAACCGAGGCATAGGCGCCACGCGCGTTGTAGCCAAAACCGACGCCGGGCAAGCCGACGCTCAAATGCCGGGCGATCCGCCAAACCGATCTGATTATCCGGTCGTTCAGATACTGCGGTCGATGCCGGTCGGGCGCCGGCACCAGCAACGCGTGATGTTCGGCGAACGGAAACTTGTTGAACAGCACGCGCACCGGTTCGTCGAGCAAGACGCCCTCCCAAAGTATTTCCGGACGCAGATACGGACGGTCGAAATGAAACCCCTCGGGATCGAAGGGGGCATGAAGCGCGCAATCGGCGACACGACTCATACGCGGTGGACGGAAAGCCCTGACCGGATTCAACTGGAGTTCCCAGCGGCCGACCCGGCGATGCCGACTCACACCGAGGTTTTCGAGGCCGTAGGCCCGCAGGCGCTCGAACACCGCGATATCGTCGACAGCAGCAGCGCGCACGGCAGGGTGGCCGCGATCGAAGCGCACGCACCAATCCGCGTACCCGTCAATCAAATCCGTTCGCAAACGATCGAAACTCGCCACATCGGAAGTCGCATTGGCCAATACCAATATGAAGGCACCGAGCGCGTCGTCGGCCAGCATTCTGCGCAGACCGCCTTCGAATGCATTGTTCAGCGCGTCCAAGGAATCGAACGGTGTCGCAGCCAGCTCAGCGTCGATCATGCTCTTCCGAGTCCGGTACCGGATCGTAGCCGCCGGGATGGAACGGATGGCAACGCCCAACCCGGCGGATGCCCATCCACAGGCCGCGTAACGGTCCCCATTTTTCCATCGCCTCGATGGTGTAGGCGGAACAACTCGGCATGTAACGACAGTTGTTACCCAGAAACGGGCTAATCAGCAATTGATAACCCCTCACCAGTTTGATTAATACGCGTTTGAACATCGTTTCTCGTATCGCGTCTGCTTGCCTGCCAAATCGCCCTGCTTCAAGATTCCGACCATGGCCAATCTGACCAGCCTCTATCTGGCACCCCTCGACCCTTTGGCCTGTCCCGAGCCGACGGCAATAAAAAAAGTGCTGCAAACGCTCGGCGTAGTCAACGGTTCACTGGGAGCAAACCGCTTCGCTGCCGGCGAGGGGTTCACCCGCCATGTGATCTATGCCGGCTGCTCGCCCTATCTGGTGACCACCCCTCCTGTCGACGGCAGTCTCCAATTCTGCCACGTCGCACTGCACGGCCCCTACCCCAAACCATGCCTGGTCACCGGCCCGAACACCGTGGCCCCACGCTGCCCGGTATGCCGGACCCGCCTTAAGGGCTGGCGTGAGCGGCTTGCGACCTGGCGGCAACAGAGCGAAACCGTCCATTGCGGGCATTGCGACGCACACACCGAGACTTATGCATTGGACTGGCGCGAGCACGCCATCGCGGGGCGCTATCTCATCGAACTGCGGAACGTGTATCCGGGTGAAGCAAGCCCGAGCGATCGCTTAATGGAGCAATTAAGCCAGATATCGGGATTCGACTGGCGTTATGCCTGGGCGGCCTACTTGACCGCGTGATCGAGATTGGCGGGCTGTTCCAGTACCACGCAGTTCTTGCCACGATTCTTGGCCTTGTACAAGGCGCTGTCGGCACGGTCGAATACCTCGTCGGGCGAATCGCCGCTGGCGAACAGGGTGAGACCGCCCGAGACCGTCAGCGCAACCGGCCGACCATGCGCATGCAGGCCGCCGTTCTCGACCGCGACACGCATATCCTCCGCCAGGCGCTGGGCATCGGGTGCACGGGCGCCGATCAACAGTACGACGATCTCTTCACCGCCATATCGGGCGATAAAGTCCGTCTCGCGCAGGCGCTCACGTAACAACTTACCGATCATGACCAAGGCCTTGTCACCGGCCTTATGGCCAAACCCGTCGTTGACCTTTTTGAAGTTATCGACATCCCAGATGAGCAGTGCCAGCGGATCGCCAAACCGTTTCCAACGCGCATATTCCTGGGCGACACGCTCGTCGTACGCGCGCCGATTGGGTAAGCCGGTCAAGGGGTCGCGCATGGCCTCCTGGTGTGTCTGCGCAACCTTACGACGCAGATCGAAGGTGTCGTGTTCGAGCTTGTGCAGCTCCTGGCGTAGACCCGCGGCCTCGGCCTCGGCCCTTTCGCGCCGCGCGTTCTCTTCGTCGAAATGGTCTTTCACATGATTGTGAATGCGTTCCAGACCACCGAGCATGGCCGAACGCAGCTCGGCAATATCGGTGCTGTCGCGTACCTGTTGCGACAAGCCACCCACTTCGCTACGCATTTGATTGTTGAGACGTTCGCCGCTGACCCGCGACTGTTCGCGCCGCTCGCCCTCGGCATCCATATGCTGATCGAGTTCGAGCAAATACCGATTGAGCGTGGTAAGGAATTCCTCGGCAAAGCGGGCATTCTCTTGCACCTGGTCGAAGGCGCGAACCAATAGGGCACCGATCTGCCGCATCACCGTGACCCAGGCATCGCCCTGCGCATCGTTGATCAACTCGGCCTCGAATTCGGCCACCTCGGCACGCAGTCCGTCCGGCCAGGGCACCTGTTGCAAGGCATTGAGCAAACGCCGGTTCGGCGGATCGGCCGGTTTTTCCCGCTGCTTGCCGACCAGCCGAGCCAATAGTCCCCCTTTGGCACCGGGCGTGGCCGCAGCGGTGGACGCAGCCGCCAAACCGGTCTGCAACAACCCGCTCAGCCGATCGAGTTGACGATCGCTGGCCTTGTTCGGCGCCACCGCAATCGCGGTCCAGAGTTCAGTCGCCTCGTCGATCTGACGCTTTTGAAGGCTGCCGCGCGACAGCAGGGTGCGCAAGGCTTCCCCCGGCGAGCGTTTCTCGCCCATCTCGGTTAAGGCGCCGGCGAACTCACCGGCCTGACGCAGCAGACGATTCGACGAGCCACCACGGGCGGCATCGCGCAGGCGCTCGAGATGGGGATCCAGGGCCGGGTCGAGACCGGATGCGGCCACGCACAAGCGGGTGATCAGGCGGGTGAGTTCACGCTCCGCCTCGGCATGAGCGGCCTGCTCACGCTCGGTGTCATCGGCCAGTTTGAGGTACCGTTCACGCCAATCGTCGCTCATGGTCACGCAGCCAATTCGACATGCTCCGGCAACACCAACTCGACGCAGATCGGTAAATGATCAGACAAAGCGTAATCGACCACGCGGGTACGCCGAATTTCGAGCGAATGCGACACCAGGATATGGTCGATACGCCGCACCGGACGCCAGCTTGGAAAGGTTGCGGCCTGACAAGTCGGCTCCGTCAGACCGGCGCGATCGATGAAGCGCTGCATCTCCCGACTTTCACAACCGGCATTCAGATCGCCCATGACGATCAGGTGTTCGCGTTCGCCGACCAGTTCATTGATGAATTCGAGCTGCCGCGTGCGCACCCGTCGGCTGAGCGACAAATGCATACTGCAAACCGCCAATGCATCGGCACCGTCACCGAACTCAAGCAACATGGCACCCCGCCCGTTGCCCGGCGGCAGACGATGATTGCTCACTCTCGTCGGCCGAATGCGGCTGAGGAAACCGTTACTGTGCTGGGCGAGAACGCCGATGTTGCGATTGACCTGACGGTACCAATGCGGGTAACCGCTGCGGTGCGCCAGATATTCGGTCATATCGACGAATCCGCTGCGCAGACTACCCGAATCGACCTCCTGTAATCCGACCAGGTCGTAGCCGCGTAACATCTCTGCAATCAGATTGAGGTTGCGTAAACGTTCGCGGTTCGGCAACAGGTGCTTCCAGCCCTTGGTGACGTATTCGCCATAGTGGCGCGTATACACGCCGGCCTGGATGTTATAGCTGAGTAAACGCAACCCCCTCCCCGGGCTTGGGAGGTCGTTTTGACTGTGCTGCTCCGGCGGGACTTGCATATCGTTGTTAGAGCTTATTCCGCAATCAGGGGCTTGCCTGGGCCTTGCGCTGCGCCAAAACCTTATCGACCACATGATCGACAACTTCAGTGATTTCTTGGTAGCTGGTGAACCCGGTTCCACTGCGATAGCGTCCGTCGACCACCAAGGCGGGCACACTGCGAATCCCGTAGCGACGCATCAGGGCACGCGCACGATTGACCTTGGCAGCCACCGCAAAAGACTTCATCGCTTCGGCGAATTTGTCCATGTCGACGCCATTTTCCCGCAGAAAACCGTCGACCTCTTCACGGCTGCGGAGCTTGCGCTTTTCGACATGCATGGTGTCGAAAAACTTTTTATGCAGACGTTCCAGCTCCCCCATACCCTCCAGAGCATAGTAGACCTGCGCATGCATATCTGCGGCGCCACCGAACAATACCGGCATTTGCACGAAGTTCACATTGTCGGGCAGCTTGGCGGCCCAGGCCAATACCGTCGGCTCGAAATCCCGGCAGTGCGGACAGCCGTACCAGAAAAACTCGATCACCTCGACCTGTTCACCATTACCAATCGCCGGTTGCGGTTGAATCGGGACGTATTGAACGCCTTCCTGAAAAGGTTTGGCCAAGGCGGAACCGGCCAACAGCATGGTCGAAATGACGATTGCAGACAATGTTTTCACGCGCATTTACTCCGGATACTTGGACCGCCAGTCAGACCGCGATGTCACCCGCGAGTTCAGCCAAAGAACGGCGGTTTCGAAAAAACGACCGCGGCATTGTTGCCCGGCGCGGCTACCTACCGCAACCGTGGAGAAATACCGGAACCGAGACGGCCGCGCACGAAAAAGGGCGGCCATGGCCGCCCCGTTAGCGAAACTACCGAAACCCTCAGTGCAGGCCCTGAATGTACTGTGCGACCGCCTCGATCTCGGCATCGGTCATTTTTTTGGCGACACCGCGCATCATCGCACTGGCGTCGTTGGCGCGCATACCGGCACGGAAATTCTGCAGTTGCAGCTTGGTGTAATCGGCATGCTGACCGCTTACACCCGGGAAGTTGGCCATCGGATTACCAGCACCGGCGGGGCCATGGCAGGCGGCACAGGCGGCAACACCGCTGGCCGAGTTACCCGCACGATAGAGGGTCTGACCGAGTTCGAGCTGTTCCGCTGCAGTCTCGCCTATGCTGCCCTTCTGAGAGGCGTAAAAGGCCGCGATGTCGGTCATATCCTGTTCGCTCAGCGGTGCAACCATGGCGTTCATCGTCGGATCCGTCCGCTCACCGCTTTTGAAATCTTTCAGCTGTTTCACGAGATAGTCGGCATGCTGACCGGCCAGCTTGGGAAAATTCGGTGCCGGGCTGTTGCCATCGGGGCCATGGCAGGCCACACAGGCTGCCGCCTTGGTTTTACCCGCTTCGGCATTGCCGGCGGCGTGCGCTGCGCCGATTACGGCAAAGCTGGCGAGGGAGGCGATCAACAGTATCTTTTTCATAATCAGACGTCCGACTGCGTAATATAAGGAAAGAGGTTCAGGGCGCCGCAGCGCCTCGCTAACGGTTTTCAGGGCCTCAGGGTCGCAACATACGCACCCAGGTTGTCCATATCGGCCTCACTCAGGGCCGCGGTCATCGCCTTCATGGTCGCATTGTCGCGCGCGCCGGACTTGAACGCCCGCAGCTGCTGCGCGACATAAGCCGCCCCCAGCCCGCCGATCCTGGGGTACTTCAACGCCGGGTTACCCCCACCGGTCGGACCATGACAACCGGCACAAACCGCGAACTTGGCCTTGCCCGCTGCGGCATCGGCGGCAAACACGGGCCCCGTCAGGCCCATCAGGACTGCGATCACGGCGATGACAGTCGTTCTCACTGTGCTGATTCCTCGCTCAATTCGGACTTTTTTCAAGGCCTTATCGACGCGATGGCGGGGATTCTGGCAGCCCGGATTCGGGTCGCGTTTATATCAGAATCCGCTTAATTGGGCAAACCACGCCAGCCTACCGTGTCACGGACGCAAGGTCTCGAAACGGAATGGCAATTCCAGTCGCTCGGCCCCGTCGAGCTGCACCGCGGCTTCCCAAATCATTCGCCGCTGGCTGCAAAGGGGCAGAATGGTTTCACCCCTCCAACGCCCGTCTTCGAGCCGTTGCAAGCGCGTGCGATTGAGCCCCATCTCCATGTTCAGGCCCCTGATGTCGACCTGTACGCCATCCACACCCAGGCCCTCGACGCGAACGGCGAGTTCGAGCGTCTGCATCAGCGGAATACTCGCCGGCTCGATCGAAAACGCCACCTCACCGCCACCTTCCAACGGGAAGCGGCAGGAACCGAGTCGTAGCTCACACCCATCGGCACCCTCGACCCGCTGGTAGGTGTTCTGGGCATCTTGCCAATGGCGTGCGCCGAAATATGCCGCCAACGCGAACCCGCAGACGAACAAAACGGCTAGGCCTCGCCATGCACCACTCATACGCCCAGCCCGCTTCCGGTACCACACTTCAGCATCGCGCAAGTTTGGCACAAAGCTCGGCAGCGCATCCTGAGCGGTATCAATTCAGAGCATTACCCGGAGCGCCGGCGGGTTGCTTTCGAACGACTCGGCATTAAGTTAGCCGGAGAACCGGTAGGGCAAGGCCCGTGGAGCGCAGGATGAGTAAAACACAGTGGCTGAGCGGGCGGGTCGCTCGAAAAACGCGTTGGAACGATACGCATTACTCGCTGGCGATCGCGGCCGAAGGCCCTTCGTTCACCGCCGGCCAGTTCATCCGCGTAGGCATGGATCTTGGCGAGGAGAGAGTCGGACGCCCCTACTCGCTGGTCAATCCGCCGCATGAGCCATTGCTGGAGATCTTTTTCAACATCGTGCCCGAAGGCCCTCTGAGCAGCAGGCTGGCGGCCTTGGAGACCGGAGACCACATCTGGCTGACCGACGCGGCCAACGGTTTTCTCACGCTGACGGAGGTACCGGAACAGGCCCGCGACTTGTGGATGCTGGCCACCGGCACCGGAGTCGGCCCCTTCCTTTCGATGCTGCAAACCGACGAACCCTGGGTGCGTTTCGACAATATCGTGCTCGGCTACGGCGTGCGCCATCCGGATGCGCTGGGCTACACCGACTTAATCGAACAACTGGAACGCGAGCACGCGGGGCGTTTTCATTTCGTGCCGTTCATCACCGGTGAGGAAATCCCGGGAGCTTTCAACTGCCGTATCCCCGAGACGCTGGCCGACGGACGTCTTGAACAACATATCGGCGTCGCACTCGATCCGGAGCACAGTCACGTGATGTTGTGCGGCCACTCGGGCATGATCAGTGACGCCGTGGAAATTCTCGAACAGCGCGGCCTACGCCGACACAGACGACGCGAACCGGGCCATATCAGCACCGAGAAGTATCACTGAGTGTGGCGGGCACCGCGCGCGGTTTCAATGCAGGCCGGGGAACCGGTCAGCGAAACGGCTGATCCACTCTTCGGCCGCCTGCTCGCTGTCCAAATGCCGTCCTTCTTCGTGCAACACCTGGCGTCGATAGTCCTCGATGTAACACAACTGTTCGACCATGCGGACGCAGAATTGATCCTGGGCCGTTAGAAAACGCACCCCGACTTCGTACCCCTGCTGCGCCGGCCGCCGCCACGCGACCGTACCGTCGACCTCGAACTGCTGCCCAAGCACCGGGATGACCACGTGGATACCCAGACCCGGATCGAGCGCCAGTTCGGTGAAAAAACACAAGCCCCCCTCACCGACATTACGCAGGTACTCACGACGTCTCGGCGCATCACCCTGCAGGTCGAAGCGGATCGGCATCCGCGACGGATGTCGGATGAAATGACGTTCGGTGAACTCGGACTTACTGCGCGTCATGCAGACTCCGTCGACCGCCCAAACACATTGGACGTCCTTCTACCTGGACAAGTTTAGCCCGCATATTGAAGCAAAGCCCCGAAGGTTGTAAGGAAGCCGGCCAAAACCGGACAAACGGTCAAGCACCCGTCAACACCTGCTCTCGCTCCACGTCACTCAGCACGCGCCATTGACCCGGCGCAAGCGCATCATCGAGCACCAGCCCCCCGATCGCCTCGCGGTGTAAAAGCGACACCCGGTTGCCCAGCGCGGCAAACATACGTTTAACCTGATGATAACGCCCCTCGGTAATGGTGATACGTACCTCATCGTCGGCCAGGCGAACCAGAGTGGCAGGCCGGGTTGGGTAACGCTCGCCACGCAACATCAGTCCATCCGCGAGACGTTGCTCGGCATCGTCGACCAGGGGTTCGGCGAGCCGCGCAATGTAAGTCTTGGCACAATGCCGCCTGGGTGCACTAACGGCATGCGACCAGGCACCGTCATCGGTCAGCAACAGTAAACCGCTGGTATCCTTGTCCAGGCGGCCGACCGGATGAACCCGTTCTGCGATATCTTGAGGCAGCAACGACAGCACCGTTGCCTGAGTGCCGTCCTCGGTTGCACTGATCAAGCCGACCGGCTTGTGCATCATTAGATAGATCCGTTGTGGCAGCACAAGACGCTCGTCGCCACAGATCACCTCAGCATCCTCATCGAGTCGAAATGCCTCGTTGCGGAGCACGGTGCCGTTCACTCGAATCCGCCCATGGCGAATCAGCTGACGCGCCTCCTTGCGCGAATAGCCGCCCGCGTGACTGACGAAACGATCCAGTCTCACAACGCCTTCCGATACAAATCGCAGCCTGCAGGGACCACAGTCATAACAAAAACGCTTAAACAAAACATGGTGTTTTCCATCATTGTATTTTCGCAACTCGTGCCTAGTGTTTTGTCTAAACGGCTATCGGCACCATGGCCGAATCACGGTCCAAGGCCGGTATGGAGTCTCAAACATTTTATGGGAGATAACGCATGACCCCATTTCGCATTCTTCCCTCAAGCGGGCTTGACGCCGGCGTCAGTTTCCAACGTCCACGCCAGACACTGCCCGACCGGGTGACCATGGGGAGCCCGGCCATCGATATTATGACCGACCTTTCGCGAGTCACCGCGGAAACCGTATCCGCCTATCTCTCGATAGACGAAGCAGAACAACGCATGATTGCCAGCGGCATTCGCATGCTTTTCGTCACCAACCAGTCGAACGAGGTTATCGGCATCGTTACCGCGAACGATTTGCGCGGCGAACGCATTATGCGTTTGGTCACCGACTCGCACGGGACCCGCAAAGATCTGATCGTGCGCGATCTCATGACACCGCAACACAAACTCGAGGTATTGGAAATGAGTGATCTCGCCGCGTCCCGCGTCGGCGATATCGTGGGCACGCTCAAACGTATGGGTCGACAACATGCACTGGTGGTCGATCGTGACCCGCTGGGCAAACAAACCATCCGCGGCGTATTGTCGACGACACAAATCGGACGCCAACTCGGCGAACCGGTTGAAACCATAGACCTCGCCGAAAGCCTGTTCCAACTCGCGACAGCGAGCTAAGGTCCTAGGACGGGCGACGAATGGTGCAGCGCACGTCGACGTTGCGCCAAATTGTGCAAAAACACTGATTCGCGTCACCGCCGCAAGGTATCAAGCGGGATTCAGGCTACACTCCGCAGATTCTGTTCAGCGGAGCGTAGCCTTGAAATTCGGTCAATTACCGGTAGGTGGGCGTTTTAGCCATCGCGGCGAAATCTATCTGAAGGATTCGCCTCTGCAAGCGAAACGTGAATCGGATAACGACACCAAACTCATCCCACGCTCGGCGGTGATCACACCACTGGATACCGGGAGCCTGGCGATCGCTGCCGAACTGCCCGCCCGGATCGAACGCGCACGTGTCGAGCACGCCCTGGATGCACTCCGGACCGAATTGACCACGGCACTCGCTCGAATCGAGCCGACACTCGATGCGAACCAACAACAGCAACTGCACGCCGCGATCACCTCGTCCCGCGAACGCTTTTTGAAGCGACTCGCTCCGGATTAGATGATCGGGGAGAATGCCAACACCTCATCGAGCCCTATTTTCAAGGAGCACCTGATCTCGTGAAAAGAATTCTTATCGCCTTCACCATCGCCTGCGCGCCGGCATTTGCTCAGCAAGGTTCCATGCCTCAGATGCCCAACCTGGAAGCGTTGTTCTTCAAACAGTTCGACAGCAATCAGGACGACAAGGTCAGCAAGGACGAGTTTCTAAAGCCAACCATCGCGCAATTCGACCACATGGACCGCAACAAGGACGGCGCACTCGACCAAGCCGAGGTCAGGGCCTTCAATCAAGAAATGCAGCAGCGTATGCAGGAGATGAAACAGCGCATGCAGCAACAAACTCCTCAAGGTATGCCGCGGCGTTGATCACTGGCAAGCGCAAAAAGTTACCGCTATTTGACCCGGATCAGCCCAATTCCATTGGCTTCGGCCTAGCATTATTGCCGTCCAAAGGCACAAGATGGAGAAAGAGATGGAGCTTTGGAGCGAGTTGTTTTCCGATTGGGTAGGCATCCTTTCGTTTGGCGTAATCGCCTTCATATTGGTGATGGCGGTGTTTTTCATCTGGTATTTCATGTCCCAGTCAGGCGACCCCAAGGCCTGAACCCGACGCCACCCGATGAATAATCGCGACCGCCCATATACGGCGGCCGCGATTTTTACAACGACGCCACTCCCGTCGATTCCGATCCGGCGGGAGCGGTTTTGTTGGCTATTGCGTTCACTCGCCACTACGGTTCGGTAACGCCGCTGTGGCTTGTGGCATACGCCATTGGTCGCCCCATTGGTAGCTCGCCAGACCGATAAGAATCAACCCGGTACCCAACCATTCGACGGCGCCGACGGGTTCGTCGTTCAGCAAATGGCCGATCACCAATGCCGCAACCGGCGTAACCAGGGTGATCAGCGCAACACGGCTCGCACGGCTGTGCCGTAGCAAGTAAAAATACAGCACAAAGCCGATCACCGATCCGACCACACCGAGATAGACGATCGCCGCCAGGGTACGTTGCGGTATTGTCTCCGGCCAGACACCGCCATCGATCAGCCACCAGCTCGCCAGATAGAGCGGAACCGCGATCATCAAGGCACCGGTCGTGGTTTCCAGCGGGTGCATGTGGCTACCGATACGCTTGACCCATACCGCACTCATCGAATGCGCAAATACCGATACCAGCACGCCGAACGCACCGAGTACGGCCTGTTCACCGAAGCTGGCACTGCGGCCGAATATCGTCGCCAAGCCCGCCAGGCCGAGCAACATGCCCAACACGCGAAACGGTGTGAACACCGTTTCGCGCAACCACAAAGCGGCCATCCAACCCGTTACCACAGGTGCGAGCCCGAAGATGACCGAAATCAACCCGGACGGAATGCGTTGTGCCGCCCAGTAGACCGCCGTCATCGCCACCCACATGCCGAATCCGGCGACCCAGTAGGTCGACAAGGCCTCACGGTGCCAGCGCATGCGGCGGCTGAGGAGCGCAATCAACATCAGGCACATCACCAAACCGATGCTCATACGCGCCGCGACACCGAACAAATAGCCGACATCCTCACCGCTCCATTTGATCCCCAAAGGCGTAGTCGCCCAGATCAGGATCACCCCCATATAGGCCGCCGGAATCGACACCTTGATCTCCTCTTGCTCACTGTCAACACACCGCCTGGACGCAACAAAAAAGGCCGCAGCTTGGGAGGCTGCGGCCTTTGTGAACCATTGAATCGCCGGACTCGGTTACTCAGGCACGCCGCCTCCCTTCCAGTCGTGGGTGACACGACGGAACGACGAGATAGCATGCATAACGGTTACCGGCTTCATACAACGAGTGTGCAATAGGTCGCTCACCGGAAGCAAGCGGAGGCGCAACGAAAGCTGCCGGCCGAGCGGCAATGACGCACCAAACCTGACACAGCTGCCCGTTTTTCGGGCAGACGAAGGATCAGTTATAGCCTGGAATCGCCAGGTGGTCCCTTACCCGGGTGTCTTCGCAGTCGGCGTGAGCGAGGTATTCGCGCACCACCCGCTTTTCTTCAGCTTCTTCATTGTCACGCCGATCGATCCGGCGCGTGGCCGCCTTGATTTCGTCCCAGCTGACAGGAAGGCCATCATTTTCAAAGGACATCGTGCTCTCCTTGGAGCATTGCTTGATAAAACACCATTAACACATTGAATAATGTGTATTACATAAATAGTAGACCAGCTTTCCAATAACCGTGACGCCGATTCCAATGTCGCGACTCAACGGCTATCCTGATCAAACCGGTCATGATTTCGCATCCCTGCGACAATTGGAATTCTAGCGCGTTAATCATTTGTTCGACCGGGCAATCTGGATCTGAAGTTAAAAAATATCCCCGAGTCGTCAACATCTTGCAGATACCTTGATCCAGATCACAATGCACAGACACCCGACGGCAGGCACCGCTCAACCAAGGGTATTCCCGAATTCGATCAAACAAGCCGAAAACGCGTGGTCATCGCGACATTCACTTCGTCGTTAAGTGCACTTTCAAGGCAGGTTTGACCGGTTCGTTCAGCCCGGTGTACCGGCCAAGACATCGGCACCAGCCCCGGAGTCGGTCGCCCAAAGCCCTGGACGGCCATTCCGGACCGCCGGCCAGGACATGCCGCAATGCCCGACTGCCTAGTGAGCTGCACCGAGATTGCGCACACGAACGCCATTCGCACCAATAGTGTTCGGTCAGGCCGGGAACCGCTCTGTCGCTTTACGGCACCGCGTAAACGACTTGCCCACGTGACCCGATAACGCGCCGGCGACGGGAGTATTCCCGCCGCCGATCACGAGTCAGCGCTTTTTCGGCATATAGAGGTCGGTGATGGTCCCCTCGAAGGCCTCGGCGGCCATGCCGACGGTCTCGGACAACGTTGGATGGGGATGCACGGTTAGACCGATGTCCGCCGCATTCGAACCCATTTCGATCGCATGCGCGGCCTCGGCGATCAAGTCGCCGGCACCGACACCGACGATACCGGCACCGACCAGCCGTTCGGTCTCTTCGTCGAAGACCAACTTGGTCATGCCCTCGTCGCGCGCCAGCGACAAGGCCCGGCCGCTGGCGGCCCAGGGAAACACGCCCTTACCCACCTTGATGCCTTTGGCCTTGGCCTCTTCCTCGGTGATGCCGACCCAGGCGACTTCCGGATCGGTATAGGCCACCGAAGGGATCACCCGTGCATCGAAATGACTCGGCAATCCGGCTGCGGCCTCGGCGGCGGTCTTGCCCTCATGCACCGCCTTATGCGCCAACATAGGCTGACCGATGATGTCCCCGATCGCGAAGATATGTGGTTGGGTCGTGCGCATCTGCGTATCGACCACCTGTACAAAGCCATGTTCGTCGACTGCGACACCGGCATTCTCGGCACCGATCGATCTTCCGTTCGGGGTGCGCCCGACCGCCACCAGGATACGGTCATACAGCTGCGGCTCGGCCGGGGCATTGTCACCGTCGAAACTCACCTTCATTCCTTCCGGCATCGCCTCGACCGCAGTTACCCGGGTTTTCAGCAAAATCGCCTCGTAACGCTTCTTGATGCGGTTGAACAGCGGCTTGATCACATCCTTGTCGGCTCCGGCGACGATGTTGTCGAGCATCTCGACCACGGTGACCTTCGATCCGAGCGCATTGTAGACCGTCGCCATCTCCAAACCGATGATGCCGCCACCGATCACCAGCATCCGTCCGGGCACGTCTTCGAGCGCCAGTGCCCCGGTCGAATCGATGACACGCGGATCGTCCGGGATGAAAGGCAGCTTCACCGCCTCGGAGCCCGCCGCGATGACCGCCTTGTCGAACCGAATCGTCTTGCGGCTGCCGTCATCGGCGATCACCTCGATATGGTGGGCGTCCAGAAACTGACCAATCCCCTGTACCACCTGCACCTTGCGCTGCTTGGCAAGGCCCGACAGCCCCCCCGTCAATCGCCCAACGACCTTTTCCTTCCAACGACGCAGTGCGTCGATATCCACCTCGGGCTTGGCGAATTTGATGCCATGCGCCCCCATGTCTTCCGATTCGTCGATCACCTTGGCCGCATGCAACAAAGCCTTGGACGGAATACAGCCGACGTTCAGGCAGACACCGCCCAAGGTGTTCCAACGCTCGACCAACACGGTCTGCATGCCCAGATCGGCCGCACGAAATGCCGCCGTATAACCGCCCGGGCCGGCACCCAGCACCAGCATTTCGCAACGGATATCCGCTTCACCGGGATGGCTCGCGACTGCAGGGGCGGTAACAGGGGCAGATGACGCCGCCTCGGCCACAGCCGCCTCTGAAGCGCGATCGACCGACGCCTCGAGCAGACAGACCAGCGTACCCTCCGAGGCCTTGTCACCCACCGCGATCTTCATCTCCTTCACCACGCCGGCCTGCGGCGACGGAATATCCATCGACGCCTTGTCCGACTCCAGGGTGATCAGTGCATCGTCGACCGCGACCGTATCACCCGCGCCCACCAAGACGTCGATCACATCGACGTCACTGAAGTCCCCGATATCCGGCACCTTAATCTCAATCACATTACTCATGTCTTTCTCTCCAGGCTCCGGCAGTCAGAGGATCAGATTGCGCACATCCGACAGGATAAACGCGATATGGCCGACGAAACGTGCTGCGTAGGCACCATCGATCACACGGTGGTCGTACGACACCGCCAGCGGCTGGATCAACCGATCGACGATCTCGCCATCGATACGCATCAAACGCTGCTGAGAGCGCGTCAGGCCCAGGATGCCGACCTCGGGGGCATTCACGATCGGCGTGAAGTTGGTGCCACCGATACCGCCCAGGCTGGAGATGGAGAAACAACCGCCTTGCATATCGGCAGCCTTGAGCTGGCCCTCGCGGGCGCGTTTGGATACCTCGCCCAATTCACGCGCCAACTCGAACAACCCCTTGCGATCGACGTCGCGAATCACCGGCACAACCAACCCGTCCGGTGTATCGACGGCAATACCGATATTGAAGTATTTACGTTGGACCAGGTTTTCACCCGCATCGTCCATCGCCGAGTTGAACTTTGGAAACGCCTTCAGCGCAGCGACCACTGCCTTCATCATGAAAACCAAGGGCGTAAAACCGAAGCCCATTTCTTTGGCCTTGCCCTTCATCTTTTGTCGATAGGCTTCAAGCTCGGTGATATCCGCCTCGTCGAAATGCGTCACCTGCGGTACGTTCAACCACGCCTTGTGCAGATGCGTGGCCGACAGCTTGTTGATACGGCTCATCGGCACGATCTCGGTTTCGCCGAATTTCGACCAATCGGGTTGCGTGATCACAGGTATACCCGTGCCACCTTCGGCGGCCGGTGCGGACGTTGGCTCGGTTGCGGGCGCAGACGTCACCGGGGACTGCCCACCGGCATTGACGAAGTTCCGTACGTCGGCATCGGTAATACGGCCATTGCGACCGGTACCCAATACCTTGGCGAGATCGACGCCCAACTCGCGTGCGATCCGCCTTACCGACGGACTGGCATGTGCGCGACGGAAGGCCGTTGCATCGGCGACACTGGCCGCAGCCGGCACACGTTCGGGCGCCCTTTCACCGGCGGATTTCGGTGGCGCATCGACAGCAGCCGGCGGCGCCGCTGCACCTGCAACCTCCAACACCAGAATCAGGCTGCCTTCGGAGACCTGATCACCCACCGCAACCTTGACCTCCTTGACCACACCGCCCATGGGCGCCGGTATGTCCATCGAGGCCTTATCCGATTCAAGCGTGATCAACGGATCTTCTTCATTGATGGCGTCACCCTCATGAACCAACACCTCGATCACGTCGACGTCGGTGAAGTCGCCGATGTCCGGCACATGAATGTCCTGCAGTGCGGCACCGCCATAACCGCCGCCCGAACCGCTCGGTGCCGGTGCGGTATCGGCACCGCCGGACACCTTGGGTTGCGCATCGGCATCGGCCACGTTGACGCTGGGCTCTTCGCTGCCTTCGAGCAGCAGGATCAGACTGCCTTCGGAGACCTTGTCGCCAACCGCGACCTGCAGCGCTTTGATCACGCCGCCCTCGGGCGCGGGAATATCCATCGAGGCCTTGTCCGATTCCAGGGTAATCAAAGGATCGTCGATCGAGATGGTGTTACCGGCCGAAACCAGGACATCGATAACATCGACATCGGAGAAATCGCCGATGTCGGGAACGAGTATTTCTTTTGCCATTGTGCGTTGCTCCGGACTCGGTGATCAGGCGTAAAGAGGATTGGGCTTTTCCGGATCGATGCCGTATTGCGTCATCGCATCCAGCACCGTCTTGGCGCTGATGCCGGCAACATCCTGGTCCGCAAGGGCCTTCAAAGCGGCCAGCGCCACGTAGTAACGATCGACCTCGAAATGCTTGCGCAAGGCCTCACGACTGTCGGAACGCCCGAAACCATCGGTCCCGAGCACATGGAAGTCACCCGGCACATAGGCGCGAATCTGCTCGGCGTAGTTACGCACATAGTCGGTCGCGGCAATCACCGGACCTTCGGCACGCTCCAGGCACTGAGCGACCCAGCTTTGGCGTGGCGCCTGATCCGGGTGCAAGAGATTCCAGCGCTCGACATCGGCACCATCGCGTGCAAGCTCGTTAAGGCTCGGCGTCGACCAGATATCGGCATCGACACCCCAGTCGGACTTCAACAACTCGGCCGCCGCGATCACCTCGTTGAGAATGGAACCGCAACCCATGAGTTGGACCCTCGCCTTGCCGTCGCCTTCGGCGGTACGGAAGCGGTACATGCCCTTGATGATGCCCTCCTCGGCACCCTCGGGTAGGGCCGGATGACGGTAGTTCTCGTTCAGCGTGGTGATGTAGTAATAGACATTCTCACCTCTTTCGTACATCCGCTTCAGGCCGTCGTGAAAAATCACGGCGACCTCATAGGCGAACGTCGGGTCATACGAAATGCAGTTCGGCACGAAACCGGCGAACACCTGGCTATGACCATCCTGATGTTGCAACCCTTCACCGTTGAGCGTCGTCCGTCCGGAAGTGCCGCCCACCAGGAAGCCGCGCGCCAACATATCGCCGGCCGCCCAGGCCAAATCGCCGATACGCTGGAAGCCGAACATCGAATAGAAGATGTAGACCGGAATCATGGTCACGCAGTTGTTCGCGTAAGACGTGGCCGCCGCGATCCATGACGACATGGCGCCGTCCTCGTTGATGCCTTCCTGCAACAACTGGCCCTTGGATGTTTCCTTGTACGGCATGATGTCGCCGGCATCCATGGGCTCGTACTTCTGACCGTCATGCGCATAAATGCCGACCTGGCGGAACATGCCTTCCATACCGAAGGTACGTGCCTCGTCGGGCACAATGGGCACCAGACGCGGGCCGATCTCTTTGTTGCGTGCAATCGATACCAGCAAGCGTACCAGGGCCATGGTGGTCGACATGGTGCGCTCGCCCGTGTCTTTGAGCATCGCATCGAAGATCGACAGATCGGGGATATCGAGCGTTTCGACCTTCAACGGACGGCTGGGCAGATAACCGCCGAGGGCATTGCGCCGCGCATGCAGATACTGCATCTCGGGACTGTCGGCCGCGGGTCGATAAAAACCGGCATCACGCAGCACTTCGTCGCCGACCGGGATATCGAAGCGCTCGCGGATTTTGATCAACTGCTCGTCGGACAGCTTCTTCTGTTGGTGCGAGATGTTCATGCCTTCGCCGGCCTCGCCCATACCGTAGCCCTTCACAGTGTGTGCGAGAATCACGGTCGGACGCCCGACCTCGCGGCTCGCCGCATCGTAGGCCGCGAACAACTTCTCCTGATCATGTCCACCGCGCAGCAGTTCGTAATAGATCTGGTCGTCGGTCATGTCGGCGACCATCGCCTTCAACTCCGGGTACTTACCGAAGAAATGCTCGCGCGTGTACGCACCGCCCTTGTTCTTGAAGTTCTGATACTCGCCGTCGAGGCATTCCATCATGCGCCGGCGCAACAGGCCGTCGTGGTCCTTTTCCAACAGCCTGTCCCAACCCGAACCCCAAAGCACCTTGATCACGTTCCAACCGGCGCCGCGGAAGTTGCCTTCGAGTTCCTGCACGATTTTGCCGTTGCCGCGCACCGGTCCGTCGAGTCGTTGCAGATTGCAGTTGACGACGAATACCAGATTGTCGAGCTTTTCGCGCGACGCCAGCGCGATCGCACCCTGCGACTCGGGCTCGTCCATTTCGCCGTCACCCAGAAAGGCCCAAACCTTGCGCCCCTCGTGATGCTTCTCGGCAACCTTGACCAGACCCCGGTGTTCGAGATACTTCATGAAACGGGCCTGGTAGATCGCCATGATCGGGCCCAAGCCCATGGACACGGTCGAGAACTGCCAGAAGTCGGGCATCAAATAGGGATGCGGATAAGACGAGATACCCTTGCCGCCGGCCTCGATACGGAAGTTGTCGAGTTGTTCTTCGCCCAGGCGTCCTTCGAGATAGGCACGCGCATAGGTACCCGGTGCGGTATGACCCTGGATGAAGACCATGTCCGGGCCATTCGGATGATCAGGCCCCTTCCAAAAGTGGTTGTAACCCACTTCGTACATGATCGCCGATGATTGAAACGACGCGATATGCCCGCCGGGAGAGGCCGGCCTGCGGTTGGCACGTACGACCATTGCGGTCGCATTCCAGCGCAAGGCGCGCAAAATGTGGCGCTCCAACGCCAGATCACCCGGATAGGCCGGCTGTTTGTCCAACGGGATGGTGTTGACGTAAGGCGTGTGTGCCGTATCCGGCGGCTCTACACCCGCCTCGTAGGCCTTGTCGATGGTTTTGCGCAGCAGAAAGGTGGCGCGTTCGGTGCCATCGCGTTCGACGACAACGTCGATGGCCTCTTCCCATTCCCCCGTTTCCTGGGGATCGATGTCAGACAACTGTGATTGACTCACTTATTGTTTCCTCCGGATTGGCGGCAAAGAGGCAGACAAAAGACCTCCCAGCCACCCCGAGGAAACAACACGGGGCGCGACGGGCAATGTCGAGTCGACCTCCGGGTGCAGGATCGCTGCACTCGGCCGGTTAACAGGGCTTCTTGAGCCCTAACACTTTCCGAGCCTTGGGATACGGCGACTCAGATTTCTTATCCCACCGATGTCGCCTTGGGCGCCGCGTAACAGCGGTCCACCAGATAGGCGATCGACCGGTAGGGAATTCCGGTATGGCGCGACAGACCGATCTCGCAGGTTCTGCTGTTCGAATAGCCTTGGTCGCAACCTTCAGGTAATTGTTGTTTCAGCCGGGACAAGGCACTGGCATTCAGTTCCGGGGTATTGAACCCCTTGTCTCCGGCAAAGCCGCAACAGCCTTCCTCTTCAGGAAGAAACACGCTTTTGGCGCAGGCGCTGGCGACCGCAAAAAAATCCTCCTCCAGACCCATCTTCTTCGCGCTACAGGTGACATGCAGTGCGATGCTGTCGACCTGGGCGACCCGCTCCATCTCGGGCAAGAGATATTCCCGAATGAAGCCGACGGGCTCATACAACCTTATTGGTTTGTCAAACTGCTCCTGCATGCGCGCGGTACAGGGACTGGTGTCGCACAGTACCGGCAGGCGACCTTCTTCCGAGGCCTGCCACAGGCTATCCTGCAAGCGGCGCACCGCCGTCGCCGCGCTCTCTTCAAAGCCCTTGCTCTTGAAGGGCATGCCGCAGCACTGGCTATTCACGGCAGGCGGGATCACCACCTCGAAACCGGCCTTCGCGAGCAATGATTGCATGACCTCGTTAAGGCCTCGTGACTCATCGTCCGTACTTGCCGTACCCATGCCGCGGTTCACGCAGGCGCTGAAATATACGCATTTCTTCGCCGCCGGCTGGTTGAGTTTTTGCCGTCCTTCAGTATTGAAAACCCCACTACCGGCACGTGGCATCCAGCGATGCCACTCGGGAATTCGGCCGCCGCTGAGCCGACGCAATCCACCCGTCAGCTTTTCCAACGGCACCTCGCCGACGACCCGACTGACCCCATGGGCGACCCGTAAACCACCACGGGTCGCGGCGGTCACGCCGGCCATGTGCCCATCGATCCAGGACGCGACCTTGTTGGATGCCGCACCACGCTTACCGACGCGCAAGCTGCGAATCATCTGCCCCGTATCGATACCGACCGGACAGCGCGTCGCACACAGACCGTCACCGGCACAGGTCTCGTCCACTTGATAATCGACCCGGCGCATCACCGGCGACGAGGTCGGATCGATACCTTTCGCGCGCAGACGGGCCTGCTCGCGAAGCACCACGATACGCTGACGCGGTGTCAGGCTGAGATCGCGTGACGGGCAAATCGGCTCACAAAAACCGCATTCGATACAGCGATCGACCAAGGGATCCACCGCCGCCATGGATTTCAGATGCTTGATGTGGATATCGGGATCGGTATTGAGGATGACACCCGGATTGAGCAGCCCCTGCGGATCGAACAGCTGCTTGATGCGACGCATCAGATCGAAGGCCTCCGCGCCCCATTCGAGCTCGACATAGGGCGCTATATTGCGGCCGGTGCTGTGCTCTGCCTTGAGGGAACCGTCATATCTTTCGACGACCATGTGGCACAGCTCGTCCATGAAGGCGTGGTAACGCTCGACCTCGCGTTCGTCACCGAAGTCCGGCGTAATGACAAAGTGCAGATTGCCTTCGAGCGCATGGCCGAAAATGATCGCATTACCGTAACCGTGTTTCGCAAAAAGTCCCTGAAGCTCGACGGTACCTTCGGCAAGGCGCGGCACCGGAAAGGCGATGTCCTCGATGACGACCGTCGTACCGACTTCACGTACCGCACCGACCGACGGGAACATGCCTTTGCGGATCTTCCACAAGGCCGCGAATTCTTCCGGCACATCGGTGAACGCGACCTCGCCCAAAGTCGCGATGTCGGCCAATGTGGATTCCAGACCTCGGACGTTGTCGACCAGTCCGTTCGCCGACGCGGCACGTGTTTCGATCAGCAGGGCAGCGGCCGTATCCGGAAGTCCGGCGAGAGCCGTCGGCATACCCGGCTTGTCCTCCACCGAGCGCAAAGCCGCGCGATCCATGATCTCGACCGCATCGACCGGCTCATGCTTCAGCCGCGCGACCGCCTGGCAGGCCACCGCGACATCAGGGAAGAACGCCAGTGCGCTGGCCTTGTGCGGATACTCGGGCACCGTGCGGTAGGTAATCTCGGCAATGAAACCGAGCGTACCCTCCGAACCGATCATCAGATGCTGCAGAACATCGATCGGATCGTCGTAATCGACCAAGGCATTCAGACTATAGCCGGTAGTGTTCTTGATTTTGAACTTGTGCCGGATACGATCGGCCAGGTCGGGATTGGCCCGCACCTCGTCGACCAAGTTGGCAATGTCTTGCAACAGTTCGGCATGCGACTCGCGTAATGCCGCCCGACTTTGTTCGTCGCCGGTATCCACCAAAGTGCCGTCGGCCAGAATCAGCCGCATGGATGCCAGGGTCTGATAGCTGTTCTGTGCGACCCCACAGCACATTCCGGAGGCATTGTTTGCCGCGATACCGCCGATTTTGCAGGTGGCGATCGATGCCGGGTCGGGGCCGATCTTGCGTTCGAACGGCGCCAGATAACGGTTGGCCTGCGCACCGATGATGCCGGGTTGTAAACGGATCCGATCCGCCGTCTCGTCGACACTGTAATCACGCCAGGCATTGCCCTCGAGCATGACCAACACCGAGTCGGTAATCGCCTGACCGGACAGACTGGTACCGGCAGCGCGAAAGGTCACCGGCGTTTGATGGTTATGCGCGAGCCGTAGCAGACGCGAAACCTCCCGCTCGTCGACCACCTTGACCACCAGCTGCGGTACCAAACGATAGAAGCTGGCGTCCGTGCCATAGGCCAGCGTGCGCAGCGGATCGTCGATCAGACGTTCCGCCGCGATGAACTCGGCCAGATCTTGCCGCAGCGCACGGACGTTGTCTTGCATCGCGCCGCCCCGCTAGTTGCCGTATGCGATCGCAGGCAACCAGGTCACCAACTGCGGGAACGCGAACACCAGGCCAAGACCGATCAACTGCAGGATGATGAAGGGCACCACACCCTTGTAGATTTCCACCAACTTGACCCCGGCCGGGCAAACGCCTTTGAGATAGAAAATCGCAAAGCCGACTGGCGGTGTCAGGAACGAGGTCTGCAAAGTCACCGCAACCAACAAAGCGAACCAGACCAGGTTCGGATTGTCGACCACGCCGTAACCATCCACTGCCAGATCGAGTCCCATGACGACCGGTCCCAGCAACGGCAACATGATCAGACTGATCTCGATCCAATCGAGGAAGAAACCGAGCAGGAACACGACCAATAGGATCACGGCAATCAAGCCATACGGGCCAAGCCCCAAACCGGTCAGCGCGGATTCGATCAGTTCGTCACCGCCACATTCACGCAATACCAGTGCGAAAATGGTCGCACCGACAAAGATGGCGAAGATATAGGCCGAGGTGTTCATCGTGTTGATTACCACCTCTTTGAACACCGCGAAATTAAGTCGCTTATAGGCCGCGGACAAGACGGTCGCGCCGAGTGCGCCTATGCCCGATGCCTCGGTCACGGTCGCAACGCCGGCGAAGATCGAACCCAGCACGGCGAGGATCAGCAACGCCGGTGGCAGTATATCGATCATGACCTGGAGTACATCGGAAAGCTCGATCGGTTTGTGGTCGGCCGCGAGCGGCGCATTCTCCGGTTTCAAACGGCCATAGATATAGATGTAGAACACGTACAAGAAACCGAGGATGACGCCGGGGAACACGGCGCCCATGAACAGATCGCCCACCGACACGCCGAGCTGATCCCCCATGATGACCAGCATGATCGACGGCGGTATAAGAATACCGAGACAGCCTGACGCAGCCACGGTGCCGAGCGCCAAAGGCTTGTGATAATGCTGTTTGAGCATGACCGGCAGCGACATCACGCCAAGCAGCACCACCGACGCACCGATAATGCCGGTCGATGCGGCGAGGATGATACCGATCAGCGTAACCGTGATCGCCAACCCACCCCGAACGTTGCCGAACAACTTCTGCATCGAGTGCATCATGCGTTCGGCCACGCCGGACTTGTCGAGCATCAAGCCCATAAAAATGAACATGGGCAAGGCGACCAGCACCCAATTGTCCATGATGCTGAAGATGCGTCCGGTCAGCAGCCCGAGGGTGTTGTAGTCCAGACCGGTCAGCGTCCAGCCCATGGCGTCGGTCCAATACGCGACACCGGCGAAAGCGATACCGACGCCCGCCAGTATCCAGGCGACGGGGAAACCGGTAAACAACAGCGCGATGAACGACACGAACATCGCGATGACCAGGTAGTTTTCGGGTTCGAGATGCATCAGTTCGCTCCCCCGTTACGGTCATCTTCGTCCTTACGCTGCGGTTGGAACAGATGGCGAATCATCGATACCCGACCCGGCGTGTCATCGTCGGGTTCCTTGCCGAAATGCAACAACAGCATGACCTCCTGGATCAGTCGAGCCAGCGCGGCAATGAAGATCAACACCATGGTTGCCGGCACTACCGCTTTGATGATCCAGCGATACGGCAGGCCGGTCGGATTGGCCGAAGATTCGTTCACGCGATAGGCCTCGGCGACCCAACCCACACTGTGGTCGAACACAATCCATAAAAAAGGCATCAGCAATAGCAAAATGCCGAGAATCTCGAAAATGTGCTGGGCGCGTTTGGGTAACGCCATATGCACGATGTCCACCCGAATGTGGGAATCGTTGGTGACCGCATAGGCCATGCCGAACATGAAGGCCACTGCATACAGATGCCACATCAATTCTTCCAACGGCACCAGGCCTTTGTTGAAGCCGTAGCGCAGGACCACCTGCACCACGATCACCACAATGAGCGCCACATTGAACCAAGCCGTTGCCTCGGCGATCCGGCGTACAAAACCGTTCATCGCGGCAACGATCGGGATATAGAAGTCGGCGGCTGGAGAATGATCTGTCATGACGAAGACCCCGGTTTTTGTTGAATGCCCCCGGGGCGTTACCGCCGTCCCCGGGGGTAGGCACGCCAGTGCCTTTGCTTACGGCATCACTCGGCGACGCGCTTCGTACCCGGGCGCGGCAGGAAGCCGAGCTTGTTCCACTCCGCATAGTCGGCTCGGAAAGCCTGCAGATTGTCGTAGATACGCTTGAAATCGGGATCTTTGGCACCTTCTTCGGCAACGACTTCATCCCACTTGGCGCGGAAGGTATTCAGCATTTCATCCGACCAGTAACGCACTTCGACACCTTTGGCGGCATTGGCTTTGATCTCCGGGAACTGAATCGCTTCACCCAGCGCCAGACCGTCGAGCATGGCCGCTTTACAGCCCATCTCGAGGACTCCCTGCTGTTGTTTGTCCATCTTGTTCCAGGTGTCTTTGTTGATGATCAACTCGAACATCGTCGCCGGCTGATGCCAACCCGGGAAGTAGTTGTACTTGAGGATCTTGTGGAAACCGAGCAGCTTGTCGATCGCGGGCATGGAAAACTCGGTTGCGTCGATTGCACCCTTTTCCAATGCCGGGAAAATCTCTTTCGACGGCAACAACGAGGTGCTCACACCCAGCTTTTCCATCACCAGCGCGCCCAGACCGAAGAAGCGCATACGCAAGCCATCGAGATCCTCCGGCTTGTCGATCGGCTTGGAGAACCAACCCGAAGTCTCCGGTGCGATGATCGAACAGGGAATGGAATGGACGTTATAGCCGGCCTTGTCGTAAGTTTCCTGCCACAGCTTGCGGCCGTCACCGTAATAGACCCAGGCGAGAAATTCCGGTGCGTCCGGACCAAACGGCACGGCCGAGAAGATCGCGCCTTTCTGTCCCAGCAGCCCGGTGTTATAGCCCGGCGTGGTCCAACCGGCATTGACCTGGCCTTTCGACACTGCCTCCACGATCTCCTTGGGCGGAATCAGCTTGCCCGGCTCGTAGATCTTGATCTTGACACTGCCGCCCGAGGCGTCGTTGACATGCTCTGCCAACCATTTCGGGGTCGACCCCAGGCCAGTCAAATGGGTGCCGAACCAGACCGGCACTTTTAGCAGCACCTTTTTCGCGGCCATGGTCGGGGCGGATGCAAGCGTTAGGGTCAGCGCAGTCGCGGTGGCCAGACTCAACAATGTTCTTTTCATGCGGCTCCTCCAAGCAGGATAGGCAGGGGTTCCAGCTGCTGAACCCGTTTTAACAAAACCAATTGGTAAATTGGTAAGGCCACGGCATTCTGGCAGAATATCGTCGACTGTCAAGCGCGGACTTGTGTACACAAAGTAGTCATATATAGAAATTTACTAATATTAATGGGCAAATTTACGCATAAATTGTCTATATCAGAGCGCAAACCACACCCTTTAGCGAAACCGTCGGTTATTGGTCACAATGACTTGAGAAAACCGATACAAGCGTCTAAACTGCAATCTGGATAATTGGTAAGACCATTAACTGCGAATGCAAAGACGAAAACTCTCCGACCAGATCGCCGAACAGCTCGAAGGCATGATCGCCGACGGCACCCTCAAGCCGGGAGAACGATTGCCCGCCGAACGACAATTGTCGGAACGCCTTGGCATCTCGCGCCCGTCATTGCGCGAAGCCATACAGAAACTCGCCAGCAAAGGCCTGCTGAGCACCCGCCAGGGCGGCGGAACCTATGTCGCGGAGGGGCTTTCGTCGAGCTTCAGCGATCCGTTGCTGATGTTATTGAAAGATCAGCCGGACGCTGAATTCGCAACCCTCGAGGTACGTAAGGAACTCGAAGGCGTCGCTGCGTTCAATGCGGCATCGCGCGCAACGGACGGCGATCGCGAACGCATCTGGACACGCTTCAATCACATGGCCGAAGTGCATCGTTCTCAAGCAGCCAGTACCGACAAACTCAAAGTGGACAGCGATTTCCACTTATCGATCATCGAGAGCGCGCACAACATCGTACTGCTGCACTTCATGCATGCCGTGCGCGATGTGTTGGAAAACACCATTCACTCGTATCTCGACCAGTTTTACGCCGCACCGAAATTCGTCGAACAGATCTGTGGGCAGCACAAAGCGATGGTGACCGCCATCATGGACCGTGACCCCGAGGCCGCACGCGACAAGGCCAAGTTCCATCTCGAGTTCGCTTATCAATCGTTCCGCGACTTCCAAAGCCAGGCGCGTCTCTCCCGTAACTCACAGCTGTACTCGTCCATGTATAAAGTCCCCGAGCTGTGAACCCGTGACACAGCAACAGGGCAAACTGTGCAGTGCCATCGATGCCGTCGCCCGCATACCCGACGGCGCGACCCTGGCGACGGGTGGCTTCGTCGGCATCGGCGTACCGGAAACCTTGCTCAAGGCGCTTGAACGACGTTTTATTGACACCGCCACACCCAACGATTTGACCCTGGTATATGCCGCCGGCCAGGGCGACGGCCAGGAACGCGGACTCAACCATCTCGGACACGCGGGTTTATTGCGCAAAGTCGTCGGCGGCCATTGGGGACTGGTCCCGCGTGTCGGCCGGCTCGCAGCGGAAGAAAAAGTCGCCGCCTACAATTTGCCGCAGGGTGTCATTACCCATCTGTACCGCGATATCGCAGGCGGCCGGCCGGGCGCATTGACCCGTGTGGGTCTGCATACCTTCGCCGACCCGAGAATCGATGGTGGACGACTGAACCGTTCGGCCGACGAAGAACTGGTACGCCTGATGAAAATCGACGGTGAAGAATACCTGTTCTATAAGGCCTTTCCGATCCATATCGCCTTTTTGCGCGGCACCACGGCCGATCTTCACGGCAACATCACCATGGAGCACGAGGCGCTGCACCTGGAATCGCTGGCCATCGCTCAAGCGGTGCACAACAGCGGCGGCCGGGTCATCGTACAGGTTGAGCGAGTCACCGAGCGGCACGTACTCAGCCCGCATCTCGTGCGTATTCCCGGCATCCTGGTCGATCACGTCGTGCTGGCCGAGCCGGGCGATCACGAGCAAACCTTCGACGAGTCCTACAACCCGGCCTATACCGGCGAAACGCGCATTCCCGAACGACTGAGCGGCGCGCGCCTGAACGAACGTCTCGTCATCGGGCGCCGCGCCGCGCAAACCCTAAGAGCCGGCGCGGTCGTCAACCTCGGCATCGGCATGCCCGAGGCTGTTGCACTGGCCGCAACCGAAACCGGGATGCTGAGTCAGGTCACGCTGACCGTCGAGCCCGGCGGTATCGGCGGTATCCCCGCCGGCGGTCTGAGCTTTGGTGCCGCCAGCAATGCCGCAGCGGTCATCGATCAACCGGCGCAATTCGACTTCTACGACGGCGGCGGACTCGACCAGGCCTTTCTCGGCATGGCAGAGATCGATCGTGCCGGCAACGTCAACGTCAGCCGATTCGGCGACAGAACCGCCGGTGCCGGCGGTTTCGTCAATATCAGCCAAAACGCCAAATCGGTTGCCTTTCTGGGCACCTTCACGTCCGGCGGACTGCGCTTGGACGTCGATGGAACCGGCCCAAAGATTCGAACGGAAGGCAGAGCGAAGAAATTCGTCGAACAGGTTCAACATCTCACCTTCAACGGCCGAGCGGCCTTCACACGCGGTCAACAAGTGAGCTACATCACCGAACGTGCGGTATTCGAACTAACCGCGGAAGGCCTGCTGCTTACCGAAATCGCACCGGGCATCGACCCGGCACGCGATGTACTGGCGCAGATGGCATTCGAACCGCAGATCGCACCGGATTTACGCACGATGGACAAAGCGTTGTTCGTACCCGCCGCGAAACACTGAAACCAAGGAACATCTCGATGCCCATGCCGCAACAAATCTATTTCTTCGCGACTTGCCTCGTCGACCTGATGTATCCGCGAGCCGGTCTTGCCGGCATGCAGCTGATCCGGCGTGCCGGCGTCGAGGTGATCTATCCCGACAATCAAACCTGTTGCGGCCAACCGGCTTTCAATTCGGGCTATCGCGACGAGGCCCTCGCGGTCGCGCGCGCACAGCTCGGTTGTTTTGCACGCGACATTCCCGTGGTCGTGCCGTCCGGCTCGTGCGCGGGCATGATCAAAAAGCATTGGCCGGAGCTGTTTGCGGGGCAAGCGGACGAATCGGAAGCCGTGGCCGTCGCCGAACGCACTTTCGAATTGACCGAGTTCCTGGTCGACGTGCTGCGACTCGAACTCGAAGACCTCGGTCAACCGACGAAGATCGCGATTCACACGTCTTGTTCGGCACGACGCGAAATGGGCGTGGCCGACCGGATCGAGTCGCTGGTTGCGCAACTCGCCAACGTCGAGGTGCTCACGCAAGACCGCAAGGCCGAATGCTGTGGCTTCGGCGGGACCTTCGCGGTCAAACAGGGGGACGTTTCCGGCGCCATGGTGAAAGACAAAACCGATGCGCTACGCGCCACGGACGCCGCAAAGGTCATCAGTCAGGATTGCGGTTGCCTGATGAACATCGGCGGCGCATTCGAAAAGCAAGGCGACGGCCTTGGCACGCAACACATCGCCGAATTTCTCTGGGAGCGGACCAACGCATGAGTGAGGCACACACCCAAACACGAGAATTCCATGAGCGCATCGATGCCGCGTTACACAACGACCAGTTGCGCCAGAACTTTCGTAGCGCGCTCACCGGCATCATGGCGCGCCGCGCCGAACAGTTCCCCGACGATGTCCAATTGCAAGCGCTGCGCGAGCAGGCCCGCATGGTGCGCGCCAATGCATTGGTCAAGCAGCCCCAACTGCTCGAACAGTTGGAAGCGAAGCTGACCGAAAACGGTATCCAGGTGCACTGGGCGGAGAACCCTGAACAAGCCAACCAGATCATCTATGACATTCTTCATGCCGCCGACGCCAAGACGGTGGTCAAAGGCAAATCGATGGTCTCCGAAGAGACCGAGCTGAATCACTATCTGGAAAAACGTGGCCTGACCGTGATCGAATCCGACCTCGGCGAGTACATCATCCAACTCGCCAAGGAGCCGCCGTCACACATTGTTGCACCGGCGATCCATAAAAACCGTCGCGAGGTTGCCGGATTGTTCAAAACATTCCATCCGGAGATCCCCTACACCGAAGACATCGACACCCTCACCCAAAGCACACGCGAGATCCTGCGCACCCGTTTCGCCCATGCCGATGCCGGCATCTCCGGTGTCAATTTCGCCGTCGCCGAAACCGGCACGCTATGTCTGGTGGAAAACGAGGGCAACGGCCGACTGAGCACAACGGCGCCACGCGTACATATCGCCATCACGGGCATCGAAAAGGTGGTCGAAAAACTCTCCGACGTGCCGCCGCTGCTGGAAATCCTGACCAAGTCGGCGACCGGTCAACCCATCACGACCTATTTCAATATGATCAGCCGGCCGCGCCAACCCGGCGAACTGGACGGTCCCGAAGCCGTGCATCTGGTGCTACTCGACAACGGACGCTCTCGCATCCGGGTCGACCATGAGCTGCTGGACACCCTGCGCTGCATTCGTTGCGGCGCCTGCATCAATCATTGCCCTGTCTATGTTCAGCTCGGCGGCCATGCCTACGGTACCGTCTACCCGGGTCCGATCGGTCTGGCCCTGGAACCGCAACGCATCGGCATCGACAAGGTCGGCACCCTGACATCCGCCTGCACCATGTGTGGAGCCTGTGGCGAAGTCTGTCCGGTCAAGATCCCGCTGCCGAAACTGATCAACCGGCTGCGTGCCGAGGCGGTGAACGGCGAGCGCAGTGCGGCACCGATCAGCGGGCGCGGCAGCCTGCGCAAATCCGGCGAGGCCGGGGCATGGAAGGTCTGGCAATGGTTGTATCGCCACCCCGGGCTTTACCGGCTGTTCAAACTTGCGGCAACCCGGCTGCGTTTTCTCACACCACCGTCACTGGGCGCTTGGACACGCTACCGTAGCGCACCCCGACCGGCCGCCCGCAGTCTGCACGAGCTCGCCCGCCGCGAGGGTTTTCGTCATGAGTGACAACAAAAAACATATCCTCGGTCGCCTACGAAGCAACCGATTGCATGCGGCTGCCGCGCCGGAAGTTTATGCCAAATCGCTCGACTGGGATCAGGAACGCCGTATCGCCGAATTCACCGAACGCATGCAGGCGGTACGCGGCGAAGTCCATCGTCTGAAAGCGGACCAATGGCCCGATTGGGTCAAACAGGAACTTCCCAAACGCGAGTTACGACAGGTACTGATCGGACATGGCCCGGTCGCCGACACCTTCGCCGCTGCAGCGACCGACGATATCGCGCTCAAACGCTACGAACGGCCCATCGAAGATTGGAAAGACACGCTGTTCGACGAGATCGACGTGGCGCTGACCGGCACCCTCGGCGGGTTGGCCGAGAGCGGCAGCCTGGTGCTATGGCCGGACGCCAACGAACCGCGTCTGATGTCGCTGATACCGCCGGTACATATCGCACTGCTCCGTGCCGACCGGCTGTTCGACAACTTCGCCCGGCTGATTGCATCCGAAAACTGGGCCTCACGCATGCCGACCAATGCGCTGCTGATTTCCGGCCCATCAAAAACCGCGGATATCGAGCAGACGCTGGCCTACGGTATCCATGGTCCCAAGACGCTGATCACCCTGATCATCGAATAGCCGACCGCGTCGTTACGCGTCTTTACCGAAACATTCGAGGCGCTGAAAGAAATCGTCACAATCGATGTAATGGCTGCCGTCACATGAGAAGGTCATACCGATCAAGCCGTTGATTCGATTGATCGATCCATTGCGCAGATACAGCTGCTCATCCGTCAGACGCAGCCGACGAAACTCTTCCAAGACCTCACCGATACGCCCGACGGCAATTCTCGGTTGTCGTCCTTCGTAGGATAAATCTGGTAAAGAATTCAGAAAATCGGATGCCGTCACCTGATCACGGACATAGACCTTGTAATTGTAGGGGTCGTCATAAAACCAACAGGTCAGCTGTGATGACGAGAAATGCACCTTGGCATGGAAGACCCCTTTGTGCACCAACATCTCGTGCATCACGCGCAGCACTTGCTCGATACTGGCATCGAAATCACTCGGCACCCGGCGCTGCTGGAATAAAAAGGCCCTGACCGACGGATCACCCTTGATCTGCAGCCATCGCTCCGGCATCGTGCTTTCCTTCTTGAAGATTACCTGACGCAAATCACGGTACATCGAAACAGTAGTCGATAAGACCATCTTTTGGGAGCAAGATTCACGGGGCAAACGTATTATTTCCCGGGATTAATGCGGAATTCCTGCTATAAGGTTCGATCAGGGCATTCGTAAGACAAACACCGCTTGCCGAATGCCGAAGTAAACGTACACAACCGCCTTCGCCGCTTACGGCCGGAGATGCTCCGCGATCACAGATTGGCTTATCGACCGCCGGTAGACGACTCAGATGAATATCAATTCACCAAACACCCCCCTGATCCATCTCGCTTATGTCAGCACCGCTGTCAGATTCATGCCGCTGGACGAATTGACGGCTTTGCTCGAGCAGGCGCGACAGAAAAATGACCGACTGGGCATCACCGGCATGCTGCTGTATAAAGACAAGTCGTTCCTCCAGGTGCTGGAGGGGGAGCCGGACGCGGTGCACGCGCTGTACCAGCGCATTCAGCGAGACGATCGCCACGAAAAGGTCAAAACGTTGTTCGACGAGGCCCTTGACACACGCGACTTCCCCGAGTGGACCATGGGATTCCAGAATCTCGACGGTACCGACCTGACCGAATTGGAAGGCTACTCCGACTTTCTCGAAACCCCCGATACGGCACGCACCTTTTTCGAACATCAAACACGGGCAAAGAAATTGTTATTACTGTTTCGCGCCAACAGTTAGCCAGGATGTGATGAGTTCAGCACGGTGGCAGAATCAGAAGAAAAATCCACCTTGATCTACGTCGGCATCGGCTCGTCGGCCGGCGGGCTCGAGGCAATCCGCGAGTTGGTCAATGCACTGCGCATGGGCAACCGTCTGACCTTCTTTATCGCTCAGCATCTTTCGCCCAGTCACACCAGCATGCTCGTCGACCTGATTCGGCGCGAATGCCTTTTGGACGTAAGCGATGCCGAAGACGGGCTGCAGCCCCAGCCCAATAACATCTATATCACCCCACCGAATCGCGATATCGAGATAAGCGACGGGATGGTCAAGCTTTCCGAAGCACGTACCGGTCCGATGCCGAAGCCGAACATCAACCGCTTTTTCCACTCGCTGGCGGAGAACTTGGGCTCGCAAGCCATCGGCATCATTCTGTCCGGTACGGGCACCGACGGCGCAGCCGGCATGATCGAAATAAAATCGTCCGGCGGCATCACCATGGCCCAGGACCCCAAATCCGCGAAATACGATGGTATGCCGCTCGCCGCGATTCAGGCCGACGCGGCCGACCTGATCCAGACCCCCGCCGAAATGGCCGAAACATTGCTCAACCTGGATCAGAACAAGCTGACCGGAGCCGACCTGGTCACCACCGCGAACGACGATGTTTACGCCGTCATTATCGATCTGGTGTTACGTGAGACCGGCATCAATTTGGTGCATTACAAAAAGAACTCGATCCAACGCCGCATCCGTCGTCGCATGTCGCTGTGCAATCGCTTCACCATGGACGATTATCTCGAGCTCCTGCGGGACAATCCCAAGGAAATCCATGACCTCGCGCGCGACGCCTTTATCGGGGTTACGGGATTCTTTCGCGATCCCGAAGCATTCCGCGCACTGGGTGAACAACTCGCCACCTACCTCAAGCGCCCCGGCGCACCGGACGAACTACGCATTTGGGTACCCGGTTGTGCAACCGGTGAAGAGGCCTACACGGTCGCGCTGTTGTTCGAAGAATACCAACGGGAGACAGGCCAACGCATCGAGTATCGGATCTTCGCCACCGACATCGGCAGCGAACCGCTCGGCGTCGCCCGTCTTGGACACTACAGCGTCGACGCGGTCGGCTCGGTCGATTCTCATGTGCTGGGACGCTATTTCAAGGAAACCGCCAACGGCTACGCGGTCAACCGCCGTGTTCGCGATCACGTGGTTTTCTCCACGCACGACATGGTCCGCGACGCCCCCTTTTCGAAGCTCGACCTGGTCAGCTGCCGCAACGTCATGATCTATTTCGATAACGAGTTGCAGCGTCAGGTGTTCGACACCTTCCACTACTCGCTGAAACCGAGCGGCCTTTTGATGCTCGGCATGTCAGAGAGTAATACCCAGGCGGAGAAGCTCTTCACCCCGGCAGCCGCGCAATTTCGTATCTACCAGAAGGTCGATGTGCCCGGTCACCGGGCCCGTTTGCCGCACTTGCTGCCGGGGCATTCTCAGCAGCAGATATCCCGTCCGACAGATAGCGCACAGCCCCCGCTGGAGGCCGTTGAAGAACGTCTCAACCGCCTGCTGTCGAAGCGCTTCGCACCGGCAAGCGCGGTAGTCAACCAGCACAACGAAATCATGTTCAGCTACGGCGATCTGAGCAGCCTGATGACGGTACGCTCCGGCCCGGCTTCCCTCGACATCCTTACGTTGGTACACGACTCAGTACGCTCTACCTTGCGCGCACTGTTGTACAAAGTACGACGCGAAGCGGCCCTATCGGCCGACACTTACGAGCAGGTAATCATTCCGGTCAAGGACACCAACACCCAGCGCATCATCGTACTGCCCTTCGATCCGAACCGCCCGGGTTGGGTCATGATTTCGTTCCAATCGATCGCGCGCGCCCCGCAGGGCGACGCCGAAGCCACTTTCTCGGAAGACACCGAGGAAGACAAACAGCTCATGATGGCGCTGGAACATGAGCTGTTCTCGACTCGCGAAAGTTTGCAGACCGTGGTCGAGGAACTGGAAACGACCAACGAAGAACTGCAGGCTGCGAACGAAGAACTACAGTCATCGAACGAGGAGTTCCAATCGACCAACGAAGAACTCCAGACCACCAATGAAGAATTGCAGTCTTCGAATGAAGAACTGCTGACGCTGAACGACGAACTGCAGGAAAAGACCCGCGAGTACGAAAAGCTCGCCAATCAGCTACAGAACATTCAAAACAGTATCGATACACCACTCATCGTGGTCAACAACGACCTACGCATCACCCGATTCGTACCCAAGGTCGACGAACTGATTCCGCTAAAAAATATGCGGCTGCAGGACCATATCATTGCGCTACCCTGGCGCTTCGAAATCGATGGCCTGCGCGACACCTTGCTCGGTGTGATCGATTCGCACCAGGCGCACCGCAGTATCGTGCGACTCGGCGAGCAGGTCTGGCAGATGCACATCTCGCCTTTCATAGACTCTTCGAACCGGGCCGCCGGTGCGGTACTGGTATTCAGCGATGCAACGGAACTGTACGAATCCCAAGAGCGTTTTCGCCAAGAGAAGGAACGGGCGCAAATTACGCTGGAATCGATCGGCGACGGTGTAGTGCGGGTCACCGTCGATGGCATTGTGGAGTACCTCAACCCGGTCGCGTCGGCGATTCTTGGTTGGAGCGCCGAAGATGCCGTGGGTCAGAAGCTCGAAAACCTGTTCGTCGTTAACACCAAGAGCAAGGACCCGATCAGCGACATCGTACGCAGCCTTCTCGCTGCCAGCGGCACCCAACAACACTGCGAGGGCGATTACACCCTGCTGGGCAAATCCGGCAAGGAATTACATATCAGCTACTCGATCGGCATAACGACCGACCGATCCGGTCACGCGCACGGGGCCGTTATCGCCTTCCGCGATATGACCGACCAGCACGAGACCATCTCACGCATGTCATGGATGTCGAGTCACGACGATCTGACCGGTGCGGTCAACCGACGTGAAATGGAGAAACGCCTGGCGACCTCACTCAATGCCGTACAGCAGGGGCGCAAACGCGAGGCGGTATTCCTTTATCTCGATCTCGACCAATTCAAAGTGGTCAACGATACCTGCGGACATCTGGCCGGCGACGAGATGCTCAAAAACGTCACCCGCATCCTGCGCCAACACACCCGCCATCGCGACACCCTCGCCCGCCTGGGCGGCGACGAGTTCGGCATCCTGCTCGAAGGCTGTCTGCTCGCCGAAGCCGAGATGGTCGCAGAAAAGATCCGCGGCGCCATTGAGGATTTTCGCTTCCGCTGGAAAGACAAGATTTTCCGTCTCGGCATCTCAATCGGCATCGTCGCGCTTACCCCCGAGTCGGGCCATATCACCGATGTCATGTCGAACGCCGACGCCGCCTGTTACGCCGCGAAGCTGCGGGGACGCAATCGCATTCAGATCCATACTCCCGACGACGAGGAACTCGCCCAGCAACGCGCCGATCTGCATTGGGTCGCGGAAATCACCGACGCGATGGATCACGATCGCCTACGGCTGTACATGCACGAGATCAGAACCTTCGACGAAACGGAACCGACCCATTGGGAAGTTCTGCTACGCATGTTCAACCACAAGGGCAAACTCCTTCTGCCCGGCAGCTTTTTACCGGCGGCCGAGCGCTACGGGCTGATCCAAAAACTCGACGAGTGGGTCATCGACAACCTGTTCGCCACGCTGCACCAGTATCGGCCCGCCGGTAACGGCGAATCGCACCCCTGCGTAAACGTCAATCTGTCCGGCGCTTCATTCACCGATGCCCGAATCGCCGATCACGTACACGACTGCCTGGAGCAGTACGACATCGACCCGACCAAGGTTGCCTTCGAGATCACCGAGACCGCAGCGATCTCAAATCTGGAGACGGCCAAGAACTTCATCACTCGAATCAAGAAACTCGGCTGCAAAATCGCACTGGATGATTTCGGCTCCGGCATGAGTTCGCTGAATTATCTCAAAGTGCTTGAGGTCGACTACCTCAAGATCGACGGCAGCTTCGTCCACGACATCGAGACCAATCCACTCAGCCGCACCATCGTCAAGGCGATCATCGAGATCGCCAACCAACTCGACATCAAGACTGTTGCCGAATTCGCAACCTCGCAGGGAATCATCGATCAGCTCTGCGAACTCGGCATCTGCTGCATCCAAGGCCAGGCGGTTTGCGACCCGGTACCGATGGAAAGCTTTCTCGATCAGACATAACAGTCATTCAACGCGATACGGTCGCGGAGGTCTGCGGCCGATCATCAATCGATACATGGATCAAAGCCGCCGCGACACTCAAGACCGCCGCCACCCACCATACCCCAATGTAACTCCCGGTCGCCTCAAACATCCGTCCGGCCCACCAGGCACCGAGAAAGGCACCCAACTGGTGGCCGAGGAACACCACGCCATACAAGGTACCGAGATAACGTACGCCGAAGAACTGACCCACCAAGCCGCTGGTCACCGGCACGGTCCCAAGCCATAGGAGGCCAATGACAGCGCCAAACCACAAGGCAGTGGCCGGGCTCAGAGGGATCAGTACGAAACCGGCAATCACTATCGCCCGTATGCCGTAGAGTGCGCTTAGCACCCGTGTCTTGCGATAACGGTCACCCAACCAGCCGAACAACAACGACCCGAAGATGTTGAACAGACCAATCAATGCCAAGGCCCGACCGGCCGTGGTCCGATCCAACCCTTCATCAACCGCGTAGGCCGGCAGATGCGTCGCAATGAAAGCGACGTGGAAACCGCAAACGAAAAAACCGATGATCAGCAGCAGATAGCCGCGATGTCGCAATGCCGAGTGCAATAGAGGCTTCAGCCTTACCCTCCGACCAACATCATCCGTCCGGCCGTCCGGCATGAACAATGCCGCAAACACCATGGTCAATGCGGTCCAGGCCAGCATCTCGAACGCCCAGCTCCACCCCCCATTGAGTAGCCAATCATTGGCCAGGGGCACCATTGCGAACATGCCGAACGACCCAACCCCGGTCACCAAACCAAAGGCACGCGCGCGGCCACTCTCCGGCACGACACGGGCAACGGCACCCAGCACGACGACGAAAGTCGTCGCCGATTGCGCCGTACCACTTAGGATGCCAAGCACCAGCAGCAAACCCGGCGCGCCCTGAATCTCACTCATGAGCAACATCGAAAGGGCATAAAGCAAGGCACCCGCGAATACCACTTTGCGAGGTGAAAAGCGGTCCGCAAGATAACCGGCTAACGGTAGGCCCAACACAAGGTTCTGTACCGCAATCGCCAACCCGAACACTTCACGGTCGAGTCCCAATACACAACCGATCGGTTGCATAAAAATGCCAAAGGACTGACGTAACCCCATGCTGACGAGCACGACGAAACCCGCCGCAGCGATGACTACGGCGGAGCGGCGGTACCAAGGCTCACCGCTCATAAGACCCGTGGAATCAAAGTCCGCCCAACGCTAAATGCTTACAACGGATGAAATCGCTGTGAGAGACATAAAGTAGATCGGCGAGCCGGCGCACCAGAAGTTCCTCATGATGATGCACCTCGCCGTCGGCACACGCGACCTCCCAAAGGCCGCGTACCAAGTTCAGTTTCTGCTGTGGCCCGAAGTTGCGGTTAATCAGATCGATCTGTCGATGCAGCGAAACGTCGGTATCGGCGGTATCACGCGCAACCTCGACCAAATCCGCGAGATCGTGCTCGCTCAATCCCCAAGTATCCCGCAACACAGCCTTCATACGATCCAATTCGAGCGCCTCGAGGGCATGATCGGCCTTGGCGACCTCGATCAACAACACCGCCGCCGCCAGGTGCAAAGCGCCCTCGTCGTCCCCGGCGTCTTCATCGGGCGTGGCGAAAAATGCCTTGATTCGATCGAGCATGGTGATCGGCCTCCCGGTTTATGTCGCCCCGAATGAACCATCACACCGTCAAAAACGACACGTTAGGCAATTTTAGCTAATTCGAAGCACATCAACTGCAAACTTCCCGCACTAAAGCGACCAAACGTGTCGCCGCTAAAGCCAGAACAATTGGAGCGAGTTTAGGGAAACCGGCCGTGAAAAAAAATCTGCCTGTGACCGACAAAGAAATCCCCTTGCTACCCGGCATCGAGGTCGTTTCATCGACCAACACCAAAGGCGTGATCACCCATGCCAATCAAGCCTTTGTCGATATCAGCAGCTTCACTCACGAGGAGTTGGTAGGTACCAGCCACAACATCGTGCGCCACCCGGACATGCCGCCCGCGGCCTTCAAAAACCTCTGGGACACCCTCGAAGCGGGTTACCCCTGGATGGGTGTCGTCAAGAACCGAACCAAACACGGTGACTATTACTGGGTCGATGCCTTCGTCACGCCCTCGCTCGACGGTGATCGTATCAGCGGATACGAATCCGTGCGGGTTACACCGAGGCAAGAAGACGTGACACGCGCCGAAGCTTTGTACCGACAGCTATGGCAGGCGGACAACAAACGTTCCCTAAGCCTGCCTACCTTGGGTTTGACCGCAAAACTGACCCTGGGTTTCTCAGCAGTCGCGGCAGTCGGCACTATCGCCAGCAGCCTGCTCCTGCGGCTGGCGCCATGGCCGATGGCGCTGGTCTGGCTTCTTGTCAGTCTCTGCGGCGGTTTACTCACCCACTGGGTGTTACGCAGTCTGCGCAAGGCCGCCGACGAAGCACGCGAGGTCGCCGACAATCCCGCCATGCAGTTCGTTTACACCGGCCGCAAGGACGAGACCGGAAGCCTATTGTTTGCAATCAAGACACTCAAGGCCCAGCTGCGCACCGTACTGGGTCGGATTCGCGAGTCGGCCTCGACGGTCGCGAACGAAAGCCTGGTACTGCATCGTACCGCAGACGCGACGAGCAACGAGATGCAAGCACAACAGGACGAAATAGAAACCATCGCCACCGCAGTCGAACAAATGTCGGTGAGCATACAGGAGGTCGCGCGCAGCGCGAACAGCGCCAGCGACGCAACCGAACAAACCAACCAACGTGCACGCGCCGGACAAAAAGCCGTCGATCGCGCAATCGCGAGTGCCAACCAGGTCGCCGACGGGGTAAGTCGCGCAACCGACATCATGGCCTCGCTCCAGCAAGACAGTGAATCGATCGGCGCGGTGCTGGACGTTATTCGCGGGATCGCTGATCAGACCAATCTGTTGGCGCTCAACGCCGCCATCGAGGCTGCCCGTGCCGGAGACCAGGGACGCGGCTTCGCGGTCGTCGCGGACGAAGTGCGGACCCTGGCCGCACGGACCCAGGCTTCCACGACCGAAATCGAAGCCACTATAGAAAGACTGCAAGCGACCGCGCGGGAAGCCTCGGGCGCCATGCAACAAAGCCACGAGCAGGTCGAAACCAGCGTAGAGAACACCCGCCAGGCCGGCAATGAACTTGCCGACATCTTTGGTCATATTGCGGCCCTGGAAGACATGGCGCATGCAATCGCGACGGCCACCGAAGAGCAAAGCAACGTCTCGGAAGAAATCACCCGCAACGTCAATCACATTAACGAGACGGCGGCAAAACTCATCGCTAGCGGCCAGGAAACGCGTGCAGCCAGCGACCAGGTATCGGAACAGGCGGCGGAATTGCAGTCGTTAATCCATCGGTTCAAGCGCTGAAACTGCCGATCAATGACTTTCCTTCCCGACATTCTCATTGTTGGTGAACTAGGCTGCACTATCAGTGGTGGTTAGTTTAGTACCGTGACCCAACATCTTGTGAGGAAATGGAATGATCGACTATTCCGAGAAACGCGATTTCATCCGCATGCCGATACGCTGTCCTATTGCACTGCGCGATCCGGCAGCCGAACTCACCGACCAGGCCAAGCTGCTTGACCTCAGTGCTACCGGCATTCGCTTTATCAGTCCGAGATCGCTCGACCAGGGCGCCCGGTTACAAGTCACGCTCAGCCCCGAGAATCCGATCACACCTCCGCTTGAGGCCGAGGTCGCGGTGATACGCTGCGACGAAATCGAGGACGGATTCGAAACCGCGGCAACCATCGAGACGATGGCCCCGGCGGTCTATACCGAAGAAGCCTGAAGGCCTACCAAAAAAGACGCCGGCATCGACCGGCGCCTTCTCGGCCCATGGTGAGGCTAACGCGGATCAGCGCAAACCCATGCAGTTCGCATAGTAGGTTACGCTGGCCGGCCAATCGGTGAAGACACCGAGGACACCGACTTTCTTCGCCAACACATCCAGGGTCTTGTAACGATCACCCGGCTTTTCGACGGCACCCTCGGTGGTCTGGTGATACCAGTCGCCACCCCCGTCGGTCAGATTGCTGCGCTCGAAGGTCCAGGTAATGATGTCCAGACCGGCACGACGCGCAGCCTTGGCATACTTCGACGGCTTGACCCGACCGTTGTCATTGGTCGTCACCAGCATCCACATCGGCGGTGCGACAATCTGCACGCCCTGATCGACCAACTCTTCCATGTACTTGCGTAGCTTGCGCCGGCTGTTCATGAAGGCCTCGAATTCGTCGGCCGGCAGGGTCGAGTAGGAATCATCGAGGTAGACGGCTTGGTTACCGTAGGCCGGCTCGTTCTCAATCCAGTAGAGCACATCTTCGCGGTTGAACGACTGCGGATAGACCTTACGCGGCGGAATACGCTCCTGCTTGTATTCGTCGATCAGCTGCTGCGCGTAGTCCTCCTGGGTATAGTCGCCCTGGAACGGCATTTCAACGCTCGGAGACTTGAGCTCCGGAGTCATCTTCACGCCAAGATCGCGGAACAAACGAATGCTCTCACGGTGGGTCATGAGCGTACCCAGGCTGTTGGCTTTATCGGTTCCGGCATAGAGATCGGTGCGCCAGTCGGCCGTACCGCCGACATATTCCTCAACCGTGGTTGCGCTGCGGTCAGACGCATCCATCTTGCCCTTGAGCGTCTTGAACTCGGCCAGCGTGATATCGCTGGTGCAACACTTGGCGCTGGCCGGTTTGCCGGTCGCAGGGTCGGCCGGCGTGAATGGCTCGGAACACTTCTGCGCCAGTTCTTCATCCAGCAGGATATTCGTGGTGGTGTGCAAATCGCATTGTGAATGACGGCAGACCAGTTCGCGGTCCTTGGTGAAGGTCACGTCACACTCGAGAATACCGGAGCCCATACGTGCAGCGGCGACATAAGACTCCACCGTATGTTCCGGGAACTGCAGAGGCGCACCACGGTGGCCGATCGAAAAATCCGTGCGATAGAAAGGACCGTTTTCGCACTGCTTGAGTGTCCGCTTCAGGCGCGAATCGTCCATATTGTCGACCAAAAAGAAGGGCCGCGGACCAAGCTGAGCCTTGGGTGTGCCCCAATACTGGTATCCGCGCTTGTCGCGCCAATCGCGCTTCCAATCATCGGCAACGGCAACCGTGCCGGCACTGACGCCGATCATTACTGAAAATGCCATCACTGATGACATTAGGTTTTTATTCATGGATCCCCCTAGAAATACAGATAACCGATCAAGGTTTCGGGTGCGCACTGCGCGAATGCAAAGCTAGGGGGAATATGTTTCCGATTCGCGCAAATCGGATGAAGTTGGGATTGCAAATTCTTTAACGCATGCCGCCCACACGAGCGACATGCGCGTAGACGTCATACCGGCTTGTAAATCTCCGCTCCCTGCTGGCGGAATTCCTCGGCCTTCTCTTTCATCCCTTCCTCTACCGCCACGTCGATATCTTTAAACTGGTGGCTAGCGGCGTACTCACGTACGTCCTGCGTGATTTTCATCGAACAGAAATGCGGGCCGCACATGGAACAGAAATGTGCGACCTTGGCGGAGTCCTTGGGCAAGGTTTCGTCGTGATACTCACGCGCACGATCGGGATCGAGGCCGAGATTGAACTGGTCTTCCCAGCGGAATTCGAAGCGCGCTTTGGACAAAGCATTGTCACGCACCTGAGCCCCCGGCAGACCCTTGGCAAGATCGGCAGCGTGCGCAGCCAGCTTATAGGTAATGATACCTTCGCGTACGTCGGCCTTGTTCGGCAGCCCCAGGTGTTCCTTCGGCGTTACGTAACAAAGCATCGCGGTACCATACCAGCCGATGTTGGCCGCACCGATACCGGACGTGATGTGATCGTAGCCGGGGGCGATATCGGTGGTCAGCGGACCAAGCGTGTAGAAAGGCGCCTCGAAACAGTCGCGCAGCTCCTTGTCCATGTTCTCTTTGATCATATGCATGGGCACGTGACCCGGGCCTTCGATCATGACCTGAACATCATGCTGCCAGGCGATCTTGGTCAGCTCGCCGAGCGTTTCGAGCTCACCGAGCTGCGCCGCATCGTTGGCGTCGGCGATCGAGCCCGGTCTCAGGCCATCCCCCAGCGAGAAGGAAACGTCGTAGGCCTTCATGATTTCGCAAATGTCTTCGAAATGCGTGTAGAGGAAGTTCTCTTCGTGGTGCGCAAGACACCACTTGGCCATGATCGAGCCGCCACGCGAGACAATCCCGGTAACACGATCGGCAGTCAGCGGAACATAGCGCAGCAACACGCCGGCATGGATAGTGAAATAATCAACGCCCTGCTCGGCCTGCTCGATCAAGGTGTCGCGAAACATCTCCCAAGTGAGGTCTTCGGCCTTGCCGTTGACCTTCTCGAGTGCCTGATAAATCGGCACCGTGCCGATCGGCATCGGGGCATTGCGCAGAATCCATTCGCGTGTCTCGTGGATGTTCTTTCCGGTGGACAAATCCATCAGCGTGTCGCCACCCCAGCGCGCCGACCACGCCATCTTCTCGACCTCTTCTTCGATCGACGAGGTGACCGCCGAGTTGCCGATATTGGTGTTGATCTTCACCCGGAAGTTACGGCCGATGATCATCGGTTCGAGTTCGGGATGGTTGATATTGGCCGGAATGATCGCGCGACCGGCAGCAACCTCTCGGCGTACGAAGTCGGACGTAATCCGCTCGGGCAGATTCGCACCGAAACTCTCGCCCGGATGCTGCTTCAAAAGCCTTTTGTAACGCGGGTCGCGCCGCATCTCGTCCAAACGCTGATTCTCGCGAATCGCCACGAATTCCATTTCGGGTGTCACGATGCCTTGCCGCGCATAGTGCATCTGGGTCACATTACGACCCGCCTTGGCGCGGCGCGGCGCGCGTATGTGTTCGAAGCGTAATTGAACCAATTCCGGGTCGTACTGACGCTGCTGCCCATAGCTTGAACTCGGTCCGGCAAGCTGTTCGGTATCATCGCGCTCGACAACCCACCGGCCACGCACATCCGGTATGCCCTTCAGCAGATCGATGCGGGTATCGGGATCGGTAAAAGGCCCCGAAGTGTCGTAAACGGTTATCGGCGGATTATCTTCCTCACCGAAACTGGCAGGCGTCGGCGCTTGGACAATCTCGCGCATCGGCACCCGAATATCGGGGCGCGAGCCCTGTATGTAGACTTTACGCGCACCGGGAAAAGGCTTCGTGACTTCGTCAGACAGCTCGTTTGTCTTCTTGATGAAATCTTCGGGTATGGCGCTCATAAGTTTATCTCCAAATGGCGGAGAAAGGAGGCAAGATTCAGGGCTTGACTCAGCTTTCCTACGCCAGTGCTAACTGGTTCAGGTTCGAAGGGACTCTCTCAGCCCGACTTGCGGGCACCCCTAGCTGTTTATGTACGATGCACCCTCCATGGCGCAGCCCGGGGCAATTTTCTCACCCCGGCCCTGCCATCCATGGCAGGGCGTTCATTCGGCTGCGAATGTCCACCGGACACTCGGTCCTCCCTCACCCTACGCCAATGCTAACTGGTTCAGGTTCGAAGGGACTCTCTCAGCCCGACTTGCGGGCACCCCTAGCTGTTCATGTACGATGCACCCTCCATGGCGCAGCCCGAGGCAATTTTCTCACCCCGGCCCTGCCACATCCATGGCAGGGCGTTCGTTCGGCTGCGAATGTCCACCGGACATTCGGTCCTCCCTCACCCTACGCCAGTGCTAACTGGTTCAGGTTCGAAGGGACTCTCTCAGCCCGACTTGCGGGCACCCCCAGCTGTTTATGTACGATGCACCCTCCATGGCGCAGCCCGGAGCTGTTTCTACGGCAATCCTCGCTGCGGCCCCGAAAACCCGACTGTACCAGTGCGGTATCGGCACCACCACATCAGATTTACCGGATACCGATAAGCTCGAACGACAGCAACCTCGACACATCGTCACGATCTATGACCGCAACCATCAAAAATCTTCATGCTTGGGCAGAAAATTCATCGAGTTCAGCGACTTGCGCTCTTCATGCACAGCATTTACGCTAACTGAAACATCAGATCCGCCAACTGAATCCGGAGCCTGGAAATGCTCGCCAATAATCTCGAAACCGCCCGTTTCAACATGATCGCGCAACAGATTCGCCCCTGGGAGGTTATTGACGAACGCGTACTCCACACTTTGCGAACCGTGCCGCGCGAGCATTTCGTCGCGGAAGAATACCTCGGGCTGGCATTCGCTGACGTCGCGGTTCCGATCGGCGAGGGCCAAGAGATGATGAAGCCCGTACAAGAGGCACGCATGTTGCAGGCGCTTGCCGTCAAAGATGGCGATCGTGTGCTTGAGATCGGCACCGGCAGCGGATTCATAACCGCCTGCCTGGCCGCGCTCGGTGGGGCGGTAACGAGCTATGAGCTTCGTGAAGGTCTGAGTCAGGCCGCCAGTGACCGACTGCGCGCACTTGCGGTGAAGAATATCGAGTTGGTTTGTGGCGACGGTCTGCACGCCAGCCTGGCCCCATCGAGCTTCGACGTCATTGCGGTTACCGGCTCGTTGCCGGCCTATGCCGATACTTTGGAGTCACTGCTCGCCCCCGGCGGCCGGATGTTCGTGGTGATCGGTGAGGCACCGGCAATGAACGCAACGCTGGTCACATGCAACGCGACAGGCGAATTCTGGAAGGAAAATCTGTTCGAGACCGTATTGCCTGCACTCGATAACGCCCCGCAGGTCGAACACTTCGTTTTTTAGCCGATTCGCCATGCGCGAGTTCAGCGCGACTCAATTGCGGGACTATCTCACATCGGACAGCAACAACCCCTTGTTGCTGGATGTGCGTGAACCCTGGGAATTTCAGGTCTGCCGGATAGATGGCTCGCAACTCATCCCCATGGGACAAATACCCGCGTCGTTGCAGGCGCTCGACCCACAGCGTGAAATCGTGGTGATTTGTCATCACGGCATTCGTAGTCGCCAGGTTGCCATGTATCTGGAATACCAGGGCTTCGCTAACGTCATCAATCTAGCGGGCGGAGTTGACGCGTGGGCCCGTGATGTTGATCGCCGGATGGCGACCTACTGATCCGTCTGTCGTATCAAAACGGGGCCAAGTTGATCCACAAACCGATCCCATACGCGCTAATCGGTTTTACAAAATACCTAGGCTAAGAAGGACAATGGTATTGCTGAATTCACCGGCACCTAATTTTGACGATCCGCTCGGCCTGATAGGCGCCTGCCACGGACGGATACTGGATCACTGCACGGCACTTGAGCGCCTGCCGGCCTGGTTGGCGAAACGCGGCCTCGACGATCAGGCGAAGCAAGCCATTAAACGCGTGATGCGCTATTTCGACAGCGCTGGCCGACATCATCACAAAGACGAAGAAGACGACCTGTTCCCTTTGCTGCGTTCCGAAGCCACGTTAACTTCACTGATCGACGATCTGATCAGGCAACACGTGCTCCAGGAAGCAGCCTGGCAAAAGCTCGCAAACTTGCTGAGCGACCTGCTCGATGGCCGACAGGCACCGGAACTCGAAAATGCCATCAATGGCTTCGTGAATGCTTACCGTCCACATATCGATTTGGAAAACACCTGGCTGCTGCCGGCAGCCGAACGCCTGCTGAGCCAGAACCAAATCACCGAGCTCGGTCGCTCGATGGCCGATCGACGCGGTGTCAGCGCAAAGGAATAAGATCAACCAGGCGTTGTAAGGCACCGCGATTCTGCGCGACCACTGCACGCCCGCGTTCCCCAAACTCAGCCCGTTCGCTGGCGTTGGCAAACCAGGCGACAACCCGCTCGGCAAGCGCCGCCTCGCCATCCACCCGAACCGCGGCCCCTTCATCGATCAGCATCTGACTGATGGTTGCGAAATTGAAGACATGCGGTCCGAAGCACACCGCAACCCCCTGCGCCGAGGCCTCGAGCATATTATGACCGCCGGTCTTGACCAAACTGCCGCCGATGAAGGCGACATCGGCCGAACCCAACAGTAACGGTAAATCACCCATGGTGTCCCCGAGGTAGACCTGCGTCTCGGGACCGTACTCGCCGCTACGCGAACGTCGTGCCGTCCGAAAAAGCTCGCGTTTACAGAGTCCGCCGACACGCTCGAAACGTTCGGGGTGACGCGGCACAAGGATGAGCAATGCATCCGGGAAATGCGTTAAAACCGTATGGTGGGCAAACAGCACCTGTTCATCCTCGCCCTCATGCGTACTGCCGGCAATCCATACCGGCCGCCCGCCCCAGTCTCGTCGCAGTACTTCGACCTGCTCCTCCAGGCTGGCGGGAATACGCATGTCGAATTTGATGCTCCCGGTTACGTTTAAACGTTCGGCAGGCACACCCAGATCGCGAAAACGGGCGGCATCGGCATCGGCCTGTGCAGCAACCCGATCGATGAGCCCGAAAGTATCGCGGGTGAAGCGACCCAGCCGGGCATAACGCTGCGCGGACTTGGCCGAAAGCCGCGCATTCGCCAACAAACTGTAGACACGGTGACGATTGCAGAAGTACAGCAGATTCGGCCAGATTTCAGTCTCGACCATCAATAGGGCACGCGGGCGCACCCGGCGTAGAAATCCCGTCAATGCAAGCGGCAAATCATAGGGCAAGTAGACATGAAACACCTGATCACCGAGTTGCTCGATAACGCGGGCCGAGCCGGTAGGTGTCGTCGTGGTGACGGTGATCGGCAACCTTGGGTTCTCGGCCAATAGTCGACGAATCAACGGTAGCACCGCCTGCACTTCGCCGACGGACACGGCATGAATCCACAACCCACCCCAGGTCGATGGGGGATGAAACAGCCCGAAACGCTCCGACCAGCGCCGCCGATATGCAGGTGCCTTGAGACTGCGCCACAACAGCCGCATGAGTACCAACGGTAGCGAGAGATACAGCAGCACTGTGTACAGCCGTCGAATCATGCGCGAGCAGCCAGCACTTGTTGCAGGATCTGAACATTGTCTCGCAAATGAGCGGGATTGATGGTTCCGGCAATCATGCTGGAAACACCGGGTTGCGAAAAAACATGCGCAAAGGCGTCACGTACCGCATCCGGTCCGTGCAAATGCCCGCTCATCAGACCTTTCTTGATCAACACGCCTTTATGCCGTTTATGTGCGGCTTGTAACACCGGCAACTCGTCGTTGTAACCGACATTGCACGTAGCCATGACCACGTCCATCTCTTGAACCGTACGCAAGCCACCCGCCACCGTCTTGCTCGACATACCGTGAGCACGAACGAGGCCACGCCGTTTAAGATCGCACAATGCCTCTAAAGCCCCCCCCTGATCGAGGATTTGGCGATCGTTACCGTCGGAATGAATGAGCACGCAATCCAACACGTCGGTGTGTAGGGTCTTCAGACTTTGTTCGACCGTTTGCACCGTGTGCTCATAACTGAAATCGAAACGTGATACACCGTCCTCAAAAGTCTCACCCACCTTGGATACGATCACCCAATGTGAGCGACGTCCACCGAGCAACTTTCCTAAACGTGCCTGGCTGCTGCCATAAGCGGGTGCGGTATCGAGCAGGTTTATCCCCAACGACTGCGCCAAATCCAACAACTCGACGATCGCGCGATCATCAGGCAGTTCGAAACCCGTGGGATACTTCACCTGCCGGTTACGCCCGAACTTGACCGTACCCAGGCCGAGGGGACTGACCATGATACCGGTACTGCCAAGCGGCCTCAGCTCCATACCTTCACCCCATCCCAGGGCAACTGTGCCAGCGGCGGCCGTGGCAGCTTCAGCGTCTCTGCCGCACCACCGTCAGGCGCGATACCCTGTTCGCGTAAACCCTCGATCACCAATCGGGCCACTCGTGGCGCAAACGCCAACTTGGTCGGCCAGCAGGTGGCTATGCCTTCATGCCAACCGACATAGGCATCCTCCGGACGTTTACCGCGCGGCGTCTTGACCTCGGCCCGGTCGATTGCGAGCGTCGCCCATTCCAAATCGTCAACATCCATCCAAGGCAAGAGCTCGGCCAGTTCACTGCGTCCAGCTTCGATCTGCTGCGCCGACGAACGTTCGACCCCTTCCTCGGCAACCTGCCCACCAAGGTACCAAACCACACGGCCGTCGACCTGTGGGTAACTGGTAACGGTCAAGCGCGGATTGGCACTGGCACCCAGACAATGCGCCTGCAACATCGGCAGATCACCACGCAACATCAACATGTGCAGCGGACGTCTCTGCATCGACGGCGCGCGATACCCACAACGGTCCAACAGTGCAGCGTTACCCTGCCCTGCGGCCAACACGACTGCGCGCGTGCTGATCACGTCCTTATCGGACAACTGCAACCGCCAAAACCCCTCGATACGACTTATCCGTGGTTCATTTTCGAACAAATAGCAAACGTCGCCAAAACGATCGTTCAACACCTGAACCAGGGACAGTGGATCAAGTACCGGCTCGTCGAGACGATAAAGGCCGCCACGGAATGCCGGTGTATCGAAAGGCGGCGGCAGCGTATCACGCGACACGGGTTGCATACGTGCCTGCATGACCTTACCGGCAAAGAACCCCGCCATGCCGGACGCCAAGGAACCGGTAGACCAGAGATGCTGATGTTCGGCCAGCATCCTAACCCCACGCAAATCGATCTCACCTTCACCGGCCAGCGCGGCACGCCATATGCCGGGCATCTCGCCAATCGCCATTGCCGAACCGGTTAACTTCCCTGTCAGCGCGTATTTCGTGCCGCCGTGAATGATGCCCTGCGAGGCGATCGACTGTATGCCGCCGATCGCATGACGTTCAAACAACGCAACACGATATCCGGCCTGGCGCAGGCGGGCGAGGGTCCAGAGACCGGCGATGCCGCCGCCGAAGATAACGATGTCGAGGTCGGTCTGTTGCAAAGCGTATTTGGTCAGTCTGTGTTGTCGCGTTGCGGTACTCAGTGGTGGCGCATTGATTTAGGGCCTGTTAACACAAGCTGAAGCGTTGCTGTTGCGCCTGACGGCGTTATCAGTCGTTCGTTTAGCAACACTAAACGTCTCTCCCTCTGCCTTGTCAGCCGAAAAAAGGACCGCCGGCAGCAATGTTTCAGCTTGTGTTAACAGGCCCTAACCACTTTGCCTTATCGCATCGACAATCCGGGTCGTCGACACACCGTCGACATAGGTCAATACCGCCACGCTCCCGCCATTTTCACGCACGCAAGCTGCACCCGGGATCTTGTCCGGGTCATTGTCACCGCCTTTGACCAGATAATCCGGTGCAAGCTCACAGATCAAACGCTCGGGGGTCTCTTCCGAAAACGCCACCACCCAGTCGACGCATTCCAGCGCAGCCAGCACCCGCATGCGATTGGCCAGCGGGTTTACCGGACGATCGGCGCCTTTCAACGCGCGCACGGTCTCGTCGATATTGACCGCAACGATCAAGCGGTCACCAAGCTTGGCGGCCTCTTCAAGATACGTGACATGCCCGGCATGGAGAATATCGAAGCACCCGTTGGTCATCACTACGGTTTCGCCACGCGCACGTGCCGCAGCGACAGCATCGAACAACTGCGCCTGATCGACCACACCGTGATCGACGGTGCGTTGCGCGGCCAATGCTTGGGCCAATTCCTGCGTACTGAGGGTTGCCGTGCCCAGCTTGGCAACCACGACACCCGCCGCCGTATTCGCCAGCTGGGTTGCCGAGTCGAGCGGCAGATCGGCTGCCAGGCCGGCCGCCAAGGTGGCGATGACGGTATCGCCGGCGCCCGTTACATCAAAGACCTCTCGCGCTTGAGTCGGCAAATGGTGAGGGTCTTGATCGCGCTGTAGCAAGGTCATGCCATTTTCACCACGGGTTACCAACAGTGCCTGAAGTTGCAGCGCGTCGATCAGATGACGACCACGCTCGACCAACATGGCATCGTCGACACAATGGCCCACCACGGCCTCGAACTCGGTGAGATTCGGGGTGATCAACGTTGCACCGCGGTAACGTCCAAAATCGGTGCCCTTGGGATCGACGAGTACGGGGCGACCCGCTGCGTTAGCCGCATCGATGAGAGGACCTGCCGACGACAACGTACCCTTGCCGTAGTCCGACAAGACCACAACAGCATACTCCGACAGGAGTTCGACAAACCCGGCCAGCAGATCGGCGGCATCCAATCCGGGGAAACCGTCCTCGAAATCGAGGCGGATCAATTGTTGATGCCGGCTGATGATGCGCAGTTTGGTGATGGTCGGAAACTGTGGGGCACGAACCAGACGATTACTGACGCCGGCTGCCCCCAGTAGCTGTTCAAGCTGATCGGCCGGCTCGTCATCGCCGGTCAATGCCAGTAAACCGGCTGCCCCGCCAAGCGCCGCGACGTTCAATGCGACGTTGCCCGCTCCGCCCGGGCGCCCCTCGTCAGCCTCGACCCTGACCACCGGCACCGGAGCCTCGGGCGAGATTCGCGCGGTCGAGCCATGCCAATAACGATCAAGCATAACGTCGCCGGCAATCAGTACGCGCGATCGGCTGAAATCGGGCAGTTCTTTCATCTATTTTGGCTATGTTACGGTTTGACGCATGCTAGCATGACGGCAGCCCCGATAGGCCGGCCCCCTGGCGACACCATTGGCTTATCCAGCCCTTTTCGCACCCACACATTAAGGACAAAACCCCCAATGCAATTCATCGATCTCAAAACCCAGCAAAAGCTGATCCGGGCGGACCTCGACCGACGGATCGGTGAGCTACTGGATCACGGCCAGTACATACTCGGGCCCGAGGTCAAAGAGATGGAGCAAACGCTGGCGAACTATGTCGGCGTCGAACACTGCGTATCGGTCGCCAGCGGCACCGACGCCCTGCTTATCGCCCTGATGGCACTCGAAATCGGACCGGGCGACGAGGTGATCACAACCCCGTTCAGTTTCATCTCGACCGCTGAGGTGATCGGCCTGCTGGGCGCTACACCGGTTTTCATCGATATCGATCCGCGAACCTACAATCTCGATCCAGCGCTGTTGGACGCAGCGATCTCGGATAAAACGCGTGCCATCATGCCCGTCAGCCTGTTCGGCCAATGTGCCGACATGGCCGCCATCAACGCAATCGCCAAGCGCCACGACCTGCCGGTGATCGAGGATGCCGCCCAAAGCTTCGGCGCCGAACAACACGGCCGTAAATCGTGCAATCTCTCACAGATCGGCTGTACCAGCTTCTTCCCCGCCAAGCCCTTGGGCTGCTATGGCGACGGGGGCGCCTGTTTCACGGACGATGCGGCCATCGCCACACGCATGAGCGAACTGCGCAACCACGGCCAAGACCGACGCTATCACCATCCAAGAATCGGCATCAACGGCCGCATGGACGGCATGCAGGCCGCCGTGATCCTGGCAAAAATGGCGTTGTTTCCGAACGAGGTGCAGATGCGGTCGAAGCTGGGTGCGCGATATTCCGAGTTGCTTGCTGATACTCCTTGTGTCACACCCCATATTGCCGATGGCAATCTTTCGGTTTATGCGCAGTACACCCTTCAAGTACCTGATCGCGACCGTTTGGGCGAAAACCTGAAAGAGGCGGGCATCCCGACCGCGGCGTACTACCCCATCACCCTGGACCGGCAACCGGCACTGGCCTCACGTTGTCGAATTGCCGGAGAACTGGCGGTAACCCATCGCCTTGCCGGCGAAGTCATCAGCCTACCGATGCACCCCTATTTACAAGAAGACGACATGCAGAAGATCGCATCGACAGTGCGGGATGCGATTACGTCATAGACGTATTGTCACGATCAATAAACCCCAGGAGTAAGCTCGCTCGCAGTCGATCGCGGGCTCGCGGCCTCAGTTTCACGACAGAAAGATAGGCATCGAGAAAATCCTCTATCGGATGATGCCGCAACGCCGACTGAAACTCGGCACTGCGCAACAAATGTGCAAAATTGCGGACCCGTTCTCGCAGCGTTAATCGTCGCCTGGGAAACCGCATATCAGCGATATCGATCAGGCCGAAAGAACCATCGGGCAAAAGCAAGATATTGCCGGGATGTAACGAGCGAAAGTAAACGCGTGCACTATGGAGTCGCGCAATGAATATCGCGTAGTCACGGAAAATACGATCACCCTCGACGTCGCCACCCTGCAAAACGACATCCAGCGGTATACCGTCGAGTCGCCTGTATATCACACCGTGACGCCGGATCGCCCGACAATAGAAAATGCCCTCAACCGTAACGCACTGAAAACCTCTGGCACGAAGACGTCGACTGTTCCGGCGAAATCGCCAGGAATAGGGGTAGAGCATCGAAGAACTCCACCAACGCTTGACGCGGAACAACTTGACGATACGCCCATTCGGCGTTTGATAGACCTTGGGCCCGTGTCGATCGCTCCGCAACAGCTGGGCGCTATCGATCAGTTCTCGATATTGTTGTGCGTTTAGGTAACGCAATTTGTCGTATCCCCAGTCCGGGTCGTTCTGAGCAACCCGTCACCATGCACTTACAAACGGCTGTCATCCGCTTGCCCACCGATATGCCACGGCAGTACCTGTGTAGCAGTTTAGTAGATATTCGGAGTGAATCTCATCATTGCTCGTCCTGCGATCTTTCAAACTGATTGCGGTAGAGTCCTGCGTATTGACCGCCAAGCGCGATCAGTTCATTGTGCGTGCCCGTCTCGACAATCCGCCCATCATCGATCACCAAAATGCAATCGGCATGCGCAATGGTCGACAAGCGATGCGCGATCACCAATGTAGTCCGGTCACGCGTGAGGTTCTGTAATGCAGACTGCACATAACGCTCCGACTCGGTGTCGAGCGCCGAAGTCGCTTCGTCGAGGATCAGCACTGGCGCATCCTTGAGCAACGCGCGCGCTATCGCAATACGTTGACGCTGACCGCCCGACAGCAATACACCATCTTCGCCGACCCTGGTATCGAACCCATCGGGCAGCTCACTAATGAAATCAAGTGCGTAAGCAGCACGCGCAGCATCTTCAATTGCCGCTTGCGAAACCGTTCCGTTGCTGCCGTAAGCAATGTTGGCCGCCACACTGTCGTTAAACAGCACCGACTCCTGGCCGACGTACGCAATATGACTACGCAGATTGTTTAGCGTCAGCTCGCGGATATCGACACCATCGAGTGAGATGCTCCCCTGGTCCGTCTCATAAAACCGCGGCACCAGTGACGCGATCGTCGTCTTGCCACTACCCGAAGGTCCAACCAGTGCAACGGTTTTCCCGGGTTTGATGGAGAAACTGATATCCGATAGTGCATCCTCGTTCGCAGCCGAGTAGCGGAACGAGACATTTGCGAAAACCAATGCGCCACTGGCTCGTTCTAGTTCTTTCTTGCCCTCATCCGACTCCGGCAACTCGTCGATCATGCCAAACACGCTCTCGGCACCCGCCAACCCCAGCTGCAAGGGTTGATTGACGCCCACCAGACGCTTGATCGGAGGAAACAAGAGACCTAATGCCGCCAGGAACGATACGAAGGAACCTACCGTCATCGGCTCATGCCCGAACTGCCCGGTTCCGACATAAATCAGCAGCGCAATCATTACCGCTGCTATGGCCTCGACTAGCGGAAGGCTGGCACCATCTGCGACTTTGGATTTGAACTGATAACGACGCACCCAATTGGCGTGGCGAAAGAAACGCCGTCGTTCCCCGGCACGCCCACCAAACACCTTGATCACCTTGTGACCACGCACCGCCTCGCCAAGCACGTGGGTCATCTCCCCCATGGAGACCTGAATCTCGCGACTCAAACGGCGCAAACGCTTGGCAATGACACGCACCGTCAACGCCAGTACCGGCAATAAAAGAAAAACCATCAGACTAAAACGCCAGTCCAGATACAACATGTATGCCAACAAGCCAATAATTACTACCGTGTCGCGCACGAGTATCATCAGCACCTTGGTCGCTGCCGCTGTGACCTGGGTTACGTTGTGCGTTACCTTGGTGATGATGAGACCCGTAGCATGGGCATCGTAGTAGGTCGTCGGCAAGTTCAGGATCCGCTCGAACATCAACTCGCGCAAGTCGATCACCAACTTGCCCGAAACCCATGCAAACGCCACCTGGCTCGCTAGACTGCAGATACCACGGACCAGAAATAAAACCATCAATACAATCGGCGACCAGAACAGGAACTCCGGGTCGCGCTCGACGAAGGTCCCGTCGAGCAGCGGCTTGAGCAAATAGGGGATCGCCGGCTCGGTCAACGCCAACAACACCATAAACAAAATGCCCGTGGCGAACTGGGGCCAGTAGGGGCGAACATGGCGCAGCAGGCGGAGGTACAGATCGCGGCTGCTGATTCCAACGACTTGGTCTGATTGCGGCATGCTGACTCAGGCGACCGGGAACAACGACCAAGTGAGATTACTCGAAGCCACCGCGCGAATCACGCCCCCGGACCGCCCCTTTCCGCGGATCCGGCCTTCGTCGCGTAGATCAATACGCGATCGCCCCTGCGATTGGCAAACACCTTGACCGGCTGACGCGAAAGAACACGCTCGATCTCGTCTTGCTGCTCCGGCACCTTGCGACTCACCAGTGCGGCGACGTAATCGAACTGGCGCCAGTCCATCGTTTTCAGTATATCCGCGAGGGTCTGCTCTTTGATGGCTCGAAGATCGCCCGCACCCTGCCGCAGTCGCCGATATTCGAGATAACGTTCCCGTCCAAACCCTCCCGAGCGATAAAGCAAAGGCGCTTCGAGACTGAAAACCCGTTCGCTAGGCAGGGTATGCTCGCTCAGCCATACCGCCGCTTGTTCGACATGGGCTTTCCCCGGAGAGAAAGAAAAAATCCCATCGATGAACAAGACCAGAGCGACAACCACAAACGCCGCATTGACCCATTTCTTTCGAGGCATCGCATCGGTCCCCGAGCCAGTCAGCCGCCGATAGAGCGCAACCGCACCAAAAGGGGCAAACAGCATGATCAGGAGCGCCAAGGCAATCGGATAACGCCCGGTAAGGAATCCGAGACTCGCCACGAAAGCCGCGAGCACTAGCAAATTGATCGCCATGAAGGAACAAACGATTCGCCTTTGATAGGCATCACCGACAGCATCGCTGCGCAGCCATGCGTAAGCCGCCAGAAACCCGAAGACAAGACCGATCGATGCCGCGATCTCCGTGACGAGGATGATCACTATCGCAGCGATAACGATCGACCAGGCGTAATTATCCGCGTAAGGGGTGAGAAAGCCCTGCTGCAGAACTGCAGCCTTATGCGACAGGTCCGAAGACACCGCGATATAAAACTGAGACAGCATACTAACCGGCTTGCTCCATAGCGTGAGTGATCCTTCGCCAATCCCGGCGAAAATCAGCACGGCAAGCGAGAGGCCCACCATTGCCGCATACCCCCCGTAAACCCAAGCAAGCCGCCTGATCCGCAACGCCACCGCATAACGGGGGTCCAACAAAAAAACCAGCGGCGCCAAAGCAATCAACACGAGCCCCTCTGTTCGGAATAGTGCCGCAAGTACCAGCGCTCCGATCCATCCAAAGAGGTATCTGCGTTCGTGCTGGCGGATATATCTAAGCAGGAACAACAGTCCCACCATCGCGAATGCCCAGTAACCGTGGCCGCGAATGATCTCGCTGCGATAATCGTTGAAGTTCGGGAAAATCAAAATCAGCACAGCGGCTGCCAACACGATCTTCCGGTCATCGCTGAGTTCGGAAACGACACCTAGGAAGGCGAACACCGACACAGCCTGCAGTAAACCATTGAGAACGTATGCGGATGTCTCGATCCCCAGCCCGGAGAGTTGGTGCATCCCTGCTATGAGAATCGCGTAGAACGGCCAATTGTAGAGCTGGAGCTTGCTGTCCCACACCCCTACGGCGAATTGTTCCGCGCTGAGCAGATACATCACGCCGTCATCGTTTGGCATATGATCTTGGCTGACGGCGAGAAAGGTCAACAAGAGGCTGGCGAGGACTGCGACCCAACGGATGCCATTGGGAGATATGGCTGACCACCGACTTTGGTCGGACCCTCGGTCAATCAACGACATTCCGCGAAACCCTGTAAACGCATCCTATAGTTCTGATGTTTGGGCGCAAACGAACAACTCATCCGAGTTCCAATGATAGCGACTACGGATATGCATTGTGCCAAAAACAAGGCCACCACCGAACAACCGATCTATCGCCGGGGCCGAAGCGCCCGCACAGCGGAAACGCCAAATGCTCTAGCCAACTACAAATGCACGGCGGCCGATGGTCTCGGGACGTTCGAATGGAATCCAGTCCGTCATAGCTAGCGTTCCGGGCTGCTCCATTGTGAATTTGTGCCTCTGCGGCTAGCCATTACCCGTAAAATGGTATCATCTCGGCAGTACAATGCCGCTGTTGCCCATCGAACGGTGGAACCAGCTATTTCATCGAGCCGAGTGGCATTCAAGTCGCTGACAGATATTGAACCCAGGCACTAGAGGAGTACACATGCATAGGAAGCCGATGAAATCCGATAGTAGACTACCATATAAATCATATATCGTTTTCAAATTAGGCTGCTGCGCCCATTTTCGTGAACTTGAAAGCACGGATATCATTAGCTGCACCGATTAGCATGCCGCCCGCTTTCATGTTGCAGTAACCTTCTAATTTTTATATATCAAGCAAACTAGAATGGACAGTCTCCGTAGATGGCCGGCCTATTCCCAAGAAGAAATCGACGCGGTGCAGAGGATTCTTCGATCAGGGAAAGTCAACTACTGGACAGGCCAGGAAGGAAGGGCGTTCGAAACGGATTATGCCGGTTACACCGGCGTCCAACATGCCGTCGCGCTGGCGAACGGCACGGTAGCGTTGGAACTCGCCCTACGCGTGCTTGGCGTGGGACCTGGCGACGAAGTTATCGTAACTCCGCGCAGTTTCATCGCTTCCGCAAGTAGCGCAGCCCTTATCGGTGCGACGCCCGTATTTGCCGACGTAGACCCTGAGAGTCAAAACATTACGGCCGATACGATACGTCCCCATATCACGGGCCGAACGCGCGCGATAATCGCCGTACATCTCGCAGGATGGCCCTGTAACATGCCGCCCATCATGGCGCTTGCGAAAGAAAACGGAATCCGTGTCATCGAGGACTGTGCTCAGGCTCATGGTGCCGAACTCGCGGGGCAGCCAGTGGGGTCATTCGCTGACGTATCTGCCTTCTCATTCTGCCAAGACAAGATCATCAGCACCGGCGGTGAAGGCGGCATGCTACTGACCGATTCTCCGGCGTTATGGGAAAAGGCCTGGGCATATCGAGATCACGGCAAACGCTGCGATCCGAGTTGCGAACCACGAAAACACCAAAAAGAGGCCTCGTTCCGATGGACCCATGATTCCTTCGGTAGCAACCTGCGTATGACCGAAATACAGGCTACCCTTGGGCGTGTTCAGCTACGCAAACTCGACGAATGGGTGGATAAGCGGCGCGCCAATGCCGAGATATTGATCGAAGAACTGTCCTCAAGTCCGGGTTTGCGCATTCCCATACCGGGGCAGCATGTCCGGCACGCTTATTACAAGTTCTATACTTTCTTGAACATGGAAGCCTTGGCTCCCAAATGGACCCGCGAAAGAGTCATTGAAACACTGAATGATCGTGGGGTGCCATGCTCGACCGGCAGCTATGGCGAGCTCTATAAAGAGCAGGCCTTCGTCGATGCCGGCCTGGGTCCCAAGTCACCACTACCGCATGCGGTTGATCTTGGAAGAACCAGCATGATGTTCGTTGTCCACCCGACATTATCGCCTAAAGAGATGACTCAAATGGGCCGAGCCATCAAGAACGTCATCAACTCGGCATTGGCCTAACATCCATGCACCGCGCCTTACAACTATTCAGTGGCCTAAAAAGATCGTTGTTGATCTTCGTCCACGATCTTTCGATGATCCCGGTCGCCTGGTTAGGCAGCTATTGGTTTCGCTTCAACTTGGCACAAATACCGGAGCACTACTGGACACAGAGCCTTCGCACCCTACCCTGGGTGATATTGGTACAGGCGATCAGCTTTTATCTTTTCGGCTTGTACAAAGGGGTGTGGCGCTTTGCCTCCATTCCCGACCTGATCCGCATAATGAAGGCGGTCGCAACGGGGACCGCCGTGGCTATAGCGGTCCTGTTCTTGGTCTACAGGCTTGAATTGATACCGCGTTCCATGATCGTGCTGTATCCAATGCTGCTACTGCTCTTGCTCAGCGGTTCACGACTACTGTATCGCTGGTCGAAGGATCGAAGACTCACAATCGATAGCGGCACACGGGTATTGATCGTAGGGTCCGGAAAGGCCGGTGAGATGTTGGCACGCGACCTGTTGCGGACACAAGCGGACGGCTACCAGCCGACAGCCTTCGTCGATGACAAAGCCCGACGCCACGGCCAGGAAGTGCACGGAATTCCAATTCTCGGCGGCTGCGAAAAAATCCCGGAAATCGTTCGCTCAATGGACATCGACTTGATCATGCTGGCAATACCGTCCGCCACCGGTGCGGAGATGCGACGACTCGTAGAACTATGCGACGAGAGCGGCGTGCCGTTTCAAACGGTGCCACCATTGAGTGCGCTGCTTACCGGCAAGGTCGCGATCAATGAGCTCCGGGACGTCTCTATCGAGGACATTCTCGGTCGTGACCCCGTTGCACTGGACTGGGAGGAGATCCGCCGCAACCTAACCGGCAAGACGATACTGGTAACCGGTGCCGGCGGGTCGATCGGCTCCGAGATCTGCCGTCAAGCCGCAGCGCTCAATCCAGCGATGCTCGTACTGCTGGAGAACAGCGAGTACAACCTCTACAAACTCGATATTGAGATCCGACAGCGTTTCCCGAACCTAAGCCTGTCGGCCCATCTAGGCGATATTCGCGATCCAGCCCGCGTGAACCGGGTTTTCGAAACACATCGCCCCGATGTTGTCTTTCATGCGGCTGCCTACAAGCACGTGCCCATGCTCGAGCACCAAGTCGAGGAGGCAGTCAAGAACAACATAATCGGTACTCGCAACGTCGCCTTGGCCGCAGACCGCCATCGCGTGTCGGAGTTTGTATTGATTTCTACGGACAAAGCCGTCAACCCCGCCAACTACATGGGCGCGACGAAGCGTGTCGCCGAGATTTTCTGCCAGAACCTCGATTCGAGGTCATCAACCAAATTCATCACCGTGAGGTTCGGGAACGTACTGGATTCGGCAGGCAGTGTCGTACCGCTTTTCCGTCGGCAAATCAGGGAGGGCGGACCAGTTACCGTGACCCACCCCGATATCGAACGCTATTTCATGACGATTCCCGAAGCCGCACAGCTCATCTTTCAAGCTTCGATTATTGGAAAAGGGGGCGAGATCTTCGTGCTCGACATGGGGGAGCCAGTTCGAATCATGTCCTTGGCTGAGCAGATGATACGGCTCTCAGGTAAGACACCTTACGAGGATATCGATATCTCTATTACCGGATTACGCCCTGGTGAAAAACTATATGAAGAGCTATTTCATGAACTTGAGCACCTGGATAGGACTTCGCATCGAAAGATCTTTCTCGCCAAACACCGCCAAGTTGTTTGGGAAGAGCTGTCGCAGGACTTAGATCGCATGAAGGGGTTCTGCGAAGACGGCGAAACGAAATTCCTCAAGGAGGTTTTGAAGGCACTTGTACCTGAAAATTGTATAGACGTAGAAAACGGCCCTACGGAGCTATCGAGCCCTCATTTCCCAGACACCGAAATGCAGACGCATCGCCCCATAAAAGCCGCTGAATAGGCCTGCGACATTGTGAGGGCTAAATAAAGTGCCCGCATGATAGCGCCCAAGCAATCAAGGCTGCTACGATGCAATTTCATGTTTACCGGCCCCCGCTAAGAATGCGGAAAGAATAAGCGGAACATACGCCAACATAGCGATGGCGGCACCATGATTTGGAAACACATAAGCCAGGATTGCAGCAGGTAGCAACCAAAAAACATTAACCGTCATCACAACCAACGTAACCCTCAGGTGCCCCCATCGCCGCGCTGCTTTCTGGTAGGCATGACTACGATGTGGTTCATACCATCGCTCACCACGTAGAAATCGCCTACCCAGCGTGATCGTGGCATCAGTCACGAACACAGCGAGTAAAATGGGCCATACCCAAAATGTCAGAGGATTGGCCAGTATCGCCGCGTAACTCAAGATACCAAGTACAGCGCCAAGAAACCCGCTACCAACGTCTCCCATAAAGATCTTCGCCGGAGGCCAGTTCCACATCAAAAAACCCGTCACCGCTGCCCCAATCAAGGCAAACGCAAGAGCAATTGTTACTTGTCCTGACAATCCCGTAATCACCGCACCGCCACAGGCAACAAAAATAGCCTCGGTGGCTGCAATACCGTCAATACCATCCATGAAGTTGAAGAGATTCAACAACCAAGACAAGAGGAATATCACGACCAACTGCAACAATAGCTCTGAAAACGAGTATCCAAATGGCGGTGACGTGCCCCCTCCATATCCCAACCAGAAAACTGCCCATGTCAGGGCACCGATATGGACGACAATACGCAAGCTCGCACGAACGTCACGAAGGTCATCCAAGAAACCCACGACCGCAACGAAAAGCGCAGCAGGCACAAGAGCCAAGCTCAAGGACGCGTCATTTGCATGCCAAGGCACGACAATACTGAACACCGCAAGAAAGCTAGCCACAATGGCCACCCCACCACCACGCGGCGTAGAGACCACATGCGAACTCCTGGCATTCGGCACATCCAGCAGCTCATTGGCAAGTGCATAGCGCCTCATAAAACCTGTTGAAATCCAAGAAATGAGGAACGCTACAAGTAGGGCAAGCCACAATAGAGACACAGCTCAGACCGACGTATTCTCTTCGATCGTCATGCGCAAAGCACTCTTTTTCGATTGAACCGGAACCCATTGAAGGAGGTCACGATTCTTTTCAATGTCAATTTGCAGGGAATCGCACAAGCGATCTACAGCCGCTCGAATGCCGAGCGTACTGCCCATCATCCTCAGTATGGATACCGGGACCGGAATTAGCCGAGGACGCTTTCCCATCATCAAAGCAATCTCGGAGACCAACTCCGGAGTGGACCAATCACACCCATCGGAAACCAAGAACGTATGACCAGCCGCTCGCGGGTGTTGCAAACACGTCACGATGAAATCTACAAGGTTCGTAACCGATACCATACTTCGCCGATTCTTGATCGCCGCTAACGGCAAAGGCAATCCTGTCCGTACCAAGTTAATTAGACGCTCAAAGTTCCCACGGACACGCGGCCCATATACCAATGGTGGACGAATCGTTACGAAATCAGTTTCTGATTGCTCACCTAGTTCACTCAACAGCTCCTCAGCCTCCAGCTTAGACATCGCATAAGGATCTTCAGGTGCCGGAACATCATCGGCCACGAAGGGGCGCCCGCTCGTCCGCTCACCATTTACTTTGATGCTGCTGACGTAAACGAAGCGTACCACGCCCGCCGTAACAGCAGCATTCGCGAGGCGCTTCGTAGCAAGAACGTTCACCCGACGAAAGGCTTGTAGTGGATCAACTGCCCTATCCCTCATCACATGGACACGGGCAGCGAGATGGACAACCATATCGATGCTATCAAGTAGAATTGACCAGTCCCTTTCGGTTGCAATGTCGTTGATTGAAAAGCACGAAACATTAGCAAAGCCCAGACTAGACAACTGCGAGTGCCTTCTTACAACACCAGTGACATCATAGCCATCTGATACCAGGCGCTGAGCCAAATGAAGTCCAACAAAGCCCGAGATTCCCGTAACCAAAACACGCATCGACAACACTCTCCACCATCATTTTGGCACACAACGCCACACGGTAGGCTTATCCAACACCATGGTACCCACGACGTAGTTTTTGGCAACCTCTCCCAATGTTTCCGGAAATAACACGCCGTACCGACAACGTGCCAACACATATAACGCAAATTACACCGACTAGTTCGTCGCGCATCGTGCGTAACCGATAACTCCGGGGCCTAGGACTATTATCTCACCCGCTTTCCAAAGATGCGCACAAATGTCTACATCTCCATAGTACAAAAAATTTGTCGAAACCATCGATATCGTGGAAAACCTCGGCTCGAAAGAGCATGAACATAGCCACGACCCAACCGGGAAGCAATAGAGACTGACCAAGGGCAAATTGATACATTCATCATTAATGCTGGAAATTGTTTCCATCGAACCTGAGAAACTTGGAAAATGCTTGACGCAGTATTCAGGAGATCCTTCAGGACTCAATACTACCAGCGCAACAACACTCGCTTGTATTGCATGTTGACACACCAAAAGTCGTGAGAAAGGATATTGCGTGAACCCGATGTCCGAATTAAGCACGCAAAAAAGGGGAATCAACCTGACGACATACCCAACTGTGGTTCGCACCAAACCCTTTGGGCACGACTTTTTCGATTCGGCACACCTTTGGGTGGTCGCAATACCTTTTTTGCGGGAATGTTTTGGGTAAGAATAACCTTGTTTACATCGGAAAACTGCAGCAACCGCCACATCAGTCGCTCAGCCATATCATCATGGCCATGACTCACAATCGAAACTTCAATCAATAGCTGCTCCCCAACTTCAACCTAATTACTCAGTGTTCCGCGTAGCCAACTGTCAGACAAGAAGCCCAAAACTACTTTTCCACCTAAGCCACGTACGCAAACCCAACCGATACAATAATCCCCAAAGATTGACGCTATACGAGTCCTCCAACGCCCGAGACAACGAATCTGATTGATAATCCGTGCGAAGCTCGGGAACTTGTAGTTCTTCTGGTGCAGCCAAGGCTCTGGTCAAGATATCCGCGCGATGAAATCGTTCATAGCGAGCGCGTGCAGCCCTGCTCTGTCGCTCGAGAGACTGGCTGTCGACAGCCCGCAGTGCCTCAAACAACTCCCGTTTGGTCCGCCATGCCACAGCCTCGTTGTATGCCATGTCAACTCCCCCCAGCATCCGGCTCGCGTGGTGCTCATGCATTAGTGAAGGAACGCCCGCTCCCATCACTTCGACCAAGGTTCGGCCACCACCGTACGGAAATGAAGAGACGTAAAGGTCGACACGAAACGTATGTAACGCCCTCCATACACTCGGAACATAGGGCACATAGACAAAGGCATTGCTCGGCACGCCGAGGCGTCGCATCCCCAGCAGGATTCTCCAGCGAGCGAGCAACGTCAAGCGGCCGATGTGGATATGCTTACCACCAGTAATACTGAGCAGCTCAGGAACAACGTCTACATATTGAATGGCATACGGGACTTCTAGTTTGTTTGGACCAGCCGCAGTGCAGGTTATCAATCGGCCCGCCTGTAGGAAGCCCGAATGATTGGGTCTATCACCCTGGTCGGGAACTACTAGAGGGAGATAGTGATTGCGCCTTATCCCGAGCACGTCCCGACAGTTGTGAAAACCCATCGGGTGCGGATCGTAGTGCTCAGCGTAAGACAGATGCACGCCAAGACACATATGGTGGTCACCATGATGATAAAAGCACACTTGATAGCCCTGCTCCGGCTGAACCGCCGCAACAGCAACACTATCCTGATGATGATTGAACAGCCACACCGTAGTCGGTTTGAGCTGCGTGAGACGCCGTTGAATCCACTCTAATTTGGACAGGCGACTCCCTGGTGGGGCTTGTTCGAATGTAACGCCCGAAACCTCTGACAGCTTCGCCTTAACTGCATCGAGACCAGGTGGACCACAAGTACCGGTCGCAATAACAACGGAACGCGCCGCACCAGCCGCACGGATGACATCAGCCAGCGCCGCCGTATGACCACCCGAAGCTTGCAACCTACTTACGAGGTAAACGGTCGGCAAGTCACCGCCCCGCAATCCCGCACCCTCTGGAGTCGTGAAGCCAGCCTTCGCATGGCGCTCGAGAGTAATCTTGCCTACCGCTTGACACATTTCATCAAGGGTGGGCGTCCCGAAGACTCTCGCGACATTGACGGGTTCACAAAAAACTCTCTCGACAATAGACTGAATGGCAGTGAGTGCATCATTCAATCTTTCCGACGCTATAAGTTTATTAGTTTGTTTATGCCAATTCTTGTCGGAGAAACACCAAAACATATTGGTTCATACGCAAATAGTTCAGTTGAATCGGACGAACCTTATTGACCAGAGCCGCCAATATGCTTCTCTTTAAAATAAAAAAATGCACCAATGGCACTAACCACACCTGAAATATCTGATGTACCCATTGAAGGATAAATAGGTAAGCTCAAGACTTGAGTTGCCTGCTTTTCTGCAACTGGGTATTCAGCCCATGAGAGATTCGCATAGCAGCGCTGTTTGTGCGGAGGGATAGGATAATGGACCATGGTGTCGACACCTTGCTCGCGGAGGAAAGCCTGTAGGGTATCTCTATCCTGAGACAGCACCACAAATAAGTGCCACACCGGGTCGGCCCACTCAGGAACACATGGAAGCACGAGATCAAATCCAGAGAGTTGATTACAGTAAGCTTGAGCCACATCTCTACGTCGCTGATTCCAATCGTCCAATCTTGTCAGCTTGACTCGTAAAATCGCCGCCTGAAGCTCATCTAAACGTGAGTTGTAGCCGACCACTTCATGTTGATACTTGATCTCCGAGCCATAGTTCCGTAAGCGACGCACTTTCTCGGCAACAACTGCGTCATTTGTTAAGACAGCACCACCATCACCCAGCGCCCCGAGGTTCTTACCAGGATAAAAACTTGTCCCCGCAGCATCACCCAGCGACCCTGTCCGACGTCCCTTATAGCGCGCACCTTGTGACTGCGCAGCATCCTCGATAACGGCCAGTCCGTATTTTCTCGCAATTACTTTGATGGGATCCATATCAGCAGGCTGCCCATAAAGGTGGACTGGCATGATGGCACATGTCTTGTGTGTAATTGCGTCCTCGATTCTGTCAGGATCAAGGTTATAAGTAAAAGGGGAAGGCTCCACAGGAACTGGCGTTGCACCACAGTTTGATACAGCAAGCCAAGTGGCAATAAAAGTGTTCGACGGAACGATCACCTCATCCCCAGGCCCTATCTCATAGGCACGCAACAGGAGATGCAGAGCTTCCAGACCATTGGCTACGCCAACGCAGTATTTAACTTCACAGTATTCAGCGAACTCCGCCTCAAAAGCCTCTAACTCCGACCCCATTACGAAACAACCGGATTCAAGTACCTGCAGAAAGACATTGTCTAGTTCTTTCTTCAATTCACGATGGGAGGCCTTTAGGTCTAAGAATGGCACGATCATGACTTCTTCCGACGGGCCGCTCGAATGAAATCATTTCGGTCCCTGAAGTAGTCATCCTCATCATAGTAGTCCGAGGCCAATACCATACAAACGGCACCAGAAGAGAAATTATCGAGATCACGCCAAATCATCGGTGGAATATACAATCCGTAATACGAACGATTTAAATGGAACATGCGCTTCTTCTCACCATCATCGACAGTCACATCAAAACTTCCGGACATAGCGATCATCAGTTGATGTAGAGCTTTATGTCCGTGGGCAGCGCGACTTGCCCCACCAGGAACATCGTAAAGGTAGTAGACACGTTTGATTTCGAAAGGCACGTGGCGTGAACTTTCAACAAAAGTTAGGTTTCCCCGAACATCGTGAATCTTAGGCAACTCGATGATCCCGCATCTTTTAGTAGACATCTCAACATCTAGCCAAATTTAATTCGAAGAATTCATGAACTGTGCCACCCCCACCGAATTCGGATTTAAAACGATAAAGACCATCGTTTAGGAATCGTCCGCTATTTTCAGTGCTAATTCCGAAATCGAACCAGCGCTTCCCCGAGTCAGTTGCGCGGGTAATACAGGATTCTAGTAAAGCATCAAGGGCAGCAATCTGATAGCCGACTTCGCTAGATGCGATGTACTGTGCGTGATCAACATTGTGGTCTGAGAAGACCACCAGGCCTGCAACGATGCTATCTCGGTGTACTCCTACAATGCAGTAAATATTGTCGGGAAAGCTTTCCGTGAGTAGCATAATCTCTTCGAGACTATGCGTCGGCGAGGTTTGATGCTTACGTTGTAGGTTATCAGTAACTACCTGCCAAAGATGCGGCAGATATTGCACTCCTTCTTTGATATCAACCCCTGCCTTGAGTGCTTTCTTCAAGCTACGCCTGCGGCGTTCGCTCGGTCGGGTGCGATACTGTAGATCAATAGTGCTACTCAGATCACAACGCGTTCGCAACGCGCCGAGACGAAAAAGGGCATAGAGATCATCCTGCGCAGGCACAGCGTGATAAAACATTGGTACAGCTTTGTACATAAGTTTGACTATTCCATGATCCACATACCAACGACATAAAACCCGAATAGCATCTAGCATCCTATCACCGCGCAAATCACCGCGGTGGATCAGCCCTCCATACGTTATTCCCGGATGACTGACAACGGTGGTTAGCTCCTCCAAATGAAGCGCTGCGGGAAAAACTGCAACCCAACGCCTGTCATCCTCGACAATAACAGAGTAGTCGTGAAACCGGTTTCCGTGATGAGACAAAAACCGACGCGTGTGAAGGAAAGTTGCCTGGTGAGCGGTCGCACAGAACGCATCCCAATCATCGGCATCAGCCGGAGTATATGGACGCACGTGCAGGTTCATTCTTCGTCCAGAACTGCAGCAGCAAACCCATCGCGGCCGAAATCGTTGCCGTTATAAAACACATATAACCTCCCATTTATTTCAATGGGCGCTGCATACATGATTGCGTCCGAGTCGAAGCTTCCTTCGCCCACATCCAGATTCAGCTTATCATCCATTCGAACCCATTCACGTCCGTTGCTAGATTCCGCATAGCCAAGTCGATAGGCTCTGAAAGACTTACGTCGAACCGAATAAAACATTCGGTAACCGCCAGTTGGTTTTGGAATTACATAGGGTCTACCAAAGCCATGCTCGTCGGGCCCAGTGATCGGAATCTGTACGTCCCCCTCAGATGGCCATATGACCCCGTCGTTTGACTCAACATAGCGCACATCGTATACCGGCATAGGCTTGCCATCGACATCAAGCCATTCGCTACCGGCCACATACCACAGACGATATATCCCGTCCTCCAACAGACAGTAAGGACCACCGCGAAAGTAGAGTTCTGCGCTGCTTCGCTCCAGAGCCGGCGTTCGACCGAGACGTCTAAAACTCTTACCACCGTCGTCACTCTGCGCTACCCCAGTCAGCAGCCTATAGCGTATTCTCGTGCCAAGCTCGAAACCGACATAATAGATCTTCCATTTATCTTCGTTTTCGCGAACTACTGAGCAAAGAAGAATGCCGTTTTCATCGAAAGTGCCCGGCTCACCCAGTTCGAGAAGGGGAGACCTCGAGACACCAACAACCCGCGTCGGATCATCCACCGAAACATCTACGTACCCGGGCCTCCCGATTCCAGTCTGATCGCAAAAGGTCGCAAACACCCTCACGACAGAATCATTGAGACGCAAAGGAGTGGGAACCATCGCATGGGATTTTGCCCAAGGTAAGCGACCGTCTGGACAATAAACGATGCCAAGCTTACGCCAATGCATCTCCTTCATTCCTTGATCTTGAAGAAACGTAATGAAGATACCTTCGAAGGCCCGAGCACCGGCGCACCAAACAACGAACCTGGTTCCGTAGCACGACTGACAACAACCCCGGGGCCGACCCAGTTATCTCGCCCAAGTGTGACATTGTTAGCGAGTGCGCTATTTACACCTAAAAAGCTGCGCTCACCAACTTCACAAAAGCCAGAAATGACCACATGGGAAGAGATAAAGCAGTGATCCTGAATGACAGAGTGATGACCGATATGGTTACCACTCCACAGCACGACATTATCGCCAATTTTTGCGTAAGGCTGAATCGTGTTGTCCTCAAAGACGAAACAATGCTCACCAAGCTCGACATTGCGCCAAATAAATGCGCGCGAGCTGATATAGGACGCAAGATGGTAGCCTTTCGTCTTGGCTATGCGCATCAAACGAGCACGTAAACGGTTAAGTTGAGTGTAAGTAATTGCGACGAATACCGAATGATCAGCGGGCAAATAGCGACTTTCCAGTTGCTCGAATGGAACAATCGGAAGACCATGCAGCGTGTTCCTATTCAAGTAAGCAGACTCAACGGAAAACGCCACGGGTTCATACTCCGTATCAGCATCGAAATACTCCCTGGCAATCTCCGCAAATGCGGAATCACCGACGATGATGAGTTTCTGTGCCTTCATTTTGATCACGGCCTTCTAATCAGTATGTCCTCACGACGATTTGCCATAGGCAACTCGGCTGCCTGCGGCACCACCCAAGCATGAAAACCTTGCGCCCGCGCCCGCGCAAGTATTGCCATCACAACTGAATCGTCCATTCGACCGCCTTCCAGCTGGTTGAATCGTACATCGGGCAATTCATCACGACCGGTATATCGACGATGGCATTCAGTGCCCTCAGTGCTGGAAAAAAACCGCTTTCTCATTGAAATATTTGGAATATCCCCTAGTAGTATCTCCCCCCCCTCCGCCAACAGAAAAAGCGTTCGATCAAGGAAATCCCAAAGATTGCCCCCACTAAATACGTACTGGATCACACTGTACGCAATCACGACATCGACCCGCCCCCCAAGTTGCTCGAACAAAGCACTCATCTCTTGCGGATATCGGCCTGGCCATTTTTGGATACCCTCACCATCAGGAAGGTGTGCGAGCATCTCCGCACTGTCCGCAAAGTGAAGGCAATGGCTTCGTTCGCGGCCCAGTTCCACGAGCATCATCGGTAGCTGACTGCACCCTGGCCCGATTTCCAGAATGGTTCTTTCGGTCTTTCCAAGCGCACCCAGCTTACTCCGCACATCGGTAAAAATCGCCTTCTCTTTGCCTTCACGGTATTCGTTTGGAAAGCCCACCTTTTCGTGATGGCTCAACTTTTCGTTACCTGCAAGTTCCTGAAATTCCTCGAATGTCAGATCGTTAAACGGTACCTTATGGCTCATTGGAGTATCGCCTCTTTCAGTGTGCACAAATCCACATCCAAACCGTGATGCGCTGGATGCGACCCTTGTTCAGTCACTTGGTCGCACAACACATACGTGCTGCGCAAACCGAGGATCGAAGCCAAATTTGAGAAGTAGTAATAGATACTAAATGGTGACCAAGCAGACAGTATGATAATTCTGCACCTTTCGGGGGCAAAAACTATATTTCCGAGCGCGCCTCCCGCTTGAGCCACGACCATATCAGCCGCACTGAACAACCTAACCTGCTCAGCAAACGAAAGCCTTTCCGGCTCTACTATCTCGAAACCGAGCGCACTGACACACTCCTCGACTTCCTCGGCATTCCGTATTTGACGGAACTGCGATGTGCGTCGCAAATATAAATGTCGGCGCCGTGGCGAAGGGAACTCGGTAAAGCGTGATAGAAAGTGTCCGCGTAATACGTGCAGCGCACGCGGCACGTATATCGCCCAGTTTGGGGCGATGCGTAACTGCTGCGCACTAATCCCCCGGCGAAAGTCAAAAGGCACATAGGCAGTTGGTGTAACACAGATTGCCCTACGTACTCGAATACCTTCGCCCGGGCGAATCGTAATGATACGGCGTTGATGGACATTTAGATACTGCAACGCCTCAAGCATATTTGGATGCAACCCTGCATCGACGACCAGCGGCAACAATGCCAACTCCGGTATCTCGTCTACCAAGGCCAGTTTGGGGGCGCACTCTGTAAGCCAATGAACATAGTTCGCGGATGCGGATCCAATAAGTGAGATCACCCCGTTCTCAGTCGGCACCCCACTACATCTCTTTCCATAGCGGGCTAGCAGCTTTTTCTCAGCGTTGATACTAAGAAGACCATGCATTTCCTCTGCTGGAAAGTCTCGATCGAAATCGTAAAGATCGTGATGAAGGCATATCGACCCGGAAAACACAAACTCGCATCGCCCAATAATCTCCGCATCCGGAATCTCAATTGCTCTCACCTCAGGCGCGCCGAACAGCCACGACTCCGACCTTAAACGATCCCGCTTATCAGCAGGAAATACAGAAGGCATCCCGAGTTCGACTGTATGCGGAGGAGTTAACGAGTATGATACAGCCGTAATCGCATCAGAGTAATCGACGAACGAACACATTGAGTAGACTCGAGAACGCGTCCGACTTCCAAACATCCGTAAAAACACTGAAGACTGCACACGCCATGTGGCTACGTGCCGAATATTTAGATATCCCCCCCAAGCCACTAACATCACTGATTTTAGCTTTCTCGCCCAACCATAGCGCGCAAGATGTTTTCGATAAATGCGGCGCAACGGATGCAAGCGTGGCTCCGAATCAACCTGCGCAGTATCGGTTGAGGACATCGACATCACCATCGGCAATGATTTTTCCATGATCAAGCCAGATGAATCGCTTGCACAGAGAACGTAACAAGCTCTGATCATGCGATACCAAGATCATTACGCTCGCTCGATCGATCATTCGATACATGCGTTCCTTGCCACGTTTAACAAATTCAGAATCGCCGCCTGCAAACAACTCATCAAGCACCAGAATATCGGGATGCACCGTCGTCGCGAGAGAAAAAGCAAGCCTCATATACATGCCCGTCGAATAATATTTTACCGGGGTATCGATAAACTCCTCGAGCTCCGCAAATGCAATAACCTCGCTCTCGATTTCACGAAGCAACCTCTTGTTGTAACCTAGAATAGTGCCATTGAAATATATGTTCTCTCGGCCGGTAAATTCGGGATGAAATCCGGCGCCAATTTCTAACAGAGGCGCTATGCGCCCATTTGCGACGATCCTTCCGTAAGTGGGTTCATACACTCGACAGACCGTTTTGAGCAATGTGCTTTTCCCTGCGCCGTTGCGGCCTATGATACCCACCCGCTCACCTTCCCCAATAGACAACGAAACGTTTTTCAGTGCCCAAAAGTCAGAAAACGCCTTGTTTTTCTGTCGCCTAAGCAGATTAGCGAAATACTCTTTAGCGGAAGCTGACCCCTCGTGATAGAGGCGAAATTTCAACGAGACATCTTCGACAATAACCTTCATCACTATTACAATCTAAACGCTACTTTATTTTCATGTTTTGCAAAGAACCACAGGCCGACAAATACCGACGTCGCAGCCAACGCCATTGAGATAAGAACAGTTGTTAGCGATGGAAACTCTCCGGAATAAATTGGAGTTCTAAACAAATCGATGAACTGAGTTAAAGGGTTAAGTGAAATCAGCCAAGCTACCTTACCCTGCAATGCGTCAGGCTTGTAGAAAACAGGAGATAGGAATAGGAGTGCCTGCATCAATATCCCAACAATATGCTGGAGGTCTCTGGAATATACTGTACTGACGCTCATCACCAATGCCACGCCAAAAGTAAACAAAAAAAGCAGCAAGTATGCAAAGGGAACAAAAATAAGTGCAAATGATATCTTCCCGCCGATTACTACTACTATAAGGAATAGCGCGACAAAAGTAAGGAGACTATCGATCAATAGAGCAACGCTTACACCCAAGGGAAAAAGAAGCTTAGGGACATAAATCTTCTTTAACAATGATTCATTTTGGATGAACGACTGACCGCTTTGGACAACAGAGGTACTGAAGTAGGAAAATGGAATCATTCCAGCAAAAAGAAAGATCGCGTACGTTTTCAAATCCATGTTGAAAATCGTCGAAAAAACGACGGCCGTGACAGACATCATCAACAACGGATTAAATAGCGTCCATAAATAACCAAAAAAAGTGCGCCTATAGCGTAGTATAAGCTGCTGTCGCACTAGTTGATAGAGTATTGGGCGATATTGTAGTAACTGTTGATAATAGTTCACTAGTGTAGTTTCAAGATTAACAAGTGTGATTAAAACAATTCAAAAAGTATAGCAAACAGCCTTGTTAGACTACGTAAATTCATAAATCAACCGCAACGCTCCCGCAAAAAGCGAGATGACCTGCGATACTGGCCATCTCTCTGAACCGGCAAGTTAAAGGGAATCAATCATGACGTAACCGAATTCCATGGATATCAGGACATCGAACGTGCAACCGGCATTCGCTTGTATTTCGCCACACCCCATCACTCACGGGAACGCGGAACCAATGAAGACACCAACGGCCTCATCCACCACCAGGACCTATCCATGGGAACCATGCATGGCCGCGCTCACGCAGCGGCAGTGCAACAACATCACAAGCCAACTCAACACCAGACCAAGGAAACACCATGGCTATCGCACACCCGAAGAGCTATTCGAAGGCATCATTTGATCGTTGCACTTCAAGCCTGAAGCCAGGCTCTAAATGATGATCGCTTTTGCCGAGACCCCGTCGCGCAAAAGTAGTGCTCCCCAGTTTACTACATAGCTGTTTCCGGATTGATTTAGAAGTATCCTTAAACGGTATTAACCCAGAGAAAACCCACACATGCTAGTTTCGCTACATCATTAGTAGAGCGAATGGTATGAGTGTAGGACCGGAGAGCAAAGCGTAAGGCTGCGCTGACAGAGAGATTCAAAAGGGCCAAACAACCGTGTCGGAACGACATTCACAGCAAGCCCAGCCCGCCTCGCACCTGGAACGCTTTCGCCAAACTACTCGGAATCTCTTCGACCACGGGACTGCCAGTAACGGCAGATTGGTATTTGTCGGAAGCTCGTAAGTGGGTATTTGGTTCGGCCTGTCATTCGCTGCTCTCAAACCCACAGTATTGCCGCCAGCCAAAATTCAGACTTGCGCGCGTCGCTTATTAACCCACCAGCGGCCAATTCGATTAAAATCGGGCACTGTATTCCAAATCCGGAAATCCATCTGCATGTCGCAGTTCGTCAGAAACTCCAACGGGCGGGCCCGCGTTCTTGTGACCGGGGGCTGTGGATTCATTGGTAGCAATTTCATTCACCATCTGATTGAGGATACCAATGCAGAGATTGCCAACCTCGATCTCTTGACCTACGCCGGCAACCTGCAGACGGTGGCCGACGTCGCCGACCATCCGCGCCATCGCTTCGTCCAAGGCGATATCGCCGACTCGAATCTGGTACGCCAGCTCATCGACGACTTCGCACCCACCTACCTGATCAACTTCGCGGCCGAAAGCCATGTCGACCGCTCAATCGATGGCCCGGCCGACTTCATTCACACCAACATCGTCGGCACCTACAATCTGCTGGACAATGCGCTGAGTTATTGGCGCACCCTCGACAACGTCGATCAGGCCAGATTTCGTTTCCTGCACGTCTCCACGGATGAAGTCTATGGCTCCTTGGGTGATCATGGCACCTTTTCCGAAGACACCCCTTACGCGCCCAATTCGCCTTACTCGGCGTCCAAGGCCGCGTCGGATCATCTGGTCAGGGCCTGGTACCACACCTATGGTCTGCCAACGCTGACCACCAATTGCTCAAACAACTATGGTCCCTATCAGTTTCCGGAAAAGTTGATCCCGTTGGTGATCCTGAACGCACTTGAGGGTAAGCCACTACCAATCTACGGCGATGGCCAGAACGTGCGGGACTGGCTGTTTGTCGAAGACCATTGTCGGGCTATTTGGCTGACAGTTAACGAAGGCAAACCTGGTGAGATATACAACATAGGCGGCAACAGTGAAAAAACGAACCTAGAGGTCGTCGATACGCTTTGCTTGCTTCTGGATGAACTACTTCCAGACTCGCTCCACAGTCCGCATTCACAGCTCAAGACATTCGTCGCCGACCGCCCGGGACACGACTGGCGCTACGCCATCGATGCCAGCAAAATTCGCAACCAACTGGGCTGGCAGCCACAAGAGACCTTTGAGAGCGGCATGCGCAAAACGGTACAATGGTATCTTGATCATCTCGACTGGTGCGAAGCCGTCAATGCCGACAACTATGACGGTCAACGACTTGGGCTGCAGTAGTCGCCGGAACAGGCCGGAAGAATGAAAGGCATCATACTAGCCGGCGGCGCGGGTACGAGACTCCACCCGATCACGCTGTCGATCAGCAAGCAGCTCTTGCCGGTGTATGACAAACCGATGATCTACTACCCGCTGTCGACCTTGATGATGGCGGGGATTCGCGAAATCCTGATCATCACCACGCCGCGTGACAACCCACTGTTTCGGCAACTGCTCGGTGACGGCAGCCCATGGGGTCTGGCCATAGACTACGCAATACAGGAAAATCCCGGCGGTCTCGCGGAAGCCTTCCTGATCGGACGTCACTTTGTCAAAGGCCAGCCCTGCTGCCTGATTCTCGGTGACAACATCTTTTTTGGCCAAGGTCTCAGTTCGCTGCTGAGTCGAGCGGCCGGCAGTTCCGATGGAGCGACCATATTCGGATACTGGGTACGAGACCCCGAACGCTACGGCGTGGCGGAGTTCGATGACAAAGGCCACGTTGTCAACCTGGAGGAAAAACCAATACAACCAAAATCCAACTACGCCGTAACCGGTTTGTACTTCTACGATGAACGGGTCTGCGAATTCGCGACGACACTCAAGCCCTCGTCGCGCGGGGAACTCGAGATCACCGACCTCAATAATCTGTATCTGAAAGAAGGCAAGCTGCGACTCGAACAACTCGGCCGCGGTATGGCCTGGCTGGATACCGGCACCCACGACTCACTGCTCGAGGCCGCCAGCTTCGTCGAAACGATCGAAAAACGTCAGGGTCTCAAGGTCTGCTGCCCCGAAGAAATCGCCTGGCGAAACCGCTGGATCGACAACGAGCAGATGCAACGGCTGGCCGAACCGTTGGGCAAGAACGGCTACGGCCGGTACCTCCTCGACCTCCTCGAGTACACCTCTCAAAGATGAAAATCACCGAACTGGATCTACCGGGGCTCAAATTGATCGAGCCCAAACGCTTCGGCGACCAGCGCGGCTGGCTTGCCGAGGTGTGGCAGGATACACGCTATCGCAAGGCGGGCATCCAAGAAAGCTTCGTCCAGGACAATCTGGCACGATCTGCACGCGGTGTATTGCGTGGCCTGCACGCGCAGGAACCCTACGCCCAGGGTAAACTCGTGCAGGTCTTTGCGGGCAAGGTATTCGATGTGGCAGTGGACCTGCGGGCCGGCTCGCCCACGTTCCGTCAATGGCACGGGGTTGTCCTCGACCAGGACAACGGGCTGCAGTTCTATGTTCCTCCCGGTTTTGCCCACGGCTACTACGTCATGAGTGAATACGCGCTGTTCGGCTACAAAACCACCGATATCTACAGCCCGCAGAGCGAGTTTGCCGTGCGCTGGAACGACCCGGCAATCGGCATCGACTGGCCGATTGACGGCGAAATGATATTGTCCGACAAAGACCGTACCGCCCCCCTGCTGGCCGACATTCCCGAATCACGCTTCACCTCCTTTTAAGCATGCGTATCTTGCTTTTAGGGGCGACGGGACAGGTCGGGAGCGAACTGGTTCGAACCCTGCCATCGACCGGGTCGCTGATCACCACAAGCCGTAGCAACAGTTCGGATCACATCATCGACCTTCAAGAACCCAGCCGGCTACAAGATACCCTCGACACAGTCGCACCGGACATCATCGTCAACGCATCTGCCTACACCGCCGTGGACAAAGCCGAGAGCGAGCCCAACGCGGCCATGCAACTCAACACCGAGATTCCCGCAGTCATCGGCGTATGGGCGAAGAAGCACGGCACACTCGTCGTTCACTACTCGACGGATTACGTCTACGACGGTACGAAACCCGGGCCCTATGTCGAGACGGATACACCCAATCCCCTCAATGTATATGGCCGTACGAAACTCGCCGGCGACGAAGCGCTACTGGCCAGCGGATGTGCCGCGCTAATCCTTCGGGTGAGCTGGGTCTACGGACTGCGCGGCAACAATTTTCTGCTCACCATGCAGAAGTTGATGCGCGAACGGGAAGAACTCAGCATCGTCGACGACCAGAGCGGCGCACCGACCTGGGGCCGCTCGATCGCCGAGGCCACGACCGCAATCCTCGCGCAAACGCCGCTCGATATCGACAAACGACTTCGCCTTGCGGGCATCTACCACCTCGGCCCGTCAGGCGCGACGACTTGGTTCGGTTTCGCCTCAGCGATACGCGAGCGCCTCGACCTCCCTTGTCGGCTGGTCCCGATCAAAACGCGCCAGTATCCCACTCCGGCCCGAAGACCTCTGAACTCGCTAATGGATTCGACCAAACTGCGAGACACGTTCGGCATCACACTCCCTGCCTGGGACCGGACACTCGACCGTTGCCTCAGCGACACCGATTGAACGCCCACCCACTGGCCGGCATCGTCTCCGTTTCACTGTCCATAATGGGCGTTGGTCGCGCCTGTGCTAGCATTGCCCCGGCCGTTCCCCCCGGTCGGCCCATGCATCTTGCTCGACAACCCGCTGCAGATCCGGACCCCGAATGCCCAGCCTAAAAAAACTCCTGGCAAAAAGCCTCATCTCATCAAACCGCAACCTGGTGTCGCTGTCGAGTCACTACGAGACTATGGCAAGACTCCTCGAAGGCAGACGCATTCAAGGCCTGCTGGACGCAGGCGCAAGCGACGGCCGAATTACGAGGAAATTCCTGAAGACCTTTCCCGACGCCAACGCTTATCTGTTCGAAGCCCATCCAAAATATCGAGAGGCGTTGGAACGCTACGCAGCCGAAGACAACCGTGTCCATCCGCAGTTCGAGGTCCTATCGGACTATACGGGCACCCAGAATCTCATCATCTGCAGCGATACAGGCAAAACCTCGTTGCTGCCATTCAACGAAGAGTTGGCGCGGACTTCTCAAGCCGCCGGTGAAGAGATATCCGAGTTGGAGGTGCCATCGACAACCATTGATGACTGGCGACAACGCATTGGTTCTCCCCACCTGGAGGTGATGAAGTTCGATATCCAGGCAGGGGAACTGATGGCACTCAAGGGCGCCACCGATACACTGACGGAAACAACCCGCCTGATCTACACGGAGATTTTTTTCAATCCCATGTATGAAGGCGGCGCATTGCTCGGCGACCTCGACCGTTTCCTCCGAGACTACGGGTTCGTGCTCTATGACCTCTACAAGGTGAAATATGCGGACAACGGCGCCCTCTCCTACGCCAACGCGATATTCGCACATGAGGACCTTTTGCCGTGATCAAACGCCTTCTTTACGACCTGCTGACGGAAACGACCAAGAACCGGGCGCTCAAGGAGCTGGCCGTCCTTGAAAAACGCCTGCCGTCGGCACGTTCGCGTTTCGCCATCCCCTTCGTCTTTCGTGGACACGGCCATTTCAAGACCATGCGCCCAAGACAGAATCCGGTCGAGATCGAACGCCTGTTCGAGATCATCTGTGAACTTCATCCCCGCAAGGTGTTGGAGGTCGGCACGGCGCGTGGCGGAACTTTGTATCTGTGGGCGCAGGCCGCAACAGACGACGCAACATTGGTCAGTGTGGACCTCCCCGGGGGCGACTTCGGTGGCGCCTATGCCAACTGCCGCTCAGAGTTCTATCAAGCGTTCGTACATGACGAACAGAAGATGCATCTGTTGCTTGCTGATTCGCATCAAACCGAGACTCAACAGGCCGTATCGGACCGCTTCGGCGGCGAGCCGATCGATTTCGCTTTCATCGACGGCGACCACACCTACGAAGGTGTTAAGGCGGACTTTCTTGATTACGGCAAAATGGTAAGACCCGGTGGCGTCATCGCCTTCCACGACATTCTCTATCGCAAGGACCAGCCGACAATACGTGTTGACCGGTTGTGGAGCGAACTCAAAGAAAAGTATGACTGTGAGGAACTGATCGGCCCGGACGGCTCCGGCAAGAAAATTGGTATCGGCGTACTACACGTGCCCGACGAGGGCATCCGACAGACCTTCACGTAGGATCGCCGCGACCCGTTCGGCGATGTGGTGTCGCTCGTGATTCACCTCAATGTAGCGACGGGCACGCATACCCATCTGGCGACTGTCGTCGATCACATCGACTAACGCGACAATCGCAGCAACCCACTCATCCTGTGCCATGGCTACGCGACCGCGCGCACTGTCGCCCTCCGGCTCGCCGGCAGTCACGATGTTCTCCCCAACCGCCGAACCTACCCAAGGCATCGCATGCGACATGTATTGCAGCACCTTGTACGGGCACTTCCCCCGCGTCCAAGGATTGTCCGGCATGGGACACAGACCAACCGTGCATTCGCGCAGTGCCTCGTCCTGGGTCTGCGGCGACCATTGCACGAATTCGGTATCCAGGTCACCGAATGTCATAGGCTTGTGCGCGACCAAGCGTAGCTTCAAGTCCCGACGCTGTCTGCCCAGGTCTTCGAGTGCCGGACGTATGAGTTCGAGATACTTCTGGGTCGACTCCGATCCCAACCAGAGCAGTTCTCTGGGCGTCTTACCAAGATCCGAACCGTATTCAGGCGGTAGATCGATCGCCATTGGCACGATATGCACATTACCATTGTGCGCCTCGGCCAGATCCCGCAAATAGTGACTGCCCGCAAGCACGGCATCCGCCGCGCCGACCAAGCGGCGAAAACGTTGAGACCGAACACTGCTCGCACCGTCTTCACGGGTCGAAAAACAGACCGGGTCATCGAAATCATAAACGAGGTAACGCGCCTTACCACGCAGCAACCGCAACTGCCACCAGGGCAGCAGATGACGGTGCCACCAAACCACATCGTATTGCCGGGCACGCGACAATACCGCGACCTGGCGTAACAACTTCTTCGGATAAACGGCAACATCCACCTCAACGCCAAACGCCTTCAGCGGTTCAACGAAATTCGTTATGCGCTGTTCGAACGAGGCCGAATGAGGTTTACGCGTAATCGCCAGGACGCGGACCGGCTGCATGACGTCAGACATCATCGGCACGCTGCTTGACGATCAGAACATCTTCCATCATCAAATACTGCAGTTCCGATCCATAGAACATATTCAACGCATCGGTCGGTGAACAAACCATTGGCTCACCACGTCGATTCAACGAGGTATTCAGGATCACACCGTTACCGGTGAGCTTTTCCAACTCTTCGATCAGGGTGTAGTAACGGGGATTGGTCTCGCGGGTAACCACTTGAGCGCGTGCCGTACCGTCTTCATGTACGACCTCGGGCACGCGGTCTTTCCAATCCTCGGCCACGTCGAAGGTGAAGGTCATGTAGGGCGCCGGGTGATCCGTCTGCAGCATCTGTGGCGCGACCCGGTCGAGCATACTGGGACAGAACGGACGCCAGCGTTCACGATACTTGATCTGTTCGTTGATCCGTTCGGCGATACCGGCCACGTTCGGCGCACCGAGGATTGACCGGTTGCCCAGCGCACGCGGTCCGAATTCCATGCGTCCCTGAAACCAAGCCAGCGGGTTGCCGTCGGCCAAAATCTGCGCGGCGCGCGCCGGCACGTCATCAACCCGCTGCCATGTCGGTTGCATCTCGTGCGCTTTACAGGCCTCGATGCACTGCTCGGTACTGTAGCGCGGTCCGAGATAGGCGTGCGCCATCGGCTTGACGTGATCGCCTTGCCGGTTGGCGACATAAGCGGCCGCACCCAATGCCGTGCCGGCATCCGAGGCGGCCGGCTGCACGAACAATTCCTTGACGTCGTCGCGCACGATAATTCGTTGATTGAGCTTGACGTTCAGCGCCACACCGCCGGCATAACAGATCTTACCTGTCTCGCGCAAAACATCGCCGAGGTAATGATCAATCAGACCAAGCGAAACATCTTCCAGCAACTGCTGAATCGACGCGGCATAGTCGATATAGGGATCATCAATCTCGTCACCCTCGCGCTTCGGGCCCAGCCAATCGATCAGCTTCGGACTGAAGTAGTAACCCTTACCGGCCGCATCTTTGTAACGGCGCAACCCGATTACATTGATCAATTGGGTATTGATTTTGAACGACTGCTTGTCGTAATCGATCAGACGCGAAAAATCGAACCTTTTAGGGTTACCGTAGGGCGCCATGCCCATAACCTTGAATTCACCATCCAGCATCTCGAAACCGAGATATTCCGTCAGCGCACCATACATACCGCCGAGTGAGTCCGGATCGTAAAACTCTTTGATCTTATGGATGCGGCCGTTCTCACCATAACCGAAGAAGGTCGTCGCATATTCGCCTTTACCATCGATACTTAAGATCGCGGTCTTCTCTTGAAAGCCACTCAGATGATAGGCGCTCGACGCATGGGTCAAATGGTGTTCGACCGGCTCGATCCGGGCCTTGTCGATGCCCAGGTCAGCAACCAGCTTTCGGGTCTTGCCAAGGTTCCGCCGAAAACGCCGATTGCCATTGAAGATGGCATCAAGCGCCCGATCCGGCGCATACCAGTGGCGCCGCGCGTAATGCCAACGCGCCGGGCTACCCAACGGGATGCTCGCATAAGGGAAAGCGACCACGTCGACATCACTCGGTTTGATGCCCGCGAATTCGAGACAGAAACGCGTGGCCTCATAGGGATAGCGCCCCTTGGCATGTTTGTCGCGGATGAAACGCTCTTCCTCCGCAGCCGCCACCAACTCGCCATCGACGAACAATGCCGCTGAAGGGTCGTGACTCACGGCACCGGAGATGCCCAATACAATCATGAAAACAATCGGAAAATCAAAATCAGCACCGAATTTTGCCAGTGATTCGGGGTGGAAGCGAGTATCCGCTCAACCGGTCAAGACCGCACGAAGCTCTTGATCGAAAATGTCGGCGATCTCCGGCATCTCACGCCAGTTCGCAGTGAAACGTGCTATGTCCCTGCGCCAGGCACGATTAAAACCCAACCCCCAACAATGTGCCTTCATAGCGTCCAAATCGATCACGACTATCCGTTCGTTATGCAAAATGAAGTTCGACGCCTTCATATCGCCATGCGAAATCCTGAGCTGCTGCATTAATGCAAACAGCTCGGCGACCTTGCGCGCTGTCGATCGCACCAGCTCAGGCTGATCGACATGGTTTTCGACCCAGTCACGAAGACTGACACCATCGACCGCCTCGGCGATGAAATAGGCCAGCGGCCGCACCATACCCTCGTTGCGTACGACATAAGCCAAGGGTGCCGGCGTGGCGATGCCATAAAACCTCAGCCTATGAGCATTACGCCACGAGATCGAGGCACGACTTTCCTTAAGCCGACGAGCCAGACCATGCAAAAAACCCTTCACATTGTAGCGCTTCACCACGACAGAAAGACCATTCGCCCCCGTACGCCAAACCGTCGCGGTATTGCCGTTTTTTAGCAGCTGCGCCGGATCGAGGGGGCAACTCGCATCCGGATCGTCCAGCAAACCTTGTAGATGTTCGGCTGCGTCACGAATCACAAACTGCTCACGTCCGGCAACCTTCATATGTGCCACCGCAGTGCAATCACGATAGAGCTTGTCACGCAACTTGCGCCAGCGCTTCCGCCGAGCACGCTCGATCAACTCCGGCAGGTCTGCGGCAACTCGGCGCGGCGGCCACCCACGTTGGCTTGCATAGCCGATGGACGCCGCGGTGCTGCGCTCATCCCATTCGGGCGGCAACTGGGCGTAAAGCAAGGCGAGATTGCTCAACGATGGACGCCATGCCAACGGTTGGCGATCAACGGTTACCGCATCGCCGTCCAAACTATAGAGCTCTCCATCGGTCAGCAGAAAATTGCCCAGATGAACATCGACCTGACAAAGCCCTGCCTGGTGATGCCGCGCCAGTAACGAGCTCAGCTCGGCGACTAGGGTCTCGCATTGCTCGTCGCTTGCGTCATCCCAATGGCGATTAACCGGTTCGGCCTGTTCGATGAAACTCATTACCAGCACCGCGCGACCCTGCAGATCCAATCCATGCCACAACACGGTCGGTGCCGCTATACCGGCTTGCGCAAATGCATTCAGCCCCGTGAGCTCACGTTGCAGATGTATCGAGCCACGCTGCGGGTCGAGATAGAACTTGGCGACCACCCGCCGGCCATCGAACAAACCTTCGCAGACGTGGCGCTTACCGGGCAGCGCCCGTAATACCCTGGCACAGTGCAACGTCGGCCCGTCGACCAACTCGACTCTTCCGTCAATCACCTCCAATCCGCGTTCCGTCGTAGGCATGCAGTCATGCCTCATCACGCTGCAGCACCGGACGCGTGGCATACAAGGCATCGGCGCGCCGACGCACCGCTGTCCAGAAATCGGCGTCACGCCGTAACGTCTCGCGAAGATCGATACCGCTGTATTCACGCATAAAGCGCAGCAGGTCGGCCCGAGTCAACGGCAAGTCGATCTCACGCGCCGAAAACCATAGCGAACCGACATCCTTTACGGCCCAGCGCCGCGGTGTTTGCTTACGTCGTTGTACTCGATGTAGATCTATCAGATAGAGATGCAGGCCTGCCTCGTCGCCATCCCACGGCTGCCCAAGCAAGAAATGACAAAGATAGAAATCACGATGATTCACGCCGTTCTGATGCAGGCGGCGCGCAATCTGCGCCAACCGCCGAATCAACAAACGCTTAACCGCGACCGACGGGGGCGCTGCTGACCAACCACGACAATAGTTCTCCAGACTCATGCAATCACCCAGCGCTTCGGTCACCAGCACGGAATCCTGGCTTGCCGGATTCGAACCATGAACACCGACCGCCACCGGCTGCATGGTCTCTATACCCAACTCGTGCAGACGCAAGATCGCCAACCATTCGTTCATCGCACCAAGGACCGGCTGCTTGAGCATCAGCAGATTCTTGATGATCTCACGCCATCCGACACCGTGATGACACTTGACAAAAAACGCGCGACCGTCGCGCTCGATACGAAAGGTGCGGCGATTTTGGATGCGTTTGAACACCTCGCCGTCGAGCGCACAAAGTTGGCTCAGATCGGTCTCGGGAAAAACCGCCCGATAGCGCTCAAGCACCTTCAGCACATATCCTCCGATTTTGTTTACCGCGGTCGATGATGATCTCGGCGGCACGTTCGATCAGACTGTAGAGATCGGTTCGTTCACAATAGGCAGGGCCGTTTTCACGCCAATCCGCACAACGTTCACTCCGTATGAAATCGGCCAGCTCTCGGTTCAATTCGTTTTGATCGAAGGGTTGCTTCAAAACAATACCCGCATCCGCATGCCGCACATGATCGGCGAAACCACAGTTACCGCTAACCAATATCGGCAAACCACTACACATCGCTTCGATCAATGCGGTACCGGTATTCTCGGTACGTGCAGCATGCACCAGATAATCGGCAGCGCGATACAAGGCCGGCACATCGTCACGAGTGCCGAGGAAAAACACCTGTGACCCAAGCCCGCGCCGTTTAACCAGCCGCTCCAGAGGCGCCGCTTTACCTCGTCCAACGACTAACAATCGGCAACTCGTGCGTAAGTCATCCGGCAGCTCGGCAACCGCCTCGATCACCCGGTCGACACCCTTGGTCGTGAAACCCGAACCGACACACAATAAAACCTTATGTTGCTCCCCGAACCCAAATTCTCGACGCAATCGAGCACGCTCATCGGCCGGATCCAAAGCTAGCAGCGGCCCACGATTGATCCCCGGCGGCAGCAGGTGAAAGCGCTGTTCTTCGGTACCATAGTAGTGGATGAACTTATCCTTCTCCTGATGCGCGATCAGCAGGATTTCGGTTGTTTTGCCTGGCGCGAACACCGCCGCTTCCTGGCGGCGAAAAGCGCGGTAACGAGTCCACCAAGTGTAGAAAAACGGCTTAGTCTCGGCGACCCGTGCTACGTAACAAGGATCGCCTGCGTAGTAGATGTCCAACCCTGGTATTTTGGTAAAACCCACTCGGCAATCGTAATCCCCGTCTGCGGTGGCCGCTGCGAAAGCTTCGGCTAAACGATCGTTGCTCGCATGATTGCTCGCGGCCCGGGTGTCCAGCTCGAACACCTGAGCGCCATCGGGCCGCTCACCACGCCATTCGCCGGTGTAGATATGCACCTCATGGCCGGTATCGACACAGGCCTGGGCGATCCGCAGCAACGAACGTTGCATACCCCCGAACGGAAACCACATCGAAACCACAAAGGCGAACTTCATCAGGTGGCCATGTCGATTTGGATGCGCAGCTGTTCGAACACTTTGTGAGCATCCAATGAACCGAAACACGCCGGCTGCACCTTGGACTGCCCCTGATAGCTACACTCGCGGTACATGCATGGAGCACATTCGAAATCGACGACCAGATTATGCTGCCGTGGCCCAATCGCACCTGTCAGCTCGGCACGCGTCGGCCCATACAAGGTCACCGCCGGCACGCCCACAGCAGCAGCCAGATGCGCCAACCCCGAGTCGACCCCGACCACGCCACTGGCCGATGCCAAGGTACGCGCCAGATCGGTCAGACCCAGGCGCGGCAATAACTCACCGGACCCCGCCGCCTTGATGATACGCTCGGCACGCAAACGATCATCCGGATCGCCCCATGGCAGCACGACTTCAAAACCCGCTTCCGTAGCCAAATGCGTCAACTCCGCCCAATACCGCTCTGGCCAATGCTTGCTGGCCCAGGTCGTGCCATGCAACAACACGAGTCGGCGAAGGCCGGCATCGTGTACGGTGGAAAAATGCAGACCGTAGTCGGGCGCACTTTTCGGCAAAGGGTAATCCAACGCCATGGCGAACAACGCGCGCACACGCTCGATCGCGTGCTGCTCGCGCGACACGTTGAACTGGCGTTGATAGAACCAAGCCGCAACGGATTCACGTGCGCTACGCATGCTATAACCGACACGCGTACCATGTGCGAAGCGGGCAAGGGCGGCACTTTTGAACAGCCCCTGCGCATCGATCACCAAATCGTATTCTTCACGTTGCAAGCCTTGTCGGAACTCAGTCAGTTCACCGCGTCGCCAGGCCCTCCACCAACCATGCCGCCAGCGTCGCAGCGCGACCGGGATCACCTCGGATACCAGGGGATGCCAAGCAGGCACATCACTAAAAGACTCTTCCACCAACCAATCGACACATAGCCCGGGCACCGCAAGACCGGCGTCGGTCAAAGCCGGAAAACTGTGGATGAGATCGCCCAGCGACGACGTTTTCACCAGCAGAATACGCATGCTCAGGCAGTCACCGATTCGAGCGCGCTGGCGACTTGATCTACCGTCATGTCGACCAGACAGGCCGTGGTCCCCAAAGGACATATCCGCTCGAAGCAAGGGCTGCAGGACAGGCCGAGACTGACAACTTTGTGGCGTTCGTTGAGCGGCGGCGTAAAACCGGGATCCGAAGAGCCATACAGTGCCACCAAAGGGCGATCCAAGGCCGCGGCAACATGCATCAAACCGGAATCGTTCGATACCACGGCATCGGCCAAGGACATCAGATCGACGGCCTGCTCGAGCGTGGTGCGCCCGGCCAGTACGGTACTGACCCTGCAGGTTGCCGCAATCCCTTCACATACGGCGACGTCCTTTTCCGAACCGAACAACCAGAGGTCCCAACCGGCACGCGCAAAATGACGACCGAGTTCCGCATAGTGCACCGTCGGCCATTGCTTGGCCGGTCCATATTCGGCACCCGGGCAAATCGCCAGCACCGGCCGACTGGCCGATTTTTGCACACCGAGGGCCCGCATCGCCGACTGAGCGTCGTCCACGCTTACCTCGAGAAGCGGCGGTTGGATATCGGGCAATGCGGCATCAGGGGCAACCGCCAGTGCAACAAACCGCTGCACCGTCATCGGATAACGCCGCTTATCCAATAGACGCAGATCGTTGAGCAGACCGTAGCGCATTTCTCCCCGCCAACCCGTGCGCCTTTCGATAACGGCGGCCCAGGGCACAACGGCGGACTTCCAGGAATTCGGTAATACGACCGCCTGCGTATAACTCCCGCGCAACGATCGTCCCAGCTGCCAGCGCGCAGCAAAGCCAAAACGCCCATGGCCGAGCGGCATCTCTATCCCGGCCCTAACCTCCGGCATACGTGCCAACAAGGGCAGGCTCCAGCCCGGGGCGAGCACATCGATCGGGGTATTCGGATGCTGCACACGCAGCGCTTTGAACAGGCTCTGCGCCATCACCATGTCGCCGACCCAGGAAGGACCGACGACCAGTATGGCGTCTTCGGTCGGCGGCGCTGGAGTCAATCGTCCAACACGTAGCGTGCGCCACAGTAGGGACAGGTCGCCTCACCGGTCTTTTCGATTGGTAAATAAACCCGGGGATGCATATTCCAGACTTCGTCTTCCGGCCTCGGACAACTTAACGGCAGATCGGAACGACTGACCTTGATTACGGCGTCATCGCCGGGTTTGGCGGTATTGGCACTCATGCGTCTCTCCGATACATTGGCTCAAACTCGGTTCAGCCAGTCAGTATGCGCCGGGCTGCGGCCATGAACCGCATCGAAATACAGGCTTTGCAGGCGCTCGGTGATCGGTCCCCGGCTGCCGCTGCCGATCGCGCGGCCATCGACCTCGCGAATCGGCGTAACCTCGGCCGCGGTACCGGTAAAAAAGGCCTCGTCAGCGATATAGACTTCGTCACGGGTGATACGCTTTTCGATCACTTTGAGCCCTTCCTCATCGGCCAGTTGCATCACCGTCCTGCGGGTAATGCCGTCCAATGCCGAGGTCAAATCAGGGGTGTACAACACACCATCCCGAACGATGAAGATATTCTCCCCCGACCCCTCCATGACGAAACCATTGGCATCCAGCAACAGGGCCTCGTCATAGCCGGTTTCCAGCGCCTCTTTCAATGCCATCATGGAATTCATGTAATTGCCATTGGCCTTGGCGCGGCACATCACGGCGTTGACGTGATGACGGGTGAACGAAGACACGCGAATACGAATCCCCTTGGTCATCCCCTCTTCACCCAGGTAGGCTCCCCAGGCCCAGGCCGCAACCATGCAATGAACCTTAAGGTTATCGGCACGCAGCCCCATGCCCTCTGAGCCGTAGAAACACATCGGACGAATGTAGGCCGAATCCAGCTTGTTCTCGCGAACCGCCAGGCGTTGGGCCTCATTGACCTGTTGGCGGTCATAGGGCATCGGCATACCGAGGATATGGGCCGAACGGAACAGCCGATCGGTATGCTCGTCGAGACGGAAAATCGCCGTGCCCTGTTCGGCATGGTAGGCACGGACCCCTTCGAATACCCCCATGCCGTAGTGCAGGGTATGGGTGAGCACGTGGGTCTTGGCCTCGCGCCAGGGAATCATCTCGCCATCGAGCCAGATCAGGCCATCGCGATCTGCCATGGTTTGCATATCGGTCGAACTCCAGAAAACAGTCGGCGTCGCCGGTCGCGTAAACCCGCAACGCCCTTCGGGGTAGCCGTTAATTGAAACACAAAGCCGTCCTTCCCGGTAGCCGTACAGGCTTGAAACACCTGGAAGAATGCGCATTTGGGATCATTCCATGACCTTCGACCAAATCTCACACACCATGGCCCGCTCTTCGGCGAGTTGGCGGATCGGCACAACCGAAGAACGTTCCTGCAGCGCCTGTCGATGCACCACGCCGCGATACACCTGATAGGCATTCCACAGCTGCTCGGCTGCATGGTCCGGTAAGAGATCGTGCTCCGCAAGGCGCTCCAAAAGGCGTGCATTATCGGTCCACTCCGTCAGGTCGGGGTATTCATGAGCCCAACGCAACACCGCGTACTGCACCATGAACTCGATATCGACCAGACCGCCGTTGCCCTGTTTGATGTGAAAGTGGCCGTCATCGCTACGATCGAGGGCCTGGCGCATCTTCTGGCGCATCTCGACCACCTCGTGCAGCAATTTGTCGGGATCTCGCGGCTGGCACAGCACCTGATTTCGAATCGCGGTGAATCGCGCCATCACGACCGGATCGCCGGCAACGGCACGCGCCCTCACCAAGGCTTGATGTTCCCATGTCCAAGCATCGTTGAGTTGATACTTTTCGAAGGTAGTCAACGACGCAACCAATTGGCCCGAATTCCCGTTTGGCCGCAACCTCATGTCGGTTTCGTACAGCAAACCGGACGGCATCCGGGTCGTTGTCATATGAATGACACGCTGTCCCATACGAGCATAAAAAACATCATTGGCAACACTGCGGCGCCCGTCGGTCACGGCGGTCAACTTGCCGCTACCATGCAGAAAGACCAAATCCAGATCCGACGCGTAACCCAGTTCGATACCCCCGAGCTTGCCGTAACCAATCACTGCGAAACCGCTTTCCATGCCTTCGAGACTGCCGGGACGACCATACTTGCCCGTCAGGTCACGCCAGACACTGGCTTGTACGCTCTGCAGCGTCACCTCGGCGATTTCGGTGAGGTAGTCACTCACAACCATCAGAGGAATCGCACCGACGATATCGGCCGCCGCGACCCGCAGGCGGTTACCCTGGGCGAACTGGCGCAGCCGGTCCATTTCCTGTTCGGTGTCACCATCGTCCAAGGTTGCCAACAGCGTATTCAGCTCAGCCGTCAACTCACTGGTATGCAGTGGCGAGTACAGACGCCGGGGATCGAGCAATTCGTCCAGCAACAACGGACGCAAAGTCAGCTGCGAGGCGACCCAGCTGCTCTCGCTCACCAACCTGACCAGCTGAGACAAGGCCAGCGGATTCTCGACCAGCAGATCAAGATAGGCGGTACGACGGACAATCGCGGCAACCAGACTGATCAATCGTTCTAACGTTACATCGGGCTCGCCAGATTGTGCGGCCGCCTCGATCAATGACGGCATCAATTGATCGAGCTTGGCCCGACCTCGGGTCGGCAAGGCACGCGCCACGGCCGATTCACGGAAGTTCAGCAGCTTGTCCAAGATCTCCTTGGCGCCGCCGAAACCGGCCTCACGTATACTCGCCAAGGCCTGATCCTCGTCATCCTTGACCGCCGTCCAGACCGCGGCGAGACCGGTTTCCAGTTCGACCTGTTCAACCTGGGGCGCGGCAAACACATGGCCGAATTGTTCGTGTACCCGCTGGCGATGGCGTTCGAGTACCTGCGCAAAACTCTCCCAGTCGTCAAACCCCATACTGGCGGCCAGACGCACCCGACCGACCGGATCGTCCGGTAGCTTATGGGTCTGCTGGTCTTTCCAGGCCTGTATTCGGTTCTCCGTGAGACGCAAAAACCGATAGGCATCGAGCAACTCGTTGACTGCATAGCCGGGCAAAATATCTTTTTGGCCGAGCAAGCGCAAAACGGTCTGGATAGCGCGTGTTTGAAGTTCCGGGGCACGCCCGCCGCGCACCAGCTGGAAGGCCTGACCGATGAACTCGATCTCGCGAATCCCACCCTGACCGAGCTTGATGTTGGCGTCCATACCTTTGCGGTGCAACTCAGCCTCGATCAGACGCTTCATCTCTCGGATGGACTCGATCACGCCGAAATCGATATAACGCCGGTAGACAAAGGCACGGAGCACGGTCTCCAACGCCGCGATGTCTTCCGATTCACCGGTGATCGCACGCGCTTTGACCATAGCGTAGCGCTCCCAATCGCGCGCCTGCGAATGATAATAATGCTCCATGGCATCGATCGACACCGCCAACGGCCCGGCATCACCGAAAGGACGCAAACGCATATCGACCCGGAACACGAAACCGTCGACCGTTGGCTTACTCAGGACCTGGATCAACTGGCGTCCCAGGCGAGTAAAAAACTGCTCGTTCTCCAGCGCCCGTCGACCATCGGTTTTGCCGTGTGACGGGAAGCAAAAAATCAGATCGATGTCAGAGGACAGATTGAGCTCGCGCGCACCCAGTTTGCCCATGCCGAGCACGATCATGCGTTGCGGTCTACCCTCCGCATCGCGCGGCACACCCGATTTGGCGACCGACCAGTCATACAACCGATCGAGCGCTTGGCGCACGCAGACATCGGCCAACTCGGATAGGTCTTCGAGCGTTTCCTCCAGCGATGCCAGACCACCCAGATCACGCCAGACGATGCGCAACATCTCGCGGCGCCGAAACAAACGCAGCACCGCAACCAACGCATCCTCTTCGCCGACGCCATCCAGCCGCCGGGACAAGCCCTCGGCCATCTCGCCACCGGCATAGGGACGTTCGAGCAAACCGTCACGCTGCAGTCCGGCCAACGCACCGGGATCACGCAAACAGGCCTGTGCAGCAAAATCGCTTTGCGCCCAAAGTGCTGTGATGCTTTCCAACGGCGGGAGTACATCCGCCAGTTCGGAAACAGACGGCGCGGCGTGCCAGCCGTCCAGGTAGCGCGCCAGACGCGCCGCGGCGGGCTCTTCGGACATCAGGGTTTGGCGGCCTCGATCGCGAACTTGCGCAAGGCGCCCTGAACCGTGTTGACCACCTTCGCCTTATCGGTGATACCGTGGCGCGCAGCCACCCAGGCGGCATCATTCCATGACACCTGAACCTTACCCTCGGCGTCTTTCCAAACCAGATACTTCAACGGCAAATCGATACCGACGGTCCGCGCGCTTTGCATCAACGCCGTACCACCTTTGGGTTTGCCGAAAATCAACAACTGGGTCGGCGGCAGTGCCATACCGACGCTACTTGCCCCCGCGCCATGATCGACCCGCGCAAAAATCCTGAAGTCGGC
>JANQLO010000068.1 GCA_028280505.1 Chromatiales bacterium | reverse complement strand
GCTGCTCGTAACCGCATGTGTCCCCGAACCCAGCTCGGTAGGCTCCGAAGCAATGCCATAGGTTGCAGCAACCGGTTGGCCACCATACACACCGCCTTGACCACCATGACTCGCACCAACATAAACATTAGTCGCCGTACCACCAGGCCCTTCCCTGCCTAAACCGCGCCCGGTCAGCGCTATCTGCGATGTCGCATCGATCTCTACTGTCCCCGCCACATTGAGCGTCACCCCATCCGCATAACCCACCGGATGCGTCAATACCGCACCATTAATCAACCTGAGTGACGTAAAGATGTGCTCACCCTCGATCGATACCGTCGCCCCATCAATGACCAAGTCCGTACCGTCGTACGTGTAGTCCATCGCACCAATGGTTTCATCGGTCGTCAACGTGAGCGCCCAGGCAGGCACCGAGAGCAAACTCACCCCCATGATGATCAGCAACAAAAAAAGCTGTCGATATGCCGAAGACTTCGTTGCCGCTACGTCCTTCTGACTTTCTTCCATGCCTTGCCTGCGTGTCATCGTTATTCGTGTTGGTTTTGTTCAGTTCATCCGCACAGCGATGTCGGATGGGTAACCGAAGAGTTGTTGCGACCCATCGCCATAGAACGGCGATTGACTGTCGAGAATCCGCATCGCCAAGTAGGTGCTCGGGTCCGGCGCGAACTGCCCCAGATCGGTGTCGACGACCTGCCAGCTCTGTTCGAGTTGTACCTGCGACCAGTTGTGCAGCTCGGCCGGCTTGAGCACACCGTCATGCTCGATAACAAAACCGGCGATCCCCCGCGCCGGTATGCCATTGATGCGGTTGAGCGCGGTGTTCAGATACATGTGCTCGGAGCAATCGCCCGTACCGGTGGCCAAGGCGTATGCCGCGCCGCGATCTTTGTCGATATAGCCGGTGTTTTTGACCGCGGACCTGACCCAGTCAAAGGTCTTGCGCGCGGTGTCTGTGGGGGATGCGGCGATCAGTTTGCCGGCTTGCGCCTGGAGTGCAGGATCGTTGAGTTCGATAAAGCGTTGCGCGTCGAGGTTGTTACCTTTGTTCTGCGGGTTGGGTTGTTCAACCGCGTCCTTGCTCAGGCGCAGTTGTACGGTGACGTCGACAATCTTCGAGGCGAACGGTGGCAGGGTGTCGAGGGTGAATTGCAGACGCTGATTGCCGACGTCGTCGTGTTGCACGGTGTAAGGAACGTTTGCACGGATGTCTTGTACCCACTGGTGCTCGGTTTGACGTACCGGGGCATAGATCCAGAAACCGGTTTGCCTGAGGACGCGGTTGCCGGGGTTGTTGACCGAGAAGCTGTATTTGACGACCCGTTCGATGGGGTAGCTGACCTGTGGGTCGAATACTGCAATCTCTTCGGTGGGCTGTTTGCTGTAAAACAAGATGCCGGCCATGCCGATGGCCAACAGCAACGCCAAGAGGATGACGGCTTTCATCCGGCACACCGTTTTTGATCACGAATAGCACTGCCCGCGGGTCGGGCGAGCAAGGCCCGCCGGGTATCCAGGAACGCGCGGTAGGCCGCAATGCCACCATCGAGGACATAGATGTCACGATCGGCAAAATGCTTGAGCATTTGCTCGATCGTCGCTTGATGGGCCGTGTTGTCTTTGGCCGTGGCAATCAGGACGGCCTTGGCCGCCGTTTTTGATTCCTCGGCAAACCAGCGTTCAGTTTGGGCCATGTGTGCATTTTCGCCGAGGGTTTGGATCTCGGCCCGAGGGAAGAGCGACTGAACGGTATCGATGGTGCTATCGGGTGTGACGATGAGCCAGTCGCGTGCGCCGGTTGCCACGAACAGTTCACCGGGTTTGATTGCGAGCAGTGCCTGTATCGACGGTTGGGTGCCTTCGAAGGTGCCGCCGCTATGTTGCCAGGCGGCAATCCCGCGATCTAGGACTTTGGCATCGTGCAAACCCCAGCGTTTGAGGTCATCACAGAGGTTGGGTGAGGTAAGTACGATCCGCGGTGCACCCACGATGAGCAACGGCCGGCCTTTCAGGAACGGCTTTTTACCCAGCGCATAGAGGGGAATACGGATGGAACCGGGAATACGGTATTGCGCGAAGGCCTGTTGTGGCCGAATGTCGACGATCAGGGTCGATTGCGCACTGAGGCGCGCGGTGCGGGGTTTGACGAAGCAGTGTTGTGTAGCCGCTGGCGGTGCGGCCAACTTGGGTAAGGCATCATTGCTGGTATTGGCGGCACAATGGGCATCCGTCGCCAACTCTGACGATTTCGCATTTTCCGGCAGCAACGAATGACCGTCCGCATCCGCGCTCGATACCACCGGCGCCAGCAGCAAAGCGACTAAGAAAAAACCCGGCATTGATCGACCGCGGCTAACGTGACGCCGGTCGACCCGATACATTGAACAGCTCCATAACAACGAAAGCGTTCCCGCTTGACTCCTTGATCCTTTGCGCTTTTTGTTGGTGGAATCTACGTGCTGTGCAGCACGTCAGCCCCACGCGGCAAATACCAAATTTGCGACGGACATCATCTTTGCAGCAGGCCCACGACAAGTAAATTGACATGCGTCAAAGTAAAATCATCTGAGATGCTTCAGTCATTTTTTTCTCAGTATGCCGATCGGCAATAAAATCGAGCAAAAAGCCCAGAATCCATTCCAGCGCGAAAGCCGCTGAAAATTGTCGAACTTGCGCCGGGACAAGCCGGCGACGAAACATCGGCTAAACAGAAACCGATTAGCAACGAGAGTCGGAATCGGACAAACTAGAAAATGGGGGACAGGTGCGATCTGCTGAAACTTCGACCCAACATTTGAAACTGGGCAAGCTTCACGTATCGGCCGACAAAAATGATCATCGCACGAGTGCGCTACGCAATGATGGCACTCGTTCAATCAGCACCCGTCGCACCGCCAAGCTCCGGTGCGAAGACCCGCATGATCAGGGCCTGCTGATCTTCGGGCAGGGGTCTGGGCACCTGCTGGGGCTCGGCCGGTGCATCGCTTTCCACAATCGGAACACTGACCTGAGGGGCAGGATTCCGGTTAGCTTGGCGTTCGCCGTCCATCATCACAATCTGAAGATACAAACCGATCGCGACCGCCAACAAAACCACGACTACCAGTTTCGAAAAGAGTCCGCCACCGGTCTTTTGTTGTTCTGCCGTTGTCATGCTATCCCTCTCTGCGAGTTATGTGCGAAAAACGATTTTGAGAATTATGACCTAATTCCCGGTATCTCTCACCAAAGCGCCATGGATCCAGGCGATGCCGTCGGCCATATCGCCGTGTGCCAGCATGAGCCAATCGCCGCGACGGCCGATGACTCTCACACTGTCGCCCTTTTCCAGTTTAGCGACGATTCGATGGTCCGTTCCGGGGCCGCTACGAAGGTTGACGCGTGCGTTAACCACTTCCGTTTGCCATCCGAACCAGGGTTCCCGAGCCAACTCCGGATGCGATGTCAGCAGATTTGTGGCCGGATCGCCGTTGAGTTGAACCAGGATGTCTCGCGCGTCCTCGTGACCGTGCCTGGCCGCGACCAAATACCAATCGACGGCATGCGCCAGATTCTTACCGATGCCCTCGCCGGTTGTATAGGCGAGACCGACGGCGAACTGCGCATCCGTATGGCCCTGCTCCGCCGCCTGCATCCACCAATGCAAGGCACGTTCGATATCGACGGCGAGCCCGTTGCCGTTCGCGTACAGCCAACCGATGTGATACTGCGCCTCGGTATAGCCACGCTTGGCGAGCGGCAACCAATGACAATAGGCTATCGCATAGTCGCCGCGACTGAGTGCCTGCATGCCTTCGTCGAAGGACGGCGCTGCGGCTTTGGTATCAGTCGGCAAAACACCTGCCAGGGTGAGTAACATCGCTCGAAAAATCATGCGCCAGCCAGATTTGCCAGTATCTTTCGTGCCTCGCCCATACCCGCGGCCAGATTACGTTCGATTTCGGCCATGGTGATGGGACCATCGGTCTTGCCTGCAGCCCAATTCACGCTGAGCGCCAAGCAGGCATAACACAAGCCCAGCTCACGCGCGATCGATGTCTCGGGCATGCCGGTCATACCGACCATGTCGCAGCCGTCGCGTTCGAGCCTACGAATCTCGGCGGACGATTCCAGACGGGGTCCCTGGGTTGCCCCATAGGTGCCGCCGTCGTTCACCACGACGCCAGGCTCGGTGGCTGCCGTTAAAAGCGTCTGACGCAGTTCCGCGCAATAAGGATCGGTGAAATCGATATGGGTCACACTATCGAGATCGGTTTCGAACAATGTGTGTTCGCGGCCCCAGGTGTAATCGATGATCTGGTCGGGAACGCACAGCACCCCGGGTGCCATGCGGGCGGTGATCCCGCCAACCGCGGCCATACCAACGATACGATCGACGCCGACCTGCTTCATTGCCCAAAGATTCGCGCGGTAGTTCACCTTGTGTGGCGGTATGGTATGGGCCCCACCATGACGCGGCAAAAACACGATTGGGCTGCCGTCGAAATGACCGAAGGTCAATGGTGCCGACGGTTCGCCATAAGGCGTCGCCACCAGTTCCTGCCGATCGACCCGCAAAGCGTCCAGCCGGGTGAGCCCGGAGCCGCCGATGATGCCTAACATCTGCACTGCTTGTTGTTCCCGTTTTCAGGTGTCGTTGGTTTCGGCCACGGCGTAAATGCCGGCGGCATTGCGCCAATACCCTTTGTAATCCATACCGTAACCGAACACATAGCGGTCCGGCACCTCCAAACCGATGTAGGCGACCGGCGGACGCACGCCGCGATCATGTCGCTTTTGAACGAGCACCGCGGCATTCACGCTGGCCGCCGACTGGTCTTCGCAAAAACGGATGATGGCCTCCAGGGTATAGCCCTCGTCCAAGATATCGTCGACGACGATTACATCCTTACCCGCCAATTCGTTGGTCGGCTCGACCTTCCAGTGCAGTTCGTCACCCAAGGTACGCTCGCGATAACGGCTGACGTGCATATAGTCGACGCGTAACGGAAATCGTAAACGCGGCAACAGCATTCCCGATGCGACCAAGCCGCCATTCATGATGCATAACACCACGACATCGCGATCTTTCATATCGCGATTGATCGCGTCGGCCATGCGGTCGCAGGCCGCTTCGACTTCTGCCCTGTCATGTAACAGGTCGGCAGCATCCATAACGGAGACGACTTCATCATACAGCTCATTCATATCGGCTCGTCCAGATTCAAATCCAATGTGGTATCGGCGATCAAACGTGAAGCCAACTCGCTTGCCTTCTGCCAGCGTCGGTCATGTGTCAACTGACGGACGTTGGGCATCGGGCGTCCGCGCAGGCGCGCCATGCGCGATTGCGCAACAGGGTCGTGATAGTCGCGTAACTCTTCGAGCACCTCGCATGCGCCGTCCGGATTGTTGCACGCCAACACCATATCGCAACCCGCCGTGAGCGCAGCGCGCGCCCGTTCCGCATAACTGCCGCCATGTTCGGCAGCCGCCATGCTGAGATCGTCGCTGAAGATGGCACCATGAAAACCGAGACGGTCGCGCAGAACATCCTGTAGCCAAAAGCGCGAGAACCCGGCCGGATTCGGATCGCAGGCCGCATAGATCACATGCGCCGGCATGACGGCCTCCAGGCCATTGCCGATAAGATGCATGAACGGCCGTAGATCGCTGTGTTCGATGTGTTCAAAGGGCCGTTCGTCGATCGGCAGGTCCAGATGGGAATCGGCCGCGACGCCGCCATGGCCGGGAAAGTGTTTACCCACGCTGATCATGCCTGCCTCGCGGGCGCCAAGCGCCCAAGCACCGGCCAGTTGAGCCACGTTGTCGGCCGATTTCGCAAACGCCCGATCACCGATGACGCTGCTGACGCCAAAATTCAGGTCCAGAACGGGGGCGAAACTGAAATCGACCCCGACCGCCCGCAGTTCGGCGGCCATCAGCCAACCGATTTCCCGCGTCGCCTGTTTTGCCGCATGCAAATCGCCACCACACTTGTGCTCGAAACTCGCGGCGGGCGGCAACAAAGTGAAGCCGTCCCGAAAGCGCTGCACCCGGCCACCCTCCTGATCGACGGCAATGAGCAGGTGTGGCGATCGTAATTCATGAATCTGCCGAATCAGCCGATAGACCTGTTGCGGCGATTCGAAGTTGCGGCTGAACAGGATGACACCGCCGGTTGCCGGGTGCAGCAGAAGATCGCGATCTGCGCCTGTGATCTCTGCACCGAGCAAGTCGACCATCACCGGACCATGCAGCATTAGCGTGTTCTCCGTTGCAGGATAAATGGAAAACTCAACAGCGTGATCTCGTTATGAATGGACAGTTCGTACAATCCGTCATCACCCAAATGCTTATCGTGCTACTTGCGGTCATGACGTTCGCCATGCCGGGTTATGCGGCCGATGACGAAGAAGCCGAGGTCGATATCGGCTATTACGCCTTGAAACCCTCGTTCGTCAGTAACCTGACCGGTGGCCCGAAGTATATCCGGTGTGACATCCAACTCATGACCAAAACCGCATCGGAGATTCCGAAGATCGAGCTGCACGAACCGGCGATTCGGCATCATATTCTCATGCTGCTGGCAGGCAAGAACGGCAAAACGCTGAAAACCCGCAACGGCAAGGAGAACCTGCGCAAAGCCGCGCTGGGCGAGGTGCGCAGCCGGCTGGAATCGCTCACCGGCAGTCCGATTGTCGACGATCTGTACTTCACGGCCTTTTATGTGAAGTGACATCGAGACGATCGCGTAGCGCATCGCCGAGCAGATTCGCCGCCAAAACCACTAAAAAGAGCGCAATACCGGGCATCAGCACCAGATGTGGCGCGACAAGCAGATAGCGTACCCCATCGCGGATCATACCGCCCCAGGAAGCCTCCGGCGGCTGAATACCCAAACCGAGAAATGACAGGCCCGCCTCGGCGACCACGGCGCCAGCCAGCCCGAAACTGGCTTCGACCCAGACCGGCGCCATGACCAGCGGCAACAGATGGCGGCGCATGACTACCGGGGCCGTTTGACCCATTCCGACGGCTGCCAGCACGTGTTCACGCTGGCGCAACGACATCACCTGCACCCTTACCAAGCGCGCATAACCCACCCACCCCATGACGCTCAGGGCGATGATCACATTCTCGATGCCGGGCCCGGTCATCGCTGCCATGGCGATGGCCAGGAGCATGCCCGGAAACGCCAGGAAGATCTCGATCAAACGGCTGATCACGCGGTCGATCCAGCCACCGAAATAACCGGCGATCAGCCCGATGACGATGCCGATCGAAGCCGAGATGACCACCGTGACCACGGCAACCAGCAACGAAACACCGGCACCGGCCAACAGGCGATCGAGTACGGGCCGACCCAGTTCATCCGTACCCAAGGGATGAGCCGTCGATGGCGGCAGCAAGATATCCGGCAAGGCGATGTCGTGCGGGTCCAGTTGCGGCCATTGCCCGATCAACGCCATCAATACCCAGACAGCGAGAATGATTAACGGCAACCGCATCAGACTGTTGCCCGGATACGTGGATCGAGCCGGCTGCTGACTAGATCGGTCAGTCGATTGATCAGCACGTAACTCAGCGCAATCAGCAACACCACGCCCTGCACCACCGGATAATCGCGCTGTCGTATGGCATCGATCAGCAAAGAGCCGATCCCCGGCCAGGCAAACACCACCTCGGTAATCACCGCCCCGGCAAGCAGGGCGCCGAGTTGCAAACCCAGAACGGTAATCACCGGCAACAGGGCATTCGGCAAGGCATGCCGCCAAAGCACCACGCGCTCGCCCAGGCCTTTGCAACGCGCGGTACGCAAAAACGATTGTTCGGCGATCTCGAGCAAACTGCTCCGTACCATGCGCGTCGTGATCGCGGCCATCGACAAGCCCAGCGTGACGGCCGGCAACAGCAGGCTGCCGGGCGCCTGGTTACCGCTAACCGGCGTCCAACCCAGGTGAACCGAAAATGCGAGCACCAGCAAGGGGCCCA
>JANQLO010000043.1 GCA_028280505.1 Chromatiales bacterium | reverse complement strand
AACGAACGACTGATAACGCCGTCAGGCGGAAAAAGGGCGCCGGCCCTGCGGGTTGCGCCTGAAAAAGCGCCACTCGGCGTTGCTCGTTGCTCATTTGGAACAACCAAACCTCGCGCCTCGCGCCTTGATTGGCGCTTTTTCAGGCACAACAGCAACGCTTCAGTTTGTGTTAACAGGCCCTAACAAGACGATAGTCAGATGGATCCGGATACCCTGCGTTTGATTCTCGTGCTGCTCGGTGTCGCGCTGGTTGCCGGCATTTATTTGTGGGATCGCTACAAGCGTGCCGCGCCTCCGGTCATGAAACAGCGTCGCGCACCGGCGGTCGGATCGTTCGACACCGCGGCCGAACCGAAATCTTCCGTGGCGCGCAAAGAGCCGCGTCTGGATCGCGAGAGCGAATCCGATGTGGTTGCGATCGACGCGGTCGCCGAAAAGATCGCCGGCGATTCGATCGATCCCGACCCGCGTGAACCGACATCCGCGGCCTTGGATCCGGAACCGGCCGATATCGGCGACTGGGGTGAATCGGTGGCTGCCGACGAACCGCAGATGGCGATGGATCTCAACTTCGACGCGCACGGCGACAACGATTACCTCAGCACCGATCCGGCGTTACGGGACGACGTCGAGCGCAAGCTGATCGTGATCAATCTCGCCGCGCGCAACGACGGTATCGCGGGGCCGGCAATCGAAAAGGCCTGCAGCGCATTGCATCTGGCGCTCGGCGATATGTCGATCTTCCATCGCCATGACGGCAGCAACGGCAAGGTGTTGTTCAGTGTTGCCAGCATGGTCGAGCCGGGCAGCTTTCCGGCCGGCGATATGAACGGTTTCAGCACGCCGGGGCTGACCTTGTTCACCCAGCTTCCCGGCGCGCGTGACGGGGTCGAGATCTACGATCAAATGCTCGTAACCGCCAAACGCCTGGCCGAGTTGCTCGAAGCCGAGTGTCAGGACGAGCGTCACAACAAGCTGACTCGGCAGATGGAAGAACACATGCGCGAGTCCATCATCGAACACCGACGTAAGATCCGTTTGGCACGGAGCCGCCATTGAGTGTCGACACCGCGCTGCAGCGACAGGTCCGGGCGCTGCGAGAACAAATCGAACGGCACAGCTATCAGTACCATGTGCTCGACGATCCGCAGGTGCCCGACAGCGAGTACGATCGGCTCTTTCGCGACCTGCAGGCTTTGGAGACCGAGCACCCCGAACTGATCACGCCGGACTCGCCGACCCAGCGCGTCGGCGCGGGGCCATTGGATGCCTTCGACGAAGTTCGCCACAGCGTACCCATGTTGTCTTTGGACAATGCCCTGACCGATCAGGCAATGAGCGATTTCGATCGTCGGCTACGCGAGCGGCTCGATCGCGATGGCGTCATCGCCTATGCCGCCGAACCCAAGCTCGACGGACTCGCGATCAGTTTGCGTTACGAGGATGGGGTGTTGGTCCAGGCCGCGACACGCGGCGACGGCACCAGCGGGGAGAACGTCACCCACAACGTGCGTACCATTGCCGCGGTACCGCTGCGGCTTTTGGGTGGCGATTGGCCGAAGGTGCTCGAGGTGCGTGGCGAGATCTTCATGCCCAAGCAAGGTTTCGAGTCGCTGAACGAACGTCAACGCGCGCAGGGTGCGAAGACGTTCGCCAATCCGCGCAACGCGGCAGCCGGCAGTCTGCGCCAGCTCGATCCCCGCATCACCGCCGAGCGGCCGCTCACGCTGTTTTGCTACGGCACCGGCGAGATCGTCGATCATCCGATGACGCAGACGCACAGCGGCAACATGGCCTTGCTCAAGCATTGGGGATTGCCGGTATCGCCGGAGCTGGCGGTCGTGACCGGGATCGATGCCTGCGCCGGCTATTTCGAGGACATCGGCCGGCGACGCGACACGCTGGCCTATGACATCGACGGCGTGGTGTTCAAGGTCGACAGTCTCGCCGACCAGGTCGAACTCGGCTATGTCTCGCGTGCGCCGCGTTGGGCTATCGCACACAAGTTTCCGGCGCAGGAGGAACTCACCGTCGTCGAGGCGGTGGAGTTCCAGGTCGGGCGCACCGGCGCGGTGACGCCGGTGGCAAGACTCAAGCCGGTGTTCGTCGGCGGGGTCACGGTGAGCAATGCGACGCTGCACAACATGGACGAAGTGGAACGCAAAGATGTGCGGGTCGGCGACACGGTATTCGTGCGTCGCGCCGGCGATGTCATTCCGGAGGTGGTGCGCGTGCTGTTGGAGCGGCGTCCCGAGCATACCGAGCCGGTGGTTTTGCCCGGTGCGTGTCCGGTTTGCGGCTCGCAGGTCGAACGTCTCGAAGACGAGGCGGTGGCGCGTTGCTCCGGCGGTTTGTTCTGCGCGGCGCAGCGCAAAGAGGCGTTGAAGCATTTTGCGTCGCGCCGTGCGCTGGACATCGAAGGTTTGGGCGACAAGCTGATCGATCAGCTTGTCGATACCGGATTGGTCGAGACACCGGCCGATTTGTTCGGTTTGACCGTCGACGCCGTGGCCGGCCTGGAACGCATGGGCGAGAAGTCCGCGGCCAATCTGGTCGACGCGCTCGACAAGGCCCGCGATACCAGCCTGGAACGTTTTCTATACGCGTTGGGGATTCGCGAGGTCGGCGAGGCGACCGCGCGATCGCTTGCGCGTCAGTTCGGTAAGCTCGATGCCGTTTTGGCGGCGGATGAAGCGGCCTTGCAGCAGACGCCCGATGTCGGTCCGGTTGTCGCGCAACATCTCCATACCTTTTTCGAGCAGCCGCACAATCGCGAGGTTTTGGCGCAATTGCGCAAGGCGGACATCCATTGGCCGGAACACGAGCCCGTGGCGGAGCCCGAGTCGTTGCCCTTCGCCGGCAAGACTTTCGTACTGACCGGTACCTTGTCGGAGTCGCGCGACAAGGTGAAGGAACGATTGCAGGGGCTTGGTGCCAAGGTGACTGGCAGTGTTTCCAAAAAGACCGACTATGTCGTCGCCGGTACCGATGCCGGGTCGAAGCTCGCCAAGGCCGAACAACTGGGCGTCGCGGTGTTGGACGAACAGGGCCTGGCCGATTTGATCGCGGAAGTCGGCACGGCTTGAGGCACCACATCGGGTCGCCGGCGTCGTCGGTGCACCAAATTATCGCCGGAACGAACGGGATTTTCGTCTTTTCACCGCTGGTCTGACCGCTTCAGCCAAAGTAATCCCCCACTTGTCTTGACGCCCGTATTGGGTGGGGACACACTGCGTCCTTATCGTGTCGGATGCTTGCCGATTGTCATGGACGCTTCGGCGCGATTGCTGATAGCCCACGATGAATCGCCGGATTTTGGAGGATACAAGAACATGAATAGCAAACGTGTTGTCGGATTGGGTGCCGCAACCCTGTTGTCGCTGGCCGGGTTGGCGCATGCCGGCCAGACATTGGATGCCGTCAAGGCCAAGGGTTTCGTACAGTGCGGCGTGAGTACCGGTTTGCCCGGTTTTTCCGCGGCCGATGAAAAGGGCCGGTTTCGTGGGATCGATGTCGATATGTGCCGAGGGGTCGCTGCGGCCATTTTCGGCGATGCCGACAAGGTGAAGTACAGCCCGCTGACCGCGAAGGAGCGGTTCACCGCCCTGCAGTCGGGCGAAGTCGATATGCTGTCGCGCAACACCACCTGGACCTATACCCGCGACACCTCGCTGGGTCTGAACTTCACCGGGACGAATTATTACGACGGTCAGGGCTTTCTGGTCGCCAAGGATCTCGGCGTGAAAAGCGCGACCGAGATGGACGGCGCCTCGTTCTGTATCCAGGCCGGTACCACCACCGAGCTGAATCTGGCCGATTACTTCCGCAGCAACAAGATGGAATACACGCCGATCACTTTCGACACTTCCGATCAGACCATCAAGGCGTTCGAAGCCGGGCGTTGCGATGCGCTGACCTCGGATCAGTCGCAACTGTATGCCCTGCGTATCAAGCTCAAGGATCCGAACAGTGCGATCGTGCTGCCGGAAGTGATTTCCAAGGAGCCGCTCGGTCCGGTCGTACGCCAAGGTGACGACGAATGGTTCAACATCGTCAAATGGATGCTGTTTGCGATGATCAATGCCGAGGAACTGGGTGTGACGTCGGCCAATGTCGACGACATGAAGGCCAATTCGACCGATCCGAACGTTCGCCGTCTGCTCGGTGTCGAGGGCGTGAAGGGTGAATGGATGGGCCTGACGAACGACTGGGGCTATAACATCGTCAAGCACGTCGGCAACTATGGCGAGGTCTTCGAACGCAATGTCGGCATGGGTAGCCCACTCAAGATCTCGCGCGGGCTCAACGCGCTGTGGAGCAAGGGCGGTATTCAGTACGCACCGCCGATTCGCTGATCTTCGGCGATGCCCGGCTCCGGGGACGGGACGCCCCGGGGCCGGGAAGACCGAGCAATAACAAGAAAAGGATCGTCCGATCCCCATGCCGCCCGATAATCTCACCGCTCCCGACGTGCAAAAAGTCCCCTGGTGGCGCTCGCCGGCGATACGCGCATTGCTGTTTCAGCTGTTTTTGGTTTGCGGCATTCTTGCGTTCGGTTACTACATATTCAACAACACGCTGCAGAACATGGAGCAGCGCGGCATCACGACAGGTTTCGATTTTCTGTCGAACGAGGCCGGTTTCGGCATTCTCAAGAGCCTGATCGAATACGACGAGACCCATACCTACGGCCGTACCTTCCTGGTCGGTCTGTTGAATACGCTGTTGGTCGCGGCGCTGGGGATCTTCTTCGCGACTTTCATCGGCTTTTTCATGGGTGTGGCGAGATTGTCGTCCAACTGGCTGGTTGCGCGTTTGGCGACGGTCTACATCGAGACCTTCCGCAACCTGCCATTGCTACTGCAGATCATGTTCTGGTACTTCGCGGTATTGCGGCCTTTGCCGCGGCCGCGCGAAAGCCTGAGTCTGGGCGATTCGGTGTTCCTGAACAATCGCGGTCTGTTCCTGCCCGAACCGGTGCCCGAGCCGGGTTTCTGGATGGTCATGACGGCCTTGCTGGTCGCGATTGTCGCGGTGTTCTTCATCGCGCGTTGGGCGCATCGCCGTCAGGATCGGACGGGCGCGCAGTTTCCCGTGTTCTGGGTGGGCGGCGCATTGATCGTCGGTTTGCCGCTGTTGGTTTTTTTGCTTAGCGGCTCGCCCATGCATTGGGAGTATCCGGCGCTCAAGGGCTTCAACTTCCGCGGCGGGCTCGAGGTGATTCCCGAACTGGCCGCGTTGGTGCTGGCGCTGAGCATCTATACCGGCGCCTTCATTGCCGAGGCGGTACGTTCGGGCATCCTGGCCGTCAGTCATGGCCAGACGGAGGCGGCCTATGCGCTTGGCCTGCGGCCGAAGGTGACGCTCAAGCTGGTGGTCATCCCGCAGGCCATGCGGGTCATCATTCCGCAGCTGACCAGTCAGTATCTGAACCTCACGAAGAATTCCTCGCTGGCGACCGCGATCGGCTATCCCGATCTGGTCAACGTGTTCGCCGGCACGACGCTGAACCAGACGGGGCAGGCGGTCGAGGTCATCGCCATGACCATGGGGGTCTATTTGACCATCAGCCTGCTGATCTCCCTGTTCATGAACTGGTACAACAAACGCAAGCAGTTGGTCGAGAGATAGCCGTCATGAGTACCCATACGCCGCATCCCGATCTGCCGCCGCCGACAACCACTGTCGGGGTGATCGGCTGGTTGCGCACGAATCTGTTTTCATCCTGGCCGAATACGCTGCTGACGCTGGGTTCGCTATATCTGATCTATTTGACGTTCCCGCCATTGATCGAATGGGCCTTTATCAAGGCGGACTGGGTCGGTGACTCACGCGAGGCCTGCACCAGCGGCGGCGCCTGCTGGGTGTTCGTCAATGTGCGTTTCAACCAGTTCATGTACGGGCTTTATCCCGAGACCGAGTACTGGCGTATCAATCTGGCCGCGATCCTGATCGTGTCCTTGGTCATCCCGCTGTTCATCGAACGTTTCCGCTGGAAACTGTGGTTGGGCGCTTTCATCGTATTCGGTTATCCGGTCGTTGCCTTTTATCTGTTTTCCGGCGGCATCTTCGGACTGGAGGTCGTCGAGACCAGCCGCTGGGGCGGTTTGACCCTGACCCTGATCCTGGCCTCGGTCGGTATGGCGGCGTCCTTCCCGCTGGGCGTTCTGCTCGCGCTCGGCCGGCGTTCGTCCATGCCCATCGT
>JANQLO010000075.1 GCA_028280505.1 Chromatiales bacterium | reverse complement strand
ATAGGACAAAGCCTATCTGCGCCATCGAGAGCAAAGCGATGTACGATTTTTTGATAACCCGGGTTTTTTCGATCATTCCGGCTCCGCCTTCGTGCAATATGCAGGCTAGCAGTCTGTCGGATTTATAGCGGCCGACCATGGAGAGCGAAACGAGCACAAGCTACACGGAGCACACTTTCAGCATCGCCGTGATCACATCGCGCTCAGCCTTTCCAGCAGGCAACCCATCAACGAAGTTAACCGCTGCACGATGGCAAGAACGCCAAAGACCAACTAGGATAAGCAAAACGTGCAAGCCGGGCCTCGAGCTGGAGAATAAGAAAAATAGCCGGCAGCACGCGGCCCGGTTGTTCAACCACGATGCTCGAGATCGCGACCCGCACCGGCGGATTCGACCTCTTGCGTCGTTGAAGAAGGGCAGGCCGATGGCGATTCAGGATTCCTACAGACGCTTGTAAAGAGTCTCATTAATGGAAATCGGCCGACACGCGCGACGCAGCAAAAAGACGCAATCCACGTTGTCCCGGCGACCTTGGTCCGGGGTGCACAAGGTCGGCCGTGGACTCGATCTCCCGATCGCCGGCGCACCCGAGCCGGTGATCGAGGACGGCCCGCCGCTGAGCCAAGTGGCGTTAATCGCCGACGACTACCCCGGTCTGAAGCCCGGCATGGAGGTCCAGGTCGGCGACCATGTGCGCTGCGGTCAGCGCCTTTTCCACGATAAATCGGCACCCGATGTCGCCTTCGCCGCACCGGTCGCCGGACAAATCACCGCCATTCACCGCGGTGAGCGGCGCAAGCTGTTGTCGGTGGTGATCGAGCTGTCGCCAGAAGAGCCGCACGGCCGGGGCGAGGAAACCGGCTTTGACAGCTTCACCGGCGCACCGCCCGAATCACTCAGCGCCGACGACGTCCGTGCGCTATTGCTCGAGGCCGGTCTATGGACCGCATTCCGCACCCGGCCCTACTCGCGCATTCCGGAGCCCGGCTCGGTACCCAGCGCCATTTTCGCTACAGCGATAGACACCCATCCGCTGGCGCCCGATCCCGAGATCGTGCTGAAGGGACGCGAGCCGCAGTTCGAACTGGGCCTGCGTGTGATATCCCGACTGACTCCCGGCCACACCTATTTGTGCACCCGGGGACGCACCCACCTGCGCGCCCCTGCCGATAGCGAGATCAACCACGAGCGCTTCGACGGCCCGCACCCCGCCGGCGCACCCGGCACCCATATCCATCTGCTCGAGCCGGTACACCGCGAGAAGACGGTCTGGCACATCGGCTATCAAGACGTCGTCGCGATCGGCGTGTTGTTCGAGACCGGCCGGGTCGACCCATGCCGGATAGTCGCTCTGGCCGGTCCCGGTATGCACCGGCCACGGCTGATCCGGACCCGGCTCGGCGCCCGGATCAGCGAGTTGATCGACGGCGAACTCTTGCCCGGGCGGCACCGGATCATCGCAGGCTCGGTACTCGGCGGACACACGGTCGACGATGAGACCACCGGCTATCTCGGTCGCTACCATAATCAGATCTGCGCATTGCCCGAGGGTGACAAACGCGAGATGCTCGGCTGGCTGAAACCGGGCGGACGGATTTTTTCCGTGACCAATGCCTTTCTCTCAGCACTGATGCGGCCCAGCCGTTTCGATTTCACGACGACGACCCACGGCTCGGCCCGGCCGATGGTGCCCATCGGCACCTATGAACGGGTGATGCCGATGGACATGGAGCCGACCTATCTGCTGCGCGCCCTGATCACCGGCGACCTCGAACTCGCCGAACAACTCGGCTGCCTGGAACTGGACGAAGAAGACGTGGCGCTCGCGACCTATGTCTGCCCGGGCAAGTACGACTACGGCCCCTTGTTGCGCCAAACGCTCGAACGGATTCGCGAGGACCTTTGATGAGTCGCCTACGCAACTTTCTCGACCGTCAAGGCAAGCATTTCGAAAAAGGGGGGCGCCTGCAGCGTTTCTATCCCTTGTGGGAAGCGCTCGATTCGTTCCTCTATACGCCCGGCGAAGTAACCCGCGGCAACGTTCACCTGCGTGACGGCATGGACCTCAAGCGCATGATGATCATCGTGGTCATCGCGCTAATGCCTTGTGTGCTGTGGGCCATGTACAACGCCGGTTTGCAGGCCAATCTGGCGCTCGACCCGACACGGATCGGCGAGTTGAGCGGCTGGCGTTATGCCGTGATCGATCTGCTCGGGGTCGGCTACGACCCGGGCAGCATGCTGGCGAACGTTATACATGGATCGCTGTATTTCATCCCCTTGTACATCGTCACCATGGTGATTGGCGGCACTTGGGAAGTGATCTTCTCGATCGTGCGTAAACACCCGATCAACGAAGGCTTCCTGGTCACCGGCCTGATCTTCCCGCTGATCCTGCCGGCAACGACACCCTTGTGGCAGGCCGCCATCGGCATCACCTGGGGCGTAGTGATCGCCAAAGAGGTATTCGGCGGCACCGGGATGAACTTCCTCAACCCGGCATTGGTTGCGCGCGCCGCCTTATTCTATTCGTACCCGGCACAGATCACCGGCGACCAGGTCTGGACACCACTGGCCAACGAATACTGGGCCGACGGCTACAGCGGTGCCACCGTGATGGCACAGATGAAACAAGAGGGCGTGCCGACCGACGCGCTCGGCCTCACTTGGTGGGATACCTTTCTCGGCTTTCAGCTCGGCTCGCTGGGCGAGACCTCTGCGGCCGCCTGTTTGATCGGCGCGGTGATTTTACTGTGGACCCGGGTCGCCTCGTGGCGCGTCATTGCCGGCGTGGTGGTCGGCACCATAGTGATGGCAACGCTGCTCAATCTGATCGGTTCGGATACCAACCCGATGTTCGCGGTGCCCTTCTGGTGGCACATGGTGCTGGGCGGCTGGGCCTTCGCCACGGTGTTCATGGTGACCGACCCGGTCACCTCGTCCTACACCGAGCGAGGCAAATGGATTTACGGATTATCCATCGGTGTGCTGATCGTACTGGTGCGGGTGGTCAATCCGGCCTACCCGGAATCGGTCATGCTGGTGATCCTGTTTATGAACGTGTTCGCACCGCTGATCGATCACCTGGTGCTACGCGCCAACATTCAACGGAGGCTGCGTCGTAGTGAACGTTGATTCGCCTGCCTACACCCTGGCCTTCGCGACCGTGGTCTGTGTGGTCTGCGCCCTGTTCGTGTCCGGCACCAGCGTGTTGCTGGCGGATCGCCAGGAGATCAACCAATTGCTCTATCTGCGCAAGAACGTATTGGTGGCCGCCGGCGTGATCGAGCCCGGCGCACGGCTGTCAAACGAGCAGGCCATGGCCTTGTTCGAGCAACGCATCGAACCGCGCCTGATCGACCTCGGCAGCGGTGACTATGTCAGCGACATGGATGTCATTGGCTACCGCCAGCGCGAGGCGCGCGGCGACCCGGACCGCAGTCGACCGATTGCCGACAACCCGGCCGGGGTGCGACGAACCCCGCATCTGGCCAAGGTCTATCTGGTCGAAGACCAGGATTCATTCAGCCAGGTCGTAATCCCGATCGAGGGCCTCGGGCTGTACGGCACCATGTACGGCTTTCTCGCGCTGGAGCGCGATACCCGAACCATCACCGGCATCGCCTTTTACGAGAATCGCGAAACGCCCGGGCTCGGCGCCGAACTCACCAATCCGTTGTGGATGGCGCGCTGGCCGGGGCGATTGGCCTACGACGAGCAATGGCAGCCGGCGATTGCCTTGGTCAAGGGTCAGGTCGGCCCCCCTGCAGAAAATCCCTACGAGGTCGATGCCCTGTCAGGAGCGACGATCACCAGCAACAGCGTAACCGAGCTGTTGCACTTCTGGCTCAGTGATCAGGGCTTTGCGCCTTATCTCGAAAAGGCACGTACGCGGGGGGCTTTCTGACATGGCCTGGTTCAGTAAGCGCGAATGGCGGGCGATGGCCGACCCGGTGTTCGACAACAACCCAATCATGCTGCAGATGCTCGGCATTTGTTCCGCATTGGCGGTCACCACAAAAATGGACAAAGCGCTGGTGCTCGGCATCAGCGTGATCGCGGTCGCCGGCCTAGCATCATTGACTGTCAGCCTGATCCGCAAGTACACGCCGCACAGCATCCGCATCATCGTGCAACTGGCGATCATTTCATCGCTGGTGATCGTGGTCGATCAGGTGCTCAAAGCCTACCTGTATGAAATCAGTCTCGAACTGTCGGTGTTCGTCGGCCTGATCATTACCAACTGTCTGATACTGGGACGTACCGAAGGCTTCGCCATGCAGAACCCGCCGTGGATCAGCTTTATCGACGGCATCGGTAACGGGCTGGGCTATGCGGTGCTGCTGTTGATGGTCGGCTTCGTGCGCGAGTTGCTCGGTAGCGGCAGGGTATTCGGCTATCCCGTGTTCGCCGCGGTGAATGACGGCGGCTGGTATGTCCCGGCCGGCATGTTCCTCCTCGCACCGGCGGCCTTTTTCATCATCGCGGCCATTATCTGGGCACTGCGCGTGTGGAAGCCCGAACAGCAGGAGAAAGATTGATGCTCGAGCATTATCTCAATCTTGCGATTAAGGCCATGTTCGTCGAGAACATGGTGTTGGTGTTTTTCCTTGGTATGTGCTCGATCCTCGCGGTATCGCGCAAAGTCGAAACGGCATTCGGCCTGGGCATCGCGGTGGTCTTTGTCGAGACCCTGACCGTGCCGCTGAACAACCTGCTGCTCAACTATCTGCTGGTCGAGGGGGCACTGAACTGGTTGCATCCGGGGTTCACGGACGTCGACCTGACGTTTCTATCGTTCATCGTCTACATCAGCACCATCGCGGCATCGGTGCAGATCGTGGAGATGGTGCTCGACCGCTACTTCCCCGCGCTGCATATGTCGCTGGGTGTGTTCCTGCCGCTGATCGCCGTGAACTGCGCAATCCTCGGCGGTTCATTGTTCATGGGCGAGCGCAATTACAATTTTGCCGAGAGCATGGTGTTCGGTTTCGGCGCCGGCGTCGGTTTCCTGCTGGCGATCGTCGGCTTGGCCGCGATCCGCGAGCGCATGGCCTACAGCAACCCGCCGGCCGGTCTGCGTGGTCTGGGTATTACCTTCGTCACCGTCGGCCTGATGTCGATCGGCTTCATGATGTTCTCCGGGATCCAGCTCTGAGGTCTTGCCATGCATGTCATCTTCCTCGGTGTCGCCATCTTCACCATCGTCATCGTCACGCTGGTTGCGTTGCTCGTCTGGACCCGGCTCAAGCTGGTGCCGGAAGGCGACATCCTGCTGCTGATCAACGACCAGCCCGGTGACGCCCTGTCGGTACCGGCCGGCCAATCACTGCTCAGCGCCTTGGCGACAAAGAACATCCATGTACCGGCGGCCTGCGGCGGCAAGGGAACCTGCGGTCTGTGCAAGATCCAGGTCGAGGGGGCCGGCGAACCCTTGCCGACCGAACGCGGCCTGCTCACCCGCAGCGACATCCTGCAGGGCGCGCGGTTGGCCTGTCAGGTCAAGCTGAAGTCGGACCTGAAGCTCGATCTGCCGCCGGAAGTGTTCAACGTCAAACGCTGGAACCTGACCGTGGTATCCAACGAATCGGTGGCGGACTTCATCAAAGAACTGGTACTGGAGGTACCCGAAGGTGAGGAAGTGACCTTCACCGCCGGACAATACATGCAGTTCCGTTGCCCGACTCACAAAGTCGCGTACAAAGACTTCGACATCCCCGAGCGTTTCCGCAAGAGCTGGGACCGCTGGGAGCTGTGGCGTCATGTCTCGATCTGCGACGAACCGGTCGAACGCGCCTACTCCATGGCCAGCTACCCGGGCGAGAAAAACCGGCTGAAGTTCGACATCAAGATCGCACCGCCGCCGACCGGCGTGCCGGACGCACCGCCGGGCATCATGTCGTCTTACCTGTTCGGGCTGAAACCGGGCGACACCTTGGACGTCTCCGGCCCCTACGGTGAATTCTGCGCCACCGATACCGAGGCCGAGATGATCTTTCTCGGTGGCGGCGCCGGCATGGGACCACTACGCTCGATCATCTTCGATGAACTGTTGACGCAGAACAGCGGCCGCAAGATTTCATATTGGTATCGGGCACACAGCTTACGTGACGCCCTTTATCGCGAGGACTTCGAAAAACTGGCGGCCGAACGGTCGAATTTCACCTGGGACTTGTGTCTATCCAAACCCGAACCGGAAGACGACTGGACCGGCTACACCGGTTATCTACACGACTTCATCTACGACCGTTACCTGAAAGATCACCCGGCCCCCGAAGACTGCGAATACTATCTGTGCGGGCCACGTGCGTTATCGATCGGTATCCTGCAATTGTTGTTCGATCTCGGCGTGGATAACCGCAACATCTTCTTCGACAACTTCGCCGGCGAAGAAAAACTGACGGCAAGTTGAATATGGTCATCCTCGCAACACTGGCCATCTTCGCGCTTGCCATGCTCGGCCTGGGACTCGGCCTGTTTCTTGGCGGCCGGCCGCTGCGCGGTTCCTGTGGCGGGCTCGCCGATGAGCGCTGCCGGGGCCGATCGCTCTCCTGCGTGGTGTGTCCTAACCGGCGGCGCGAAGCCAAGCCCGACTGAGCGAAGCCGAATCGCCTGCCGATATCGCCGACCGGTTGACGCACGATCGGCTCGGGATCGAGCCCGGAGAGGTCTATCGCGGGTCATCGCCAACAAGCGGGGCGTCGCGGATCTGGTCGTCCAATCCAGCCTCCTCGACGGCTGCACGCGCAAGTAGATGCGAGGCCACCGGTAAAGTCACGATCAAGAAACCGAGGATCAGCGCGAGACGCCATGCCCAACCGGTACTCGGTTCGAGCAACCAAGCCCCTATGCATACGAACGCCAGCGCCAGTGTGCCGGCCTTGGTCGCCGCATGTTGACGCGATAAGGCATCGGGCAAGGTGATTACACCCCAGGCGGCTATCACGAGTAACACCGCACCCAGTACGAGCAGCACGAAGGCCGTCACAATCATACGTTGCGCCTCCCGTTCACGACTTGCCCGCCTCTGGTGTACTACGCGGCGCACGCTCCACCAGACGCGCCCAACCAATGGTCGCTACAAAGCCAACCAGTGCCAAACCGATTGCAACATCCAGAAACACGGTACGCCCCGTAGCCAGCGATGCGCCAACGGCCAGCGCAATAGCCGCAGCCAGAAAAATATCCAGCGCCACCACACGGTCTGCGTGAGTCGGGCCGGCGATAATACGTACTGTAGCCAACCCTGCCGCAACTAACGCACCGATGATCAACAGGCCAATAGCCAAGCTCGTCATGACGTAAGCTCCCGGCCGAACAGCACGCGCAGCCCAGGCTCGAAATTACGCCGGATGCCGTCCACCACCGCATCGAGATCGGATGCATCCAACACATGCAGCAACAATTCACGGCTTTCCATATCGATATCGATCGTCGTACTTCCCGGCGTCAGCGATACCATGCTACCGAGCAGTGCGGCCCCTCTGGCACTCATCGGCGCGAAACGAATACGCACCAGGGCAACCGGTGGCGGCGTACCGCCCGGCCGTCCAGATTTCAGAATGATGACAACCGTCTGTACACCGGAGACGAGCACGGCGCGCAAAAAGCGCAACAACAATCCTATGGCAGCAGGTAATCGCGACATACCATCATCCCCCTAATGTCCGGGCCGCTGCCTGTGCATAGGCAAGCAGAGGTTGAGGATTCAAGCTTATCGCCAAGGTGATCGCAGCCAATCCCAGCGTTGCCGTCCAGGCCGGCGCCAACCGGGTTTTTACCGGCGGTTGCCATTGCTCATCAGGGTGGGACTTCCAAAAGGCCTCCATCCAAATCTTCATCATCGAGTACAAGGTGAGCACGCTGACAATCAACGCGATAGCGGTCCATACATATTGCCCTTGCGCCAAGGCCTCCTCCAGCACCAGCAATTTGGCCCAAAAACCGGACAATGGCGGAACACCGACCAGCGACAGCGCCGGGATGAGAAACAAAACGGCAAGTACCGGCCGCAGCTTGTACAGGCCGCCGATGCATCGCAAATCATAACTGCCGGTCAACCGCCAGATCATGGCCGCAATCAGGAAAAGATTCGCCTTCACGATGATATGGTGCACCGTGTAGAACAGCGTTGCGGTATTGCCCGCAGCGCCGCTCAAGGCTATCGCAAGCAAAATGTACCCGATCTGACTGACGATATGAAAGGCCAGGATACGTCGTATGTCCCAGTGATAGGCCGCGCCCAACACACCGAACAACATGGTCGCCGCGGCGACCCAACCCAGGGCCTCGAGCAACAGTGCCGGCGATGGCGCAAACACATCACCGACAGTACGCAGCACCGCGTACACGCCAACCTTGGTCAACAGACCGGCGAACAACGCCAACACCGGTGCCGGCAGCGTATGATAGCTGGCGGGTAGCCAGGCGTAGAGCGGGAAAGATCCCGCCTTGATCAAAAAGGCCAGCAGCAATGCTGTCAGCAATACGATGGTCAAGCCGGTCGGCAGAGCCGGTGCCGCCTGAGCCAGGGCACCGAAATTCAGATGACCGGTTGCACCATAAATGGCCGCGACCGCCATCAACAACAACAGCGTACCCAGCAGGTTCAACACCAGGTATTTGAAACTGGCATCGAGTTGATCGAGTCGACCACCGATCGCGAACAGACCCAACGCGCAGATCAACATGACCTCGAACCAGACATACAGATTAAACAGATCGGCCGTGCTGAAAGCACCGCCTACCCCGGCAAGCACGCCATGCACCAACGGCAATAAAAGCGGATGACGCGGACCGGGATCGGCATCACTGGCGAGAAAGAGTAGCGACGCCGTGCCCATGAGCGCGGTGATCAACACGAGCGCCGCACCGGTACGATCCAGATGGAACTCGATACCATAAGGTGCGGCCCAACCACCGAACGCACTCTGTGCCGGTTGGTCGGTAGCTGCCAAATAGACCAGCGCAACAGCACTGACCAGAAACGCCAGCACCCCGGCGAAGCTCAGTGCCTGCTGCATTGCCGGACGCCGCCCGGTGAGTGTCGTTAAGGCTACAGTGGCCAATGGGACCAGCACCGGCGCGGCTGCGAGAGCGCTCATGAGGAACCCTCCCTCGGCGGCCAGCGGACATCGCATCCTGGCGCGGCAGCAGGCGGCTTGACCGGGTCGTCGGGTATCGGCTCGGCATGACGCAACGACAGCGCATCATCACTGCGCGCATCACGGATCAATCGCAGTACCAACACCAAGGAATAACACAGCAGCGCAAAGCCGATAACGATCGCCGTAAGCACCAACGCCTGCGGCAAAGGGTTTGCGGCATCCCTGAGCACGGTTTCGCCGACCGGCACCACGGCCGGTGAAACCGAGCCCAATCGGCCGGCAGCAAACAACACCAAGTTCGCCGCGGCGCCCAATACAGCCAAACCGATCACACAGCGAAAGGTGTCACGCGACATGGTGAGATACAAGCCGACCGTCACGGTGACGAAGACGCTGAAGGCCAATACCGCGGTCATCGCGGTTCTCCCGGTGGTCCTTTGCCCGCATCCAGTGACAACAGACCCAATGCATAACCGGCCAATGCGCCCCACACGCACAGGTAGACGCCCAGATCGAACAACAACACAGTGGAGATCTTCAGATCGGTCACACCAAGCGGCAATGTCGCCCACAAATGGGTCAAGTAAGCATCACCGAGGAACAGGGCCGGCAGACCTGAAACACCGGCGATCAATACACCAACGGCGGCCAAACGCATTGCACCACCCAGTGGCAAACGCCGTTCTGCGGCACTGCTGCCATGCGCAACGGCCCAAAGGATGCTCGCACTGACGGCGAGTAAACCACCAATGAAGCCGCCCCCCGGTTCATTGTGCCCGCGCAACAATACCCAAATAGAAGCGGCAAGGATCAGTACATACAACGGCCCCGCAGCAGCCTCGAGAATGACGACGCGCGACTTCACGATTCACCTCGTGCCGAATGTGCCCGCTTAAGCGCTTGGAGCAATGGGAGTGCCGCCAAGAACGACAGCAACACCACACTGATCTCACCGAATGTATCGAGTGCGCGAAAGTCCACCAAAATCACGTTTACGACATTACGGCCGTAAGCCTCGGGCACACTGGTGTCGGCAAAAAATTGCGACAAGGCCGTGTTGAAATCACCGGCGGTAGCGACAAGCAAAAGCGCCGTGATCGTGGCAGCGAAACCCGACGCAAGAACGAAAGCGCCGGGGCGCCACAAACGTTCGTCCACCGCAGTGGCTCGCCCCTGGCGCTTGAGCGCAAGCAGCACCGATGCAACCACGATGACGAATACGGTCTCGACCGTAAACTGGGTATAGGCCACATCAGGTGCGCCAGTGAACAAAAAGAGCAAACCACTGCCGTAGCCCACGAGCCCGGCAGCCAGCAACAAAACAAGTCGACTGCGTTGGGTACATGCGGCGACGGCGCCAACGACGATCAATACACAGGCACCGAACACACCGATACCGGGCCAGACATCTATCGAAGGTAAAGCGAGGTCTGTCCAAGCCGACACGAGCGCGGCCGCGAGCAATAATGTCACGGTACCGCCGGCTAATGCCACATAAGCCGGCAGGCTACCATTTTGCAGCGCGCGCGTGGAAACCGCCGCAACCCAAGGAATCCAATGCAATACGCGCTCGTACTGCGCCGCCATCCCGATACGTCCCAGTAACCGGGCAACACGCTCGAACAATCTGTGCAGGGGATCCCAAAGAAAATAGATACCCACGCCGATCGCGAGAGTCACCAGCAAAGAACCCAGCACCGGGCCGAACTCCAAAGCCAGGCTGAACGCGACAGCCTCGGCATCGGGCGTCATGGCACCGGTCGCCGCCGCAATCAACTCCTGCGCAAAGAACGGGAAGATGCCCAATGTTATGCCTGCGAGCGCAAGTATCAACGGCGGCAGGAACAGCGAAGGTCCACCCTCATGCGCTTCACAAGTTTCGTTGACACCCGGGTGACGCCAAAACACGCGAATCGCAGCAACCCCGGCAACCGCCACGGCGACAGCACCGAAAATCGTATTCGCGGCCTTTGCGAATATGAATACGTCTCCAGCGCTTTTTGCATCGAGGATGACATCTTTGACGATGTAACCAAAAGACAGGGGCATACCCGCCATTGATGCACCGGCCAGCAACGCGGCGGCCGCAGTCCAGGGCATGGCATGTCGAAGATTACCCAAACGGTCGATGACGCGGGTCCCAGTGCCATGATCGATATTGCCGGCGACGAAGAATAAAGGCGCTTTGTATAAAGCGTGCGCGAGCAACAATGCACCGACCGCAACCGTCGCACCTTCGCCACGCAGCCCGACCAGGGTGACCAAGGTTCCGAGGGTAGCGACCGTCGACCAAGCCAGAATACGTTTGAGATCGCGCTCGCGTAGGGCAAGCACCATACCCCAAGCGGCGGTGATCGAGCCCGCGGCCTTCAACGCCCACTCCCACAACGGCCACTCGCCAAAGGCGGGATCCAGGCGTGCCAACAAATACACTCCCAGCTTGACCATGGTTGCCGAGTGCAAATATGCCGAGACCGGCGTCGGTGCGGCCATCGCATTGGGCAACCAAAAGTGGAAAGGGAATTGCGCACTTTTGGTGAACGCGCCGATGAGTATCAGCACCAGGGCAGCCGTTGTTTCAGGTGTGGCTTCGGCCGACGGGAGAGCAACGACGATATCGCTGATAACATAGGTACCCATAGCCTGGCCGAGCAGGATAAAACCGGCCAACAAGGCAAGTCCGCCGGCACCGGTAACCATCAAGGACTGCTGTGCCGATTTACGGCTTTCAGGTCGCTCGTGATTGAAACCGACGAGCAGGAAGGACAGCAGACTGGTCGCTTCCCAAAACAAGAACAGAACAATCAGATGGTCGGCCGTGACGCTACCCACCATGGCAACCATGAACAGGCTCAGCAGGACATAGAGACGACGCTGACCCGGGTGACCGGCCAGATAGCCGCCGGCATAAACGAAAACCGCCGTACCGACCCCGGTGATCATCAGCAACATCAGCGCCGACAAACCATCGATGTGGAATGCCAGATCGATGCCCAAGGCCGGCACCCATGACCAGGATAGGCGAACGGGCAGCTCGAACAACGCCAGCTTCCATGCGACCAGCATCAATCCAATGACCGGCAAGGCAGTAAACGAAATGCGCTCGATCCAGCCCGGCCCCCGGCCGGGTTCACCCGATGATTTAACCACGACTACCTCAATCTCGACCAAGATGGCGCGCGCCGACCCGGAATCGCAATACGTGCAAATGACCTTCTAGCGATCACAGCGGTTCATCCTTGGGTAATCGTGAATAACAACATTATCCAAGCCATTGAGATCACAAAAAGGTCGTAAAAAGTCTGGATTGCCCATGCTCGCGATCTATACGGCACGAAACCTGATCAACAAGCTCCCCCGCAAAACCGGGGGCTTGGGTGGATGGATGACCCGACGAGTGCAATCGGTGGCGTCGTGTCGGATCTCAAATTGCCCCGTCCGACCGCGGTCACAAAGACGAAGGAAAACCATCGTCCGATTCGTAAATGCCTGAGTCTGATAAGCGACTTCATTTTTGGTCGGTCTCGGTGCAATTGCAGTGACTTGTCGGCCATTCGACCCGTACCGACAAACGCGGGTTCCAATGTGTTTGCGGCACAGCTTGTACTATGTCGGTAGGCGGCATGTGCTTTTCCGAGACTCGGCAACAAACTGTCGCCGATTTGAAATACCCGCCGATGTCGGGTAGGCCTCGAACGGCGCGAATACATGCGAGGGGTCGGGAGGAATGCACTGGCGTTACACCGCGGTACTTCGAGAATCTCTTGCTGGAGCAAACACGAGCGTTTGCACATATCTGTTTTCAACGAGGTGGCGTCGCGTAGCCCGATACCCCATAGTTACGTACTTATAAATGCATTACTGCTCAAGGTCTACTGATTCTTACCGATTTTTGCTTTGCGGTTCCTATTGGTGTCCTGTTGTAAATAGCGATGAAATACGGATTCTCGGAACAAAACGAAAACATCTTACATAGCGGTGAAAACAATGCTTGGTTGAAGGGGATTCTACTTCACCCCGCATTTATACCTGTCGTTTTACTCACCGGCCTGTCGCTACGGCTCACCATTGCCACGATGCTCCCCGTTGACCCGGTGTCGGATTCCGCATGGTACCTGGACCGTGCGAAAGAGATCGTGGCCGGGCTTGGTTATCAGGAGGGTGGTTTCCCAACCGCCTACTGGCCGGTCGGTTGGCCGGCGATACTGGCCGGCGGTTACTGGCTCACCGGGTCGATGCCCGTAACAGTTGTGGGTCTGAATCTGATCGGCGCCTTGGCGATTATGCTGATGATCCCATGGTTCGGAAAACAACTCACCGGAAACGAACTCGTCGGCAGGGTTGCACTGTTGGCTTACGCCTTTTATCCCAATCACATTGCTTACACCTCAAATGCCGCTACTGAAATCGTCTATACCGCTGTGGTGATGGGCGGGTTCGCGTTGATGATTCATGGGCGAAGCCGTATTTGGCTGCTATTGGGTAGCGGACTCCTATTTGGCATTGCCACACTCGTCAAACCCCAAACGCTCGCCTTCCCGTTCGGTGCCGCCATTGCCCTTGCTTTGGTTTATCGGTCATTTTCTTGGGCGGCGATGGTGCGCGCCATGCTGATTGTCTATGTCGCTTTGTTTCTGATTGTCATGCCTTGGAGTTACAGGAACCTTGTCGTTTTTGGCGAGCCTGTACTGGTTTCGACAAATGGTGGAACCGCGTTACTTCTTGGCGCAAATGATCAAATGACCGGCGATCATTTCGATTATCAGCACACACCTGTCTTCCAGCAACTCGGGATACCTTGGAAAGACCGAGTCGCCCGCCAAATCGAACTCAACAAACTACAAAAACAGATCGCGTCGGACTGGATAAAAGACAATACCGCGACTTATATTGCGTGGATACCAAAAAAGATTCTGCTGCTTTGGGCAAAAGACACGGACGGCTTCTGGGCATATGCAAATAGCTATCCCGACTCAGCTTCGACAGTCAGGGCTTTCCAAATCGTAAACCAAGTCCTTTATGTCGCCGTTTTGGCGCTGTCCTTGGGCTGTGCCATATATGCCGCGATCGGCCTTGTTCGGCAACGGAGCGACTGGGCAATGCTCGGACTGCTATTCTGTATGCCCGTGTTCGTGTCCCTGCTGGCAGGTGCTTTCACGGGTCAGATCCGCTATCACTTTCCTGCCATGCCATTCCTGTTTGTTGCGGGCGCATGGATGCTACTGAAGATTTCTGACTCACGTGGCCATGTGAAATGAATAATCTTGTACCCCGCAAACAATAAACCCGAAAAAATTTAATACTCCCCAAGAATTGCAAATTGATCAACATAAAGGAGCGGCTTTACATCATGCGCCTACAAAAAAGTCTATCGCAAAAAACCAAATTAGCTACCAAACGGGCACAGAACTGACGAAGAATCATGCCCATTTCCACCAATCATACCTACTCCAGACTTTTCTTTTCCGTATCCGAGATAATATCTTGTACAAAATACAACGGCCGATTTTTGGTCTCATTAAAAACTCTACCCAGATATTCTCCAATAATACCAAGAACCGTTAATTGAATACCGCCCAATAATGCAATCATCACCATCAATGATGGGAAACCCGGCACAGGGTCCCCAAACAGTAACGCCTTAGTAAAGATGTGCAAACCATATATGAAAGCAAACACGGCGGTAAGCAGCCCAACATAGGTTGAAATTTTTAATGGTGCAATTGTGAACGAAGTAACACCTTCGAGAGAGAAATTCCAAAGCTTCCAATAATTCCACTTCGTTCGGCCCGCAAAACGTGGATCGCGATGATAATCTAATGCAACCTGTCGAAACCCAATTAGCGCAAACAGCCCCTTCATAAATCTATGTTGTTCGCGCAATTGCTTTAATGCATTCAATGCCTTTCTGTCAATGAGCCTAAAATCCCCCACATTTGATGGTATATTGACTTTGCCACCGATGCCTTGCATTAGTCTGTAAAAGGCTCTCGCAGTTATTTTTTTAACCCAAGTTTCACCGTCACGCGATATTCGCCTCGCGTAAACGACGTTGTAGCCCTCGCGCCACTTATTCACGAGATCCGGAATCAGCTCTGGCGGGTCTTGCAGATCAGCGTCGATTGGAACGACGAGGTCGCCTTGGGCATAATCCAACCCGGCCGTCAAAGCCACTTCTTTCCCGTAATTACGACTCAAATCAACAATGACCGTTCGCGAATCCTCTGTGTGGATGTCTTTCATGACTTCCCAGGTACTGTCAGTACTGCCATCATTGACGTACACAATCTCGCCAGTCATAGGCATACCATCCAATACTGCAGAGGTTCTGCGATGAAACTCCCTCAAGCCCTCTTCCTCGTTGTAGGCAGGCACAACGATTGATATGGTTTTTTTGGATGTGTTCATATATTCGATGCTAGTCAAATGAGTTTAAATAAAAAAGAATTGACAAAGATGGTACATTTCGCCGTCGTTGGAGTAATCAACACTGGCCTTGATGTCGCAATCTTTTCCTTACTTTATTATATTTTCAGTTTGCCACTTCTTGTTGCAAATTCCTGTGGCTATCTGATTGCAGCAACAAATAGCTTCATACTGAATAAGTACTGGACATTCTCCGAATCCAGTAATCATGGACAAACCCATCGCCAATTCGTTTTGTTCATTGCACTTGGCTTGTTGGGGCTGGCCTTATCCAATATAGTCGTCTGGTCACTCTCTGCCTATATCTCCGAAATCGCTGCAAAATTATGGTCCGTTGGTGTTCTGTTTATATGGAACTTCGGGACCTCACGATTCATTGTATTTCCTGCCGCTAATCCTCCAACTCGCTTGTAACGCAAGACCCTATTCTGGCAAGACACTTATTCCACGGAACACGCTATCAGAGGATTTCCAGTCTGTAGCGGTAACTGAGACAAACATTGAGCGACACCAAGCCATTGAGGCTTTGTAAGACTCGCCTCTATTCGTGGCTCGCACACCAAGGGCTCAACGTATTTTGAGTGGCCTTCAAGCTCGAAAACCAACACATGTTCAGATAATCGTCTTAGAGTAGTACCGTTGAGCGACTCAGCGAGCACATTGTCTGTTTGCTCGCCATGGCCAGGAGGTTCTAGCTTCAGTTTGTTCGCATGGACCAAAAGACCGACGAGCGTTCGACAAGCCCTGAACCATACCGGAAGCAAGATAATACAATGACTCGAGCCACATAAATCAGAGTCACTATTCCGAGCACGCTGAGGGAATACCAATATCTCCCGAATACAGAAGAAAACCCTGACACTCTCCCTCGTACCGGGTTCGGACTCACCAACACGGACAGCCCGGTACAACACTGGAAGACATCAAACCAAAAGAAAAACAATGATGCTCGCAACCTAAACCCTACTTCCGAAGCATCGCTTAAAATAGGGGATTACAACAAAACACCGTGAGTTTCAGTACTGGGATACCTATCCCGAAGACCGTATTCCCTACTACCGGAGCCGTGGCCATGCTGCACCACGCAGCGACTCCGAGCATTGTATCCACACCGTTTTCTTTGCGCCTTACCGCCGGGGAACGTCAGCTTTCATGGTTGATGAAGACTTGCGTGGTACTTCGGCCCAGGCTGGCGCTGCGCCACCACTCAAGGAACTCCATACTTTCATCCTTTGAGATGGTTAGACGCAGCACTCGTTTTAAACTGGTTAACAACATCGCGCATACGTTCACTGAGCTCTGCCAACTCTCTACTCGCCGCCAGGGTATGCTCGGAATTTTGCGCCGACTGTTCGGATAGTTGACTAATATCTGTGACGCTTTTATCGATCTCATGTGCAGCAACCGTCTGTTCTTCCGCTGCTGTCGCAATCTGTGCATTCATGTCACGAATAGTCGCCACGGCACTGACGATGGCCTGCAGTGCATCACGCGCCTCGGTCGTTTGATCCACCGTCTCAGCAGTAATCTTCTGGCCGGTGTCGATAGCGGAAACAGCCTTACCGGCACCGCCTTGTAGATTTTCGATCATTTCCTGTATCTCACTCGTCGACTGCTGCGTCCGACTCGCCAGTGTCCGTACTTCATCCGCCACGACAGCGAAACCACGACCTTGTTCGCCCGCCCGGGCGGCTTCTATGGCGGCATTTAACGCCAGTAGATTGGTTTGCTCCGCTATGCCGCGGATAACGTCGACGACGCTGCCGATCGAATCGCTCTCGCCGCGCAATTTCTGAATGACCTCTGCAATCCCCGAGACCTCCTTCGCCAAACGCTCGTTGGTTGCAAAAAGCTGTTCAACGACCTGATTGCCGGCAACCGCGCTGTCGTTGGCGGACAATGCCGACCCGGCGGCTTTTTCGGCACTCTCGGCGATCTCGCGAATGGTCGCAGACATTTCAGTCACCGCCGTCGCGACCTGATGCAACTCTTTGTGTTGCTGATCGACACTTTCATTGTTCGATCGGGTAATGGTCGACAGCTCTTCCGATGCCGTCGCTATTTCAGACGTCGCGTCACGAACTTGAATGACCGATTGCTCGGTCTTGTCGACAAACGCGTTGAATCCGGCAGCGAGCAAACTGATTTCGTCCTTGTTTTCCACCTCCAAACGTACCGTCAAATCACCGTCGCCCTCCCCAATATCTTTCATTGCCGATGCGGCCAGATTGATTGGGTTGACCACAGACCGAATGACGAGAGCGACACTTATACCGAGCAATGCCAGAATCAGGACTGCCAGACCGCCGAGAACACGCCCACTTGCCCAAAATGCAGATCGTAGATCATCAACGTATATCCCCGTGCCGACGACCCAGTCCCAAGGCTGGAACAGTTTCACGTAAGATATTTTTGGAACGGGTTTATCGCTGCCCGGGCGAGGCCAAGAGTACGCAACTCGTCCTTCACCCTGCTGCTTGGCTGTGTCTACGAATGCTTGGAAAAGCAGGAAGCCGTTAGGATCCTTGGTTCCCGCCATCAGCTTACCATTCAAGCTGGGTTTCACCGGATGCATCAGCAGCCGCTGATCGGTATCGTTGATCCAAATATAGTTTTCGCCCTCATAGCGAACGGCACCAATATGCTCGAGCGCGGCGGCGCGTGCTGCCTCTTCCGACAGTTCGCCGGCACTGAACTTGTCATAGTACATTTGAACAATGCTATGGCCCGATTCAGCCAACGCTTTGACCTGCCTAACCTTTTCGTCGGACAACAGTGTGTGTAGTTGATTCAAAGCCGCCGCCAACAACAAAAGCAAGCCGAACAGAACAGCGACAACGAGCACCCAAAGGCGCTGGCGGATCGAAAGGTATTTGGTAATCATTTCTCTACCTGTGTAGATCTTTTCACTTATGTGGCCCGGTCCATGATCCACGTCAAATTTTGGAATATACGTGCGTTATCGGGTTTCGGATGCCTTCCTTTAACCTGTTCGGTTCAATACGGATCGGGCAAATGATCGACAACGGATCATGAATGCCTTTTGGTCCTTACGAGAGGAAGTCACAAACCAAACACCCCGACATAACGCAGCATTATCTCGGCCCGCGTTATCACACCGGCCCAAGCGCAACATACAGGCGTAGAAAAAAGTGGGCCGAAAGGTGGACCGCATTCCTTGATCGATTAAATTATCAAGAAAATCAGTTGGTTGAGGGGGTTATTGGTGCCCAGGGACAGAATCGAACTGCCGACACGGGGATTTTCAATCCCCTGCTCTACCGACTGAGCTACCTGGGCATGACCGCGGCACTGGTGGCGCGAAAGAGGCGGTATTAAAGCGGCGGCGAACCGACGAGTCAAGTCACGATGACGTATGGCGTGTAAAGCAACTTATTCGGGTTTGTAGTCCGGCGGTGCTTCGGAGCCTTCACCAAAAAAGAACTTCTCCATCTGCTCTTCGAGAAAACTGCGCGACTTGGGGTCGACCGGGCTGAGCCGGTATTCATTGATCAACATCGTCTGATGCCTCAACCATTCCTGCCAACCCTCTTTCGAAACGTTGGCCAAAATGCGCTTACCGAGATCTCCCGGGTAGGGTTGGCGATCGAGTCCCTCGGCTTCGCGTTTAAGGCGTGTGCAGTGGACCATTTCTCCCATCGTTTTCTCCGTGTGCCTTCGTCTATTCAGCAATTTCATCAAGCAGACGCGCTACGGGCGCCGCGAGACCCACATCGTCGGGCTGATTCGGGTTATACCAAAGCTGGTGCCCGGCCTCCAACACGCCGCAACCCGGTCGTTTGAGAAGGATTTCGACCGGTTCGATATCGAGATGGAAGTGACTGAAGGTATGCCGTCGCGCAGTCAGGGTACGGCCGATATCGCCGGACTGCTGCAGACGATCGACACACCAGTCCAAAGGATCACGTTCGGCTTCCGCCTCCGGCAGACACCAGAGACCGCCCCAAATACCACTCGGCGGCCGACGTTCCAGCAACACAGCCCCAGTCGGATCGCGAACCAGCAACATACGCACACGTTTTTCCGGCAGTGCCTTTTTCGGCTTCTTCCCGGGATAGTCGTGCTGACGGCCCGAGGCGAACGCTTGACAACCATCGGCGACCGGACAAGCCTGGCAACATGGGTTGCGCCGGGTACAACATGTCGCACCCAGATCCATCATCGCCTGGTTATAGTTTGCCGTGCGCCTTGCCGGCGTTAGGTCGTCGGCAAGTTGCCACAAGTGTTTCGTTACGGCACCCCGGCCAGGCCAGCCGTCAACCGCAAAATAGCGCGCGAGCACCCGCTTCACGTTGCCGTCGAGAATGGCCTGTCGCTGACCGCCGGCCAGCGACAGTATTGCCGCCGCCGTGGATCGGCCGACGCCAGGCAACGCCTGCATGGCCTCCAATCCGTCGGGCCAGACGCCGCCGTATTCCTCGACCACGAGACGTGCCGCTTTGTGCAGATTACGTGCCCGGGCGTAGTAACCCAGACCCGACCAATGGTGCAAAACCTGATCGATTCGCGCAACAGCCAGGGCCTGCACATCGGGAAAGCTGGCCATGAAGCGCTCGTAATACGGTATGACGGTTGCGACCTGCGTTTGCTGAAGCATGATCTCGGACACCCAGACGCGATACGCCGTGGGGTCGTGCTGCCAGGGCAAACCTTTACGACCATGACGATCGAACCAGGCTAAGATCTTATCAGAAAAGTTAGCGCTCACTTACACTTTTTCCGCATTGCCAGCAGATTTCAAAGCCCGCATCAACTTCGGCACCACACGCCTGGCAAACCCATGGACCACGTTTCGGCAGGCTACCGCGGCTCGCAAGAAATCCATCCAATACCGCCTGCGCCACCGGCATATCGTCGTTGTTGATCAACCACACCCAAGGAAAATTGTTCGCCGACAACTCGCCGGCTGCACCACTGAGATACTCGCCAAGTACCGTTGCCTCGATACGGTGTGCCGCGAGCGCATCGATGAGCTGGCGTGCCTCAAAACTGTCTCGGGCCTCGTAAAACTTCAGCATATATCCCTTGTACTCTCTTGCCGGACGTTCATCATGCGCCAATCGAACCACAGCGGACAACCCGACTACCACAAGGACACAGAGGTGTTATTGCCCCTATAAAGCGTACATGCTGTCCTATCATGCGCTACCCGGACAAACGGGGCTGTATTTCGGCAAGATGCAGCGTATTTGAAGTGATCTTCAATGCCATGCTGAGCCTGACCCAACGTATCTGACACCACAGATTGAAACCGTCACGCGCACTGTGTCGATAGTGATATGGTTTGTTGTGCGGTACATTGAACAGGCGCATGGCGCAGTACTCGGCGGCATTGATGCATACGCAGAGCTAAAGCGTAAACTCGCCGCCGTCGTTCGCATCGACCCGATTTACACCCGAGCGACGGTCTTCACCAAGTAGTTAAGATTTCATGAAACACAGTAATCAAATCCTATTACTCGGCTTACTGGCCGTCGTCAGCATCGGCATCGGCCTCTGGGCCGGACTTCAGGGGCAATCCAAGAAACCGGTAGAAGGCTATGCCGACCTGGGTGGAGACTTCACTCTGCAATCCGATAAGGGACCGGTTAGCCTCGAAGACCTACGCGGCAAAGTCGTACCGATCTACTTCGGCTTTACTTTCTGCCCGGATGTCTGCATCACCTCGCTCAGCAGTATCGCCGCCGCACTCAAAACCATGACCGATGCTGAGCGCGCCCAGATCCAGCCGCTTTTCATCAGTATCGACCCGGAGCGCGACGACCCAACCAAGGTCGGTGAATACGCGCGCTATTTTTACCCGGGCATGATTGGACTAACCGGTTCGCTCGAAGAAGTGACCACAGTCGCGAAAGCGCATTTCGTTGTGTTCGAAAAGGTCCCCTTGGACGACTCCGATATGGGCTACACCATGGATCACTCGTCGATCTTTTATGTGGTTGGCAAAGACGGGGTGATCAAATCCTTGATTCATCACGGCGAAAAACCGAGCGTGATCGCGCAGACGCTGCGGGACGCGCTGTCCGGTTAAGCGCACCGAGCGATACTCGGATGTGCGCGATTTTGCGCATAAATGTCGATCTTGCCCGTCTTACCTCAAGTGAGCAGCGCCTGATATGCTGCCTCCGTCAGGATTGGACGAGCAAAAACAATCATGTCGACAAACGGCGAACCCACACCGGAACAGCGCAAAATCGAGCCCCCAGGAATCCGCCAGGTCCCGAATGATTCGGTACTGCGCTGGCTGCAATTGGGCTGGCGCGATTTCCGACTCGCCGGATGGCCCAGCCTGATGCACGGTCTCATCGTGACGGCAGTCAGCCTGATCATCGTCGACATTGCACTGATCTTCTGGCCACTGTTGCCGGGCGCCGTCTCCGGGTTTCTGGTGGTCGGCCCGATTCTCGCTACCGGTCTGTATGCCATCAGTCGACGCCTCGAACTCGGCCAACCGACAAGCCCACAGGACGCCATTGACGCCTGGCGACGCGGCACGCGTTGTCTGTTTCGCTTCGGCCTGCTGCTGGTATTCGGTGCCAGCACCTGGGTGCTGGTATCGATGATGCTGTTCCACTACTTCGTCAGCGCCCAGATCGACACCCCGCTGGACTTTCTGCGCTACGTCGTGTTGCAAAACGATCACGTCTTTTTGCTTTGGACCGTTCTCGCCGGCCTGGTCGCCGCGCTGACGTTCGCGGTAACCGTGGTATCGGTGCCTCTCTTGGTGGACCGCGACGTCAACACGCCGCTTGCCCTGGCTACCAGCATACGCGCAGTTGCGGAAAACCCCGTACCCATGACCTTGTGGGCACTGTTCATCCTCGGCGCAACCGGCTTTTCGGTCGCAACCCTCATGTTTGGTTTTATCGTGCTTTATCCCCTGATGGGACACGCCTCATGGCATGTCTATCGGGATGTGGTGGATACCGAACGCTTGCCACCGCGCAACACCAGTAAATAAGCCATGTTTGGCCTGACGGAAGAGCAAATCGCCGACTTCGGCATGACCTGGGGCCTGGGCCTGATGATCGGGTTCATGCTGTTCATCATCTGGGATCTCGCTCGCAAGTCGAACGCCGGCAAGTTTGGCGCCTTCGTGCTCTTTTTCGTGCTGGCGTTTGGCATGCTGGGCTTCATCGCCAAATCGGTTATCAAATGGATCATGGGGATCTGATCTGCGACACGAAGTTGGAGCGGGTAATGGGAATCGAACCCAATGGGATCGATTCCGGTAGACCGTCCACCGCAAGGAATCGATCACCCTTCCGCGTGTTGTCCCCCGGTCACCCCAAAAGGGCGGGCTAACATCTTTTCTTTTTTCCTTAAGAAAAATCTTCCTAGTTATTTCCGTCACCCTTCAGCCGAAACCGCTGTGCCACCCTTCGATTCGTGCTGGGTAGAGGTTGATTGTCCCGTTACAGTGACCCTCAGGTCAGCTGGAAAAGGGGTCGGCGGTTTGCCCAAAGCTGCTGCTTGACGGACGCTCGTCAGCTCAAATTCTGAATGAAAGCAAACCGCGCAGATTTAGTTCTTTTTTTAGGTTCTCATTACTCTACGAACGGCAGCGCGTTCAAGATACGGTGCTCTGCGAGAAAAGGCTGGTCATAGTCAAATTGAGCGTAACGAGCTTGACGAATCTCATCAGAATTTATGATTCTGAAATTCCATTTGTTACTTGATAACAGCTTTTCGTAATGATCTTTTCTCGCCCAGATGAGAGTATTCCGAAAAATCAACGGTGAATAATTTTCGCTGAAGAATTTCTTGTCGTAGATACCCGAGACCTTGGACCAAATTCCATGTGTTTGAATGAAATCGGGCTGCTCTCTTTCAAAATACTGCTCCAAGCCTTCGTATCCCTCGTGCGCGAGGAAGGGGCTCGTCAGCAAGGCAATATCAAGAACCCGTAGATTATCGCAGCACAGTCCAAGTCCACCGACGTCGGGTACAGCGAACCGAGTGTTCTCCAAACCTAGCGCTCGGGACAGCTCTGTGATCGCTTCCCCGGTCAACTTGTAGTTTTCGGGTGTTACGCCGTACCAGCCGGTCTCGTACTCTTCGCCGTTGCTTTCTTTCTCATTCGCCCACTTATAACCGTTGCGAGCAATATGCAAAGTCCCTTCGAGAAGGCTGAGATTAGCAACCAGCGTTAACGCCAGCGGAAATACAACAGCAGGAACCCCCCTCTGGAGACGTGGGGAGCCATCAGGTTCTCTCGTCAGAACCGCAGCCAGTTCGGTGTTCCAGAGAATCAACAAAGGCATCATGCCGAGTACCATCCTGCCGTCATATCCCCAGTTCTTTCCGGCTGCAAAAGCAAAAATCAGGAACGCGACAGTTAGCCACAATTCAATGGTGGAGAAGTTGTACTTCTTTCTGGATAGCGCCAATAGAACTCCAATGCTCGCCAATATAGGGCCAAATACTGTGATGTACTCCGCGCCGCCGTAGAGCTTATTGCGTAAAGCCGAAAGCCCATCAAGCGAATAAGGCGGATTTAGTTTGGCCCAGATCGTGTTTGGTAAGTATGTGTCAAAAACACCTAATCTCACTATCGTTAGCAGCAAAAACAGGCTAACCAACAGCGCCAAATTGTTTCTTGAAAATACTCTTGTCTCAGCGTCCCGGGCTAGTAAGTAAATCATGAGGTTTGCAAACCCTAGATACAAAACCGCCTCGAACCGGCACAACAAAAGCAGGGGGATCAGTGCCAGCGCCAGACGGCCCTGATGTGAATAGGCCTTGGCGTACAACAACAAAAGGGTTCCAAAGGCCAGCATTTCCATCCCGTTAATGACTTCACGGAAGTTCATCGGAATAAGCACGTAGAAGCCTGCAATAGCAATCGCGGATAATCTCGAACTCAAGGCACGGCAACTGAATTCATAAATTAGCAACGTATTGGTAATCAGAAAGCCCAAGCTGACAACCTGCCCCATCAAGACCGCACTGTAGAAGTCGGGGTTGAGGACTTTCCACATCCCTGCAAACAGAAATACGTACAGTAGCGAAGATGTACCCTCAGTCACATCGGAAAGCGGAGTGAGAGAAAACCGGCCGCTCTCCGCTAAAGTGCGAGCAAAGCTGAGCGTAATGGCGCCATCGTCCCATGCGTATGGCCCAACAGCGAAGATGAGGGCTCCGTATAGAACAGCGACAATCGTTGCAAGTATGAAGTAGTCAATACGCATTTCTACAATCCAAACGAGCGACTCTAGGTCCCTTACAGTTGAGATTCGTTAACTCCGAGTGAAATCCGAGATAGTACTTTCACAGCCTGAGCGTCTTGAACAAGAATTCCGGGATTGATCTGATGGCCAGCATAATGGAGCGCCAAAACCACGGAGCGTAGACGACGTCTTTCCCTTTTCTGATGGCCTTGGTAACTACCAAAGCGATCTGCTCTGGCGAAGCCCACATGGCGCCTTTGTCGAATGCAGTGGTCATTGGAGTATCGACAAATCCTGGCTTTACACTTAGAACGCTAACGCCGGACTTGTAAAGGCGATTCCTCAGTCCCTGAAGATAGATCGTTACAGCCCCTTTGGCTGAGCCGTACACATAGTTACTCTGCCTTCCGCGATCTCCTGCCACGGATGAAATCACGGCTATCGTTCCCTGCCCTTGCCGCTCAAAGTGGTTTGCTAGGTGAGTCAGCAGGGAAATTGTGCTGAGGGCATTGATCTCGAACTCTTTCCTTGTGAGTTCGAACGACTGCTCACAAGCCTTTTGATCTGGCAAGGTGCCGTGGGCAATAAGAACAAGATCAAGACCCACCAGCGCCTCAATGGCAGCGTCGATCACGGATTTATGTTGATCGTAATCGAGGACATCCAGCGTCGCGGTGTGGACAGTCGATGCACCACGCTGCTTGAGATCATCTGCAGTGGCGGCAAGTTTGTCGGCGTTTCGTGCCACAAGGAACAACGCATCTCCTGCTTCGGCAAACAGGCGCGCAGTCGCTTGAGCGATCGCGGAAGTCGCCCCGATGATCAGTGTCTTTCTCATACGCTTGCCGTCACCCGTCGCCAGAAACTCGAAGAAATTTGTGGATCGATGTAATCCGACATCTTTGTCCAGTTCGGATACCCCTTTTGGAAGTCGCCCGGCTGCATACGGGCATCCTTGGATGGATTCACACGACCTCCCACCGATCTGGTCACCTCGTCGAGTTGATCGAGTAGTCGCAATGTCTTCTCACCGTTGTTGGGGAAATCGAGTGCCAGCGTCGCCCCGGGTAGCGGGAAGGACAACAAGCCCGGTGAGGGTTTGTCGCCGAACAGCTTGAGCACGGCAAGGAATGACCCGACGCCGGCTCTACCGATGCGCGCCAGTATCTCGCGTATCGCACCCTCCATATGATCAGTGGGTACCGCGCATTGGTATTGGAAAAACCCCTTCGAGCCGTAGATGCGGTTCCAATCATTAATCGCATCAAGGGGGTAGAAAAACGGCTGGTAGTGCACCAAGCCCTGCACACGATCCGACCATTGTTTGCGATAGTACAGCGTATTGAATAGCTTGAGCGTCACTCCATTGATCAATGCAAATGGCGGGTTGACCGGAAATGTGAGGTGGAACTTCGAGGGTTTGTGCGCCTTCCCTTCGAACGCCTTGGCGTAATTGCCCCGAATGAACAAGCCACGTCCAAGCTGATCACCCTTCGCTAAGCAGTCGATCCACGCCACCGTATGCTCGAAGGCCTGATCGGATTCGCGCGCCAGCGTGAAAAATTCATCGAGGTTCTTGTAACGAATGATCTCGTGATCGATATAGGCGTTATTGACGGGATGCAACTGGATCTCGGCCCAGGTAATCACACCGGTCAGGCCCAGGCCACTTATGGTAGCCCGGTAGAATTCGTGGTTCTCGTTCGGCGAGCAGAGCATTCGGGCGCCATCGGACCGCAGTAACTCGAAACACCGCACATGCTGGCCGAACGTTCCGGCTTTGTGGTGATTCTTACCGTGGACGTCATTAGCGATCGCGCCACCGACGGTCACGAACTGCGTGCCGGGCGTCACTGGCAGGAACCAACCCTTGGCGACGGTCAGCTGCAGGATCTCGGAGAGAAGCACGCCCGCCTCACAGCGAATCACGCCTGTCTCGGGATCGAAGCCGATGAAGCGACCCAAGTGTCGGCAATCCAGCAGTGCGCCACCTTCATTCAGGCAGACATCGCCGTAGCTCCGACCATTGCCGAACGGGAGGAACGTCTTTTCTGCGGACGGCTCTATAGGTAGAGGATCATCGCGCCAGTACACGCTGCGCGGCTCTTGATCCACCTTCGGATAACGTCCCCACGATTGATAACGTCTGCTTGTCATGTCATATCGCCAGCCACAGCAGAATCGCACCAACACCGACCAGCCATTGGCTGCGCCGATCCTGAATTGCGAATACCACAGGGTCCTCATGCAGTTCATCTCGACGCGCCAGTAACCAGATCCGCATCACCAGATAGAGGAGCAACGGACACAGAAGCCAAATGACTTCCGGGTGCGTGTAGAGATCGCGTACCGCTTCGCTGTTGATGTAGAGCGCTAATACAAGGATCGACATGTAGGCGCTGGCGCTGCCGAATTGCGAGAGCGTCTCAAGATCGATCTTGCTGTAGCCGCGCCCCGATGACGTCGTCTTTTCTTGTTGCTGCATCGCCAGTAGCTCGGTGAACCGCTTGACAAGTGCGAGGCTCAAGAACAGAAACATCGAGAAGGCCAACAACCAGAATGACGGTATGACCGATACCGCAGCCGCACCGGCGATGATGCGAATGGTATAAAGGCCCGCGAGCGTCAGGACATCCACCAGGGCCGCCCGCTTCAGCCTGAGTGAATACGCCAGAGTGATGGCGTAGTAAAGCGCCAGCACCCCAACGAACTCGATGGGTAATAGAAGCGCGAGCGAAAACGCCCCGATGAGCAAGCCGGGAATCAATAAGGCGCCGTTGACAATCGAGATACTGCCCGCCGCAAACGGTCGATTGTGCTTGGTCGGATGCTGGCGGTCGTCCGGCAGGTCGAGCAAATCGTTGAGCAAGTAGACGCTGGAGGCACACAGACCAAACACCACGAACGCAAGGAACGCCTGGCCGACGAGGAGCGGTTCGCCAAAGCGGTGCGCCATCAACAATGGTATGAAGATCAACAGATTTTTCAGCCACTGGTGTAAACGCAAGGCCTTGAGGTAGCGCTTTAGCGGACTGCCGGTGCGGTCGTCGAAGACTTGGTCTACCCGGCTCTGTCGCTCGGCTGCCGTCTTAACGCCGCGTTCAGGATTAACGAGCAAAGCACGATGCGCCGCTTCCCACAGAGGGAGATCGACCATCGCATTGGCGGCATAGTCGAAGCCATGATTACCAAAGAGCTCTCTCAGTCGCTTGAGTTTGCGCCGCCCGGAAAGATTCACCGTCGCATTGCTTGCCAACACGTCGTGGAACATGCCGAGATTGAGCGCGATGGCCTCGGCGAACTTCTCGTTTGAGGCCGTGGCCAGCACGAGCCTGCGACCTGTCGCATGCTCCGCCTTGAGGTAATCAAGAAACTCCTCGTGATAAGGCAGCGGCCCAGCGTCAATGTCGACGCGTTGTGCAATCTCATGCTTGAAATGCGCTTTCCCTTTGAGGAGCCACAGCGGAAGCAAGAATACAAACAGGGCGTTGCGCTTCAACAACGCAAACACGGATTCCACCAGCAGATCGGTGCGAATCAGCGTGCCGTCTAAATCGACGACAAGCGGCCGTGGGGGATTGGCATCCTCGGCGAGAGCATCCTTGTGGTCTGTCGATTCCAACTTTGCTGGCCTTACACGCCCGATGCCGGTTTGCGGGCAACTTTGTTGTTGACTTCCAATGCGGCTAGTACGGCGCCGCCAATGATGACGGCGAACCACAGCGTGGCAAGTCGACAAATGAGGGTTGCGGCGACCGCCGTGGGCGTATCAGCACCCACTAGTGTCAGCAGCAAGATCATCACGGCCTCCGTGCTGCCCAAACCACCTGGAATGAAGGACAAAGCGCCAGCTAGCACGCTGACCGAGTAGATGCCCACTGCTAGCCCTAAGGATGTTTCGATCTCAAGCTTTTGAAGTATGACGTGAAACGCCACGCCTTCCGCGCCCCAAGCTATCAGCGCCAGTACAACACCGGCATAGAGCGGAGCCGATCGCAACAACGTAGAAGACGAGCGCAGCAGTTCCAGCAGCCGTGACCCGGCGGTACGGAGCTTATCTGCCGGGATTCGCTGCAACTGCCGGTCGAAGAAGGCGTGAACAAATCTGGCATGGATGAGCGGTAAAAGGGCTATCACCAGCAATGCGACGATCAATACCGGCCACCGGTAGTCCGGAAATGTCAGGGCTGCGGCAAGTGCGAGCAGCACCATTGCGACCAGATCGACGAAGCGCTCAGTGAAAAATGCCGCGAGGCTATGAACATAGGCCACGCCGTGACGTTTTAGATACAAAGACCGGACCGCTTCTCCGGCCTTGCCGGGCGTGGTCGTGAAGGCAAAGCCGCCGAGATAATACGCCAAGCTGCGTAGCATGGGTATCGGGCTATGCAGGCGGCGCAAGTAGATCTCCCAGCGAACGAACCGCAGGCCGTAGTTGACCAACGACAGACCCAGCACGATCACCCAACCGACAAGCCCCAGCTTCGCGATCGACTCACCGACCGCATTGAGGTCACTGACGATCATGGAGCCGCCATAAAGCGCCACTGCCGCTAGGATCGACCAAAGCAGCGGGCGCATCAGGCGTTGTTGAAGATCTCCGTGATCAGTCGACATCGTTGGTAAAACTCTTGCTGACAAAGATTATGATATCGCTTGATCAGCAACATCTAAACTACTGATTGTGTTTCACGCGATTACCGGGTGGCGCATCGGTTTTCGAGCACGGCTCCACCCGTCACGAATCTTTCGTCCTCCTGTGCATCCGGGGGGTACCGTAACGGATCAATCAACCTCCACTGAGCACGAATCGAAGGGTGACGCAGCGGTTTCGGCTGAAGGGTGACGGAAATAACTAGGAAGATTGTTCTTATACGAGTCCGATCGACTCATCCAATTCATCCCGTGACAAACAAACCCCAAATTCATCGAGTTGATCGTCGGATAACGATTCCGGATGGATGAGGGTTTCGTTTGTCATGAAGGGGCCGTCAATCCATCACCCCATCAACACAACGGTGGATTGTCCCCACCCCCACATCTTTTCAAAGTCCGGATCGACCGACGAAAGACGACGGTTTCCGTGGTATGTCACCGTGAGCAATCACGACGGATAGAGATTTGGTGGTGGTCGTCTGTGAATCCACGTTGAAACCCTCTGGATAAGTATCAAAAGGAGGGTTACGAATGAACAAATGGAGCGGCCAGCGGGAATCGAACCCGCCTCTCTGGCTTGGGAAGCCAGGGTAATACCAATATACGATGGCCGCTTGGTGTCAGAGTATCCCCGGTGGCGCAACCTCAGCTTACTTCTTGGGAAGCTGAGGTTCTACCATTGAACTACACCCGCTTGGTACGTGCGGATCTTGAATCGGCGCTCGCCGACGATACCGCGCTTGCGCCCGGCACTCAACGCCCTGGTTCGTCATCCGGCTTGGTGACGATATCGAAATAGCCGATCAGCATTTCCTCGTCCGTCTGCTGGCCGAAGATCACCAGCTTGGATGGATCGGGATTGTTCGGGTTGGACGGGCTGTTGTCATACCGTGCGGTAGCGACGATACGTTCGCCCGATTCGACCGGAACCGGCTGTTTCAATTGATACAGATACTGCCAGTTGGGATCGTAACGCGGCACATCGAGCAAGGTTTCTCGACGGCCATCTTTGCGTTCGAGCTCATAACGAAAGGCCTGACCACGCAGATGCATGTGGGGCAAAAAGGCCAACAACTGACCATCTTGTTTCAAGCGGTGGGTAGCCTGCTCTTCGTGACCCTTTTTGTTTGGTGGGATAATGATGAACAAATTGGTCGCGGCCAGCGTGCTGACCACCGAATTTGGCGGCCGCTCGGCGAAATGCAACCCAATCTGTGGTCGATCCTCGGCGATCTCGCCGTTCGGCTCATGATGAACCTGCATGAGCAAACGCCACCCCTTGGGCAGACGTTTGGCCAAACCCTCGGGGTAACGGACGAAAGTCGTACCCGGTCCATAGATACCAAAAAAACCACGGGTCGCCATTTCGGTTTTTTCCAGCTCGGTCAGCGTGTAATCCTGATCTTGATCGAGCACCCCAAAAACCGTGTCTTTCTGTTTGGGTGGTAACGCCGAGACAACGATGTGATGGGTGTTTTGGGGTCGTTGAGAACGTACCTCGATGGTCTCGACCCAACGATCACCATCGAAATCCGTCTCGATCTCGACATAACGATAGCGGATATCGCCCTCGGCCGGGATGGACAACAAACGATCCGAGGTGAGAATTACATCCGGCTCACCCGCCTGCCAGCCCTCTTTCCAATCGACTGGCGACGGCGCCTGGCGCACATCTCCACGTGGTGCACCGGCATCGATCCAATCGATCATCAACCGACGGTCTCGTGGATCCAGATGGTACTCACCCTGCCACAACGACGGGTCACTGCTGGCGAACCACGGCGGCATGATGTGGTTCGCCAATACAAAGCGAATCATTGGCGCACGCAAGATCACATCGTCGTAACCGAGCAACGAAAAAGGTGCAGCCTGGCCGGGTCGATGACACTTCTGGCATTTGCTCTGCACGATACGGCTGACCTTGCCATGCCAGGTCACCGGCGGACCGGCCGTGTTTACGCTGCGTTCCGGCATCTGCAAGACGCAACCCGGGGCGACCGTTGCAACCACCTCGGGCGACTCATCCGCTCGCAGTGCCGCAATGGCGTCATTCAAAAAGGTACGTATCGGCGCCGGCCGAGTGAAGCCGATGCCATATTGATCGTCAATGGCCCCACGATAACGCAACCGGGCCTGATGATCGAAGAGGAAGACATCGCCGGTGCTGCGCGCCCCGAGCCAGCTTGCAAAGCGCTGATCGGGGTCGAGGATGTAACGACCTTTCAGTCCGTGGCGCTGTCGGTCCTTTTCGGCGAAAGACGGCATCGCCATTTTGCCGATAAGCAGATACAGCACCGGTAATTCCCTGTCGTGCAGTTTCGCCAGACGCGGCGCATAGCGCCGGCTGACCGGACAACCCGGATCACGTACCGCGATCAACGCGCGCCGACCGTCGAGCAAGGCCGATAATGGCAGCCGGCTGCCATCGTCCAACGTGAGATGCAGTCCATCAAAGGTTTCTCCGATCGGTGAACCATGCGTCGTGTCGATCGACGGGGACCATCGGAACAGGGTCTCCTCTGGGGCAGCAACATCGGCTCGTGCGGCAATCGGCGGTAAGGATGAATCTACCGCCTGACCGGACGTCGCAAACAGAAACGGCATGGACAGTAACAAAGAAAGAAAAATTCGGCGGACAACTGACATGGCGCTAGGCGGTTCTACGATGCATCGGACAGCCGCTTAGACATGCTGCCAGGAAGACGATTCCCGGCGATGCAAACGGCCTTTGCCCGCAACCTTAGCAGCTCAGGTGGGAATGGACTAACCTGGGCCGCCGCGGTACATGGCCTCGACCTCCGCCGCATATTTCTCCAACACCTTGGCCCGCCGTACCTTCAAGGTCGGTGTGATCAGACCGCCATCGACCGTCCAGGGTTCGAGCGAGAGGTGCAGCTGGCGGATCTTCGCATACCCCGGAAAACCCTTGAGTGCATGCCTAATCCGCTGGCCAACAGCAGTAAGAACCTTGGCGTTGGCAAGGCTGGCCGACGCAAGCGGATCGACCCCCTGATCTTGCGCAAAACCCGTCCAGCGGTCGCCGTCGAGCACCAATAAGGCCGACAAAAAGGATCGCCCTTCGCCGATCACCATCACCTGCTCGACCAGAGGGTCGAGCGCAATGGCCGATTCCATATCGCCCGGCGGGATCTTTTCGCCGTTCGACAGCACCAGAATATCCTTAATCCGGCCGGTGATGTAAATATGCCCACGTTCGCCGATGCGTGCCTGATCGCCCGTATGTAGCCAACCGTCGGGGTCGATCATTTGCGCGGTCGCCTTGTGGTTGTTCCAATAACCGAGCATGACGCCGGGACCCTTGGCCAACAGCTCGTCATTCGCACCCACTTTGACCCGGACACCACGAATCGGCAAACCGACGCTAGCCGGCACATTGTCCTCCAACGGATTGACGCTGATGACCGGCGAGGTCTCGGTCAAACCATAGCCCTGCACGATCGGCACACCCAAACCGATGAACACCCGCGCGATCTCTTCGTTCAACGGCGCACCACCGCTTACCGCGATGCGTAACCGACCACCGAGCTTGGCGGTAACTTTGGCCGCGACCAGTTTGTTAAGCAGGGGCCACAACAACGACCCCAAAGGCCAACGGCCTCGCCCCTGCTGGCACAAAAAGCGCTGCCAACCGATGCGTACCGTTAAGCTGAACAAGGCTTTGGCGAGTCCGCCCTTTTTCTCCATTTGCTCGACAATACGCCCGTAGACCCGTTCGAAAATACGCGGCACGGCGATCATTACGCTGGGTTGGACGGTCAGCAAATCTTCACCCAGCTGAGCGATCGAACGTGAATAGGCGACACAGGAGCCGGTCATGACACAAAGGTAATAGCCGCCGGTGCGCTCGAACGTATGCGACAACGGCAGGAAGGATAGAAACACGTCTTCTTGATAACAGTCGAGCAGCGTCAGGCTGCCGTGTGCCACCGACAACATATTGCGGTGGCTCAGCATCACGCCTTTGGGTCGCCCTGTGGTTCCCGAGGTATAGACAATAGATGCCAACGCATCGGGATCGCGATCTTTACGGGCAACCAAGTGACCTGCAGTCGCCGGCAACCAATCGCTGACCAGGCGAATACGCTCGTCTTTTTCGGCCAGCTGCCGGGCACCCTCACCGTCGTCCAGCAAAATGACACGACGCAAGGGGCCGTCTTCGGGCACGGCCTCCGCCAAGCGACGCCAACGCCCCGCGTCCTGCACAAGCAACAGATCAACATCGGCCTCTTTCAGGATATAGGCCACGTTGTCGGGACGATCGTCGGTATACAAGGGAACACAGACCAAACCCAAGCTCAGCGCCGCCTGATCGAACATCACCCATTCCGGACAGTTACGCAGCTGTATCGCGACCCGCCCGCCCCGTGGTAGGCGCTCGGCCGCCAATGCCGCTTGCCACCGGGCGACTTCACGCGCCATATCTGCCCAACTATGGTCGAGCCACGATTGCGAAGTCTTATCGAAGTAGCGATACGCGGCGCGCTCGGGGGTGCGTCGCGTACGCAGCGCGAACAAACCGTCGAGGGTCTGCGACTCCTCGGGCGAGATCAGATTCTCGTGCAATGCGCCCAACCGGTTCCTCCTTGTCGCAGGCGCTCCCACCTCACCGAAGCACTGATGAGATCGCCTGACTTTGGTGTAATATTGGCGCTAGTTTCAACTATTTGTCACGATCCTGCCATGCATATTCTGCTCAATGGCGAAAGCCGCGAGGTACCGGAAAACACGACGCTGACCGAACTGCTGGGCACCCTTGAGCTGGGCGCGCAGCGCTTTGCCGTGGAGGTCAATGAGCAGCTGATCCCGCGTAGCGAACATCCGGCCCACCCGCTGGCGGCGGGCGATCGTGTCGAGATCGTCCAGGCAATCGGCGGCGGTTGATTTCATCCCGCGCGCCGACATCGGCGTCGAACAATACCTTCTCCAAAACCCGGAAAACATCACTATCATGCCGCAAACCAACGACCCCTTGGTCATTGACGACCGTACCTTCCATTCCCGTCTGCTGGTCGGCACCGGCAAATACAAGGATATGGACGAAACACGTGCAGCGATCGAAGCGAGCGGCGCCGAGATCGTCACCATCGCCGTGCGTCGCACCAATATCGGCCAGAATCAAAACGAACCCAATATTCTCGATGTTTTGCCACCCGATCGTTATACCCTGCTGCCGAATACCGCCGGCTGTTACGACGTTAAGACCGCGGTGCGCACCTGTAAACTGGCGCGCGAACTGCTCGATGGTCACAACTTGGTCAAACTCGAAGTGCTGGGTGACGAGAAAACCTTGTTCCCCGACGTGATCGCCACGCTCAAGGCAGCCGAAGAACTGGTGCGCGACGGCTTCAGAATCATGGTTTATACCAACGACGACCCCATCGTCGCTCGCCAACTCGAAGAGATCGGTTGTGTTGCAGTCATGCCATTGGCGGCACCGATCGGTTCCGGCCTGGGCATTCGCAACAAGCTCAACATCCGGACCATTGTCGAAAACGCCTCGGTACCCATCCTGGTCGATGCCGGTGTCGGTACCGCATCCGACGCCGCAGTGGCCATGGAACTCGGCTGTGATGGCGTGTTGATGAACACCGCGATCGCCGCCGCCGACAAGCCTGTGCTGATGGCCGGCGCGATGCGCAAAGCGATTGAGGCCGGACGCGAGGCCTATCTGGCCGGACGCATGCCGGCCAAGCGTTTCGCATCGGCGTCGTCACCCGTCGACGGCCTGTTTTTCGAGTAAACCCGGTTTGCCGTAACCGGAGCGCTCATGAGTTCACCCAAGACGGACCGCCCGCAACACCGTGCGATCCGTAGCTACGTGCTGCGCGGCGGACGTCTGACTGCCGGCCAACAACGTGCCTTCGAACAATATTGGCCGGCATGGGGGTTGGACTATCGGGCTGTTCCTCTCGATCTGGGACAGGTGTTCGGTAACGAACACCCCGTTTTTCTCGAAATCGGTTTCGGCAATGGCAACAGCCTCGCGGAAATGGCCCGACGTCAACCCGACCGCAACTATCTCGGCGTCGAAGTCCATGCGCCCGGTGTCGGACATCTGCTCCTGCGCTTGAACGAATACGAATGCCGCAATGTACGGGTGATCAAACACGACGCGGTCGAAATACTTCATCATATGCTGGCGCCCGATAGTCTCGACGGTGTCTATCTGTTCTTCCCCGACCCTTGGCACAAGAAACGCCATCATAAACGTCGCATCCTGCAACCCAAGCTACTCGACCAGCTTGCCCGGGTCATTCGCCCGGGCGGCATCTTTCACGCGGCGACCGACTGGCAAGACTATGCCGAGCAAATGCTCGCATTACTCGACGCCGATCGCGGGCGTTTCCGTAATCGAGCGGGACCGGGCCGGTTCACCCCTCGACCCGGCGATCGTCCACTCACCAAATTTGAACGCCGCGGTCAGCGTCTCGGCCACGGGGTCTGGGATCTGGTGTTCGTCCGCCGTACGTGAGCAACCTACGAATCGAACGCTTGACCGCGGCCGGCGTCGATGCCGGGGAACTGCACATTGGCGACGGCGGCTGCACCGCACTGCATGGACCATCCGGCAGCGGTAAAACCCTTTTGCTACGGGCTATCGCCGATCTTGACGACAACAGCGGCGAGGTCTGGCTGGACGCGCTCGCACGCAGCGCCATGGATGGGCCAAGCTGGCGACGCCGCGTGATGTACCTGGCCGCCGAGAGCCATTGGTGGCAACCCACGGTAGGTGAACACGCATCACAGTGGAGCAACGACGATCTCATCGCCCTGGGGTTCGAATCCGACGTACTGGACTGGGAAGTGCAGCGCCTTTCCAGCGGCGAACGTCAACGTCTTGCGTTGGCGCGCGCATTGGCCCATGAACCATCGGCCTTGCTGCTCGACGAGCCCACGGCCAACCTCGACCAGACCAACACCGAACGTGTCGAGTGTCTGGTCGCGACTTGGCGAGCGCATCGTCGTGGTTGCGTGCTTTGGGTCAGCCACGACCCGGCACAGCGCGCACGCATCGCGGATCAGGAGCGGCGCATCGAGCACGGGCGACTGCAGACATGAACGGCGCACTCATTTTGCTGACCCCATGGGATCTCAGCCTCGCCGCCGGGTTGGTGCTGCTCCTCGCGGCATTGTCTTGGCAACTTCGACTGGGGATCGGGCGACGTATGTTGATCGCCGCCGCCCGTAGCACGGTGCAGCTGCTGTTGCTTGGGCTCGTGCTCAAGGCACTGTTCGCCACAGCCAACCTCGGGTTGATCGCCTTACTCGCGACCGTCATGTTGGGCGTCGCCGGCTACGAAGTCATGGCACGCCAGAAGTATCGACTCAAGGGCTTGTGGGGTTACGGTACCGGCGCAATCTCTATGTTGCTGTCATCTTTCTCGATCACACTGCTCGGTCTGTGGGTCGTTTTGCAGCCGGCACCCTGGTATGCACCACAGTATTCCATACCGCTGCTCGGTATGTTGCTTGGCAACACCATGACCGGGATTGCGGTCGCGCTCGACAACCTGACCAGCCGCACGCTGGAAAAACGTCACGAAATCGAGGCCAGGTTGGCGCTCGGCCAAAACGCCAATGACGCCATCGCGGACATCCGCCGTGACGCCCTGCGCGCCGGGCTGATTCCCATCGTCAACGCGATGACCACTGCCGGTATCGTCAGTCTGCCGGGCATGATGACCGGGCAGATTCTTGCCGGCAGCCCACCCATGGAAGCCGCAAAGTATCAGCTGCTGATTTTGTTCATGATCGCCGCCGGGACTGGACTCGGCAGCGTCACCGCGGTCATGATCGGATCACGCCGGGTTTTCGACGGCCGCGAACGGCTGAGACGCGACCGTTTGAAAAGCTAGCCCGCATATTGCACGAAGGTCACTCGAGGTCTGGTCACTGCATGACGAATCTACTTGCCCTGCTCGGAATCGGTGTATTGGTCATGCTTTGGCTGGACAGCGCAAGAGCGCGCGAGTTCGCGCTTACGCTAGCCCAACGCTATTGCGAACATCGGGGTATGCAGTTGCTCGACCAAAGCGTGTCATTGACACGTATCGGGCTGCGCTGGACCAACACAGGGCTGTGCATTCGCCGAATGTTCCGCTTCGAATTCAGCCTGGAGGGCATGGGGCGACGTACAGGGTATGTATTGATGCTTGGCGCCCGATTGGAAACCATCGATGACGGCTTACCGAAAACGGTCGATGACGACGATGGCGAGAACGACGAGACAACACCGCCTCAGTCGTCGGACGACAACAAGGTCGTCCCGTTCAAACGTCGCGATCAATAAGTTTACTTCACGACCTTGAGGCTGGGCTTACCACCCGGACCCGGCGCCGGTGGATCGGGGCGTGGCGGTTCGGAGTCGTCCGCGCCCTCGTCGGGGAACAACATGCCCTTACCATTCTCGCGCGCATAAACACCGAGCACCGCAGCCGGCGGCAGCGAAATCGCGAATGCCGTGCCGCCGAAACGCGCTTCGAAAGAAATCAGCTCGTTATCGAGCAGCAGATCACGCACTGCTGTCGGGCTAACGTTCAATACGATGCGGCCTTCTTCGATGTAACGTGACGGCACCTGGACGCCATCGCGATTGGCGTCCACCAGAAGATAGGGGGTCAGGTCATTGTCGACCAGCCACTGGTAAAGCGCACGAATCAGATAAGGGCGGTTGGACGTCATGAGTCGGCAAAAATCAGCGCCGCATCTCGCGCTCTTCTTCAGTCAGACTCGCGATGAAACCATTGCGCTTGAACAGGCTGCCGGCATAGACATTGATCTGCTTGGCGGCTTCGCCGGCGAGCTCCACACCCAGCGTCGGCAGGCGCCATAACAGCGGTGCGATACTGGCGTCGACCAGGGAGAATTCGTCACTCATGAAGAACGGCTTGTGCGCGAACACCGGCGCTGCGGCCGTCAGGCCTTCGCGGAGTTCCTTGCGCGCCTTGGTCGCGGGCTTGCCGCCGGCCAAGATTTGGTCGACCAGACCATACCAATCGTTTTCAACCCGGAACATATAGAGCCGGGAGCTGGCGCGCGAAACGGGATCGACCGGCAACAGGGGCGGATGAGGAAAACGCTCATCGAGATACTCGCAGATGATGCGCGAATCGTACAATGCGAGGTCACGGTCGACCAATGTCGGCACGGTACCGTAGGGATTGAGATCCATGACATCGTCGGGAAGGTTCAGTGGATCGACGTCGATGATGTCACAGGTGACATTCTTCTCCGACAGTACCATGCGAACCCGGTGACTGTGGAGACTCTGTGGATCGGAAAACAGGGTCATCACGGATCGACGGGTAGCGACGGCAGTCATCAATGTGCTCTCCAACTTGTCTCAGGCCGCGAGATCACGCAGGCCGGAACATAAAAAGGCGCATAGTATATCAGACTATGCGCCTTTCTTTCCCTGAGCTTGGCAAGGCCGTTTAATGAACGTCCTTCCACCACTCCTTTTTCATGAAATAGGCCAGCACGGTGAACACCACCAGGAACAGCATCACCCAGATGCCCATACGCTGACGTTCCAATTTTATCGGTTCGGCGATATACGTCATGAAAGTCGCCAAATCGCGTGCCACCTGATCGTACTCCGCTGCCGACAGCGTACCGGCTTGAGCCATCTCCAGGCGATCAACCACACGCTCAAGGCGATGATTCTCGTCTTTATCCTTCAAATAGGCATCCGCTTCTGCCTCGGTATCGAAAACGGCGACGGTATCACTGCCGTGATGTATCTCGTATTTGTACACCGGTGTCTGAATACCTTGCATCTCCCACAAGACATGCGGCATGCCGACGTTGGAGAAATAAGTATTGTTGACACCCAAGGGACGCGACGGGTCGACGTAGAACGACTTCAGATAACTGTAGATCCAGTCAGCGCCACCGGGCCGGATACGGGCCGTCAGGGTCAAGTCCGGTGCCGGCGCACCGAACCAACCGCCCGCATCCTCATCGGTCATCGCGATCGTCATCAAGTCGCCGATCTTGCCGCCGGCGAACATCAAATTGTCCTTGATGTCGTCTTCGCTCAATCCAACCTCGGTAAACAACTTGTAGCGGACATATTTGGCCGAGTGACAACCCATACAGTAGTTGGCAAACAGCTTGGCACCACGCTGAATCGAGGCGTGATTACTGAGATCGATATTGGCTTGCAAAGGCGCGGGGCCGCCGCCACCGGCGCTCATACCGGTTACGGGTAGCAAGGCGAGGATCATTCCTACGATCAGCTTTTTCATTTTGTCACCCTCTCCGGCACCGGCTTGGTTTTATCCATCTTGCTGTAGAACGGCATGAGCAGGAAGAACGCGAAATACAACGCGGTGAATATCTGCGCCAGCAAGGTTCTGGTCGGCGTGGAAGGCAAGGTACCAAGTGCAGCAAGTGCGACAAAGGTCACCACGAAGGTTGCAATGGCGCCTTTGAACAGCATGCCCTTGTAGCGAATCGACTTCACCGGGCTGCGATCCAGCCAAGGCAGGAAGAACAGTACGATGATCGCGGCAAACATGACGACCACGCCCGGGAACTGCGAATTGAGCATCGGCGGTACCGCACGCAACATCGCGTAGAACGGCGTGAAATACCATACCGGCACGATGTGCTCAGGCGTCTTCAACGGGTTCGCCGGTTCGAAGTTCGGCGCTTCGAGGAAGAAACCACCGAAGTCGGGCCAGAAGAACACGATGCCGAGGAAGAAGATCATGAATACACCAACCCCGACCACGTCTTTTACGGTGTAGTAGGGATGGAAAGGAATACCGTCTTTCGGAATACCGTTTTCGTCCTTGTTCTTCTTGATCTCGATACCGTCGGGGTTATTCGAACCCACTTTATGCAGGGCGACGATGTGAATGAATACCAACGCGGCCAGCACGAACGGCAACAGGAAGTGCAACGCGAAGAAACGGTTCAACGTCGCATCGGAAATAACGTAGTCACCGCGAATCCAAACCGATAAGGGCTCACCAATGCCGAACGGGAAGGCCGCGAAAAGATTAACGATGACCTGGGCACCCCAGTACGACATCTGACCCCATGGCAACAGATATCCCATGAAGGCGGTCGCCATCATCGCAACATAGATGATGACACCGATGATCCACAGCAACTCACGCGGCTTGCGGTACGAACCGTAAATCAGCCCGCGGAACATGTGCAGATAGACAACCAGGAAGAACATGGAGGCACCGGTCGAATGCAGATAACGCAGCAACCAACCGTATTCGACATCGCGCATGATGTACTCGACGGACGCGAAGGCCTCGGTAGCCGAGGGCTTGTACATCATCGCCAGCCACACACCGGTAACGATCTGATTGACCAGCACCAGCATCGCCAGCGAGCCGAAGAAGTACCAGAAATTGAAGTTCTTGGGCGCGTAGTACTGCGCCAGATGCTCGTTCCAGACCTTGGTGGCCGGAAAACGCTCATCGATCCAGTTCATGAAACTCATGCGGCACCCCCATCAATCCCGATCAGAATCATGTCGTCGGACAGATACTGGTGCGGCGGCACCACCAGATTGGTCGGCGCCGGCACCCCGCTGTAAACGCGGCCGGCGAGATCGAAGAACGAACCATGGCAAGGACAGAAAAAACCGCCTTTCCAATCCGGTCCCAAGTCGGCCGGAGCGACCTCCGGGCGATAGGTAGGCGAACAACCCAGGTGGGTGCAGATACCCACGAGCACCCCGTACTGCGGTTTGATCGAGCGGGTCTCGTTCTTGCAGTAATCGGGTTGCTGCGGCACTTCGGAATCCGGGTCGGCCAATTTGTCGACAAGGGTCTTCATATCGGTCAAATTCTGCTCGGTACGATGTACCACCCAGCAAACCTTGCCGCGCCATTTCACCCGCAACAAAGCACCGGGTTCGAGCTTGCTGATATCCGCTTCTTCCGGCGCACCCGCCGCCTTGGCGCGTTCCGACGGCAGCCAGGACGCAATAAAGGGCACCGCCGCGAAACCGGCGCCAACCGTGCCGACTACGGCGGTTGACGCAGTCAGGAAACGGCGTTTCTTAAGGTCTACGCCTTCTGAACTCATGAGATGGACTCCCAAAGACCCGGATCAATCGTGGGAAACAGGTTACCGTTCCGGATCGAATCTTAAGAATATACTGAACTTCCCCAAACGACCGCGGATTCTCCAACATGGGGTTTCCCCGGTCAAGGAAGGGGTATCTATGCAGAGCATTAGCGCACCAAAATACTGACCTGCATCAGCTCACGCGGGGTTGTCCAGGTCAATGAAACGGTGTGTCAGCCCGAAACGCTCGCCGAGCACATTGCCCAGGGCCTGGACGCCATAACGCTCGGTGGCGTGGTGGCCGGCGGCCAGATAAAAAATCCCCAACTCACTTGCCTGATGCAGCGTCTGCTCAGAGATCTCGCCGCTGATGAAGGCGTCGCAGCCGGCAGCGGCGGCCTTTTCGATCATTCCCTGAGCCGCACCGGTACACCAGGCAATACGACGCAACAGCCGGCTTGGGCCGACCGCCGTCGGGGCGCGGGCCAAGGCTGTCTCGACCCGCCGGGTCAGCCGATCGCTGGCCAGCGGTTCGTCGAGATCGACACGCCATAGCAGACCGTCCGACGATGCAGCCGTGTCGAAGCCCAGGTGCAAACCGAGTTGTCGATTGTTTCCCCACTCCGGATGGGCATCGAGCGGCAAATGGTAGGCAAGCAAATTGAGATCCGCTGCCATCAGCGTTTTGACCCTGCGCCCCTTCATGCCGACCAGCGGTTGCGCTTCGCCGCGCCAAAAATAGCCGTGGTGAACCAGGACGAGATCGGCATCATCGGCGATTGCCGCGTCGATCATCGCCTGGCTCGCCGTCACGCCGGAGACAATATGTCGCACCTCGCGCCGACCCTCGACCTGCAGACCGTTCGGGCAATAATCGTCGAAGGTATCGACCGCAAGCTCACGATCGCAAAAGGCAACGATCTCCTTCAGTTCCGCCATCGCGTACACCACGTATCAAACATCGTCATGCTAGTGTATGCGCATGAAGTGGTACCGCGCATTCACCTTTCTGTTCACTTCGGTCGCGACCGGTCTTGCCGCCGCCTTCCTGGTTTTGCTGTTACGCCCGGATCTGGCCGGTCAACCGGTGCAGCCAACGGCCAAACCCGTGCTGCTGGAACGCAGTGGCGGCCCGGTGTCGTATGCAGACGCCGTTCAGCGTTCCGCCCCGTCGGTCGTCAACGTATTCGCGGTGAAAATTACGCGCCAAAAGCCCCACCCACTGTTCGACGACCCCTTGTTCAAACGTTTTTTCGGCGACCAAGCTAACCGCCCGAAGTTCAAACGTGAAAACAGCCTGGGATCCGGCGTAATCGTCGATAACAACGGCTACATCCTGACCAACAACCATGTGATCGAGGGCGCAAGCGAAATCCAGGTCGTACTCGACGACGGTCGCAGCCTACCCGCACGTATTGTCGGCAGCGACCCGGAAACCGACATCGCGGTACTTCAAGCGGCCGGCGACAAGTTACCGGTCGCCACCCTGGGTGTCTCGGATCAAATGCAGGTCGGCGACGTGGTCATGGCGATCGGCAACCCTTTCGGCGTCGGCCAAACGGTCACCATGGGTATCGTCAGCGCGACCGGTCGCGATCAACTCGGGATCACCGATTTCGAGAACTTCATTCAGACCGATGCCGCGATCAATCCGGGCAACTCCGGCGGCGCGTTGATCAACGCCTTGGGTGACGTCGTAGGCATCAATACCGCGATCTTTTCCAAAAGCGGCGGCTCGCACGGTATCGGCTTCGCCATCCCGATTCAGCTGGCTAAAGAGGTCATGACCCAGATCGTCGAGCACGGCCGGGTAATACGCGGATGGCTCGGCATCACCGGGCAGGATCTGACGCCTGCCCTGGCAGAATCGCTGGGTATCGATTTGCGGCAAGGCATTCTTGTATCCGGCGTGCTCGAAGAAGGGCCGGCCGACAAAGCAGGCTTGAAACCGGGCGATCTGATCGTCGAAATCGATCGTCAGGCGATTACCGGTTCTCAGCAAATGCTCAACATGATCGCCGGCAAACCGCCCGGCAGTCCGCTGACGATCGGTGTTTTACGTGACGGCACTGAACAGCGAATGATCGCGATCATCGGCGAACGACCGTCGATCAACGGCCGCTGAGCGCATAACGATGGGGCTACTCGATTTTTTTCGTAGACCCGGCGCCGAGCGCGACAAAATCGCGATCGAGATCGACGTGGCCGCCGGCGTACTGGAGGAATGTCCGATATGCCGTTCGGTGTCGGATAAACAACGAGACGACCGTCTGCCGGTTGCCGATCTCGAGGCGCATCGGCGATTCGATCAAGGCGATCCCAGCATTGCGGTGTTCGAAGGCGACCGTGACGATCTTTTGCGCCGGCTCAGATCCGTACGCGATAGATTCGACTACCATTGCACCTGTCAGCAAGCAGGATAAGCGAACACCATCGATGCAATTCTCCCAACGAAAGCACGGACGCCGGGCCGCGCAGTTATTCACCTTAACCCTGATCAGTACCCAAGCCTTCGCCATAGCGGAATCTCAACCGGACGAAGAAACCCTCAAAGCCATGCGCGCGGATTGTCATCTGGAAGCAGAGGCCGGCGGCCTAAAGGGTAACGATCTCGACGAGTTCGTTGATCAATGTGTGGAAGAACTGCTAACGGTCGAAATCCACAACCTCAACAAGGATCGTTAAGCGGCTATTTCACTTAGCGCGGCCAGCAGGGCATCATTCTCTTCGGGCTTGCCGACAGTCGGCCGCAAGCAGTCTTCGAGCAATGGATGTACGCCGTGGAGTGTCTTGACCAACACGCCGCGCGCACGCAGCCCTTCGAACCAGTCGGTCGCTTGGCCAGGCGGTGTGCGCATGAGTATGAAATTCGCCTGCGATGGATAGACCCGAACACCGTCTAGCCGGCACAAGGCCCCGGCAAGTCTTTCACGTTCGATACGGATGCTTTCAGTCTGACGATCGAAAACGGCTTTATTACGTAGCGCAAGATCCGCACTCGCCTGCGTTAACACGTTGATATTGTACGGTAGGCGAACTTTGTCGAACTCGTCCAACCAGGCCGGCGAACCGGCCAGCAATCCCAAACGCAGCCCGGCCAGGCCCATCTTGGAAACGGTGCGCATTACCACCAGGTTATCGAACTCGCCCAGGCGCGCCATGAAACTGGCCTCGGTAAAGGGCGCGTAAGCCTCGTCGATCACGACCAACCCGGGTGCGGCACGAATAATCTCGAGCACCGCCTGCTCATCGAACAAATTGCCTGTGGGATTGTTCGGATAGGCCAAAAAGACGACCGCCGGCTGCTGCGCTTCCAGCGCCTGCAACACCGCCGGAAGATCGATGCCGAAATCGTCGGCACGCAGGGGCACACCGACATAGCGCAGCCCGCAGAAGGTCGCGATCATCCGGTACATGACAAAACCGGGATCGACCGACAACAAGCTACGCGACGGGCCCGCCAGACTCATCGCAATCATCTGGATCAACTCGTCCGAACCGTTGCCGAGCAACAAACGCATACCGGCAGGCACCGCCATCGCTTCAGCCAAGCGTTCGCGCAGTGCCGTCGCACTCGGATCCGGATAGCGATTAACATCGATGGCACGCAGCAACGCGGCCCAATCATCACGTAGTTCGGCCGGCCAAGTGTAGGGGTTTTCCATCGCATCGAGCTTGATCAGCCCGGTCGCCGGCTGCACATGGTAGGCCGACAAGGCGCGGATCTCCGGACGTACCCAGTGTTCGACGAGTTCGTCCAACTTGTTCATCCGCAGCAGCCTCCCGCCTCACCTTCCCGCTGCACCGGCGGACAAGGCACCGAGCCATAAGAACAGAAAACACAGCAATCGCCCGATTTCGGTTTTAACAAAACGCCACAACCGGGACATTCGAAATACCAGATACAGGCATCCTCGGGCATGGTCTCGCGCGTTCGCCGGCCACAACCCGGGCAGGTGAGCAGCGATTCCAATTCAAGCGTCATCGGGGCTTGTCGTCTTCGAAACGATACTCGGCAGAACGGGCATGCGCATCCAAGCCTTCACCACGCGCCAATATCGATGCCGTCTCACCCAGGGTACGAGCACCCGCCGCCGATACCATGATCAGACTGGAACGCTTTTGAAAATCGTATACTCCCAGTGGCGAACTGAAGCGTGCGGTCCGCGATGTCGGCAAGACATGATTCGGCCCGGCACAGTAGTCCCCCAGCGGTTCCGAGGTGTAACGCCCCATGAAGATCGCACCGGCATGCCGGATTTTGGCGGCGAATCCAACCGGATCCGCAACCGAGAGTTCAAGGTGCTCCGGAGCGATAAAATTACCGACTTCCGCCGCCTCGTCCAGGTCACGGCAAACAATCAGTGCGCCGCGTGTACGTAGCGCCGCACCGATGATCTCACGCCGCGGCATATCCGGCAGCAGCTTGTCGATACTCTGTTCGACCCGAGCGACGAAATCCGCGTTGGGACACAACAGGATCGATTGCGCGTCTTCGTCATGCTCGGCCTGCGAGAACAAGTCCATGGCGACCCAATCGGGATCGGTGTCCCCATCGCAAATCACCAGAATCTCCGATGGACCCGCAACCATGTCGATACCGACCTGGCCGAATACCGTACGTTTTGCAGTGGCGACGTAGATGTTGCCCGGCCCGACGATCTTGTCGACCGGCGGTACCGACTCCGTACCATACGCCAATGCGGCGACCGCCTGGGCGCCACCGACCGCGAATACCCGGTCGACTCCACAGACATGGGCGGCAGCCAACACGAGTTCATTGAGTTCACCACGCGGGGTCGGCACGACCATGATCAGCTCACCGACGCCGGCGACCTTGGCCGGCAATGCGTTCATCAGCACCGACGACGGGTAGGCTGCCTTACCGCCCGGCACATAGAGCCCGACCCGATCGAGCGGCGTGATCTGTTGACCGAGCAAAGTGCCATCCGCTTCGGTATAGGTCCAGCCCTCCATCTTCTGTCGCTCGGCATACCCGCTTATGCGGTCTGCAGCATGCTGCAGCGCCTCGCGCTGTTCCGAGGCGATGCTGTCCCACGCCTGTGCGAGACGCGACAAGGGGATTTCGAGATCGGTCGGTGATGCAGCCTTCCAAGCATCGAAACGATTGGTGTAATCGACCAGCGCCGCATCACCCCGGCTGCGAATCTCGCGGATGACTTCGTGCACCACGTGATTCACGGCATCATCCGAAACAGACTCCCAGGCCAGCAAATCCTGTAATTGCTGCTGAAAACCGGAATCGCTCGTGTTCAGTTTGCGTATATCAGCCATCGTCGTATCTCGCTCGTGAATGCGCAATCAAGACTCGGGCACTGCGGCCCGCAGGGCATCGACCAAGGCCTTCACGGTGGCATGCTTCATCTTCCAAGAGGCCTTGTTGACCACCAAGCGCGAACTGATGTCGTGCATGTGCTCCAACGGCACCAGGCCATTCGCCTTCAGCGTATTGCCGGACTCGACCAGATCGACGATTAAATCAGACAAACCCACCAGCGGCGCCAGCTCCATGGAGCCGTAAAGCTTGATCACCTCAACCTGTTGACCACGCGCGGCGAAAAAGGTG
>JANQLO010000047.1 GCA_028280505.1 Chromatiales bacterium | reverse complement strand
CGTCTACCAGGTGCAGGTCACGGTGACCGACGACGATGGCGGCACCGATACCCAGACACTGAGCGTAAGCGTCACCGACGTGACCGGTCCGGGCGACACGACGCCGGTCAATCGGGCGCCGGTAATCACCAGCAACGGCGGCGGGGCCACGGCGACCATCGATCTGCTGGAGAACAAAACCGCCGTGACCACCGTGCAGGCCAGCGAGCCGGACGGTCAGAGCGTGGTCTATTCCATCGTCGGCGGCAGCGATGCCGGAAAATTCAATATCGACGCGACCACCGGCGCACTGCGCTTCAAGGTGGCACCGAATTTCGAGGCGCCGTCCGACAGCGACGGCAACAACAGCTTCGAGGTCGTCGTCCAGGCCAGCGACACCCAGACACCCACCGCCGCCAGCGATATCCAGACCATTACGGTCAATATTCAAAACGACCCGACCGTGGGCGATCCGATAACCGTCAACCGGAATCCGGTGATAACGGGTTCATCCTCGATCAGCGTGGTCGAAAACACCCTGCTGGCGACGACCGTGACGGCCACCGACCCGGACGGACAGGATGTCGGCTACGCCATCGTCGGCGGCGCGGATCAAAGCAAGTTCACCATCGATGCCACGACCGGGGCGCTGAACTTCAAGGTCGCGCCCAACTACGAGGCCCCGGCGGACAGCGACCTGAACAACCGCTACGAGGTGACGGTCCGGGCCACGGATACCAGCGGCGGTTCGGACACCCGAACCCTCGATATCACGGTCACTGACGATCCCAACCCCGGGACAGATCCGTATGGTTCCAACCGGTTACCTGTAATCACCAGCGGAGAGACATTCAGTGTCGCCGAGAACACGACCGCCGTGGGCACGGTCACCGCGACCGACCCGGATGGACAGGATATCACTTTCGCCATTTCCGGCGGTACCGACGCCGCGAAGTTCGCCATCGACCCCGCCAGCGGCGCATTGACCTTCAAGGTCGCGCCCAACTACGAAGCCCCGGCCGATGTGGACGGTGACAATGTCTACGCGTTGACGGTACAGGTCAGGGACGCCAGTGGCGGCACCGCAACGAAGTCGATCAGCGTGACCGTTACCGATGTTACCGGCCCGGGCGATCCGGACATCGGCAACCGCGCCCCGACGATCACCAGCAGCAATAGCTTCAGCATCGACGAGAACCTGACCGCCGTCGGTTCGGTGACCGCCACCGATGCCGACGGCCACGGCATCGTCTACGCCATCAGCGGCGGTGCGGATGCCGACAAATTTCAGATCGACAGCGCCACCGGTGCTTTGTCGTTCAAGGTGGGGCCGGATTACGAGAATCCGACCGACCTGGGCGATACCGCCGGCAACAACACCTATGTGGTACAAGTCACGGCCTCGGACGACTACGGCACCCCGCTGAGCGCGACTCAGACCGTCACGGTGACGGTCAATGACGTGGCCGTGGGCAGCGGTCCGAGCGGCAATGCCGAGCCGAACAACGACCCGACCATTACCAGCGACGGCGGCGGCGATACCGCGGCCGTGTCGGTGATCGAGCACACCACAACGGTGACGACGGTAACCGCCACCGACAAGGATGCGGACAACACCGGCTTCACTTACAGCCTCAGCGGCGGCGCGGATCAAAGCAAGTTCAGCATCGATGCCGGCACTGGTGAGCTGAGCTTCAAAGTGGCACCCAACTATGAAGCACCGGCCGATGCGGATGCTGACAACATCTACGACGTGCAAATCATGGTGACCGACGACGACGGCGGCACCGATACCCAGACACTCACCGTGACCGTCACCGATGTGACGGTAGGAGACCCAAGCACGGCCAATGACGCACCGGCCATCACCAGCGGCAGTACCTTCAGCATCGACGAGAACCTGACCGCTGTCGGTTCGGTGACCGCCACCGATGCCGACGGCCACGGCATCGTCTATGCCATCAGCGGCGGCGCAGATGCAAGCAAGTTCGAGATCGACAGCACCACCGGTGCCCTGTCTTTCAAGATAGCGCCGAATTACGAGAATCCGACCGACCTGGGCGACACCGCCGGTAACAACACCTATGTGGTGCAAGTGACCGCGTCGGACGATTACAGCATCCCGCTGAGCACGACCCAGACCATCACGGTGACGGTCAATGACGTGGCCGTGGGCAGCGGTCCGAGCGGCAATACCGAACCCAACAACAACCCGACCATCACCAGCAACGGCGGCGGCGATACCGCGGCCGTCTCGGTGGCCGAGCACACCACCGCGGTAACGACGGTAACCGCGACCGACAAGGATGCGGACAACACCGGCTTCACCTACAGCCTCAGCGGCGGCACGGATCAAAGCAGGTTCAGCATCGATGCCGGCACCGGTGCGCTGGCCTTCAAGGTGGGGCCCGACTATGAAGCACCGGCCGATGCGGACAGAGACAACGTCTACCAGGTGCAGGTCACGGTGACCGACGACGACGGCGGCACCGACACCCAAACCCTCAGTGTGACGGTGACCGACGTGACGGCCGGAGATCCGAGCACGGTCAATGACGCACCGGTCTTCACCAACAGCGCGAACGTGTCGGTGCCGGAGAACAATCTGGGCGCCACCACGCTGACGGCGACCGATGCCGACGGACACGCCCTCACCTACCGCATCGTGGGCGGTGCCGATGCCGCCGGCTTCACGCTGGACCCGGTCACCGGCGTGCTGAACTTCAAGACCGCACCGAACTTCGAAGCCCCGGCCGACGACAACGGCGACGGCATCTATACGCTCACCGTACAGGCGGATGACGGCAACGGCGGCGTCACGACGCAGAACCTGTCGATCACCGTCACCAACGTCACCGGTCCCGGAGATCCGTCACCCGATAACCGGGCGCCGGTGTTCAGCAGCGCCGCCGACCGGACGGTGAACGAAAACAGCGTCGATGCAGGATATGTGGTGGCGAGCGATCCCGACGGCCAGCGTGTGCGCTACGCCATCTCCGGCGGCGCGGATGCCGCGCTTTTCACGCTCGATACGACTTCCGGGGCATTGGCCTTCGTTTCCGCACCGGATTTCGAGAAACCGCATGATGCCGACAAGGACAATGTGTACGAACTGGTCGTCACCGCGACGGATACCGGTGGCAAGAGCAGCACGCAGATACTTAGGGTTAACGTGTCGGATGCCGGTGAGTTCGTACCTCGACCGCCTTTTGAGCCGACACCCGAAACACCGGAAACAACCCCCAGGGGGTCGGGTGACGGACCTCCCCGAGAAGGCCCCGGAGGTAACGACACACCGGAGGGCGGCGGGACCCGCTTCCTGTTGGGCGATCACTCGGACGCGCGCGGTACGGAATTCCGCTATCTGACCGGCGGCTCCGCGCTCAATAGTCTGTCGTCGCTCGGCTTCGCGGACATCGGTCTCGACGCGCTGCAACCGCCGCTGGCGGAGGTCGAAGCACTCTATACCAAGCTTGGAGACAACGCGTTTCGGATTCTGGTCACCGAGGCCGATCAGCCGGCCTTGTTCGTCTTCCAGGGCATGGAGGATGTCATCGTCGATTCGGATGCCGCGTCATTCCGTATCGACATACCCACCGATGCCTTCACGCATACCGACCGCAATGCCATCGTGGTGTTGAAAGCATCGCTCAGTGACGGTCGTGCGCTGCCCGAATGGCTGCATTTCGACGCCGTTCGCGGCGTGTTCACGGGTGTGCTGCCCGACGGCGTCGTGATCGATATCGAGGTGATGCTAACGGCGGTCGACATGGAAGGCCGCGAAGCCGGCTTCACCTTCACGATCAGCGCCGCGGACTTGCCGCAGAAACCCGGCTTTTCCGAGCAACTGCGGAAACATTCGGCGGTTGCCGTGCAGCGCTGAGGCGATGTTCGGAAGCAGGTGAAACGGCATGGGCCTCTCCCCGGCAAAAAAGGTCGAACCGATTCGCCCGCCACGGCTGTTGGAACAGCTCGAGGCCAAGTGCAGGGCCACGAGCAATCCGGCCGAGCTCGAGTTTATCGCGGTGAACGAAAGCGCCGGTCTGTGCCATTACCGGCAGGCGGCATTCTGGCACCGCAAAGGCGGCATAAGGCGTTTGTCCGGCGTGGTACAGGTCGAGGCGAATGCACCGTACGTGCACTGGTTGGGCCGTTTGTGTACGTATCTTTCCGAGCGCTACGAGACACCGACCGTGTTGCAACCGCAAGACCTGCCGGACACCTTGGCGAACGACTGGGACTCGTGGCTCCCACGTTATGTTCTGTGGGTGCCGCTCACCGGTTCGCCGATCGATCGTCGAGCCGGTTTCGGCGGGCTGTTGTTCGCCGACGCATCGGGCTTTGCGCCGCATGATATCGCGCTCCTCGATCGCTGGTGTGCGAGTTGGTATTACACCTGGGTGGCGTGCCGACAGGCGACGGCGCGCAATTGGTTGACACCGTTCTCGAAAAGGGACGCCGGCGATCGGATCGACGGCTTTGCCCTGATGAGAAAATCGTGGCTTTATCCGGCCGTACTCGCTGCGGCGCTGCTGCTCCTGATACCGGTCAACCTTACGGTGCTTGCCCCGGCCGAGTTGATTCCAAAGGACCCGATCGTCGTCCGCTCGCCGATGGACGGCGTGATCGACAAGGTGTTCGCTCCGCCGAATACGCGCGTCGAGACGGGTGCGACGTTGTTCGCTCTCGATACGGACAAGCTGCGCAGCCAGTTCGATATCGCACGGCGCAAGCTGGCCGGCCTGAACACCCAATACCACCAGGTCATGCAACGCTCGCTCGTCGACGACGAGCAGAAAAGCCGTCTTGCGGTGATGGCCAACGAGATAGCGCAAAAGGAAGCGGAAGTCCGATACCTGCAGGGTCAGTTGCGACGCGCCGAGATCAAGGCGCAACAGGCCGGCATGGTGCTGTACGGTACCGCGGACGAACTCGAAGGCAAGCCGGTGCAGACGGGTGAGGCCGTGATGCGCCTGGTCGACCCGGAGAAAGTCCTGGTGGAAGCCTGGTTGAGCGTGGGAGATGCCGTCCCCATTCGACAACACGCCGAGCTGATGTTGTATCTCAGTTCCACACCGACGCGACCGGTGAAATCCCGGGTGGTTCTCGTCGGCTACGAACCTCTGCAGCAACCGACGGGCGATTTCGCATACCGTGTCCGGGCGGAGATCGAAGGGCACACCGCCCACCGTGTGGGTCTCAAGGGCGTGGCGAAAATCGTCGCCGACGAAGTGCCCCTCTACTACTGGATGTTTCGAAGACCGGTGGCAGCCGTGCGCCAGTTTATCGGCATCTAGCGGGGTAGACGGGTATGAGCTTACCAATGCTCAGAGAGGACCTTTCCCTGCATCGGGCACCAACGCTGCCCGACGGTCAGCCCAGTTGGTCGATCCAGGATCCGGCGTGCAACCAGTTCTTTCGCATCGACTGGCAGACGTTCGAAATCCTGAAACGTTGGTCGTTCGACGACACCGCTGCGATCGTCAATGACATCAACGAGGCAACCACACTCCGAATCGAAGACAAAGACGTCCAACTCGTCATCGACTTTCTGCTCGACAATCAGTTGCTCACGCCGAATGGCAAGGATCCGTCGCAAGCCATGGCCGACAAGGAACGCCGGCAGAAGTCGTCCAGACTGACCCGGCTATTGAAAAACTATCTGTTTTTTCGACTACCGCTGGTCAGGCCCGACCGGTTTTTAGGTGCGACGCTTCACTGGGTCGCGCCGTTCTTCAGTCGCACCTTCGCGCTGCTCACGCTGTTCGTATTCGCGTTGTCGCTGATGCTGGTCTACCGGGACCTGGACCGGTTCACCGAGACCTGGGTGGATATGTTCACCTGGCAGGGCATGCTGGCCTACGGCGCGGCGTTGATTTTCGTGAAGGTGTTGCACGAATTGGGACATGCCTACACAGCCAAACGATACGGCTGCAAAGTCCCGACCATGGGCGTCGCCTTTCTGGTGATGTGGCCGGTGGCTTACACGGACACCAACGATGCATGGAGCTTGGCGGATCGAAACAAACGTCTCGACGTCGTCGGTGCCGGCGTGTTGACCGAGCTGGCGGTCGCCGTCTGGGCGACGCTGGCGTGGGCGGTACTTCCGCCGGGCACGCTGAAGGACGTGGCTTTCCTGCTGTCGACGACGACCTGGATCGCGACCTTGCTCATCAATGCCAGCCCTTTCCTACGCTTCGACGGCTACTTTTTTCTTTCCGACTGGCTGGACATGCCGAACCTGCACCAGCGATCCTCTGCCTTGGCGCGCTGGCGGCTGCGGGAGCTGCTTTTCAATCTGCAGGCTTCGCCGCCCGAGTATTTTTCCAGGGCACGCACCAACGGCTTGATTCTGTTCGCCTACCTGACGTGGCTGTACCGGTTTTTTCTCTTTATCGGCATTGCCCTGCTGGTCTACCACTTCTTCTTCAAGGCACTCGGCATATTTTTATTCGTGCTGGAGATCTACTGGTTCATCGCAAAACCCATATTCAGTGAAATACTCGAATGGTATCGATTACTGGCGGTGATTCGGAAACGGCGCAGAAGCTATGCGAGCGGCTTGACGACCTTCGGGTTACTGTCGGCATTGATGCTGCCCTGGCCGACCGGCGTATCCGCGCCGGCGATTCTGCAGTCCGCGAAGGTGTTTCCCATCTATGCACCCGCGAACGCCCGGCTCACGCAGCGGCCCGCGGGAGACGGACACGGTGTCGTTCAGGGCGAACGCCTGTTTGCGATGACATCGCCGGAACTGGACATGCGCAAGGAACAGGCAGCCTCGCTACTCGAACATCAGCAGTGGTCGATCGAAGCCGTGTCGGTCGATGCCGGCCTGAGAGGCGATTACCAGGTACACGAGCAGACCTTTTTGTTGGCACGATCCGTCGCGCATGAAGTCGAGGTCGATACGCTGCGGCACAAGCCGAGCGCGCCGTTCGACGGGACTGTCAGGAATCTGAACCCGGATCTCCGCGTCGGCACCTGGGTGCGCGCCGGCGAAAAGCTCGGCGTACTCGTCAGAGACGGCAGCTGCGCCGTAGAGGCCTATGTCAGAGAAACCGACCTGGGAAGAATCCGACCCGGCGATACCGCGGTGTTCTATGCCGATGCCGCAGTCGGGGAGTTCCTCAGTCTGCAAGTCACCCGGATCGACCAAGACGCCTCCCGGGTTTTGACCCACGAACTATTGGCCTCGCAAGCCGGAGGATCGGTGAAGGCAAGAGAGGCGAACGGCTTGTTTTTTCCCGAGCCGGCCGTCTATCGCACGTTGCTTTCGTGCGACGACGTGCCGCAAAAACTGGTTGATCGATTATGGCGCGGTAAGGTCGTCATTCATGGCGAGTGGCGGGCACCGTTGGAGCGTTATTGGCATTCGTTGGCCGCGTTGCTCGTTCGGGAAATGGGCTTTTGATCGAGTTTTACAGCACGTCCGGCATGCGCCACAGCGATACGCGCTCAAGGGCGGTCACTTCGACCGCAGGCCTCGGGATCCCTGTTTGCCCAAAACCGTCTTCGATATTACCGTCGGTCCTTCGGTCCACCAACGGTGATTTGGACATTTACGTTCACGAGCGTGGCGCGTTTGTCAGCGTCGGACGACGTCACCGAGCGCGCGGTCGACGGCGTCCAGCGTCGCTTGGTCGAGGTCGATCTCCGCGGCGACGATGTTGTGCTCGACCTGCTCAGGGCGTGAAGCGCCGATGATGGCGGCGGTGACGCGAGAGTCGCGCAGCACCCAGGACAGCGCGAGTTGCGCGGTCGACAGGCCGAGGCTTTCGGCGATCGGGCCCAGGCGAGCGACCGCCCCCAGGATTGCCGGATCGAAGAAGCGTTTACTCGTTCGGCCCAGCTCGGGATTCGCCGCACGCGAGTTCTCCGGGACGGGACGGTCGGGTGCGTATTTTCCCGTGAGCACGCCCTGCGCCAGTGGCGAGTAGACGACCTGTCCGATGCCGAGTTCGTCACAGGTCGGAAACAGTCGGCGCTCGGGTCGGCGGTCCAGCATCGAGTACCGAGGCTGGCTGGAGACGAAGCGCACCGTATCCGCCAGCGCATACGCGGCCCGGATCTGTCGAGGCTTCCACTGGCTGAAACCGACATACCGCGCCTTGCCCGCCGCGACGACCTCCGTCAAGGCCTGCATGGTCTCCTCCAGTGGCGTGTCGACGTCGTAACGATGACACTGATACAGGTCCACGTAGTCGGTGCGCAATCGCTCGAGGGAGGCGTCCAATTGTTTATGGATTTGTTCTCTCGACAGCCCCCGGTCGGTGTCGGACATCGGAAAGTAGACCTTCGTCGCCAGGACGTATTCCCCGCGCGGTACCGACACGAGCACCTCGCCGAGGAAGGATTCCGCGGCACCGCGGCCGTACATGTTCGCCGTGTCGAAAAAGTTCACGCCCAAGTCGAGCGCACGTCGAACGCAAGCCTCGGCCCGACTGCGCTCGACGCTCTGGCCGTAGGTCAGCCACGAACCGAGCGCGATCTCGCTGACCTCGAGATCACTCGAACCGAGCCGTCGTCGTCGCACCGGATTACCCGCGCTCGACCGGACGGGCGAACGACTTGTAAATGCTACCGTCGTACTCGCGGCCCAGCGGCGCCGAGGGCCGCTGCCCCCAGTAGTTGATCAGGAGGCTCAGGCGGAACGCCGCCGGATCGTTCACGTCGGACTCGAATTCCTTCTGCGGTTTCACGCCGTGCCGCAGATCGCCCGGAAAGATCGCATATCGATTGGGCACCGGCTCGACCGTCTGCTTGAGGAGCGCGTTCGGCGGAACCCGCCTCTTGCCGTCCGGGCTCGACCGCTGCTCGACCAGGATCAAAGGACTGCTGGCGAAGGCATTCAAAAACAGGGCGCTGCCGAAGATCGGATGCACCAATCGACCGGCCTCCTTGTAAAGGGACAGGTCCCGATCGAAGTGCATGCGTAACTTCTGCCCCGGACGCAGCCGGCCGATCCACCATTCGATACCGACGCATTGCGGTCCGGGGTCGACCAGGGGCAAAACGGCGGCCACGCATTCCTCGACCAGGTTTGTCGGGGTCGCATCGCGCGGGGACCAGAAGGTTGTCGAGTAGTAGTCTTTCTTGCGTTCGCTCCCCAGTGCGATCACCGCGGCGTGCAAACGCTCGAAAAGCGATTCAGGCAGCGCGTTTTCGACGACGCGGACACCGGGGATCTGCCCTTCGCGGGCCGAGCGAAGTGGACGACTTGGGCTCATGTTAAGAAAACTCTCCTGTTGGGTTCGGCGCTTGGGGCCAAAACGCTTGAAGACACGACATGAACGCGGGAATCATCGCCGTTGCCCATGTGCGCCACCACGCTCAGACGTCGAACGTTACGCCCAACGCTGCGTAACATTGTGAAGCGTCGAGCATGGCGCGCGACGAATGACCGACCGCCGGCGCTTCGACCAGACGCCAATTGAACATCAGGCCGTCGGCCTTCGCGACCGCCTCGCCGGTAGCGTAGACGAATCGACCGCGCTCCAAACGATTGCCACCCTGGCGCACGGCGCCTTTCGACTTCGACAGATTGTGATCGCCGGTATCCCGCTGACCGAGAAAGATGGTGATCGGCAACGCAAGATAGGTACGTAATGCCGCGGCGGCTTCGCCGGCCGGGAAGATCCGCTTGAATCCGTAGGGGACCGGTTCATCGAGCAACGGCAGTACATGCGACGACGGGTTGGTAATAACGAATCCATCCACACCGGACAGCGGCGAATAGGCACAGATCCGCGACAGCAGTTGTCCACCCGCCGAGTGCCCGAACATATAGACCTTGGGTGCGCTCGCGTCGATCGATTCTCGTGCCCAGTCGACCAGCGACTGTAACAGAGGGGCGGTCCAATACGCCTGTGGCTGAAGTGCGCGGTGCCGAAACACGCCCGCCCTGTCGTAGCGCCACTTCGGAAAGCGGTCGTCATCCATCAAAGGGGCGAGGACGATCAGGCCCGTACGTTCCGATAACGTGATCGCCTTGTCGCGCATGCCCGACGCGTTGCGTTTGAGTCCGTCGAACAGGATCAGGACGCCGGGCGTCGCATCGCATCGCGGCCGGTAAGTGAAGATATCGAGGCGCTCTCCGGGCAGGTCGGCGGAGACCCGGCCCGCGCCACGGGGAATGACACTGTACCACCGACGATGTTCAACCGATGTCGCCACTATACCGCTTCGCTCCCTGCCCATATTGCGCGTCTAGCCATCAGTCGCCGCAAGACTGTTGTCGCTACAGATCCCACCCGGCTCCGCGACGTCTCCCGCTTCCGACAAGCCGAGCGCACGCTGCAGTGCCGGTGCACGCAGCATCCGTCGCGACGAATGCCCGACCCCGACGGCCTCTACCAAGCGCCAATTGAACGTCCAGCCCTTTTGCTGCGCGACATCGCGTGCCAGACAATAGACATTGCGACCACGTTCCAGCCGCGTGGCACCCTGACGCATCGCAGCGGCATGCCTTACGAGGCTCTTGTCGCCGGTATCTTGCTGACCGAGGTAAATTGTAATGGGCAGCGCCAGATAGGTCTCGAGCTGCCGCCGGGTCTGCCGCGATGAAAACACGCCGCCGAACCCGTTCGGAGCGGCCTCGTCGACGAGCGGGGCGACATAGACGGAAGGATTCGCGATTACGATGCGCTGGACGTCGGGAGGCGGCGCATAAGCCGCGATCCGCGACAGGAACTGACCACCGGCCGAGTGGCCGAACAGGTACATCTTCGCATCCGGGCGCTTGGCGATCTTCTTTGCCTCGTCGAGTAAGGCATGCATCGTCGCGGCGGTCCAGCGCGACGGCGGCTGGACGCGCCCTTTGCGGAACACGCCGGCGCGATGATAACGCCAGTTGGGAAACCTTTCTTTGTCGAACAATGGCGCGAACACCATCAAACACGCCCGGTCGGCGACATCGACTGCACTGTCACGAACACCCTCGGCTTTACGGTTGAGGCCGTGGAACACAAACAACAGGGAGGGGTTCGCACAGGTGGGGGAGCGGTAAGTGAAAACCTTTATCTCGGTACCGGCTGCGTCGATGCGCAGTTGCCCATAGCCTGAATCACGCGCCTCGCTGCATGCCGCGAGTACGACGCACAGGAAGAACACCACAACACCGTGGATATGAGGCTTATAAACCATGCGGGTATGCATCGCGTGGCGAGCAGCTCAAGCCGACCCGGGCGCGACAATGCAGGCGTCGGACAGCGCGGCGCGTATCTCCGCACCGGACAGGCCGGCACCGTGCGCGGCTCCGATAGCGAACATCAGGGCATGGGTGAGACGCTTCCTGCTGAGTTTGTCCTTCTCTACCACAGCATCGTCGATGGGAAATTCAGCCAGCAAGCTATCGCCGGACATCAGAGAGATGCACACCTCGCCCTTGTGCCACGCGGTCGTCACGGCATCGTGACCGGCATCGAGGTGCGCGCGGAGGTTCGGGTCGTTCCGACGCTCGCCGACGAGGATCAGTCGCCGCCCCTCCACCGCCGAAAGACGCTGCAGAGCGAGCCGGTTACCGCTACCGACCACGACGCAATCCCTTGTTGCGCGGTCGACGATATCCAGGCCGGCATGAAACGCCTCGGCCACACCGGTCTTCGCACGATCCATGACGACGGTTACCGAGCAGTCGTTCAGCAACAGACCGCGGCGTGCGGCCTGGCGCAATGACACGGTAGTCACGAGGGTATCAATCTCCGGGTCGCGAAGCAGGATCAGCGGTGCCTGCTTCTGCTGGGCTTCGGTCAGTTCGGCAGGCTTGCCGTCAACGAAGGCACTGGTCCGTAACGCCAAGGCTACAGAACGGCCGGCACCACGCATCAACGCATCCAGTACTCGTGCGGTCGAACCGGTTCCCTTATCACCGGCGATGGCGAGAATCGGGATACGGCCGTTATCGCCGGTCGGAAAGGACAGTTGCAACACGTCAGCGCCCACGTCACGCGATTTTCCGGCCATCGGCCAAGCATGAATGTCGAGTCCGGGACGGGCATTCACCTCGATGATGACACCGCCGGTTTCGCGATACGATCGGCTAATGTCGCTCGTGAGAAGGTCGACGCCGGCGACGTCCAGGCCGATGCCCGTGGCGGCACGCTCCGCCAACGCCCTGTTGTCCGGGTGGACCTGGTCGGTGACGTCGATCGGTGTGCCGCCGGTCGAAACATTGGCCTTGGAGCGTAAGGTAAGGGTCCGCCCCTCGGGTAGGATGTCATCGAGTGCGACGCCGGCCTGCGCGAGATGATGTTCCACCTCGATGTCGATCGTGACCGGGAAGCCCCGAAAACCGTCCCGGTACGGCTCGGCATTCAAAGTCTCGATCAGGGCCGCGACAGTTGAAACGCCGTCACCCGTGACACTGGGTGGAAGCCGCTTTACGGCGGCGGTGAAACGCCCGCCCACGACCAGCAGTCGGTGGTCGACACCAGGCATGAAGCGCTCGATGAGTACATCTGCACCGGCCTTGTGTACCTGGCGGAACGCGCTTTCGATCGTGTCCTGGGACGTGAGACCGACGCTGACGCCGCTGCCTTTCCTGCCCTTGAGCGGTTTGATGACCACCGGCACCCCGATTTTCCCGGCCGCGGCGTGTGCTTCGTCGACCGATCCGACCTTGATCTGCGGGGGCACGGGCAAACGCAGATCCATCAGGCGACGGTTGGTTTGTCGCTTGTCGACACAGACTTTCTGCGCGGCGATAGACGTTCCGGTCATCGACGCATAGACATGCTGCTGAACCACGCCCTGGCCAAGCAGCAGATGCTGTCGCCCGAGGACCTGGCACGGGATGCCACGTCGCTGGGCGGCAAGCTCGATCACCGCCGTCGAAGGCGCAAGACGGCGGCGCCCGGCCCGTTTTGCGAGCGCCGCGAATGCGGTATCGAAATCGGTTGCGTTGCCGGCGCGGCCGGAATTATGACCGATCGGCAGCAGTTCGAGGAGGCCCAACAGGGCGACGCTGGCCGAGCCGAGTGACAATTTCGGCGCGTAACTCGACCAGATCAGATCGGCGTCCGTTGCGCGTTTCCTGACTGCGGCGTAGGAGACGGCCCCGAGTTCGTGCATCGCAAACGAGACCGCGGCCTCGACCGCCAGAATGGCTTCGAGCAGAACCTGCTGGAAACCGACGCCTTGTGCAGAGTGCAACGCATCGGCGAACTCGTCCTTCAGACCGTTGTACGGCACGAAAGACCGAAGACCGCGAAACCTGTCGACGAAGGACTGCGCGAAACCGGGGTCAGCAATACTGGTCGTTTCATCCGCCAACGCGCCGAAGTCGACGCTTTGGCAGATAACGGTCGACGAATGATACGTGTTGCAGCCGGTCAACACCCTGCTGTCGAGCAGGCTGATCGGGGTGCCGAGATAAAGGATCCGACCGGTCTGTACGGCATTGGATTCGACGGCGCTGGTCATCGTTCAGTTCTCCCGCAATCCGAACTGGAGGCTTTTCGTGATTGGCGACAGCAGGTAGTCGAGCGGTGACCGCGCCCCGGTACGCAGGAATACGTCCGCCCCCATACCCGCCACCAGCGCCACCCCGGCCGAAGACAGGGCATCCTGGGTCAGCGTGACGCGTGCGCGATAATAGTCTTCACCGGTCTGCGGGTTGGTGAGTCGGTCGGCAGACACGCCAGACAGTATCCCTTCCATAGGTACCCGTCGGCGCCGGTTCAGGGACGTCAGCCTGACGTCAGCGGGCATGCCCGCCCATACTTCGTCGATGTCTTCGGGGTCGATAAACACCTCGACGATGAGTTCGTCGTTCTCCGGAACCACTTCGAGAAGCGGCTGACCGGCCTCGATCACGCCATCGTGAGAATGTATCTGAAGGTTCACAACCACACCGTCGATCGGTGACAGGATCCGAGTGCGCTCCAGTACATCGCGCGCCTTGATCATTTTCTGCGTCAGGTCGAACAATGCCGCACGCTGCATGCGCAGCTGTTCGGAGATCTCGGCAAGTCGTTCCGCCCGTGCCTTGCTTTTTTGCAGACGCGTTTCGAGAATCTGTTGCTCCAGGCGGCCGATTTCAGTCTCGTAAGCGATCAACTCGTCCTTTGTCTCGGCCAAACGCTGCTTGAGTTTGAGACCCTTGGATGCCGGCGCAAGGCGTTTCTTCAACGCCTCTTCGACGGTTTTCGATTCCGCGAGAATCAGACTTCTTTGCTGGCGCTTCGCCTCGACCCGGCCCTCGAGGCCGTTGATCGCTTCCTGCGCCTGGGCGATCTTCTTGTCGAGTACCGCCTGCCTGTCGTGCATCAGCGTGCGCTGGCTGTCCAGGATGCCGCGCTGGCCGGCCATGACCGCGCTGGTCGACGGATCGTCCGCGCGTGCCAGCAGTTCGTCGGGAAACGCGATCGCTTCGAGACCGTCGCGCTCGGCCAACAGACGGGCGACCACGGCCTGTGCCTCGACATATTGCCCTTCCAGTTGGCGTAGCTCCGCTGCCGGCTTCACGTCGCGCAGTTGTATAAGCTGCTGACCTTTGCTCACCCGGTCGCCGTCGTTGACCAGGATGGCCTCGACGATCCCGCCTTCGAGGTGTTGGACCTGTTTGCGGTAACTGGCGACGCCGATGATGCCCGGCGAAACCACGGCGCTCTCGAGAGGCGCCATGGCTGCCCAAAATCCCAAAGTGCCGACAAAGAACACGACAGTCACCAAACCCGCCAGGATGGCCGACACAGGGAACGGGCGCGGATAATCATTGCCGACGTCACCCCGTCCATGTCCCGGCGGGCGTGTCTGACCGATCGCGCTCGACGTGGCTTGTTGTTGGATATGCTCAGCCATTGTTTCACACAGAACGCAGTTTCTTACGCTTGTCGGGTTTGTGATGACGCTTATCGTCGTCTTTCGCATCACCCCGCGCATTCCTGTTTCGACTACCGCGGTTCAATGCGGCAATCTCGTCGCGGGTCTCGAGCACGATGCACTTCTGCTCGCGCAGCAGGATGACCTTGTCGGCGATCCTGGCCAACGGCTTGCGCTGTGTGGTCAGCACGAAGATGGTGCCGCGTGTACGCAGCTGCTCGACGCCCGATAACAGGGCCTTCTGCAAAGCGGAATCGAGGTGTGGAATCGGTTCGTCCATAACGATCAACGGCGGTGCGCCATAGAAAGCACGCGCGACGGCGATGCACTTGCGTTGTCCGGCCGACAGCAACGGTTCTTTATCGACAATTTCGGTGTCGTAACCCCTCGGGAGTCCGAGTATCACGTCGTGGATACCGGCCAGCTTCGCGGCAACGACGACCTGGTCGACGTCGCCTTCCGCCATACCCGCAATGTTTTCTCGAACCGTACCCTGAAACAGCGTTGTTTCCTGCGGGAGATAGCCGATCTCACGGTGTGCACAGTTCTGCTGCAGGCGGTATACATCGATATCGCCGAGTCGGAGCTTTCCGGATCGCGGCATGACCAGGCCACTGATCAAACGGCAGAAAGTCGTCTTGCCGGACGCCGACGGACCGATGATGCAGAGCAGACCACCTGGATCCACGGTTATGTTGACGCGTCGCAGGACGGACGTGGCTTGGTGTGGATAACGATACGCGACGTCGTCGAAGACAAGCGGGACGGGAGCCGTCGTCGATGGCTTCGAGACCGCTGGCGTGCCGTTGTTGAGCAGAGAGGTTTTGATCTGCTTGTAGGCGCGTTTGGCCGTGACCATATCCCGCCAGTTCAGCATCGCGTTTTGCACTAACGAGTAAGCGGTGCGGCAAAGCACGCTGGCGGCTATGACCGCACCCAGCGTCAACACTTCGTCGATGACGAGCCAAACACCGATGCCGAAAATCCCGATCCGCACGCAACGCCCGATCAAACGCATACCGGCGGCAAAGTACACGTTGGTGGCCCGGGTTCGCATGCCCTCGTCCAGCCGCTCGAATGCGCTACGCGACCACAGCCCGGCGAGACCCTGCATGATGTTGAGCGATCCGACCGTTTCGCGGTCGCGCTCCGCCGATGCGACCCACTCACGACCCGCCTTGCCGGCCTTGAGCGTGGCGTTGCGGGAATCGCGGGTAAGCAGTTCGTTGGCGGTGCCCAGTACGAGCGCGCCCACGCTCCCGATCAGTACGACGTAGCCGAGCGCGGGCGAAATCAGGTAGACGACTGCGATGAAGACCGGTGCCCAAACGACATCGAGCCACGCAATCAGGCTCTGACCGGCGACGAAAGATCTGACCGTCGCAACGTCACGGAGAATTTTCGAACTCGTCGGCATCCGGCTCGTATCGCTTTTCAACCCCGCGGTAAACAGTGTCGGCCCGAAACTGCGCTCTATCCATCCGCCCCAATGAATGAACATCCGGCGGCGGATGGCCTCGAGCAAAACACCGCATACGATCGCAACCAGCGTAATCGTGGTCAGCATGAACAGGGTTTCGAGACTGCGGCTTGCGATGACCCGATCGAGTATCTGCAGCACATAGAGCGGCGTGGCGAGTTTGAGGATATTGATGAAAACGCTGAACACGCCGATCGCGACAAGGCCCGGGCGTGAATTACGCCAGGCTTCGTGCAGCAACTCGGCACCATTGGTGTCGGTGGTGCGGGTAGCGTTGGATTCAACACCAGTAGCCATGGCCGATCCTTCCACCCAGCGCCGAATACGGCTCAGGCGGTCTCTTCGAAGTCGTCGGAATAATCGAACAACCGGGTTTCCGGTACATCCCGGACCCACAGCGAATCGTCCGGACGCGGTTCGAACTCGACGACATAGCTCCCCGGGTTTGCCGTTCTTTTCTGAACCAAGGAAGCGTTGTGTTCGACCGTAGCACGATCGGTGGTCCCGGTCATGGCCGTGATCAGGGCGCCGGCCTGGATCTCGAATGGCGTGTAGATCGCACAATCGGTGCTCGCCGCCTCGCGTATCGCAAGCGGCGACCGGGTGATCTGGCCGCTAATGGCGAGGACCCGGTAACCGAGTTCGCAAAGACTGCGATGGCCGGCTATGGCGCCCAGCGAATCGTAGGCCGCGAAGACAACACCCGATACGACGGACATGAGATTCGGCGAACGCAACAAAGCTGCCGTCTCGAGGTGTTGCAAACCATCCGCGACTTCGACCACGGCGAAATCGCACTTGCGTTTGGCTGCGTAGTTGATCAAACCGAGCACACCCGCCTCGATCGCCTCGTCGGACATCTTGTAGGTGCTGGCAAACCCGGCATCGGTGAAATCGAGAATCACGTCGGCGCCCATGTCCTTCATCTTCCACAGGTCGCCGCCGGAGCCCGTTCCGGTGGCCTTGATGCCGGCCACGCGATATCCGCTTTCTTTGAGGCCCCGCACAATTGAAGCTGCGGTGAAAGTCTTTCCCGCATTCATCGCGGTACCCGCGACCAGAATCACTTTCATCGATCCGACCGAACCGGAGAAATTGACGCGGTAGTCTGCGATGTTCAACGGCCTGCCGTCGGCATTGCCGACCAGACCGATCGGCATGATCTTCGTCGGTGGCAACATGCGGTCGTGACGATTGATTTCACGTGATGCGATACCGCCTCCGGCGACCAGATCGCACAACCCGAGATCATCACCGACCAGGGCTTCGAACTGATCGGGCGCATAGCGGTTTCCGTAACACACCAAGATCTCGTCACCGGGCATCATCAGGGCGCGTCGCCCGTTGATTCGCTCGATCTTACGGTGCTTTCCCAGTTCATGGACGGTGGCGAGCACAATGTTGCCCGATACCGGTTTTATGTCACCAAAGATCAGAGCACGCATATCCTGCAACGGAACGCGTCTGGTCGTAAACGCACGTTTTGCCTTCGTGGCGCGCGCACGTGAAAGCACTGAATATTCGCAGTCCGGCAAAGTGTTGTTCATCTGGTTTCTCTAAAATTGGCTTAATTTGTTTTTCTCACTCGCAAACACGAGCGAGAATCACGAATCGATGCAATACTGCTTTGTCGTCTTGGCGTGACTGACGAGCCACTCCGGGGAACCGGGCCACGGCGGTGTGGCCGGGCATGCACTGTTTCGCGCTTCACTCTGTTTTCGTTAAGCGCGTGGATCGGCGTAGCACGAACCATCAGCTCATCGTGGCGATTGTGGGTAGTCCGACGACACGTGTAAGCGGCCCTCCTTGGTCAGCAACGAACAGTCGACCCCCTTTTAAACCACCAAAGCACAAAATATGCCATCAACCCGTTATATATTGATGCCAATGGAAAAAGTTGCCATTGATGTCCCGATCAACGCGGGATCTGTAAAAATGTTCGACACTCGAAAACGATCGAACTGACGGGATAAGCCATGATGGGCCGGACGCATTGAAATCGATGGAATCGTGCGTCATGCGGTTGCGGATTCAGCGCTGGCGCCCCCGATATTCCGTATGCATGTCAACCGGGCGGAAGCTCTGTTTGAGCTGATGCAGCCCCGCGCGCCCGGCATCAGAACCATCGTTGACGTACTCGAATTCCTGCAGGCCGAGCAGTAGGCTGCGCAGTTGATAGTAGCTGAGTCCGCGTATGTCGTTGTCGCACTTTCTTTCGAAGGAGCAGGCGAACCCGGGACGAATTGCCCCACCGAACGCAAATGCCACGAGGCGGTCACCGACGAATATGACTTGGCCGCTGAGGACGGAATCCGGTAACGTGCCGGCCAGTTCTATAGCGCTTCGCGATGTGGTGATCTCGCCATAAGTACCGTGCGCTTCTCGATGTGCCTTTTTCCACCGTTTGAGCAGCATCCGGCAAGCCTCGGCATGCGACGTCGAGTAGGGCATTACCTGAACATCCGACAACCGTTCGATCAGCGCGACATTGCGTCGAATCGTGTAGAAAGCCTTGCCACCGAGATCGTCGTAGGCCCCGGGTACGAAAATATACTGGGTTTTACGCTCACTGACGCGGATCCGTGCAGCCGAAACGGCATCGACGTCTTTTGCATCGATCCGCATGACCCGCGCAGAACGGTCGCCGTTGAAGTCGTTCGCTCGCTCGATAGCACGTTCGAGCACCGCGACATCCATCGGGGACGGGGCCAGATAAACGTCGAGCCGCGGTTTGTCATCGCGAACCTGCCAGAGGTAAACGCACATCGATCCACTATCTTCCTCCAAGAGGATAGCGCGTCGGCCCGGGCGGTTACGCGACAGCAGGTATGGAAAGTAGTAACTCCAGCCAATTTGGCGCCCGGCCTCCACTGCCGCCAAATAGCGCGAGAGATCGTCCTTAGCGGCGACTTTCAGGTTCTCGAGCGCCCCACTCAATGTGGGCGTAATCATGGTATCAACTCAGCGACCATCGGGGCGGCGAAGCATACACTGCTTATGCCGCAAAACCGAGCTTGCCCTCCAAAACGACCCTTCCCAAACGATGTGTTTGCATACTCGGTATCGTCCCACGCGGCGCCGCCGGATTCCCGAGCCCGACGTGGCAACGGGATGATTCGTGCTCTAATTAAAGGTGGTGGCTTGGGTTGTCAGCCACTCCCAAGCGGCTATGCAACATGTCTGCTTGCAGAGTCGAATCGGCTAAAAAACATTTCCATTTGGAAATCATCCAAATGCCGGTGGAGCGCGTAGCCTGCTGCGCGTTCTGGCACCGGCTTTTACGCTATCCGCGTAAAAGAACGGCCGGAGCGCACACCGCCAGCCACGCCGCTTCCGCCAAGGGAGGTCGTTTCGCGGCAATCCATTCGTGCCTGAAGCCGGTCCGGCACTGCGAACGCAACCCACCCCACGCTGTTCGGGCCAAACGGATCGGTAGCTTTTCCCGCCGGTGGCTTCGTGTGACAATCTCGCCCCATTAAGCTACCCGCATGACGGATGAGAGAAGCGCCGCTAGAGAGACTAATCGGAGGCTAAAAATAGCAACCACTCTCCAAGTTATTGACTTTCATATAGCCCCCGTAGCTCAGTTGGATAGAGCAACCGCCTCCTAAGCGGTAGGTCGGACGTTCGAATCGTCTCGGGGGCACCACTTCTCACGGCGCCTGCCAAACATCAGACTAAGCCGTCGCAAACCGGTTTTCGCCTTTCACCAACGCCGGCACCGTGGTCTGTAGATACTCGATAAAGCCATCGAGATTCGCACTGCCGCTTCGGGCGGAACGCCAAATCCATTCATAGGCAAAGGTCGCCGGACGACCATTGTTCCGCATCAATGGACAGGCCATCTTGTTGTCCGCAGAGATCTTCGCTCGAGGGAGAATGCCGGCGCCGATACCCAATGCCGCCCACTCCTCGATAATCTTGTAGCTGAGCGCTTGTCCCGGATAGCTGTTCAAGGCAGCTCGCTCGTTCCGGAATACCGTCTCCAGCGAGCCATTCAATCCACATCCTCCGCCGGTGAGAATGATCGGCGCGTCCGGTAGCGCATCGACCTCGTATTGAAAACGCTTGTGTTGGCCGGCGTCCGTTTCTTGAGGCAGGTAATACAACGGCTCTTCATAAAAGAAACAGCGCGACTCTTCCGGTGCATACGTGTCGACCGGTACGACTGCGAAGTCGATCTGCTCTTTCTGCATGCGCTGCTCGAGATCATCCAGCAGACATTCCTTGAAGAAGATGCTCACATCGGGATGCGCCTGACGATACGGTTCGAGCACCTCGTTGAGCAATTGCATATCGATCAGCGGCGACAAGCCGATACGCAACAGTTTGTGTGCCGGGTTGTGATAAGCCTGTGCCGCCGCCTCCAGCTCAGCCTTATGCGCTAACACCCCGTTGATGTATGGCAGCAGATGTTCGCCGAAAGGCGTCAACGCGACCTTGCGCGTGGTGCGAACGAACAACTTGCCGTCGAGTTCCTCTTCCAATTGGGAAATCGCATTGGACAACGTCGGCTGGGTGGCGTGACACATCTCTGCCGCTTTGCTGAACGAGCGGGTCTCGGCGACGGATTGGACGAACAGCAGTTGTCTGAGGTTCATGGGATTTATTTCTCTTCTGAATAAATCATATTCATAAATAGAATTTCTAAATTATTTTAGCTTACCCCAACATAGATTGCGACGCCGGACGAACGGTTGACCGGCCCCAGGGGACCGCCAAAGGCCCTGGTTTCAGACATCAACAAGAGGTTGCAATCCATGAACAAGACAATTCGACAGCTCGCACTGGGCATGGCCATCGCCGCCGCTCCAATGTTCGGTTCACTGCATGCCGGTCAATCGCAGAGCGAGGCATCCCTGTATCAACGCCTGGGCGGCTATGACGCCATCGTGGCCGTCGTGAACGATTTGTTCCCCCGCCTTGCCGAAGACGAACAGCTCGGCCGCTTTTGGGCGCATCGCGGTTCAGACGGCATCGCCCGCGAGAAGCAACTGCTGATCGATTTCATCACCAACCAGGCCGGCGGCACGCTGTATTACCGAGGCCGCGACATGAAGGTGAGCCATATCGAGATGCGCATCAGCGAAAGCGATTGGCAAATCATGATGCAGCATCTCGATGCCACCTTGGACAAATTCAAGCTGGCCGACCGCGAGCGTAACGACGTCATCGCGTTCATAGAAAGCACCAAGGCAGACATCGTCGAACTGCCTTAGCGGCAAGTTCATTTGTCGGGTTTTTTTTGCATCTCGCCATTCACATCTTCAGGAGAAACACCATGTCTGCACAACGCATGCTCTTTTTCACCGTAGCCGCCTTGCTGGGTTCCGGTATCTGGCTGTCGGGCTGGCAACAGGTCCACTGGCTGCTCTACTTGCCAACCGCGATGCTGGTCTTTGCCGGACTGACCGGCATCTGTCCCGGCCTGATCGTTTATCAAAAGATCGGATTCAAGTAGACAAAATCCCGGTTGACCGCACGGTACCGATATCACCGGTCAACCGGCGGAGGGAATCGACATGCACTCGGGCATACTGGAAACATCATTGTTAGGGCTGATCACCCTGGGCATCGGCCTGTTCTGGCTGGTCGGCGTCGTACGCGAACTCGCGCCGGCCGAGCGCGGCAAATGGCTGTTGGCTATCGGCTTCGGCTCCGGCCTGATCGCTTTCAGCGTCAAGATCGTTTTGATACTGACGTTCAGTGCCTTCCCTGCGGATATTCTCAACGCGCTCCCCAAACGCGAGATCACCGACTCGCAACAAACGGACGAACCGTACGCCGCACTGTCGGCGAATCGAAACCCAACGACGCGCAATTATACCTGGCAGGCATTGCCACCCGTTGCGCCCTACCCGGCAGACAACCCGACGACGCCGGAAAAAGTCGCCCTCGGCAAGCAACTGTTTTTCGATTCTCGCCTGTCGTCGGACGGTACGGTGTCCTGCAGCTCCTGTCATGAACTGTCGCCCGACAAGAGCGGTAGCGACGGCCTGCCGCAATCCATCGGCATCAACGGCGAGAAAGGCGCACGCAACGCCCCGACGGTACTGAACGCGGCTTTCCAACGCGTGCTGTTTTGGGACGGTCGGGCATCCTCACTGGAAGAGCAGGCAAAAGGACCGCTCATCAATCCCATCGAAATGGGCATGGCATCGCTGGACGCCGTAGAGCAACGCGTCGCCGGTATCGGTGAATATCAAACGGCCTTTGCCGAGGTCTTCGGCGAACGTCCGGCAATCACGATCGACAACATCGCCAAGGCCATTGCCGCCTATGAGCGCACGCTGATCACCCCGAACTCGCCCTACGACCGTTTTGTCCGCGGCGAAACCGGCGCACTATCCGAGCGTCAACTCCGCGGTATGGCCCTGTTCGAATCGACCGGCTGCGTACTCTGCCATTCGGGCGCGAACTTCAGCAGCGCAAGTTTGGACAGCGAACAAACGGCCCTACGCATCTTCCCGGCAATCGCCAATGCCCGCTACGACACCGCATACGGTCTCACCGAAGATCTGGGTGCCGCGGCCGATCTACCCAACGCCGGGCAAGGCGTCTGGCGTACGCCAACCTTGCGCAACATCAGCCTTACCGGCCCCTACTTTCACAACGGTTCGGTAGACAGCCTGGAAGAAGCGGTACGCATCATGGCCAACATGCAATTGAACAAGACACTGAGCAATCGCGCCAACGACGATACACAGCTCCATTGGTCGGCAACCGAACAACGCCTATTGGCATCGGACGATCAAACCCTGAGCGATAGCGAGGTTCAGGATATCGTTGCCTTCCTGGAGGCATTGACCGGCGATATCGATGCGTTGTCGAGCCCGTGAATTTTTATCGCGAAAGTAATACGACCGCCGCTTGCGCGACTTGGGGGAACGCTTTATGAGAACATCATTGAAAACACGTTCGACACGACCCATTCGTTGCACATCTACGGCGGTTAATCCTTGGAAATCTGGCAAATCCTGCTCCTCTCGATGGTCGGAGTCGTTGCCGGCTGGTTGAACGTGATGGCCGGCGGCGGATCGCTTTTGACCGTGCCGGTGATGTTGTTCATGGGCATCCCGGGCCCTGTGGCGAACGGCACCAACCGCATCGCCATACTGGCGCAGAACATCGCCGCGGTGAGCGCCTTTCGCCGCCACGGCTTCGCCGACTTCAAGCTCAGCCTGAGCCTGGCCGCCGCGGCGTCGCTGGGGGCACTCGGCGGTGCCTCGGTGGGTGTGCATCTGGACGGCGAATGGTTCGACCGTGTGGTCGCGCTCATCATGATCGCCGTGATGATTCTGATGGCGACCGGACGCGACAAGGACAAGCCTAAAGGTGGCGGCACGGTTGCAAAGCATCGCCTCATGGGGCATGTGCTGATGATCGGCGCCGGCTTCTGGGGCGGTTTTATCCAGCTCGGCGTCGGTTTCATCCTGATGCCGATTCTGCATCGCGTGATGGGACTCGATCTGGTGCGGGTCAATATGCACAAGGTGTTCATCATTCTGATCTACACCATCGTTGCACTTGCGGTGTTCGCTTCACAACTCGAATTGCTCTGGTGGACCGGCGCAGCCCTGGCGGTCGGCAACGCCATTGGCGGCTGGCTGGGCGCACACACCACGGTCACGCAAGGCGAAACACTGATTCGCCGCGTGCTTTACGTTGCGTTAACAGCCTTTATCATCAAGTTGTTGCTGTTCTGACCCCATCACCGATTCGCAGGGAGAACCATCCACTTGCCGCCGCCACGCCTATCGTTGGCCCTCATTGCACTGATGCTCGGCGGCTGTATGTCGGCATTACAACGCCCGACGCTGCCGGTGATCGATCCCCAGGCCGGCTTCAGCATCGCGATACCCGTCGTCGAAGACGCCGGCGACGTATCGCGGCATTGGTGGCGAAGGGCGACCCGGGAAACAGTCTGGCACCCCCTGGAGACCGCACTGACGGCCAACCCCGAGTTGCGCGCTGCAGACGACAATGCCGAAGCGGCACGGGCGCGTTTTGAGCAGGCCGAGGCCGCGCTCGGCCCCGAGATCGAACTGGACGCGGGTACCGAGGCAAGGCGGGTGTCGGGCGATACCGGCAATAACCGCCGCATCGGTGTCGACGGTGATCTGCCCCTCGACCTGAACGGCGCCCTGGCCGAACGTCGCCGCGCTGCACGCTATGCCTACGAGGCCAGCCTGGCCGAACGCGATCAATTGCAATCCGATCTGGCGCGCGACTATTTGTTGGCTCTGCTCGATCGCGACGAAGCCGTTCAACTCCAGGCTTTGATCGCACAGCAGCTGGACGTGGCCGGTACGCTGCTCCGCTTGATCGAGTTGCGTTTCACCCAGGGCCTGGCGTCGAGTGTCGACGTATTACAGCAACGCGACCAACTCGCCGCGCTCCGCCAGCAGATCCCCGAGGCTCGCCTGGATGCGATCGCGGCCGGCAACCGCTTGCGACGGGTCGCCGCACAGACGCCGAACGTCGCCATACCGACCGTCGGCGATGCCCTGCCGACCATATCCAACGCCTTCACCGATATCGCGCCGGTAGCACTATTGCAACGCCGTGGCCTGCTGCGCGCGACACAGGCGCGCATTCAAGCCGCAGACGCCCGCTTTGCCGCCGCACTGGCCGACCGCTGGCCGACCTTCGGTCTTTCCGGCGGATTGTTGCGCCAAGTTTCGTCCGGCGAGTATTCGTCCATTGTCACCGCCGCGCTGGATGCCGCCTTCACCTTGTTCGACAGCGGCACCAAACAGGCGATCGCGGCCGAACGCCGGGCCGAACTGGCCGCTGCCGGCGAACAACACCTGAGCGACTGGCTGGACATCGTTATCCGGGTGGACGACCTGCTGAACGAAGAGGCCAGCCTGCTCGAACGCATTGCGCTGTCGGAAGAAAGACTGGCGTCGTCACGCGCCTTGCTCGATGCCACGCAACGGCGCTACGAACGCGGCATCAGCGACTATCTGCCGGTGCTCGAGGCCTTGCGCGGATTGCAACAACAACAGCGCGATCACCTCGCGCTACGCGCATTGCTGGCGCAGACCCGCATTCGCTTGCATCATGCCCTTGGCGACCCGCTCCCGGAGGATCAGGCATGACAAGCACCAACCTCGCGCGTTTGACCTTGCTCGGCGTCGTCGCGTTGGGATTCGGTCTGGTGGCATGGCACCTCTATTCAACCGCCCCAAAGAGCGAACGCGAGCGGCCCGAGCCGCCCACGCCTTTGGTCGACGTCATCGACTCGACGCCACGCGATCATCCCTTGCAGTTGCGCGCATCCGGTACGATCACCAGCGCTCAGGAGTTGGATATTCGGCCCCAGGTAGGCGGCAGACTGTTGCGCTTGCATCCCGACTTCGAACCCGGCGGCTGGATTGCCGCCGGCGAGACCCTGGTGGTCGTCGATCCCGAGGAATACCAGCTCGCGGTCAGCGCCGCCGAAGCCGATGTCGCCAAGGCCCGCGCATCCATTGTTCTGGAGCAGGGTCGTCGGGTGGTCGCCCGCGAGGAACTCGACAGCCTGCAAGACTCGGTGCGTATCGACGCCGCATCACAGGCACTGGCATTGCGCAAACCGCAGCTGCGCCAGGTTCAGGCCGATCTCGCGGCCGCCGAGAACCGGTTACAACGCGCCCGCCTCGACTTGCAACGCACCGAGCTGCAACTGCCGTTCGACATCATCGTACTGGAACGCAGCCGAGTCGGCGGCGAGGTGGTTGCCGAACGCGAGCTGGTCGGCCGGGTCGCGCGTGCCGACGAGTATTGGCTCGAACTGCGCGTACGCCCCGAGGTTCTGCCCCGTATCGCCGTGCGTAGCGGCGATCGAGCAGGCTCGACCGTACACGTGTTCGGCCAGCTTGGCGTATTTCGCGGCGAGGTGGTGCGTGTCCGGGCCGATCTGGCGAGCGGCTCCCGCCTCGCCGGGGTCATCGTCGCCATCCCCATGGGCCAGACCGATGAACGCCTGTTACTCGGCAACTATGTCGAAGCCGAGATCGACGCCGGACTGATGCCGCAGTTGGTGCGTACCCCACGGCGTGCGCTGCGCGACAACCGACGCGTCTGGGTCGTCGACCGCAACGGCAGGCTGCGCATACGGGATGCGGAAGTCGCCTGGGAATCGGGCCAGCAACTCTTTCTCAAACAGGACACGCTGCTCGACGGCGACAAACTGGTCGTCAGTCGAATCGACGGCCTGGTCGCCGGCGCCGAGGTAAGACACCGCCGGGTCGATCCGGACAATGGCGGTGCCCTGATTACCGAAACCGCAGCGAAGGCCGATGACTGAAAGGCGTGAACGCCATGGCGTGGTCGCCTGGATGGCCGGTAACCCGGTCGCCGCCAATCTGCTGATGTTCGCCCTGTTACTGGGTGGCTTTCTCGGCTTTAGCGATATTCGCCAGGAAATTACACCGGACTTCAACTTCGATGCCGTCCGCGTGAGCATGGCCTATCCCGGCGCCAGTCCGGAAGAAGTCGAAGAAGGCATCGTGCTGGCGATCGAGAAAGAACTCAGCGGTATGAACGGCGTGAAAACCCTGACCGCTACCGCAAGCGAGGGTTCGGGTTCGGTCAGCGCCGAGTTGACCGAGGATGCCAACCCCGGTGAAGTGCTGCAGAACATCCGCAACGCCGTGTCGCGCATCACCTCGTTTCCCGACGATGCGGAGCCGCCGCAGGTCGAACTGCGACAACACGGTTTTTATGTCATCAGCATCGCGGTCGCGTCCGACCTGCCGGCCGAGGATCTGTTTCAGCTGAGCGAGCGTATTCGCCGCGAAATCCTGCTGATGCCGGGCGTATCCGAAATCCGTATTCGTGGCGGCTTCACGCCGCAGATCATTGCCGAAATCACGCAGGAACGCTTGCGCGCGCTCGACCTGACCCTGGGCGAGGTCTCGGCGGCGGTGCGCGGCGCCGCACGCGACATTCCGGCCGGTTCGATCGAGACCGTCGACGGCGAGATCCTGCTGCGTACCGAAGGCCGCCGGGTGCAGGCACACGAGTTTGCCGATATCCCGGTAAAAACCTTGCCGGACGGATCGCGGATTCTGCTCGGCGAGATCGCCGAGTTGGTCGACGGCTTTGCCGAGACCACACGGGTGTTCGAATTCAACGGCAGCCCCGGCCTGCGCATGGATGTGTACCAGACCGAAAACCAACGTCCGGTGGAACTCGCCGAGCGGGTACGCGCATTCGTCGACACCTTGAACGCCGAACTGCCGGACAGCGTCGCCATCAGCATCCATAACGACCGCTCCGAACGCTATGCGGAGCGCAGCGCCATATTGCTGAAAAACGGCGCGATCGGTTTGGTCTTGGTGATCATTACGTTGGGGATTTTTCTCAATCCACGCCTGGCGTTTTGGGTTGCGGTATCGATCCCGGTCGTGTTCATCGGCACCTTCGCCGTGCTGCCGGAGATCGACATCACGCTGAACATGATCTCGATGTTCGCCTTCATACTCACACTCGGCATCGTGGTCGACGACGCGATCATCGTCGGCGAGAACATCCACGCGAAACGCGAACAAGGCTTGCCGATCACCCAAGCGGTGCGTGAAGGCGCAAATGAAATGATCGTGCCGGTGATGTACGCCGTCGGTACCAACGTGATTGCCTTCATCCCGTTGATGCTCGTGCCCGGCAGTACCGGCCAGTTCATGCGGCATCTGCCGATCGTCGCCAGCGTGGTATTCATCGTCTCCCTGATCGAGGCGCTACTGATATTGCCGGCCCACCTCAACGACCAGCGGGACAGCAAACCGAACGCCTGGCAACGTTTTCTCGCAAGCTTCCGACGCACCCGGCGCTTTCACGACGCCATCGCCAACAGCCTCGACCGGCTGCGTGACGGCCCCTACATAGCGGCACTGCGCTTCGCAGTGCGCGAGCGCTACTTGACCGCGCTGGTGTTCAGCGGCGGTTTACTGCTGGTCATTGCCTGGTATGAAACCGGACGGATCGATTTGACCTGGCGCCCGGAGATCCCGGGCAATCGAGTCGATGCCGAACTCAATATGCCCATCGACGCCTCGCTCAACGAGACCTTGTCCGTCGTGCGCAGAATGGAGGCAGCGGCATTGCGCGCCGTCGACCGCTTGGGCGATCGTGAACAACACATTGAAAGTTGGTTTATACGGGCGGGCGGTGGCAGAGCCAGCTATGGCGACGTGAACGTTTTCCTTGTCGCCGATGATCAACGTCCCTTCACCCAGGAGGCGTTCACCCGGGTCTGGCGCGAGGAAATCGGCGATCTACCCGAGGCCCGATCGCTCTTGTTCGAATACCTGATCGGGCCCGGCGGCAATCAGAGTCTGAGGATCAATTTGTCCCACGCATCGACACCGACGCTGGAGATCGCCGCGCGTGAACTGGCCGCGGCGCTCGGTGAATTCGACGGCGTGGTGGACGTCGGCAACGGCATTGCCGAAGGCAAACGCCAGATCGGTTTCACCCTGACCCCGCAGGGGCGTGCCGTTGGCCTGACTGAATCGAATCTGGGACGTCAGGTGCGCAATGCCTTCTATGGCGCCGAGGCACTGCGGCTATTGCGCGACGGATATGAACTCAAGGTCATGATTCGCCTGCCACGCGAACAACGCCTCTCGGTACAGGATCTCAACGACTTCATTTTGCGCAGTCCCGACGGCATAGAAATTCCGCTTGCCCAGGCCGCGGACTTCAGCGAGGGCAATGCCTACAGCACCATCAGTCGTGAAGACAGCCAACGGACACTGACCGTCACCGGCAGCTTCGATCGCGGCTATGCCAACAGCCGGCGTATCCGCAACGCTCTGCAAGAACAGGTACTGCCCGAACTGACGGCACGCTATCCGGGTCTGGAGTGGAAGTTTGCCGGTGGCCGACGGGATCGCAACGACGCCTTGAATGCGATCTTCGGCGGCCTGCTCTGGGTGACGCTGGCGATATTCGCACTTACCGCGGCACTGTTCCGCAGCTACGCCCAGGCCGCGATCATCATGTTGACCATCCCCTACTCGGTCGCCGCCGGTGTGGCCGGGCACGTACTGCTGGGTTTCGACCTCAGTTCCGTAAGCCTTTTCGGTCTGATCGCACTGGCCGGCCTGGTGATCAACGGCGCGCTGGTACTGACCTTGCGTTACAACCAGTTGAGCGATAACGGAGCGACCGATGCGCTCACCGAAGCCGCACGCAGTCGCTTTCGACCCATCGTGCTGACCTCGCTGACGACCACCGCGGGTTTGATACCCATGTTGTTCGAGACCTCGACCCAGGCGTTGTTCTTGGTCCCCATGGCGATTGCGTTGAGCTTCGGTACCGTCGCCTCGGCGTTCGTCGTGTTATTGCTGATACCGGCATTGCACGAGATTTGGTCGGACATCTGCCGACTGTTCGGCGTGCGCGTACCGCCTTCACTGCGTAAGGCCGATCAGACGAAGTGATCGTGACTAGCCTTCTCGCGCGGCTTTGGCGGGCTTGCTTTTCACCGGTTTAACGGATTTGAGCGTCTCGCCAACCAATTTGCCCAAGGTCTGATAGGTTTTGATTTGGGCGATCTGATAGACAGTATCGGGGGACTGGCCGGCCAGCGACAGACGCGCCTCGAAAAAGGCCATATCCGCTTCCAACGAGCAGACGTCGACTTTGTGTACCGACGATGATGCAGAACGGCTGTTCATAAAAACCAAGTGTAGCACTACGGTTTAAAAAATCCGCTGCCCGAAAAGTGGTTAACCCAGCGGTCAGACAATGATCCGAATAAAAATTTATGAACCTATAACGCCGAAATTGCTGTGCTAGACTCCTTGTAAGCCCCGGCCTTACGGGGAATTTTGCTTTTCCCTAATCACTTTGGGTGATCGTCCGAAAATGTCCGAGTTCCTCGAGCGACTGCGCCGTTCATCCGCCTATTACGGCGCCAATGCACCTTTTATCGAAGATCTGTTCGAAGCCTATCTGAAAGATCCCGGTAGCGTACCGGACAACTGGCGCACACATTTCGACAGCCTGCCACCGGTTAACGGTAGCCCGGTCAGCGACCATTCGCACCGCCAGGTGCAGGATGCCTTCCTCAAACTCGCGCAAGACCCGCACTCGCGCATTCCTTGCAGTTCCGGGCTGACTGCACTGGCCGCCGAGCGCCAGGCCAAGGTGCTCCGGCTGATCAACGCCTACCGCGTGCGTGGCCATCAAAACGCGGAACTCGATCCCCTGAATCTACAGCCGCAGCTCCCCCTGCCCGATCTGCAACCGTCGTACTACGGCCTGGGCAAAGAAGACATGGGTGCCGTGTTCAACACGGGCTCGCTGTTCGCGCCGGACCAACTGCCGCTGGGTGAGATTCTCGAACTGGTACAGGCCGCCTACACCGGCACCGTCGGTTCGGAATATATGCATATCACCAATACCGAGGAAAAACGCTGGATTCAGCAGCGCCTCGAAACCTATCGTGTGACGCCGGAGCTGGACGACGATCAGCGTCGTTGGATATTGCATATGCTGACCGCGGCCGAAGGCATCGAGAAGTTCATGCATGCGCGCTATGTCGGCCAGAAGCGGTTTTCGCTCGAAGGCGGCGAATCGTTGATCCCGATGCTCGACGAGTTGATCCAGCGTGCGGGTCGCGACGGCACCCAAGAGGTCGTCATCGGCATGGCGCACCGCGGCCGTCTGAACGTACTGGCCAATATCATCGGTAAACCGCCCGCACAGATCTTCGACGAGTTCGAGGGCCGACGGCAGATCATGGACGAGGGCATCCTGTCGTCCGGTGACGTCAAGTATCACAAAGGCTTTTCCAACGACGTCGACACCCCCGGCGGATTGGTGCACATCACGCTCGGCTTCAACCCCTCGCACCTGGAGATCATCAGCCCGGTGGTGCACGGCTCGGTGCGCGCACGCCAGCAGCGACGTCAGGACCGCACCGGCGAGCAGGTACTGCCGGTAATCTTGCACGGCGATGCCGCGTTCGCCGGCCAAGGCGTGAACATGGAGATGTTCAACATGTCGCAGGCGCGCGGTTTCACCGTCGGCGGTACCGTGCACATCGTCATCAACAACCAGATCGGCTTCACCACCAGCAACACCCTGGACAGTCGTTCGACCGCCTATTGCACCGACGTCGCCAAAGCGGTGGATGCCCCGATCTTCCATGTCAACGGCGACGATCCCGAAGCGGTGATCTTCGTTACCCGCATGGCACTGGACTATCGCAACCGTTTCCGCAAAGACGCGGTGATCGATCTGGTCTGCTATCGCCGACACGGCCACAACGAAGCCGACGAACCGGCCGTCACCCAACCGATGATGTATCAGAAGATACGCAATCATCAGCCGGTGCGCGCGGCCTATGCCGACCGCCTGATCGCCAGTCAGCTGATCGCGCCGGGCGAGGCTCAAACCTATGTCGAAAAGATGCGCGCCGAGTTCGATCTCGGACGTTGCGTCGGCCGGCCCAGCGTGTGCCGCCTGAACAACGAGTTCCATGTCGATTGGTCGACGTATCGTGGCATACGCTGGGATCACCCCGGTGATACCACCTTCGACACCAGCCGTTTCGAGGCGTTGGCCGGCCAACTCGTTACGCCGCCGGGCGATTTCAATCTGCACCCACGGGTCAAACGGATTATGGAAGACCGCCGTCTGATGGCTCAGGGCGACAAACTGATCGATTGGGGCTTTGCGGAAAACATGGCCTATGCGACGCTGTTGGACGAAGGCGTCCCCATCCGCATCTCGGGTCAGGATTGCCGGCGCGGCACCTTCTTTCATCGTCATGCCATGTTGCGTAATCAGGAGACCGGCGACAGCTATATACCGCTGCGCAACCTGCATCCGGACCAACCGAATTTCACCGTGATCGATTCGGTACTGTCCGAAGAGGCCGTGCTGGCCTACGAGTACGGCTATGCGACCGCCGACCCGAGCGCGTTGACCGTCTGGGAGGCGCAGTTCGGCGACTTCGCCAACGGCGCCCAGGTCGTGATCGATCAATTCATCACGTCGGCCGGCGCCAAATGGGGGCTGTATTGCGGCCTGGTCATGTTGCTGCCGCACGGCTACGAGGGCCAGGGACCCGAACATTCGTCGGCACGACTGGAACGCTATATGCAGCTCTGTGCGGAACACAATATCCAGGTCTGCGTACCGACGACGCCGTCGCAGATTTACCATCTGTTGCGCCGACAGATGCGTCGCCCGTTCCGACACCCGCTGATCGTCATGTCGCCGAAGAGTCTGCTGCGTCACCCGCTCGCCACCTCGTCGCTCGACTCGCTGACCCACGGGCGTTTCGAAACCGTGATCGACGAGATCGACCCGATCGACGAAGCCGGCGTGACCCAAGTCGTCCTGTGTGCCGGCAAGGTGTACTTCGATCTGCTGCAGGCCCGGCGTACCCGCGAGCTGAGCCATGTCGCCTTGGTGCGGCTGGAACAGCTTTATCCGTTCCCGCGCGCCGACTTCGAAGCGATGGTCGAACGGTATCCCAACGCGAATCTGTTCGTCTGGTGCCAGGAAGAACCGCAGAATCAGGGCGCCTGGGACCAGATCAAACATCGCTTCCATGTCCTGCACAACGGTCATCGTGAGCTGATCTATGTCGGACGGCCCTCGGCCGCCGCGCCGGCAACCGGCTTTCACCAAGTGCACCAAGAAGAGCAAGAGAAACTCGTGGACGATGCGCTCACCGGGCGCCGCGATCCATCTATGAACCGAAGGGGCTAAGTTATGTCGACCGAAGTACGTGTACCCACTCTGCCGGAATCCGTCAGCGATGCGACGGTACTGACCTGGCACAAACAGCCGGGCGAGGCGGTCGCCCGCGACGAGAACCTGGTCGACCTGGAAACCGACAAGGTCGTGCTCGAAGTACCCTCCCCTGTGGCCGGCGTACTGGCCGAGACCAAGGTCGACGAAGGCGCCGTGGTGACCGCGGACGAACTGCTGGCGGTCGTCCAGGCCGGCGCCGCCGCCTCGGGCCCGGCCACCGAACCGCCGACCCCGCCGGACAAGCCCGCGGACGCCCCCGCCGCGGCCGATGCCCAGGCCACCACCGAACCCGAACCGGACATCGACAGCGAACAGGTGCTCACACCGGCGGTTCGACGCCTGGTCAAAGAGCTCAGTATCGACGTCAGCAAAATCAAGGGGACGGGTAAAAACGGCCGCATCCTCAAATCCGACGTCATGGCCTTTCTCGATCAGCAAAGCACCGAAGACGACGCCGATTTACGCGCCGCCGCACCGGCCTCGATCGGTGGCACGGTCGAGGCACGTCAGGAACGGCGCGTACCCATGACCCGGCTGCGCGCGCGCATCGCCGAGCGTCTGCTCGAGGCACAGGCAAACGCCGCAATCCTTACCACCTTCAACGAGGTCGATCTCAAAGCCGCGATGGACCTGCGTGCGAAACATAAAGACGCCTTCGAAAAGACGCATGACGTCCGTCTCGGCTTCATGTCGTTCTTCGTCAAGGCCGCGGTCGAGGCCCTGAAGAAATTCCCCGTGGTCAACGCCTCGGTCGACGGCAACGATATCGTGTACCACAACTATTTCGACATCGGCGTCGCAGTCGGTTCACCACGCGGCCTGGTGGTACCGATCCTGCGCGATGTCGATCAAATGTCCTTCGCCGACGTCGAAAGCACCATTCGTACCTTCGGTCAAAAGGCTCAGGAAGGCACGTTGAGTTACGACGAACTGTCCGGCGGCACCTTCACCGTCTCCAATGGCGGCGTATTCGGCTCGATGCTGTCGACCCCGATACTCAATCCGCCGCAGAGCGCGATCCTCGGCATGCACAATATTGTCGAGCGACCGGTCGTCGTCGATGGTGAAATCGTGATCCGCCCGATGATGTACCTTGCCGTGTCATACGACCATCGCATCATCGACGGCCGCGAGGCAGTGCAGTTCCTGGTGACCATCAAACAGTGCATGGAAGACCCGGCCCGGATGCTGTTGAGCATCTGAGCTCACGGGGCCGGGGCGTATACGTCCGGCCCTGCATGGCGGCGATGCATCGCGCGGGCACAGACCGGCCCCGCGCGTGACTACGAGGCGCGGTCCGCCTGCGCTTCTTTCAAACAGATAGGCCCCATATGACCACCACAATCAAACAAGACGACCTGATCCGGAGCGTCGCCGATGCCTTACAGTTCATTTCCTACTATCACCCCCTCGACTACATCCAGGCGGTCGGACGGGCCTATGAGCGTGAACAATCGCCGGCGGCCAAAGACGCACTGGCGCAAATCCTGACCAATTCGCGCATGTGCGCGGAAGGGCATCGTCCAATCTGTCAGGACACCGGCATCGTCGTGGTGTTTCTCAAAATCGGCATGGACGTGCGCTTCGACACCGCCATGAGCCTGGACGACATGATCAACGAAGGCGTACGCCGCGCCTATCTGCATCCGGACAACAAGCTGCGCGCCTCGCTCGTCGATCCGCCAATCGGCGTGCGTAAAAACACCCGGGACAACACCCCGGCGGTGATCCACAGCCAACTGGTGCCGGGCGACAAGCTCGAGGTCGCACTGGCGGCCAAGGGCGGCGGCTCCGAGAACAAATCCAAGTTCACCATGCTCAACCCCAGCGACAGCCTGGTCGACTGGGTGCTCGACACCGTGCCGAGCATGGGCGCCGGCTGGTGCCCCCCCGGCATGTTGGGCATTGGCATCGGCGGCAGTGCCGAAAAGGCGATGCTACTGGCCAAGGAATCGTTGATGGCGCCGATCGACATCGATGAATTGCGCACACGTGGCGCGCAAACACCGATCGAGGAGCTGCGACTGGAATTGTTCGACAAGGTCAATGCATTAGGCATCGGCGCACAAGGGCTTGGCGGGCTGACCACCGTCGTCGATGTCAAGATTCTCGACTATCCGACCCATGCCGCATCCCTGCCCGTCGCCATGATCCCGAATTGCGCCGCGACCCGCCATGTCGAGTTTCACCTCGACGGCAGCGGTCCGGCCGTACTCACGCCGCCGAGCCTCGACGACTGGCCGGACGTGACCTGGGAGGTCAGCGCCTCGGCCAAACGGGTCGATCTCGACACCCTCACCGCCGAACAAGTGCAAAGCTGGCAACCCGGCGATCGTTTGCTGCTCAACGGCAAACTGTTGACCGGACGCGATGCCGCGCACAAACGCATACAGGAGCTGCTGGACAGCGGCCAGGGCCTGCCGCCCGGCGTCGATTTCACCGATCGACTGATCTATTACGTCGGCCCGGTCGACCCGGTCCGCGACGAGGCCGTCGGCCCCGCAGGCCCGACGACGGCAACCCGCATGGACAAATTCACCGAAACCATGCTCGCACGGACCGGACTGATCGGCATGGTCGGCAAGGCCGAGCGCGGACCGGTAGCCATCGAATCGATCAAAAAACACAAGGCCGCCTACCTGATGGCGGTCGGCGGTGCGGCCTACCTGGTCTCACAGGCGATCCGCGCCGCCAAGGTCATCGCTTTCGAAGACCTCGGTATGGAAGCGATCTACGAATTCGAGGTGGTGGATATGCCGGTAACCGTAGCCGTCGACAGTACCGGAGAGTCGGTCCACAAGACCGGACCGGCCGAGTGGAAAATCAAGATCGAGTCGCTGACGCAGGGTCGTTGAGCGGCTTGCCGACACGCAGATCCGAGTCTTGCTCGGCCGGCAAAAGCACCGACTCGCGGAAGATCGTTTCGTTGAACAGCGAGTGATCGGGGGTGAACTCGCTGACACAATCGACACTGTCATCCATCTCGACCGACGAAATCCGTACATAGGCATGCTTGGCACGGCGGAACAAATCGCGCACCGCCGTCGATTTCGACGCCATTGACACCACGCTTTGGCGCATGTCGACCAAATACGCGGTCCGCATACCGCGATGGTCCTTGGCCGGCCCGACCTGCTGCAAGGTCACGCCGAGCGTGCGCAACATGCGCGCGAAAGGGTTCGTGATCAACATGATGCAGTAATCGATATTGCGTTTCAGGGCATAGATACCCGCGGCGCGCATCATGCCCAAAGTCACCTCGAACTGCTGCTTGCGGCCGACGGCGCCTATCCCCCAGGCGGCCAGCGAGTTGGGATCGGGCTGCAAATCGCTATTGACTTCGACGTCGGAACGATTGCTGATGATGCAAAAACGCGAGATCTCGCCCACCACGATATCGGGATTTTCCAGTAACCGGCGATTGAATGCGTCCAGACTATCGACCGGCAGGGGGCGGTCGGATTTCGGCAACACCAACCGCGTGGCCGCGACCCACTGGCGCGTTTGCTTGTTCTGTACGATAAAATGGGCTGACTGATCGTCCCAGGCATCCGTCTCTTCGGTGGTCGAAAACGCATTAGGGTCTTCGAAACCTTTATCGAGACAAAATACCTGGTAACGTATCCGCTGGTGCAATGCCACGCCAAACTGAGTATCGGCAAAGCATACGCGAAATGTTTCATCAAACATCCGATACTCCGATGGACCAATGGCAGGGGACGACACTCAAGTTCGTTTGTCCCACACCGCTACAAAGAGGAAGTAGCACCCTATACTAAGCCGAAATCCCGTGCGTTTAGCGAATCCCATCTCAAAACTCACTAAATTATGGCACCTATCCCGCATGGATTTGGTTGAGCCGTATCATGAGTTTTTTTCCATAACTATTGCAAATACCGACGAATTACGGGAAGAAGTGTTTCGCTTACGTTACGACGTCTATTGTCGCGAACTCGGCTGGGAAGACCCAAGCAATTATGCCGACGAACTCGAAAAAGACGCTTACGATCCCGTATCGCAGCATTGCCTGCTACTACACAAGCGCAGTGGATTATATGCCGGCACCGTCCGCATGGTCCTCACCCACGACTCCGGGGTCAAACCACCGATTCCACTGGTGGACCATTGCGGTAACGGCCTATATGACAGTCCTTTGCACCCGGACAAGCTGCCCTTGGGTAGTTACGGCGAAATATCGCGGCTGGCGCTACGCAGTGAGTTCCGCCGCCGTGCGGCAGAACACAGCGACCCCGCCGGCCATGGGGAACATTTATTCGAATGGACTCAGACCGAGCGTCGGCGCTTTCCGCATATTGCCCTCGGCCTTTACCTCGGCGCCTCTGCGGTCGGTCTCGCCGATGGAGCAACCGGCGTGTACGCCATGATGGAACCGCGACTGGCACGGCATCTACGCTTCGCCGGCATTCGTTTCGAACAGGTCGGCGAACCAATCGAATTTCGTGGCAAACGCGCGCCTTACTACATTTCACGCAAGACGCTTTTTCGTTATCTCACTAGACCGTTACGAAAGCTATTGTTTGCGATTGCTGATGATATGCAACTGGGTCTTTGATCTTCGTTTGTTAAGCAATTCGGCATCTGTTGATCATATGACATGTGTCGGGCGAAACATCTGCAAAGCTATTTACTTTTGCATTTCGGCAAGCAGACGACGTGCCTCGTCTTTAATCTCCGTTGGTGCACTACCATCGAGTAACACCTCCAACTGTGCAATGGCGGAATCGTTGTCGCCTTTGTCACGCAGCACGATCGCCCTCCGCAATCGCAGGGTATCTTTCTCGTCGGCCACGTCGACACCCTCGTCCAGCACTCGCAGGGCACCCGAAAAATCTTTGGCCTCGGCGAGCACGACCGCATAGGTATCTATAACCGATGACTGAGTCGGCGCGACCTGATAGGCGCGCTTCCCGAACATCTCGGCCTCCGTAGGCGAATGTTTACGCAAGAACCAAGCAAGATTATTCAATACGTAAAGATTTTCCGGTTCAAGCTTATAGATATGCCGAAGGCGTTCCACGGCATGATCGATCATACCCTGCGACTGATACACATCGGCCAGTTCAGTAAGCATCGACACGTCACTGGGGTGTTCTTCAACCCATTGTTCCAGCAAACTGATAGCCCGCTTTGGATTACCCGCCCGCATTTCTGCACGTGTCCAGCTATACAAATGCCGCTTACTCGGCTCGATCTCGTAGAGTTGGCCGGAGTACTTGGCCGCCTCGGCATGTCGACCGGCTTGTCGCTCCAAAGCGATTTTGGTCACCAATAGCGACGTTTCATCAAAATCGCTCAAGCTCTCATCACTTAACAACCCACGCGCTTCGTCAATTTCACCCTTGCTTATTGCAAGACGAGTCTTGGCCATCTTGGCCGCAGGCTCGTCTGGCGCTAACGTCAATATCCGGCTTAAAACCGCTTCCAACCTACCCCTGTCACCTAAAGCTTCATGTATCCTCGCCAACTGCCAATGCAGTTCGAGCGAATCGGGCGATAAGATGGCCAAGGCCTCGAGATCGCGTCGCGCATCGGCCAGACGATTCAGTTGGAAGAAGAGTTCCGCTCGTGTCACCAATATTCCGGCATGGTTGGAGGCAGAGACGTTGGACAGCAGTGCAAACGCTTTTTCGGGTTCGTTGTCATCAAGATAGATGCGCGACAGAAGCGCCCGTGGACCCGGTTCTTGCGGATGCAATTCCACAGTAGATGCCAAGGTGTTCTCACGCAAAGTCCGGTCGCCGGTAAGGCCCGCGGCTTCGGCTTTAACGAGCAACAACGACAGATCCGACGGATTTTTCTCTAGGCCATCCGAAGCATACTTCAGCGCCTGCTGAGGATCTTCGTCAGCCAGCATTGCCATAGCCAGTCGACTGGAGGCCTCTTGATTGCCCGGATCGATTGACAATACCTGTCGATAGCTTGCGAGTGCCTCATCACGTTTTCCCACGGCCAACAGGGCTGACGCCACGAGGTTTCGCGCCGCCGGATCATCAGGCTTTCGTTCTACTAAAGCTTTGGCAATCCGCAAGCCTTCCTGCGATTCGTTAGTGTTGACCAAGCTGGCAACCAGCCGGGCATTCGCCGTGACATCATCCGGGGCGAGATCGACCGCACGTTGCAGTATGGTTTTCGCCTCTTCGACCGCACCCGCCAGCAACAAGCCCGTACCGGCTCGCAGCTGTACGTTGAATTCGTCATCCCGCTGCGACGAAATCTGGTTAAAGAGTTGCGCAGCTTCGGCTGTACGATCTTGCAAAAGAAGGCTTGCCGCAAGCAGGTCCTTCGCGCGCGCGTTGTCCGGCTGCGTCTCCACGATGGGCCGGATCAGACGCTCTACCTCTTCACCATTGTTATCACGTACCAACCAATATGCGTGAAGTTCGCGCGCCGGAATGTAATTCGGCTCTCTTAAATGGGCCTGCGCCGCTAATGCCCTTGCACGATTCTCGTTACCCTGCGCGGTATGCACCAGGGCCAGCGCATAGATCGTCTGAAAATGCTCCGGAGACAATTCCAGGGCTAGCTCCAAGGCCTCTTCAGCCTGGTCGTTTTTTCCCTCGCGATGATAGAGCACCCCGGCAAGATAATGCCCCATATGGAACTCCGATGCATTCTGCCGCAAGAATGCAGCATCGGCAGCCGCTTCATCCATTTTTCCCAACGATGCCTTTACCAACACAGCCTTCGTTCTGTCTTCCCAGTTGACGTGACGATGTTTAATCGCCTGCATAAAAGCGTCGAGTGCTTGCGGGAACTCCTGACGGCCATGATGGATATCGCCCAACAAGCTCCATGCAGCCGCATAGTCGGGGAATTGTTCAACAATTGTGCGGACAATCACCTCTGCCTCTTGCTTGTTATCCTGTTCGAATAACAACCGCGCACGGACGTAACGGACATCGGTGACATCCGCTCGTGCATTCAAAGCCTCATCAATGACGTTTTGCGCATCATCCAAAGCATCCGTCTCGATGAGAGCCCATGCACGCCAAGCCAGCGTTTCGGCACGTGCCCTTGGCGGCAACGACGACGACACTTGCAACTCGAGAAGACGCGGGTAATCACGCTGCAACATCAAAGCCTTCGCCAAGGCCGGCGTCACGGCATCCACACCGACCCCGAGACCCTCTGCACGCCGAAGCTCCTTTTCGGCAGAAACACCGTCACCAAGCGCCGTATGAACCTCCGCAAGCAACCAACGTGCTCTTACATGACGTGGGTTTTCCTGTAGAACCGTCTTCAGATCCAACATCGCAGCCCGATAATCTCTGTTAACCAAAGCCTGATCGGCACGCGCAACCAAGGTATCGGGTGACATCCGGTCACAACCGGGCAGCACGACCACCAACACGAGAATGATCGGTAAGATGGCTTGAATGGAAAGTCTTCTCATAGGGAAATCTCAGCGCAGGAAGTTTTTACTCTGTGCCTCGCTATCGTACCTTTTTCCGTACCAAGATGTAGCGAGCTAAAGTCAGACCAGAATACTATTAAAGGACGATACTCATGACCGAATTCGACTATACAACGGCATTCTCGCGCAATATTGGCTGGGTAACGTACAAAGAACAACAAGCACTAAGGAACAAACGTGTCGCCGTCGGCGGTCTCGGTGGTGTCGGTGGCAGCCATCTGGTTACCTTAGCCCGGATGGGCGTCGGCGCCTTCACGATCTCAGACCTCGACGATTTCGAGCTTGCGAATATGAACCGCCAACATGGCGCGGGTATGTCGACCTTAGGTCGACCCAAGGCGGAAACCATGCATACGGTCATTCGAGACATCAATCCCGATACGGACATTCGGGTGTTTGAGAAGGGAATTTCGAGTGACAATCTCGATGCCTTTCTCGATGGCTGCGATTTGTACATGGACAGTCTGGATATCTTCGCTCTAAAGATTCGGCGCCAGGTATTTCAAGCCTGTTACGACCGTGGCATCCCGACGATCACCGCCGCCCCCATGGGTATGGGAACCGCTTTTTTGATCTTCCTGCCGGGGAAAATGAGCTTTGAACAATACTTCTGCCTCGACGGTTATGATTTCGAAGACCAGATCATCAAGTTCGTGATTGGCGTCTCGCCAACGGTACAACAGCGACACTATCTGGTCGACCGTTCCTCGGTGAACTTTCTGAAGAAAAAAGTGCCCTCCACGGCGATGGGTATCGAGATCGCCGCGGGAGTAGCATGCAGCAATGCGGTCAAACTTTTATTGGAGCGCGGGCCAATCATTCACGCGCCATGGGGACTCCATTTCGACGCTTATCGTAATCGCATGATCAAGACTTGGCGTCCATTCGGAAACAACGGCCCAAGCCAACGGTTGATGTTTTGGTACGTCAAACGACTACTGGCACAAGAGGAGCGCAAAACAGAAGCCGGCGGCTCATCCACGGGCTGATTTTTATGGCCCTTCGACCATTGTTTACAAACATCGGCACGTGTCTGCAAACACAAAAAAATGGGCGCCATCCGGCGCCCATTTTTTAATAACGACCTGAGGTAATCAGGCGAACTTACGACGCATAGCACCGAGTCCCAACAGAGCAGCACCGATCAGGACCAGCGGAGCCGGGGTCGGAACCTGAAAACGTACACTGCCGTCGTGATCGCCAGAGATCGTGGCTTGACCGAGCAGAGGACCCGGCACAGCCGCCACGTTATTCAGGTTTTGATCAAGCTCCCAATTGATCGTGATCGGCGGAACGCAATCCGTCAGATCCTTGAAGCTGCCCGAACCGCCACAGCTGGCGCCGGCGATATTGAAGAAGTCCTCAAAAGCCGGATCTTCGTCACCGCTAAAACTAACGTCGCCGAACACGAGCAAGTTAGAGGGATTGGACAGATCCGTACCGAGCAGGGACATATCGAACAGATGAATCACATCGAAAACCGATGAATTGTCATCATCGCCCACGGCCTGCACACCATCCGCGTCATTGACGACCGCATAGACTTCAATGGTGCCCGACGTATAGGTAACGTCCGAAACAACGTTCGGTCCGGCAAGTGCAGCAACAGTGCCGTTCAGCTCCATGGAGAAGCTGAGTCCGAAACCGCCGGTGCCCCAGAAAGAAGGATCCGCGACAAAACCCGCGCTCTGTGAGGCCGGATCGAAAGAGGTCACCTGGTTCGACGGGTAGTTGTCGGCATCGAACGTGCCACCGACGTTCAGGCCGCCGGTCGTCACGATTGAATCACCGACGTCCAGAGTGGCATCACCCAAGGTGATGACGGTATTGGAGTTGTATTGGATGGTCAGCTCGTCTTTCAGGCTGCTACAAGTCGCACAAACCGACGGATCGTAAGCGGTTGCTACACCCAGGCCCGTTCCGGCTGTATCGAGATAAAACTGGCTTGCATTGGCAGTAGCTGCTGAGCCCAGCAGCGCGACCGCAAGCGCTGATTTTTTCCAGTCCATTAAATTGTCCTCAGAGTTGTCTTATTCAAATTAGTGGTCAGGAGTTAACGCTGGGCCGACTCACTGTCTCCGAACCTAGTAATGCAATCCGGATGCCAAATATTTTAAGTAATTGTTTTTAAATTACTTTGGTTAAGAAACGACGAATCATTCTTCGCTCATTGCCATCGATTCGTAAAATTTCCTGACACCGTTTTCCGGCCAAAAGTCGATCTCTGTAGAAAACGCCGCGGCTCAGGTGCCAACGGGGCAGAAAAGACGTATCGAACCGAAAGACATCGGCACTCACAACAGACTCTCTCCATTGCACGGACATCAAACATTTACTCTGGTGTATTGGCCTTTATGCTCAATGCGTGCAGTTCGTCGCTGGCAATCTCATTGTTCACCGCCGCCATAACCATGCGGTGCCTTTGGATCAATGACTTACCTTCAAACGCCTCACTAACGACCACGGCCTCGAAATGCCGGCCGTCACCGGTCACTTCAACTCGTGCACCGGGCAGGCCAGCCTCAATCAAGGCCTTCACTTTTTCGGTTTCCACAATATCTCCTTAAATTTCAAATATTTACAACCCAAGACAAAACGAGTTAAGAAATTTTACAGTTCCCGAGTGGCGAGAAACCGCACATCGGGCCAGCGTTCTATCGTCAGATTAAGATTCACCCGGGTCGGCGCGAGGTAGACGAGCTGTCCATCGCCGTCTTCGGCCAGATTGTCATGGGCCTTTTCGCGAAAACGTTTGAGTTCTCTATCGTCGTCGCAGACCACCCAGCGGGCAACCTGGACACCGATGGGCTCGACTACCGCATCGACACCGTATTCGCCCTTCAGGCGGTGTGCAGCAACATCGAATTGCAACACCCCGACGGCACCCAGGATCAGATCGTTGTTTCTCAGCGGCCGAAACACCTGGGTCGCACCCTCTTCGCTGAGCTGCACCACCCCTTTGGACAACTGCTTCATTTTCAGAGGATCCTTGAGCACGATACGGCGAAACAGCTCGGGTGCAAAATAGGGTACGCCGCTGTATTTGAGCGTTTCGCCCTCGGTGAAGGTGTCGCCGATCTGGATAGTGCCGTGGTTGTGCAGGCCGATAATGTCGCCCGGCCAGGCCTCTTCGACATGTGCACGCTCATCGGCCTGGAAAGTAATGGCGTTCGCGACCTGTATCGTCTTACCGATGCGAACATGCCTCATCTTCATGCCTTTTTTGTAACTACCTGAACAGACACGTAAAAAGGCCACACGGTCGCGGTGTGCCGGATCCATGTTCGCCTGGATTTTGAATACGAAGCCGGTGAATTTGCCCTCGCCGGGCTCGACCAGCCGTTGCTCTGTCTCCCGAGCACGCGGCAGCGGCGCATATTCGGCAAAGGCATCGAGCAGTTCCTCGACGCCAAAGTTGTTGATCGCAGAACCGAAAAACACCGGCGTCTGCTCGCCGCGCAGATAAGCGTCGATATCGAACGCATGACTGGCGCCGCGCACCAGCTCGACCTCGTCGCGAAGCTCGGCCGCCAAATCGCCCAGCACATCATCCAAACGGGGATTGTCGAGCCCCTGAATCTTTTCGCCCTCGGCGATCCGCCCTCCGTGTTGCGGGTCGTACAGGTGAACGGTCTCGTCACGTAAATCGATAACACCCTTCAAGCGCTTACCCATACCGATGGGCCAGGTGATCGGCGCGCACTGGATCTTGAGCACCTCCTCGACCTCATCAAGCAGTTCGATCGGGTCGCGCCCTTCACGGTCGAGTTTGTTAATGAAGGTCAGGATAGGGGTGTCGCGTAAGCGGCAAACCTCCATCAGCTTGATGGTACGGTCCTCCACGCCCTTTGCGACATCGATCACCATGAGCGCCGAATCCACGGCTGTCAGCGTGCGATAGGTATCCTCCGAGAAGTCTTCGTGGCCGGGCGTATCGAGTAGATTGACCACGGTATCCTTATAGGGGAATTGCATCACCGACGAGGTCACCGAGATGCCGCGCTGCTTCTCCAGTTCCATCCAATCCGACGTCGCATGGCGCGCGGCCTTACGACCCTTGACCGTGCCGGCAAGCTGGATCGCACCACCAAACAACAGCAGTTTTTCGGTCAGTGTGGTCTTACCCGCATCGGGGTGGGAGATGATCGCGAAAGTGCGGCGTTTCGCGCGTTCTTTATCGAGGTCGGCCATGAAACTGAAGCGATGGGAAAACCGCCGATTATAGAGGTTCAGCGATCTGGGTTCGACAAAACCCCGGGCACGCGGAACGAGCGTCGGTCCTTCACGCGGTATCTATAACAGCGCCTTGGCATACACCACCGCATCCTCCCGTCCGCGATTGGCGGGATAATAATCGCGTCGCAGGCCGATCTCGGCAAAACCTTCGGATTCGTACAAGGTTCTGGCAGACAGGTTGGATACCCGAACTTCGAGGAAAACCGTATCGACCTGTCGCTCACGGGCGACTCTGAGCATCCGGCGCAACAAACGCCGACCGGTCCCTTGCCTTTGCCGACCCGGGTCGACGCACAGATTGAGCAAATGCGCCTCACCCAGCGCGACGGACATCACCGCGTGACCAACCAGATCATCGCCCAATTCACAGACCCAGCAGCTATAACCCACACGCAGGCAATCGCGCAAAATCCCCTCGGACCAGGGATGAGTGTAAGCCCGGGTCTCCACCGCCAATACCGCTGGAAGGTCGTCGACGACCATCGGGCGGATGCCGGGCATGGGTTCTTGTAGAACGGCACTCATGATCTTGGTCCGGAGGCTGAACGGCGATTATAGCCGGCAAATACTCGCCGTTTCGCCAACCAAGCCGTTACTTGCTTTCGGCAGCCGCCTGCAATTCGCGGTGAACCAACTGCAGATCCTGCCAGGCTTTCGCCTTTTCTTGCGGACGCCGCAGCAGATAGGCCGGATGATAGGTCACGATGAGTGGAATATCGCCCGGCTGGAATCGATGCACGCGCCCCCGCATCCTGCCGACCGATAAATCGGTGTTGAGCAGATTATGCGCCGACACGCGGCCGACCGACAAAATCAGGTCAGGCTCGATCAAATTGATCTGGCGATGCAAATAGCCCTGACAGGCAGCCGCTTCTTCGATACGCGGATCGCGATTTCCCGGCGGACGGCATTTGATGATATTGGCGATATAAACCTGATCGCGACGAAACCCGATCGCCTCCAGCATCGGATTGAGCAATTGGCCGGCACGACCGACAAAGGGCTCCCCCTGACGATCCTCGTCCGCGCCCGGCGCCTCGCCGATAATCATCAGGCGAGCCCTTGGATCACCGACACCAAAAACCGTCTGGGTACGGGTTTTGTGCAACTCGCAGGCGCGACAGTTGCTGACCTTGTCTTGCAAGGCCTCCCATGACAGATCCGAGGTTCGAAGACCGGTTCCGCCGGGCACCGGCAACGCGGCCTGCCCATCATCCATCGACTCCGAAAAACCCGATTCCACGTCGGGTGACGTTGACGCCTCCCAAGGCGGGGGCTCGGACACCGAAGTCTCGGCGTAAGGCAAATCGTCGGCCGGAGGCGTTGAAGACAACACCGTCTCATCGTCGTTCAAACGCCTGTCCCCGGCCCTGGCTTTCCAAAGCTCGATTCCCATCGCCGTCAGGCAGGCCTTACGTCGGGCATCGAGCATCAAACGTCACCGGTCTGCGGATGGGCACGCTGCGCGGGTTCGAGCAGCTTGTTACAGCCATTGATATAGGCCTTGGCCGACGCGATCACGATATCAGTATCGGCACCCTGACCATTGACGAGACGTCCTCCCTTCTCCAGTCGCACGGTGACTTCGCCCTGGCTGTCGGTACCGCTAGTGATGTTATTGACCGAGTAGAGCTTGAGATCGGCACCGGTATCGACCAATGCCTCGATCGCACGATAGGCGGCATCGACAGGACCGCCACCCTCGGCCGAAACCGAACGTTCCTCGCCATCGATCGCCAAGGTGACATCCGCATTCGGCGTCTCGCCGGTTTCCGACACCACACGTAACGACACCAAACGAATACGCTCGTTCTCGGCATCCAGACCCTTTTCGGTCACCAACGCCTGCAAATCCTCATCGAAGATTTCGTGCTTCTTGTCGGCCAGATCCTTGAATCGGGCAAACGCCACGTTCAGTTCTTCTTCACTGCCGAGGTCGACACCGAGTTCTTCGAGGCGACTGCGAAAGGCATTACGACCGGAGTGTTTACCGAGCACCATGCGGTTCTGGGTCCAACCAACGTCTTCCGCGCGCATGATTTCGTAGGTCTCTCGATGTTTCAGCACGCCATCCTGGTGAATGCCGGATTCATGGGCGAAGGCATTGGCGCCGACGATCGCTTTGTTCGGCTGTACCGGGAAACCCGTGATGTTCGAAACCAGTTTGGAACAAGTCACGATCTGCGTGGTATCCAGGCGCGAATCACAGCCAAAGATATCCTGGCGGGTGCGCACAGCCATTACGATCTCTTCCAATGAAGCATTGCCGGCACGTTCACCCAGACCATTAATAGTGCATTCGACCTGGCGAGCACCGTTGATCACCGCCGATAACGAGTTGGCGACAGCGAGACCCAGGTCATTGTGGCAATGCACCGAGAAAATCGCCTTATCGGAATTCGGAATGCGCGCGACCAATTGTCGAATGGTCTCACCGAACTGACTCGGCAGATTGTATCCGACAGTGTCCGGCACATTGATCGTCGTGGCACCGGCATCGATGACCGCCTCGAAGATACGACAGAGGAAATCCAGTTCGGAACGGCCGGCATCTTCGGCCGAAAACTCAACGTCGTCGGTGAATCCGCGCGCCCGCTTGACCGCCCAGACCGCCTGCTCGACCACCTGATCCGGGGTCATTCGCAGCTTGCGCTCCATGTGTACCGGCGAGGTCGCGATGAACGTGTGGATACGCCCCGCGTTGGCACCCTTGAGTGCTTCGCCGGCACGATCGATGTCGGCCTCCAAGGCACGCGCCAAACCACAAACCGTCGAATCCTTGACCGTATCGGCGACCGCCTGCACTCCCTCGAAATCGCCAACGCTGGCGATCGGAAAACCCGCCTCGATCACGTCGACCTGCATCTTTTCCAACGCTTTGGCGATACGGATTTTTTCGTCCCGCGTCATCGAAGCGCCGGGGCTTTGTTCACCATCACGCAAGGTGGTATCGAAAATGATCAATCGATCCTGGCTCATAAACACTCCGGCCGGGCCGTAAAGACCGGCGTCAACTCAAACGACAGTGATAACGGGGTTGATCGCAGGCTTCGAGCAAGACACCCGTACGATCGGATAATGCACGACTTTAGTGCAGGCACCAAGCGCTGCCAAGCCAGCCGGCGATGATCAGCTTGCCCGTTTTCGGCGGTAACGTCGAAGCTGGCGCAACGACCCCAACAGCGGGCCCGAGAGTGTGTAGGCCAAAAAGATCGCGAACAACACCAATGCCGGTTCGGACAAAATGATCGCAAAGGCCAACATGATTCCGACAATGGCAAAGAAAGGCACTTTGCCCTTGAAGTCGATCTGCTTGAAGCTGTGATAACGGATATTGCTGACCATCAGCAATCCGGCTCCCGCGGTCAACAGCAGCGCCACCCAGGCCAGCGCATCGCCGGGTAGCGCATTGTCCACACCGACCCAGACCGAGCCGGCCAATATGGCCGCCGCCGACGGACTCGGCAGACCGGTAAAAAAACGTTTGTCGGCCGTATCGAGCTGCGAATTGAAGCGCGCCAATCGCAGCGCCGCACCGGCGGTATAAATGAAGGCCGCCAACCAACCCAGTTTGCCGAGATTGGCCAGACTCCATTCATACATCACGAGCGACGGCGCCAAACCGAAAGCCACCATATCGGACAGGCTATCGTATTCGGCACCGAACGCCGTCTGCGTGTTGGTCAGGCGCGCAACCCGACCGTCGATACCATCCAGAATCATGGCGACCAAAATCGCGATCGCGGCCTTCTCGAACTGATCGTTCATCGCCGCCAAAACCGCATAGAAACCCGCAAACAAGGCCGCCGTCGTGAACAGGTTCGGCAACAAGTAGATGCCGCGCCCACGTTTCGGGCGCGTACGATCGATTTCCGTGACCTTGGCAGGCTCCTGATCCATAAGCGGATTATAGGTGATGCCTCATCGGCGTAGCGTTGCTCTTTTGGGGACTTTCAATGACGCTGAGCAACTCGGATTGAAATGCCGGTGTGTCAGATCGATTCACAAACCGCACATCAGCCGACGATGGCAAAGGTTTGAGCGGCGAACGGCCAATCCTTTTGCGCTCGAGTTGTTGTTCACGGGCGCGCAGAAGTCCCCTGTCGTAAAGGCACATAACACAAAGGCCGAAATCGTTAACGATCCCGGCCCTTGCATTCCGACTACAACCCGAATCGATCGAACAAACTCAGTTTTTCGACTTGTCGACCAGTTTCTGGATCCAGGGCATCATGCCGCGCAGACGCTCGCCGACCACCTCGATGTCATGTGCGGCATTGTTGCGACGATGGGCCGTCATTTCCGGATAACCGGATTGACCTTCGAGAATAAACTTCTTCGCGTATTCACCGTTCTGGATATTCTTCAGCGCCTCGCGCATTGCCCAGCGACTCTCTTCATTGATTACCTGGGGACCGGTCACATACTCGCCGTATTCGGCGTTGTTCGAGATCGAGTAATTCATGTTGGCGATACCGCCTTCGTACATGAGGTCGACGATCAGTTTCAGCTCGTGCAAACACTCGAAGTAGGCCATCTCCGGCGCATAACCCGCCTCGACCAAGGTCTCGAAACCGGCCTTGACCAGCTCGACGGTGCCGCCGCACAACACGGCCTGCTCACCGAACAAATCGGTTTCGGTCTCGTCTTTGAAGCTGGTCTCGATAATGCCGGTACGCCCGCCGCCGATCGCGGATGCATACGACAGAGCGATGTCCTTCGCGCGACCCGAGGCATCCTGGGCGATCGCGACCAGATCGGGAATACCGCCACCACGGGTGAACTCGTTGCGTACCGTATGGCCCGGCGCCTTGGGTGCGATCATCACGACGTCGACGTCGGCACGCGGCACGATCTGGTTGTAATGGATGGCGAAACCATGCGCGAAGGCCAACACGGCGCCCTGCTTCAGATTCGGTTCGATTTCGGCCTTGTACAGCTGCGACTGAAACTCGTCCGGCGTCAACACCATCACCAGATCCGACTCGGCAACCGCCTCGGGCACGCCTTTGACCGTCAGACCGGATGCCTCGGCCTTTTGCGCCGAAGCCGAACCGGGACGCAGTGCGACCCGCACGTCGACACCGGAATCCTTGAGGTTGTTGGCGTGAGCGTGGCCCTGCGAGCCGTACCCGATGACCGCCACCTTCATGCCCTGGATGATCGAGAGGTCGCAGTCTTTGTCGTAATAGATGTTGATCGCCATGGCGAGTTTTCCTTGGATGATTTTTAAAGAGATGCGGACGCCCCCAACGCGAGTGCGTCCGCCACAAAGCTTCTTCTAGATGGCCAGCCGTTTACCGCCACGCGCGATGCCCAACGGCCCCGACCGCACGGTCTCGATAATCAGCTCGGGATCGAGCGTGCGAATAAAGGCATCCAGCTTGGCGCCGTCGCCGGTCATCTCGATGGTATAGGACACATCGGTCACATCGATAATGTTGCCGCGGAATATATCGGCAAGACGCTTGAGTTCGTCACGCATCGCCTGATCCGCGCGCACCTTGATCATCATGAGCTCGCGCTCGATGTGCGCGCCTTCGGACAAATCGACCAACTTGACCACGTCAACCAACTTGTTCAGCTGCTTGGTAATCTGTTCGATGATCGCTTCGTCACCCGTGGTGACCAACGTCATGCGCGACAGCGTCGGGTCCTCGGTCGGCGCCACCGTGAGCGACTCGATGTTGTATCCACGGGCACTGAACAGCCCAGCCACACGCGACAGGGCACCGGCCTCGTTTTCCATCAGTACAGAAATAATATGACGCATCAGGCGAGCTCCCGGTCGGACGACAAATGGGGAGACAGATGCATCTCGTGGTGCCCTTTGCCCGCCTCGATCATCGGATAGACGTTCTCCGACGGATCGACGATAACGTCGAGGAACACCATGCGATCTTTCATACCGAACGCTTCACGATAGGCGTCTTCGAGATCGGCCGGATTGTCCACCCGTATACCGACATGGCCGAAGCTCTCAGCCAGCATCTTGAAGTTCGGTAGGGCATCGACGTACGAATGCGAATAACGGCCGTCGTAAAAGAACTCCTGCCACTGACGCACCATACCCATATAGCCGTTGTTCAGCAGCACCACTTTGACCGGCAGGTCATATTGTTTACAGGTCGCCAGTTCCTGAATACACATCTGAATACTGGCCTCACCGGTAACACAGGCCACCGTCGCATCCGGAAAGGCCTGCTGCACACCCATCGCGGCGGGCAGGCCGAAACCCATGGTGCCGAGACCGCCGGAGTTGATCCAGCGTCGCGGCTTTTCGAACGGATAGAACTGGGCAGCAAACATCTGATGCTGGCCGACATCCGAGGTCAGGTAGAAATCGTGATCCTTGGTGACCTTGTGCATCGCCTCGACGGCATACTGCGGCTTGATCGAATCGGCACCCTGTTCGTAACGCAGACATTCGAGCCGGCGCCAGGTATCGATTCGCTCCCACCAACCCTTCAGACGTTCCGCATCGGGCTTGCGCGGATGTTCTTTCAGCACCCGCAGCATATCGTGCAGCACGCTGCGCACCTGGCCGACGATAGGCACATCGACCCGCACGGTCTTGGAGATCGATGCCGGATCGACGTCGATGTGTACGATCCGTGCGTTCGGGCAGAAATGGGCGATTTTGCCGGTCACGCGGTCGTCGAAACGCGCACCGATCGCGATCAGCACGTCCGTCTCGTGCATCGCCATATTGGCTTCGTACGTACCGTGCATGCCCAGCATACCGATGAACTGTGGATCGGAAGCCGGCACCGAACCCAGGCCCATCAGCGTATTGGTCACCGGAAAACCGGTCAGATGCACCAGCTCGGTCAGCTGATCGGAGGCCTCTCCAAGCACGACGCCGCCACCGGTGTAGATCACCGGCCGCTCGGCCTCCAGCATCATGTCCACCGCTTTGCGGATCTGGCCCAGATGCCCTTTTTCGACCGGGCTGTACGAACGCATTTCGACCTTGTCCGGATACTCGTAAGGAATCCGGATATTCGGATCGGTCACGTCTTTGGGGATATCGACCACGACCGGACCGGGACGACCGGAAGAGGCAATGAAAAACGCCTTCTTGATGGTATCCCCGAGATCCTCGACCCGTTTGACCAGAAAATTGTGCTTCACGCACGGCCGTGTGATACCGACGGTATCGACTTCCTGGAAGGCATCGGAGCCGATTACCGGGGTCGGCACCTGACCGGTCAGCACCACCATCGGGATGGAGTCCATATACGCGGTCGCAATACCGGTCACCGCATTGGTCGCACCCGGCCCCGAGGTCACCAGTACCACGCCGACCTTACCGGTCGCGCGCGCATAGCCATCGGCGGCATGCGTCGCGGCCTGTTCATGGCGTACCAGGATATGACGCACCTCATCCTGTTTGAACAGCGCGTCGTAGATGTGCAGCACAGCGCCGCCCGGGTAACCCCAGACGTACTCCACGCCCTCGTCTTTCAGTGCCTGAACGACGATTTCGGCACCACTGAGTTCCACCTTGATGACCTCCAAAACCTGGAATAATCTTTTTTGCGTCAGCTCGAAAAGCAGAACCCGTTCAAGGCAAAAACCTCAAGCGGGACTAAGCTCATAGGAACCGGCCAAACTACTAATATTGCCCTGTAAGGTCAATAGCGAGCCACCCGGAAACCCCGACTTTAAGGATATTGCATGCCCAGCCGTCTCATCTCGTTCACCTTCTGTCTTTTGATCGTCACACCACTCTCCGCCGCCCCCGGCATGCACCTCTGGTACGACGAGAACGGCCAAGCGGTGTATTCCCAGTTTCCCCCCGGCGAAGGTAGGCAGAGCACCCGTATCAAACCGCCACCCCCTCCCGCGGAATCCCCCGAGGCCGCACAGCAACGCCTGCAACAACGCTTGCAACGGCTCGAGGATAATCGAGAAGACAAGGCATTGGCCCGAGAAAAGGCCGAAAAGACAAAGGCGGAACGGGCATTCGCTGAGGAACGTTGTCAATCGGCGCGCCAGAATCTTCTCGGGCTCGAAGGCCAGGCACGCCAGCTGTTCCGTAAATCGGATGGCAGCGTAAGCCGGCTAACGGCAGAGGAGCGTGAAGCGAAACGTGCCGAAATGCGTAAAATCATCGAAGAGAGTTGCAAGTAGCATTCGGGTTTTCGCGCTCAGGGCCCGCGCGGCAAGCCGGGCGTCCTGAGTCAGGACACGAGATTCTCATCGCCCTCATCCGGCTCGGGCAGCTGAACCTGGTCGATATCGACAAAACGCGCACTGATCTTCTTCGCCGAAGTATTGACTTGGCCGACGTCGTCATTGGCCTGACGAATGTGTTGCGCCAGTTTGTCCATGCGCTGACGAAAACGCCCGAAATCCTCGGCCAGTTTGCGCAGATGATCCTGGATGATGTGTACCTGCTTACGGGTCGCCTCGTCCTTCAACACCGCACGCGCCGTGGTCAGCACCGCCATCAAGGTGGTCGGCGATACCAACCACACCCGGACACGCTGCGCCTCCTCGACCAACTCGGGATAGTGGGCGTGGATCTCGGCGAAAATCGCCTCGGCAGGCAGGAACATCACGGCACCATCGGCGGTCTCGCCCGGAATCAGGTACTTCTCGGCGATATCCTTGATATGTTTGCGGATATCCTGCCGAAACTGGCGCGCGGCACGAGCACGCTCGGTCTCGGGCAGATCGTTGTCCATCAGCCGTTGGAAGCTCTCCAGCGGAAACTTGGCATCGATCGGTACCCGTCCCGTCGGCTCCGGCAGACTCAGCAGACAATCCACCCGAGTCCCGTTACTCAGTGTCTTTTGTAGTTCATAGCTGCCCTCGGGCATGACATTGCGCACGAGCGCGTTCAGTTGCACCTCACCGAAGGCACCGCGTGAGCGCTTGTCGGTCAGCACCTCTTGCAGGCTGACCACATTGGTCGACAACTCGGTAATGCGCTTCTGCGCTTCGTCGATCCGAGTCAGGTGCTCCAGTACCTTGGTAAAGGTCTCGGTGGTCTTTTCAAAACCCTCGGTCAGGCGTTTCTCGACCTGACCGCTGATGTCCTTCAATCGTTCGTCGGTGGTCCGCGTCAGCCCTTCGACCCGCTTGCCCAACTCGTCGGACGACACCCGAAAAGCGTCGCCGACCTGCTTCGCCATATTCGCCATGCCACTGGTCAGCGCTTCTTGCTGACCCTTCAGGGCGTCACGCTGATGGGCTTCAGCCACCTCGCGATGACGATTCAGGGCCGCCTCCAGCGCCTCGCGCAGATCGGCCGACTCGCGTTGTTGGGCCAGACGGCCATCGGCCAGACTTTCGGCAATGGCCTTGCGTTGCACCTCGAAGCGCTCGATCAAATCGGTCTTGAGCGCCGCACCGTCCTGCATGACCTGACGTTGCAATGTACCGACTCGTTGATCGAACAAATCCTGCAGGCGCATCAGGCCCGAGGCCAGCGACTCCTGCGTCTGCTGCCGACTCTGGGCGACATCGTCACCCAAATCTTCACGAATCTCGCGCAGCAGGGCGCGCTGATCGCCAAGTTCACGTCTGAAATCGCTGCGCAAGCGAACCAGGGCAAACAATAGCCAGAGCAACGAGGTCAGGCCGAGCAGACCCACCACGATCAGGACAATATCCAGATGCGTGCGCAACAGGGCTAAGACGTCAATCGGTTCCATGCGTTGAGCGGCCGGCTTTGATTCCGAGTATTGGGCTAGAATGCGCGACCACGGTTGAAACGACAAGCCGATTACCGAATTCATGCGCGTTTTCCTTCAGGCACTGGGCTGCCGACTGAACGAGGCCGAACTCGAACGTTGGTCGAGTGATTGTCGCGCGCGCGGCTTCCAGCTCACCACCGAGGCCGAACAGGCCGATCTGGTGATACTGAATACCTGCGCGGTCACGGCCGAATCGGTGCGCAAATCACGCCAGATGATCCGGCGGACCCATCAAACCAACCCACAGGCCAAGTTGGTGGTCAGCGGTTGCCATGCCGCGCTGTCCCCTGAAGAAACCGCGGCCGAACTCGGTGTCGACCTGGTGATCCCGAATACCGACAAGGACAGACTGATCGAGATCGCCGCCCGCGAACTCGACCTGCCGTTGATGCCCCGATCGGCTACCGAGCCCGGTGAGAACCTATTGTTCGCACGAGGCCGCCAGCGAGCCTTCATCAAGGTTCAGGACGGCTGTCGTTATCGCTGCACTTTCTGCATCGTGACTCGGGCACGCGGCGAGGAGCGCAGCCGCTCGATCGACGACGTGGTCGGCGAAATCCGGCAATTGCAAGCCGGCGGCATTCGTGAGGTGGTGCTGGCCGGCGTGCATCTGGGGGGCTATGGCAGCGATATCGACAGCACCTTGGCACAACTGGTCGAAGCCGTGCTCAACCGCACGTCGATAGCGCGCGTGCGACTGGGTTCGCTCGAACCCTGGGAACTGGATAAAGATTTCTGGGCATTGTTCGCCAACCCCAGGCTGATGCCGCATCTACACCTGCCGATCCAGAGCGGTGCCGACAGCGTATTGCGGCGGATGTCGCGCCGCTGCCGTACGGAGGAGTTCCGCACGTTGGTCACCCAAGCCCGCGCCACGATACCCGGATTCAACATCACCACCGACATCATTGTCGGTTTTCCCGGCGAGACCGATGCCGAATGGCAACAGACGCTCGACTTCGTCGACCAAATGACGTTCGGCCATATCCACATCTTCGCCTATTCGGCGCGCGAGGGAACCAAGGCCGCCAAGATGCCGAATCAGGTGTCTCGTGAGATCAAGCGCGCACGCAGCCAGGCACTGCATGAACTGGCACAACGCCAACGTCGGGCGGTATTGACGGCTGCACTGGGTAAAGACTATGCCGTATTGCTCGAGAGCGACAGTTCACGGGCGACGTCGGATAAACGTCTCTGGACGGGTTACACCCAGAACTACCTGAGGATGGAGATCGAGGCTAGCGCCGACTGGCAAAATCGCATCGTGCAGGTCAGGGCTGCCGGCCTGAGCAGCGACGGCGAACGATTGGTCGGTGAATGCGTGGACCCCGTCTGAGCGAAACTGCCCGCCGACTCAAAGACCGAGAAAACCGGCGATCTCATCCCAATAACGCGCTCGGCCCGATATATCGTTGTGACCGGCACCGTCGATGACGATCTGCTCAGCCTGCCCGTCCGCAAAGGCCTGCCACAGATTCACCGAATGCTCCCGCGCAATCATCCTGTCGTGTTCGGCGATCAACAATAATGTCGGGGCACGCACCTCGGCTGCATAACGCGCGCTCTCGTAACGGTCCTTGAGCATCAAGCCCACCGGGTAGACCGGATAGAGCCGTCGGGCAACCGCCAACGCACTGTCGTGCGGCGTGACCAGAACCAGGTGCTCGACGGGACGCTGGCTGGCGAGATAAGTGGCGACACCGCTGCCGAGACTACGGCCGATCACCGAGATCTTCTTATGCCGTTCACGCAGCGTATCGAAGATCTGCAGGGCATCGGCGAAAAAGGCCGCCTCGCTCGGCGAACCACTGCTGCCGCCGTAACCCCGGTAGTTGACCAGATAGACCGCGTGCTGCGGCAACGAGGTCCGAAAGTCCGGCGCGTTCCAATACACGTCTTCGGCATTGCCGCCAAAATAGATCACCGCGTGCTCGTGTTCCGGTGCCAACACCCAGAGCTTGAGACTGCCCTCATCGATTGCCAGACGCTCGACCGGTACATTCTCGGCCAAATTCTCGCCGACGGGCATATACATCATCGAACGTTGCATGACATACAGCAGAACACCGAAACCGATGTAGACCAACAGCCCGATCTTGATCGCCCAAAGCAACATCGGTTTCAATCGAAATCGACCCAGATCGGACAATGATCCGACGGTTTTTCCATCGACCGAATATCGTAGGCGATCCCGGCGTCACTCACCCGGTTCTGTAGCGATGCAGTCGCCAACAGCAGATCGATACGCAAACCGCGCTTCGGGTCGCGCTCGAAGCCACGGCTACGATAATCGAACCAGCTGAAGCGATCGTCCGTCTCGGGAAAACACAGCCGGAAGGTATCGTACAATCCCCAGTCCAGCAGTTTTTCAAGCCACTCACGTTCTTCCGGCAGAAAACTGCACTTGCCGTCGCGCAACCAGCGTTTGGCATTGTCGGCACCAATCCCGATATCCCGGTCGCTCGGCGCCACATTCATGTCCCCGATCACCATCAATGCCTGGTCCGGTGTGTAGCGCTCATTGAGCAAGGTACCGAGTTCGTCGTAAAAACGCGCCTTGTGCGGAAACTTGGTCGGGTGGTCGCGACTCTCGCCTTGAGGAAAATAACCGTTGATCACGGTCAGCTCGCCGCCACCCAATGCGTAGCGGGCAGTGATCAAGCGACGCTGCGCATCGTTGTCATCCTTCGGCAGCCCGTAATCGACGCTCAACGGCGGCTGCTTCGATAACAATGCCACACCATAGTGTCCCTTCTGACCATAGAAAGCGACGTGATAGCCCAGATCCTCAATCACGCCGCGCGGAAAATCCGGGTCTTGGACCTTGGTTTCCTGCAACCCGATGATATCCGGGTCGTATTGATCGCGTAACGCGGCCAGTTGGTGCGGACGGGCGCGGACGCCATTGATGTTGAACGAAACGACTCGCGTCATTGCATCTGGTTTCCTGTGATTTCGTGGGTCTCTCGGCTACCCATGGTCTCGCCATGCCGATACGCCTTGCCCCAGGCCATCGCGAAATGGGCGCCCAGTTCGCCGGGATCGTCGGGCCTGCGCTCGCCGAGCAGTTCGGCCTGACCGAGATCGCGTAACGCCAACAGCATGCCATTGGCATAACCGCGGTCGTACCACAACTGCTGATCGCCTGCCTGTTCGAGAAATCCTTCAGTTTTCTCACGCAACTCATCGACCAAATCGATCAATTGCTGCAGCAACTCATGCGGAACCTCGGGCATAGTAGAATGCGGGAACGATAGGGAGGCGATAGTGTACTGCCCTTAATCCACCTTGCCTAACCCGCATATTGCACGAAGGCGGAACCGGAATGATCGAAAAAACCTGGGTTATCAGACGATCGTACATCGCTTTGCTGTCGATGGAGCAGATACGCTTTGTCCTATTCGGTTTTGTGAAAGAGCCGACGTCGCATCTCGGCCGACGATGTGCAGGGATGCGCAAGTGTCGCGAGAGGCAGGACGCCGGGAGCGACACCCCCTTGACCCATAGCAACGGCTATGGCCCTTCGGGCGATCGGCCGACCTGCCTAGCCGGCTCTCCCACAAAATCCGAATCCTTCGTGCAATAGGCGGGCTGAGTAACCATGTTTGCAAACCTGAAAGACATCGGCGGCATGCGATTGACCCTGGTCGGTCTGGCATTCACCAGCCTACCGATGGTGCTGCTCGCCGACATGGAACCCGAGGGGATCGGGGTGATGACGGCCTATATCATCCCCGCGGTCGTGGTGTTGTTCTTTTTTGTCCTGATGCTCGATGCCTTGATGAATCGAGTCTTCATGATCGAACAACCGGACGAAATCCGGGCGGTAAAACGTCGGCGGATGTGGCTGGATCTGATCGCCGGCGGCGGTCTACTGTTGGTCTGGGGGACCTACTTTCGTTCGCTACTGTACTACATATAGCGGGAGCGGGAGATCAAGCAGTCTGCTCTAAGTTTTCGACACTGGCGTGACGCACGTCCTTGCCGGTCACCGAGAAAATAATGTTCCGCGCGATACTGCAGGCATGATCGCCAATACGCTCCATTGCCTTGATGCCCAGGGTCGCATCGATCACCCAGCGGATATTGCGCGGGTCTTCCATCAGATACGTGGCCAACCGCCGGAGCGAGCCGCGAAACAGCCGCTCCATATCATCGATGTCCAGGGCAACCTCGACGGCAGCATGGACGTCTTCATCGGCCAGGGCCTGCATGCTGCGATCGAGTAAATCGACCGCCGGGGCAGAGATTCTCTCGACGTCCTCGAAGATGGCGCATTCAGCGCTCGACGGCTGTTCTTCGTAAAGACGCTCGGCGATATCGGCCAGACGTACCGCCTCGCCGCTGATCCGTTCCAGATCATAGATCGCACGCGACAGCGTGAGCACAAAACGCAAATCACGCGCAACCGGCTGATGTATGGCGAACAACTTGGTGTTGGCCTCCAAGGCCGCCATGTCGAGATCGCGGATCTGGCGCCGATGACCGATAACCTTGCGAGCCTTGGCAATGTCGCAACGGGCCACGGCCACGCTCGCCATCACGACCTGCTCACGGACCGTCTGCCCCATGCTCAAAACCAGATGACGAAGATTGCCCAGATCCCCATCGAAACGCGACAGGATGTGCGGATCGTCCGTCCGTGAGCTCTCGTCTTGAGCCACTGTCAATATTGTCCCAGCAGGGTCTCAGCCGAAACGACCGGTGATGTAGTCCTCGGTCAATTTGTGCCGCGGGTTGGTGAAAATCTGTGTGGTCTCGCCGACCTCGACCAGATTGCCCAGATGGAAATAAGCCGTGCGTTGCGAGACCCGCGCGGCCTGCTGCATCGAGTGGGTCACGATCGCAATGGTGTAGTTCTCACGCAACTCGTCGATGAGTTCCTCGATCTTGGCGGTCGCGATAGGATCGAGCGCCGAGCACGGCTCGTCCATCAGGATCACCTCCGGCTCGACCGCGATGGTGCGAGCAATACACAGACGCTGCTGCTGACCGCCGGAAAGACCGGTACCGGGCTGGTCGAGACGATCCTTGACCTCGTCCCACAGACCGGCCTTGGCCAGGCTGTTTTCCACGATCTCGTCGAGTTCGGCACGACTCGCGACCAGACCGTGGATACGCGGACCGTAGGCGATGTTGTCGTAAATGGATTTCGGGAAAGGGTTCGGCTTTTGGAACACCATGCCGACCTGGGCACGCAGCGGAACCACGTCGAGCTTGCGATCGTAGATATCCTGATCGTCCAGCTTGATCTCGCCGGTTACCCGACAGATGTCGATGGTGTCGTTCATCCGGTTGAGGCAACGCAGGAAGGTCGACTTACCGCAGCCGGACGGACCGATCATCGCGATGACCTGGTTTTTGCCGATATCCAGGTTGACATCGATGATCGCGTGCTTGTCGCCGTAATAGACATTGACGTCGGTTGCCGTCATGCGCGCGTTGGGGACGCGCACCTCGCCGACGGTTTCAAAATCGCTGTCGAGCGGCTTCGAACCCTGTTCGGACCGCACCTTGGTGCCGTTGACCGCCTCGGTGGCGACATTCTCAGCAGTATTCATGGGTTCTTCCTCTTTTGCCACACCAATCACCAGCGACGCTCGAAGCGACGGCGCATGATGACCGCGAAGGTATTCATTGCAATCAAGAAACTCAGCAATACGATAATCGCTGCCGAGGTACGTTCGACGAACGCGCGCTCCGGACTATCGGCCCACAGATAGACCTGAACCGGCAGCACGGACGACGGATCCATCGGTCCGCCCGGGATATCCACGATAAACGCCACCATACCGATCATCAGCAGCGGCGCGGTCTCGCCGAGCGCCTGGGCCATACCGATGATGGTACCGGTCAGCATACCGGGCATCGCCAGCGGTACGACGTGATGAAACACCGTCTGCATGCGTGAGGCGCCGACACCCAAGGCTGCTTCCCGGATTGACGGCGGCACCGACTTCAATGCGGCACGAGACGCGATAATGATGGTCGGCAACGTCATCAGCGTCAGTACCAGGCCGCCCACCAGAGGCGCGGAGCGCGGTAGACCGAACAAATTGATGAACATCGCCAGGCCAAGCAAACCGAACACGATGGAAGGCACCGCGGCCAGGTTGTTGATGTTCACCTCGATCAGATCGGTCCAGCGATTCTTGGGCGCGAACTCTTCGAGATAAATGGCCGCCGCGACACCGATGGGGAAAGACAGCGCCAAGGTCACCAGTAGCGTATAGAAAGAACCGGCTACCGCACCGCCGATACCGGCGAGTTCGGGTTCACGCGAATCGCCGTTGATGAAGAAACCGGTGTTGAATTTGGTCGCGACCAGTCCCTGCTCGTCGAGGCGGTCGATCCAACCGATAACGGTATCGTTGACCCGTCGCTGATCGGCCGGCGCGTTACGATCGATATGTCCCTTGACCAGCATGTCGATGTCATCGTCGGCAATCAGGTCGATGGTCATTCTCGTACCGATCAAATCGGGATTGGCACGCACCATTTCTATCAATTGAAAAGGCGCGCCCGTACTCAGGATCTTGTAAAGCGCCCGTTTGTCGCGCCGTGAGGTCACCTCGGGGAAGATCTGACGCAAAGGCTCACGCACCAGCTGACGGAAATCGGCACGGGCAATCGCCTCCATGTCCCGCGTGCCTTCGGGGTCGAGGATCTCAGGGTCGAAATAAACCTCGAGCTGGATGTGGGTCTGCACGAAGGCCGAATAGCCTTTGCTAAGGATATCCACGAACAGCATCGACACGAACAGAAGGCCGAGTACGACGGCACCCAATCCAAGCGTCTTGAACCGACGCTCGGTCGCATAACGCCGTTTCAGCGACGCATTGACCTTGTCGATGGTACGTGTGTTTTGTTGTTCAGCCATGTTCGATCACTCGTACTGCTCGCGGTACTTGCGCACAATGTGCAAGGCCACGATGTTTAAACCCAGGGTAACGACGAACAGCACAAGTCCGAGCGCGAAGGCAGCCAGCGTCTTAGCGCTGTCGAACTCCTGGTCGCCGACCAGCAGGGTCACGATCTGCACCGTCACCGTCGTGACACTGTCGAGCGGATTCGCGGTCAGATTGGCACTCAGACCGGCCGCCATCACCACGATCATGGTCTCCCCTATGGCACGCGATGCGGCAAGCAGTATGCCACCCATGATGCCGGGCAACGCCGCCGGCAACACCACTTGGCGAATGGTCTCCGAACGGGTTGCGCCCAATGCGTAGGCGGCATCGCGGAGCGATTGCGGTACGGCATTGATCACGTCGTCGGACAAGGACGACACAAACGGAATGATCATGATGCCCATCACCAAACCGGCGGCCAGCGCACTCTCCGAGGACACCGAGAGACCCATGAACTCACCGGCCTGACGAATCGCCGGCGCCAACGTCAATGCGGCAAAAAAACCATATACGACGGTCGGTACACCGGCCAGTACCTCGAGCACGGGCTTGGCATAGGAACGCAGCCTGGGCCCGGCATAATCGGCCAGATAGATGGCCGACATCAGACCGATCGGCACCGCGACCAATAGCGCGATAAACGAGATCAGCAGGGTGCCGGCAAACAGCGGGACCGCACCAAAGGCGCCACTTGCGCCAACCTGATCTTCACGTAACGCAACCTGCGGGCTCCACTCGAGCCCGAAAAGAAAATCCGTAAACGGGATCTTCTGGAAAAACCGGAAAGATTCGAACAACACCGACAGTACGATGCCGATGGTTGTCAAGATCGCGATCAGCGAACAGGCGATCAGCAGACCGCTGACGATCCATTCGACGCGGTTACGTGCCCGCATCTTTGGCCCGATCGCACGCCAGGCCAGCGACCCCGCGCCCAGGGCGATACTGAGAGCGACCACTGCCAACGCGGTCCCGCCGAGCGCGCGCAGCTCGTTCAGATGGTCAGCAGCACTTTGCATTGCCGGGGTGACTTCACCCGACACGATATTGCCGTTGGCAAGGTTGGTGATGTCATTGACGAGAAGTCCGAGTTGGGCAGGCGGTAAGTCCCTCATCTCGGCCGGCATCGCCTCGACCACCATCGCGGTGATGACGGTGCCGTCGAAAAACACCCAGACACCTGCAATCAGCAACGCCGGAAGACCGGCCCACAAAGCGGTATAGAAGCCGTAATAAGCCGGCAATGAATGCAGCTTGCGTACGCCGGTTGGCCCACCTACCGTCGCGAATGAACGCCGCCGCCCGACGTGGAAGGCGACTGCCATCACACCGAGCAAGACCAATATCAACACCGAGAATTGCATCGTGGTTTCCGTATTTCGACCGCGTCAAAGAACAGCGGCACCCGAATGGGCGCCGCTATCCTTACGGTTAATCCGCCAAAGCTACTTGGGTCTTACAGCTTACCCATCGGGTTAAGCGCCTTGGCGTCGTAACGGAACTGACCACGCTCCGCTTCGGACATCGGGATCAGACCCTTTTCGGTCAGGTAACCCTCTTCACCGAAGGCCTTTTCCGACGTGAACTCGGCCAGGTACTCCGCAATACCGGGTACGGCACCGACGTGGGCCTTCTTGGCGTAGAAGTACAGGGCACGCGACACGGGATAAGACCCGTCGGAGATCGCATCGAAGGTCGGATCCTGACCGTCGACCTTCGCGCCGTGAATCTTATCGGCGTTCTGGTCGAGGAAGGAGAAGCCGAAGATACCGACCGCATTCGGATTGGCCTCGAGCTTCTGCACGATCAGGTTGTCGTTCTCGCCGGCTTCGACGTAATGACCGTCTTCACGAACACCGTGTGCAACCGCCTGGAAAACTTTCTTACCTTTTTTGTTGAATGCACTCTCGGGAATACCGAGCTTCGCCATCAACTTCTTGATCTCGGCTGCGTCCTTCGAACCACGAAGTGCCTTGAGATCGGCGAATTTCTTGGCACCGCCTTCCATTGCCAGTTCGACGAAGGCGTCACGGGTACCGGAAGTCGGCGGCGGGCCCAAAACTTCGATTTTTACGTCAGGCAGCGCTGCATTGACCTGTTTCCAGGTCTTGTTCGGGTTCGCGATCAGCTTGCCGTCTTTACCGGGCACCTGCTTGGCGAGTGCCAAGAAGATATCCTTGCGGGTAAGGTTCAGCTTAGGGGTGATCTTGGCCTGGCCCATAACGATGCCATCGTAGCCGACCTTCACTTCGATAATGTCGCTGATGCCGTTTGCAGCACACTTTTCCTGCTCGGACGGCTTGATACGACGCGACGCATTGGTGATGTCCGGATGCTCCACACCGACACCGGAGCAGAACAACTTCAAACCGCCACCGGAACCGGTAGACTCGACTTTCGGGGTTTTGAATTTGGTGGTCCGACCGAACTGTTCCGCGACCACGGTGGCAAACGGATAAACAGTCGAAGAACCAACGATGCTGATGTAATCACGGGCGGCGGCGGCGTGCGCCGTGCTCGACACGATTGCGGCGGAAAGGGCCGCGAATACCAAAGTCTTCTTTAACACAAAAGCCTCCATGGGCGGGATCGGTTCGTTGTCACGGCCAGCATTCGCCGTGGCTGCGCTGAATCGAATCTCAGCGTTTGCTGAAATTCGCCCGGGATTTTGTAACTGCAATATGACAGATTCATGTCAGTTGGCGCCCGGTTGTGTGGCAACATCTGACAAGATGCCGTAATAAGTTCCTACAAACGCTTGGTATTTCTTGCAATTCACTGCATTCAAGAAAATATGCCGAATCCTGAGCGCCCGTGGATATTCAAAGTCCGGCGGCCGTTGCCGCCAAAACCTTTTCGGGGTCGGCACCGGCGGCGATCGCCTGTGCCGCGATGTCGCCCTGACAACCCAGTGAACGTTGCTGACTCACGCGCTGAGCCGACGCGGTCAATGCCGCAATGACAATCGGCTCGGCATGCGCCGGACCACGTTCGCGGATCATGTTGAAAGTGACATTCTCGATACAGTTACCGGCATCGGCGGCGCGCAGAAATTCATCGAGCATGTCCGAAGCACTTGCGTAAAACGCAACCATCAATACGACCATCCCAGACAAGACGGGTACCGACAGGCGATTGGCAATAAACCCAGCAGGTGCCATGAACTCAAATCCTAGAGTAATCGTTTGTATCCGTCCCGGGAGAAACTCCCAGGCCGATCAACTTGTTAGGCAAATCCCGAACCAGGATTTTTTTCTTTACATATCAGCCAATTGAATCAATCCAACAACCAAGCTGAAAAAAAACCTGACACAACTGATCGGCCTGTTGCCAACTTCCGGTTTGGCAGCGGATTATCCCGCGTCAGAGAATATAATTCCTATTGCCGTATTGGAAGCCGACATCACCGCGCAGCTGTCGGATAACGCCCCCTGCCCGAACGGATACCGGAACAAGGACGATCCGGCGACAACAGCCCGCATGTGTCCAAGGTGATGAGAAACCCGGCCCGGCAGCCTGCTTTAAACGGAGTTCGCGTTTTACTCGGGGTGCCCCAGCCAATAGCCGCGTCCGGCGTCCGCTCCCATATCCTGGAGAATCTGCCAAACGAGCTCGGTCTCGACAGATTCGGCAACCACGCGCATATCCAGACCGTGTGCAATATCGGCGACGCTTTTGATGAAGAACTGATTATCCTCGTGCTGATCGAGGTTGCGCACAAAGCTGCCATCGATCTTCAGATAGTGGACCTTGAGCCTGCGCAAATAGGCGAAAGAGGTAAATCCCTTACCGAAATGGTCGAGAGAGAACTCGATTCCGAGCGGTGCCAACTGTGCGATCCAGTCCTGCAGCCGGGTCAAATCGGCCGAGGCGCCGTATTCCGGAAGCTCCACAATCAAACGGGCGGCGAGCGCCGGCACAGATAAAAGACGATTTTTCAACCAGCCGATAAAGTCCCGATCGGCCAGACTGAGCGGACTGAGGTTTACCGCCACCCTGCCCGGCAAAGACACATCCCCACCGCTGCCCGCCATGCTTTGCAATACCCGTTCGATTACCGCACGATCGACTTGAGGGGCCAGGCCGGCGCTTTCGGCCATCGGCATGAATACCCCGGCCGGGATGTCCTCGCCGGGGCGCCGAGGGTCGGCAATACGCAAAAACACTTCATGGTGCAGTAACTCGCGTCCCGGGCAGCTGACAACGGCCTGGCGTAAGAGCGTGAACCGTTTTGTCTCGATCGCCCGTTCGATCAGGCTACGCCACTCGCCACCGGGCCTCGCATCCCCGGTATCGGCCTGTCCCGCGTGCACCACCCAAGCATTGGCGCCCGCGCGCTGCGCCTCACGCAGTGCCATATCCGCCGTGGACAGGAAACCGCTCAAATCCTGGCCGGCATAAAGCGCGGCGCCGACGTGGGCAACATCCGGTGACGACAGCTCGAAGCGCTTGTGCAGACCGGCCATTTGGGTCGTTAACTCGTGCGCCCAGTGCGACAGCCGAGCGTGATCGACACCTTCGAACAACACGGCAAAATCCGCCCCCGACAGATGGGCAATGGTTGCCCGCGGTTCAGCGGTCAGCACCTCGCTGATCAGTTCCCCGGTCGCCGCCAGCATTTGATCGCCTTCGACATAACCACGCGCCTGGTTGAACGCCTTGAAGTCGCGCAGTTGCAACAACAGCAATCCGCTCGACTCGACCAACTCGGGGTCGTCGATACGATGTGCCAACACGTCCATGAACTGGCGCCGGTTGGCCAGGCCGGTCACCGGATCCTGGAAGGCCTGCTGCCGTAGCCGACCGGCCGTCTGTTCGGACTCGGTCAGCAACCGGGCGATTTTGGACGAGAGTTGGTTCATCGCCTCGACGACACGACGAAACTCCAGCGTGAACGGTCGCCCTTCGACCACGACAAATTCACGATTGCAAATCGCCGCCGCCTGGCGTTCGACCGCTTTTAGCGGTTTTAGCATCACCCGCAGGGCAAGCACCCCGACCGCCACGACCAAGAGCACGCTGATCAAGAACAGGTTCAGCGTGCGCCGGGCGGTCAACCATAGCTTTTCATACGCCAGCCCCGGGTGGCTGGTAACCACAACCTGCCCAACCTGGTGCCAGCCCGACATCATGGTCGCACTGCGCTGTGGCGGATCGAGCGTGAAAAGGCTAATGAACCAATCCGGTACCGTGTCGACCCGCAGTTCGGTGTCGCGTTCGATCCAGGTCTCGCCACTCAACTTTTCGAAACGAATGTTCAGATAGTCGCCGCGATGAAACATCGCATTGACCATGGTCGTGACCATTGCTTCGTCGTTGCTGTTGACATGCGAGGTCGCCGACAGACCCAGCGAAGTCGCTGCATCTTGTGCATGCGAAGCGAGCTGCGATTCCAGGTAGTCACGCGTGCCCGACACGCTGATCGCGAGCGTGCCGAGAAACAGCAGTACGATCAACGTCACCAGCAAAAGGATCAATTGCCGCGATAAAGTCATAGCCGCCTGTTCCTCATCGGCCCACACCCATTTGCTGCGTCAGTTTGGATTGATAGGCCTGCCAACGTGACAGACGATCCGAACCGCCAACTTTTTTTCCTTCCATACGATTGACCGCCAACCAAAGGTCCGCGCCATTGAAGCTGTAGACCGGAACCAGGTCGGTACGCTCACCGGCCGGTCGAATCGCCTTGGTCAGATTGTCCAGAATCAAGGGTTCGGCGTCGGCCGACTCATAGTAGGCCAACACCATATGGGCTTCGTTCAAAGTCAGCGATTTGACGTAGGTAATACGCAAACGCTCTTCGGCCACGCCCATGCTGATCAGGGTGAAATACTTGGATATCGCATAGTCTTCGCAATCAGCCGAATTGATCCCCAACACCTCGAACGGTGTGGCCCAATAGTCCTTCTGATCCCACAAAGCATAATCGGAATCGTAGCTGACCCGATTGAAAAAGGCATTGACCCGCTCGAGCTTGCGCGACTCGCTCAGTTCCACACCCTCGAGGACCAGTTGCTGTAACTCGACCACACGCTGACGCGCTTCGCCGCCATAATTCTTTTCCATCCAATCGAACAGCGCGTCACTAAACGCCAAGCCGGCAGCCGAAACCCAGCCGGCCAACAAAAGCAGAAACAGCGGCAACAGCCGGGCGCATCGCGCGGCAGCGAAATCGATGGGATTCAGCGCAAGTGACGACATCGCTCACCGGCGCCAACAGCAAGGGGAATTCTGTGTATACACGTCGCTAAAAACTGGCGGCACCACAAACCAAAACTTGATGCCTTGGCGCTGCGACGCACACACCGCTAGAATCGTGCGCTTAGCTTTGGACACGGACCATCATGCGCACCTCCCAGTTTCCCCTGCAGACGCTCAAAGAAGTTCCCGCCGACGCCGAGATCGCCAGCCACCGGCTGATGCTGCGTGCCGGCCTGATTCGCAAGCTCGCGGCCGGCCTGTACACCTGGCTGCCGCTCGGACTGCGGGTATTGCGTAAAGTCGAGAACATCGTGCGCGAAGAAATGGACCGCGCCGGCGCACTGGAAGTACTGATGCCGGCCGTACAACCGGCCGAGTTATGGCAGGAATCCGGCCGCTGGGAAAAATACGGCGCCGAACTGCTGCGCATCAACGATCGCCACCAGCGGGAGTTCTGTTTCGGGCCGACCCACGAGGAGATCATTACCGATCTGGCGCGTAACGAGCTGCGCAGCTATCGCCAACTGCCGGTGAATTACTACCAGATTCAGACCAAGTTCCGCGACGAAATCCGGCCGCGCTTCGGCATCATGCGGGCGCGCGAATTCCTGATGAAGGACGCGTACTCCTTCCATGTCGACCAGGATTCGTTGCAGCGAACCTATGAACAGATGCACTCGACCTATTGCCGCATTTTCGAGCGCTGCGGTCTGGACTTCCGTCCGGTCGCGGCCGACACCGGCAGTATCGGCGGCAGCGGCTCGCACGAGTTCCACGTATTGGCCGAATCCGGCGAGGATGCCATCGCCTTCTCGACCGAAAGCGATTATGCGGCCAACGTCGAACTCGCCGAGGCATTGGCGCCGGCGGATACCACGGCTGCTCCGACTCGCGAGATGGAATTGGTGGATACACCGAATGCCAAGACTATCGCCGAGCTGGTCGAGCAATTCGCCCAACCGATCGAGCGAACCGTGAAAACCCTGATCGTGCTCGGTGCGAAGGACAGCGGCAGCGAACTGGTCGCACTCCTGGTCCGCGGTGACCATGAACTCAATGCGATCAAGGCGGAGAAGCTACCGCAGGTCGCCGAGCCTTTGGAAATGGCCAGCGAGGCGCAGATCCACAACGCTATCGGTGCCGGCCCGGGATCACTCGGCCCGGTCGGTCTCAAACTGCCGCTTATCGTCGACCGCGCGGTCGCCGCGATCAGCGACTTCAGCGCCGGCGCGAACGTCGACGGTAAGCACTACCTCGGTATCAACTGGGGACGTGACGTCGCACTGCCGCAGGTGGCCGATATCCGCAACGTTGTCGACGGCGACCCCAGCCCCGACGGCAAAGGCAAGCTGACCATTGCACGCGGCATCGAGGTCGGGCATATCTTCCAACTCGGCAAAAAGTACAGCGAGGCGATGAACGCCAACGTGCTGGATGAAAACGGCAAGCAGGTCGTCATGACCATGGGCTGCTATGGCATCGGCGTATCGCGTGTCGTCGGTGCCGCAATCGAACAGCACAACGACGAGCAGGGCATTCTGTGGCCAAGCGCAATCGCGCCTTTCACACTCGCATTGATTCCCATGCAGATGAAAAAGTCGGACAAGGTGCGTGAAGCCGCCGAAAAACTCTATGCCGAACTGACGGCGGCAGGTATCGATGTATTGTTCGACGACCGTGATGCCCGCCCCGGCGTGATGTTTGCCGATACGGAACTGATCGGCATCCCGCATCGCGTGGTAATCGGCGAACGCGGTTTGAACGCCGGCGAAGTGGAATACCGCGCACGCAGCGACAGTGAAAACCGGATGATGCCTCTAGCCGGGTTCGTCGACTTCATCTCGACCAGAATCCACACCGAGATTGCAGGTTAGAAAACGCCGGCGGAATCAAAAGCACTTCCGGCAACGGGTACGCAAACGCCCAAAGTTGCGGAAGCCTCTCAATCGGCCGGCAATTCTATTGTCACCTCGACCTGGTTACCGCAACCGCGGTATTCGACCGTATCGAAACTCATCAGGCGCGACATGGCGATCCCACGGCCGTGCGAATGCAGCAGACGCGTCGGGTCCATATCGAGATAATCCTGCCATGCAAAACCCTCGCCTTCGTCACTTATCCGGATTCGGATCACGTCGGTTTCACGGCTGAAATCGACCTCAACCTTACATTCCGCGTAAACCGGATCGGCCAAGCGCCTTTCGATTTCCTCGTCCCAGCCACCGACGCTGCGCAGACGGCTTTTTTCTTCATAATCGATACCGAGGTTGCCGTGCTCAACCGCGTTCAACAGCAGTTCGGCCAACCCGATAACCGCTCGATTGGGATCGGGGCAGGCGTTGGCCAACACGCCGGCCAGGTCACGTGCCTCGTGAATTGTTTTGAAACGGAAGGTCGCGGAACGCAGCAACGCCAGGCTACGGCCGGCCGCGCTGCTGGCCTCCCGGACCCGGCGAAAACGCATCCGGTCCTCGACCGCTGTAGCGGCGACGCTCAACAGCATTTCCTGATCGAAGGGCTTACTCAGATAGTGGTAGGCTCCCGCCCGCAATCCTTCGAGCACCTGCTCGCGCGCGGCCAGCGCCGTCTGGAGGATAACCGGTACACTGCACAGCACCGGATGCTGCTTCATGCGTGCCAGAACATCCATACCGCTCAACCCGTTCATCATGCGATCGAGCAGCACCACATCGTAGCGTTCCGGATCGGCCTGGAGTTTTTCCCACGCGCGGGTTCCGTCTTCGGCGGTATCGAACGAATACCCGGAATGCTCCAAGTATTCGATCAGGATCTCGATATTGAACGGCTCGTCGTCAACCAGCAACAGCGTCGGTGTGAGTTCGGTCATCGGCGGACGGGAGAATCTGCATTGTTGTGACTAACGGCGCCAGCCCGGTCACCTTGAGTGAAGGACACAGACATTACCCGACCGTCACAGCGCCGAGTTCATCCGGCATCGCGGGGAAACACAAGCTCGAAGCAGGCACCGCCGCCCGGCACATTGGTCGCGGTGATCCGACCACGATGCGCCTGCACGATCTCGCGCGAGATAGCCAGACCGAGCCCCGTGCCTTGGCCGCCATCTTGATTGCGACTGCCCTGCACGAACTTGTCGAACACCCGATCGAGTTCGTCTTCGGGTATGCCGTCACCCTGATCACATACCGTCACCCGCACCGCGTCGACCGGGCCGTCCCCATCGCGTAACACAGTCGCATCGGTGGTGAGTACCACACGGCCGCCCGGCGGCGAAAACCTGAACGCATTGGAGATCAGGTTCCGGATCACCTGCTCCATGCGCCGACCGTCCATGATCATCCCGGAGTCGGTCAGCCGCAGGTTCAATATCAAGGATACGCCGTGACGTTCCGCGAGTGCCTCGTATTCACGGGCGATCGATGTAATCACCTCATGCAGGTCGTTGACCTGCATATCATATATCTCGTGACCGGCCTCTACCTTAGCGAGTTCGAGCAGTCCGTCGATCATGTCGAGCAAGCGGGAGCCGGCGATATTGATGCGGCTGAAATACTGGGCGAGCTTTTCCGGCGGGGCCGTATCGGACTTTTTCAGACCGACTTCCGAGTAACTGAGGATCGCATGCATCGGCGTTCTCAATTCATGGCTGATCTTGGCTAAAAACTCCGATTTCGCACGGTTGGCGTACTCCGCCTCCTCCTTTGCCGTGCGAATCTCGCGTATCTGCTCGGCAACCAGTTGCTCCAGATGCTGGCGATGTAATCGCAGTTCATCATCGATTCGCTTGCGTTCGGTGATATCGCGCAATATGCACAAAAACGCCCGACCGACTTCCCCACCTATGTTGCCCTTTCCGCCAATGTCGTCGAAAAGCAACGGGGTATTCGCTGCAACTTCGGCTACCGAGACCTCTAGCAATATTTGCGTGCCGTCGTTGCGGACGCCGATCAGCGGCTGATCGTACTGACGCGGCGTATTTCGCGAATAATCGAGCAGGTAGGCCGGCACATCGCCCACGAAACGTGGCGGCACATTGAAAAGACAATCACCGGTTTGCCCGCTCATCGTCCCCTGCGGATAACCGAATACCCGTTCGGCGGTGCGATTGAAACCGCTGATGGTGCCGTCGGGTTCGAACTGGATAATCGCATCCGTCGCACGATGCAACAGCGATTCCAGGCGCGCCTGGGTATTGATCAGGTCGTGCCCCCCGCGCGTGAGTTCGCCCACGCGTCGTCGCAGACCGGCAACCTCCGCCAGCAGCGACTTCAACGAGTCGAGTTCCCGTTCAGCAAGGGTAGCGTCGGATTTTGCATCGGACATGCCGGGTCCTCCTTGTGCCGCCAACGGCTGGCTCCCCACGCCTGGAAACCGCCGGCACAGACCAATCCTTGTGATACTGGTATCCGAGTCAGAGGTTCGTTGTATTCACAAGTCAAAGCGTTGCTGTCGGCTCACGTGTCGCGGCGGCTGGTGCCACACGATCGCCATCAGCCACGCGCTCATCCACCTATGCTACGGCATAACGAACTTAATGACTCAGGATGTTAGCGACTGTGGGTAGAAGGACTTGAGCCTGCTGCCCGGTATGCCCCGTCAAGTTGACAACCCATGCGACAGCCCGGAAACTCGCCCGCTTCGCAAGTTACGGACGTGATTTCATGAGCAAAGTGGATTCTTTCGAGCGGGACGACCTGCTCAAATGTGGCTACGGCGAAATGTTCGGCCCTGGCAACGCCCAGTTGCCTGTTCCCAATATGCTGATGATGGACCGCGTCACCCGCATCGCCGACAGCGGCGGCAAGTACGACAAAGGCGAAATCATCGCCGAACTCGATATCCGGCCCGATCTCTGGTTCTTCGAATGCCACTTTCCGGGCGATCCGGTGATGCCCGGCTGTCTCGGACTGGACGCCATGTGGCAATCGGTCGGCTTCTTTCTCGCCTGGCTGGGTAATCCGGGACATGGTCGTGCGCTCGGCGTCGGCGAAGTCAAATTCACCGGTCAGGTGCTGCCAAGCGCCAAGCGGGTAACCTACTTTCTGGATATGAAACGGGTCATCACGCGCAAGCTGGTGCTGGGCATCGCCGACGGCCGTATGGAAGTCGACGGTCGCGAAATCTACACGGCCAAAGACCTTCGGGTCGGGCTGTTCACCTCGACCGAAGGTTTCTGACAAAACCGCATACGATCTTAAATTTAAGAGAGATCACCGGCGAGTGAATCCCGTACATTTTGCGGAACCGGCTCGACTGCGTGCGTATAGGCCGGATGATCGATTCCCATATGTATCGGCGCACCGTTCTTAACCGCCTCGACCATCTGCGGGGTCAGTTCGAAGCGTAAGAAGTGGACCGATGAGGTCTTTTCGTCGTCTTCGCGTTCGAGGTCTTCATCGGCAATCGGCGTAACCCGGGCGAAATCGGCGACCTGTGCCCAGACATGTCGCTCGATACCACGCAGCTTTTTCAGCTGTTCCCGACGCTCGTCTTCGTCGGGATACTCCATCATGAAGGTTGCCTTCCAATTGGTGCCGTCGGGGATCAGGGGATTGTAAGCATCCAATTCGTCTTGAATACCGGCGGCTTCGAAGATTCGCTCGATGCGCAGCATTTCCTGGATCTGATACTGCATCGTCAGCGCATCCTCGAAATACAGCCGCGCATTCGGACCGATTTGAAGTTGCCGATTCTTTTTATGCGCCATCACACGCGCTCGGAACTCCGGCCGTACCTCGGCATACTTTTCCAGCGTAAACAGGTTCTCGCGATTCAGTTTGGTCATGGTTTCCACCTCTACCTCCCGCGCGGGCTCATCCCCCACGCCACTCAAATACCGTAGGCCAAGCGCAACAATGAAATCGGATGTTCAGTCTCCGTGCCGTCACCCAAACCGTTTGCGATCTGATGGCCGGCCATGGCGCAGTCGCTGCCATAGTGATCGGGTGCGTGCTGTTTCACCTTGTTGATCACCGGACGTGCGATTTTCATCGACAATTCGTGTGACTCCTTTTTCACCGCATACGTGCCGTCGTGTCCGGAACAGCGCTCGATCAACTCGATTTCGGTTTCAGGCACCAGTTGCAACATCTCCCTGGTCTTCGGGCCGATACGTTGCACACGCTGATGACAGGCCGCGTGATAGGCAACCTTGCCCAGGGGATTTTTGAATTCGGTGCTCAGTTTGCCGTACTTATGCCTCAGCATCAGATACTCGAACGGGTCGTACATGGCATCACGAACCTTGGCCACGTCCGGGTCATCGGGATACATCAGCGGTAGTTCTTGTTTGAACATCAACACGCACGACGGGACCGGTGCCACAATGTCCCAGCCTCTGTCGGCCAATCCGGCCAGCATCGGGATATTGACCTCTTTGGCCTTGGCCACCGCCTCCAGATCACCCAATTCGAACTTGGGCATACCGCAGCATTTTTCCTGATCGGCCAAGGTCACCGCGATGCCGTTGTGCCGAAAGACCGCAACCAGATCCTCGCCGCTTTTCGGATCGTTGCGGTTGCCGTAACAGGTCGCGAACAACACCACCTTGCCGCGCGTCGGGCCTGCCGGCTCCGCCGTGGCACCGTCGTCGGGCGTGATGCGCTTGCGCAAGGGTTTACTGTGATATTCCGGCAACTTGGCGTCTTTATGCACCCCGAAACCATCTTCGAGAATGCCGCGAAAGGTCTTGTTTTTGTTCAGCGCATTGACCACACCGGAGACCACCGGGATACCGGCCAGCGAACCGACCGTGTCGGTACTGGTCAGCGTCTTGTCGCGCACGGATGCACCCTGTTGCCGATATTTGACCGCCTTCGCCTGCAACATCAGGTGCGGAAAATCGACATCCCACTCATGCGGCGGCACATAGGGGCATTTGGTCAGAAAACACAAATCGCACAAATAGCATTGATCGACGACTTTCCAGTAGTCATCCTTGGCGACACCGTCGACCTCCATCGTCTCGGATTCGTCGACCAAATCGAACAACACCGGGAAACTCTGGCAAAGGCTGACGCAACGTCGGCAGCCATGGCAAATATCGAATACCCGCTCCATCTCGGCAAACAATTTGCCTTCGTCGTAGAACTCGGGATTCTTCCAGTCCAAAGGGTGCCGGGTAGGGGCTTCTAGACTGCCCTCGCGTGCAGCTTCCATTTTGGTCTGTCCTCGCGGTTTACCACCGCTGTTATATCGCTGGGGAAAAGGGGGAGTCGGCACCTCCCCCTAGCACCGCAATCGATCAGTCGTTGAGCTGATCCAGCGCCTTTTGAAAACGATTGGCGTGCGAACGCTCGGCCTTCGCCAAGGTCTCGAACCAATCGGCGATTTCGTCGTGACCCTCGTCACGCGCGGTCTTCGCCATACCCGGGTACATATCGGTGTATTCGTGGGTTTCACCGGCAATCGCGGTTTTCAGATTATCTTCGGTACCACCGAACGGTAGGCCGGTGGCCGGGTCGCCACATTGCTCCAGATACTCCAGATGGCCATGGGCATGACCCGTTTCACCTTCGGCCGTCGAACGAAAAACCGCGGCGACATCGTTGTAACCTTCGACGTCGGCTTTCGCAGCGAAGTAGAGGTAACGCCGGTTGGCCTGCGATTCGCCGGCAAACGCGGCTTTCAGGTTTTCTTCTGTCTGGGAGCCTTTCAGAGACATTCGGATGTCCTCCATTTATCTATAGATATGCCGGTTCCGACCGGCGGGTTGCGCGCGCACTATAGTCGGCAGAGTGCACTCACGGAAATTGATTCTGGCAATTCACCCTATAGCCATTCGCTATCGACAAAAACCTTGTCTGATTTACGGCAAAAACGTGATAAAAAGGTCGGATCAGGCAGAGGATTCTTCGAGCACCGGCTCCACGCAAGACATGTCGCAGGCGAGCACCGCATCGCGTAGCGCGGTGATTGCCTCCGGCCGGGGAAAGCTCTTACGCCAAGCCAAGGCGACACTGCGTGACGGCGTGTCGTGATCGAAACGCCGAATACTGAGCAAGCGCTCCGAGAAACGTTCGGCACCTGCCGCCGAACACGGCAGGATGGTGATGCCCAGGCCACTGGCAACCATGTAGCGAATCGTTTCCAACGATCCGCCTTCCAGCGTCTGGACCGGACCACCGTCGCTGCTGCGGTGCATGCAGTCCGGACAGACCTCGAGCACTTGGTCGCGGAAGCAATGGCCGGCACCCAACAGCAAAACGTCTTCGGTCTTCAAATCATGGACATCGCAGCCGGACTTCTGATTCAGCGGATGGCTGCTGGGCAGCAGCAACACGAACGGTTCGTTGTAAAGCGTTAGCGTCTGAACCCCCGGTTCGTCGAACGGCAAGGAGATCAGGATCACGTCGAGATCGCCGCGCTTGAGTTTTTCCGCCAGGTTGGCCGTGTAATTCTCCTCGATCACCAACGGCATCTTGGGCGCACGTTCGGCGAGTTCGGGGATCAGGTACGGCAGCAGGTAAGGGCCGATGGTATAGATGGCACCGAGCCGCAAGGGACCGTCCAACTGGTCCTGGCCCTGGCGCGCGATCTGACGAATACCACTCGCCTCTTCCAGCACGCGTTGTGCCTGGGCGACGATCCTTTGCCCCACGGGGGTTACGCTGACCTCGCCTTTGCGCCGTTCGAACAAACTGAGACCCAGTTCATCTTCGAGCTTTTTAACGGCGACGCTGAGCGTCGGCTGGCTAATGAAACAGGCCTCTGCCGCACGCCCAAAATGCCGTTCGCGGGCCACTGCGACGATATACCTCAGCTCATTCAGGGTCATAAGCGGGCGAAATTGCTCACAAAATCGAATCTGGACCTACCTGGCAACATTTGTACCAGATGACGTATGGGCTACTATAACCTGAAACAAGACGAGGAGACCGGTTGAGGTCCATGCGTCAATGACGGCAAGCATTACCGGCGCCAAGCCGGACGAAAACCTGCGCAACATCGATTTCCCGCCGGGCACCATCAAGGTGCTCCAGCTCACTGACACACACCTGTACGCCAATCCGGTCGGCACCCTGTTGGGAATAAACACCCTGGATTCCTTCCGCTGCGTCGTCCAGCACTTCCGCGAACATCACTGGCCGCTCGATGTATTGCTGGCAACCGGCGATTTGGTGCATGACGCCAGTCCCGAAGGCTATGCCCTGATGGCCAAGATGCTCGCGGAATTCGATGTCCCGGTATTCTGTCTGCCGGGCAATCACGATGTTCCGCAAATGATGCGTCGACATTTGGCACACAAACAAGTCTGTACCGATGCCGTGCGTGATCATGGTGCATGGCGTTTCGTGATGCTCGATTCGGTGATCCCCGGGGAGGAAGGCGGTCGCCTGGCACAAGATCAGCTCGACGAACTGGAACGCGCACTGGCATCGAACGATCGCCACACCCTGGTCTGCATGCATCACCAACCGGTCAAGGTCGGTAGCGCATGGATCGATACCATGGCGATCGAAAACCCCAAACCGCTGTTCGAAATCATAGACAGCCATCCTCAGGTGCGCGGTATCCTCTGGGGGCACGTACACCAGACCTTCGAGGCAAAACGCGGCGATATCCGCTTAATGGCCTCACCGTCCACATGCGTGCAGTTCACACCGGGTATCGACGATTTTCAGGTGGACGAAGAACCACCGGGGTTTCGTCTGCTGGCCTTGTTACCCGACGGCACCATTCGCAGCGAGGTGGTGCGTGTCGATGAAGTGCCGCAAGGACTGGAAGTCGCCTCCTCGGGCTACTGAAGATCTCTTCCTGTAAAAAAATCCGTCGTCAGCCGATTACCGAACCGCTGTCGGCGTTAAGCCGGTCTGCTATGTTGCCCCAGTGTTCACAGCAAACGAGCCAAACGACAGCATGACGCTTCATGTTAAAACGCCTTTAATCAGCCGCATCGAACAATGCTTGCTTGCCGGCCTGTTGCTCACCGGCCCGACGCTCGCCATCGGCAACGACTATCCGCCCCCGCCGGGCGCCTATCGCAGCGAACCGATCACACTGCCATCACCCATCGGTTCCATGGACGATACCGCCGATACCGAACAAAAAACCTCAAACAGCGCTGACGACAAACCGGGGCTACTGCCTTTGCCCTTGGAAGAAACGGCACCCACGAACCCTTATAGCTCCGAGGTATTGTTTGGCACCGCCGATCCGGCAGCATCACAAGCCACCGGAGAGGCCCACCGGACCCGGCCGGATTTCGCAGTGGATTTCCCACATGAGCGCAGCCGCGGCATGCCGCAGGGCCCGGGTTATGGACCGCGACCGCATGCACCTTACGACATCTATCCGCCTACCTACCGGAACCCTCAATCCTATTACGCACCCGGCATGAGTGGCTATCCTGCCTATGCCGGTCCGGGCGACGGCTATCCGGCCGATCGCGTCCACCCGAGCGCCGGACCGCAACCGAGCTACGTCCCCCCACCCTACGATCCGGGTCCACCACCGCAGGGGTTCCATCCCTATCCCGGTGATGGTTCGTCGGACGTCGGCCCGGTCTTTCGACCTCCCGGCCAATAATCGATTCGCGACTCAACCCGTACCGAATCCATCGAACCTGCGGTGCGCAATCGTTTCGCTCACCACGTCCGTCACCTCGGCCAGTTCGGGGCCCTGCCACAGCCAAGCCGCTAACGCGTCCAAGGCCGTATCGTCGCCGCAGGCGATGACCTCGACCCGACCGTCCGACAGATTGAGTGCCTGACCGGTCAAACCGAGCGACACTGCCTGAGCACGGGTCGAGGCGCGAAACCAGACCCCTTGAACACGACCGCTTACCAAAAAACGTCGACAACTCATGATCAATCCAGATGCAGGGTCACGGTTTCGCCGACGCGCAATGGTGTCTGATCGATACGCCGAATCTCGGCGACGAGGGCATAACGCGGCCCCGCCGCCGATTGCACAACCGGTTCGTAACCGATGTGGCTAACGGTGGCATCCAATGCCCGACCACGCAGCGTCGCACGCAATGCCGTGCCGACCGACAGACGTGCCGCCTGTTCGGCGTCCACATTGGCATTCAGGCGATAATGGCGATCGTCGGCCAATGTGATCAACGGTGCACTCTGCAATTCACTGACCACGGACTGCCCCGGTGCCGCATCGACCGCCAAGACCACACCGCCGAAGGGCGCGCGAATGACGCTGCGTTCGAGTGCCAGGCGCGCCTGCGCGAGTTCGGCCCGGGCCGCCTCGGCCTGGGCCCGCGCGGCTTCGAGCGCAATCAAGGCCTGATTACGCTCAAAATCCGACAAAACCGTGCGGTCGTACAGTTCCATCGCACGCTCGTCCTCGCGCTGCGCCTCGGCCAACAAGGCCTGCGCATGCCGATGAGCCGCTTGGAATTTTGCGACCCGGCTGCGAAATTCACGCGCATCGAGACTGAGCAAAGGATCGCCCTCGCCGACCGCTTCACCCGGCCTCACGTGCACCCGGGCAACGATGCCGGACACCAATGTGCCGAGTTCGACCCGCTGCGACCAAGAAACCACCGCCGGCAGCTCCTCGGCCAAAGCCGGTAAGGCTGTCGCGTGCATCGCCAACATCAGCATCGACACCCGTAGGCTCTTCACTCGTTGTCCTCCCGCGGCAGCAACCGCCCGGCCAGGGCCGCAAGTTCGGCCTGCGCCATCATCCAGTCGAACTCGGCCGATGCCTCATCCAGGCGCAAGGCCGAAATCTCGGTCATCGCATCGCCAAGATCGGTTTTGACCTCCAGCTCATACAACGCACGGCTGCGATCGAGATAGAGCTCGCGATAATCACCCCGCACCTTCAGTCCTTGAAGCCTCAACCGCAGATGATCAAGCCGCTGCCACAACACCAGTACACGCTCGCGCATTGCATGCTCATGCGCCTGCAGGCGAGCGCGACTGCCGCGCAGTTCGGCCCGTGCCGCTGCAATCGTGGCATCTTTCGCGCCACCGGTCAGTAACGGAACCTCGAGCACCAATGCCGCCCCGAGGGGATGCGTCGAACTGGTACCGCGGTTATGTACCGAGGCCGCCAACTCACCGCTGACCACCGGGCCGTAGTCTGCACGCGCGGCGGCCACCGCCGCCTCCGCGGCCTCGACCTCGGCGCGCAGGGCCTTAACTTCGGGATTACCGGCCAATATCTCGGCCAGCAAGTCCTCGTAGTCCGGCAGCGGCACAGCGGTATCGGGCACTGCCGGACGAATCAGTTCGGACGCCAATTCGTCCGGACGCCCCATCGCAATCGCCAGACGGGCACGCGCAGCGCGTTGGAGCGACTGGCTCTCGCTACGTGTTTGTAAAGCATTCTGATAGTCGGCATCGAGTCGCAAAAGCTCGACATCGGACACACGCCCAAGCTCGTGGCGGTCCCGTGCACGATCGGCATCGATAAAGGCGCCGGCCATGGCCTCATTGTCGCGTGCGAACTGCAAATCGGCCAGGATCACATCCAGAAAACGGCGCATCACAGCCAGATGGGCTTCTTGCCTGGCCTTTAGATAACGCCATTCACTACCGGCGTCGGCCCTACGCGCCGACTGTTCCAATGCCCCGGTATAACCGAAGTCGTAGAGACGTTTGCGCAACGCCAGCTTGGCACTGCTGTCGTTGTTATCGCGATTGTCGGAAACATGGGACGGCCGTACCGCACGCAGCTTCCCCACGGCACTCAGTCTGAGGCCCGACATGGCCTCTACCTCGGCCAAAGCCGCCGTACTGGCATCTCGTCCGGCCCGGGCAAGCTCGAGCGTCGGCATATCACGCTCGGCAAAGGCCAAGGCATCATCCAGAGAAAGCGGTGTCGGCAGGCCGTCTGCCTGCACTGCGAACGGTGTCGCAATCAATAGGACGGCGGCACAAACCTGCCACGGGGATCCCGGCATCAACGTAAGGCGCGCTTGTAACGGGTGAAACTCCGATCTTTATAGGCCTGTTCCACGACATAGCGTCCAAGCAACATGAACTCGTCCTTGTCGCGTGCCGCCCCGGTGAAACGTGCCGGTTTGATGTAGTTGCCGTCCAGATCGAAAAACGCAAACACCGGTGTCGCGCGCACCCGATATTGCCTGAAGGCGAAATCTTTCATCGTGGTGGGGCGGCCCCGAAAATCGGTGAGCTCGATGTCACCCTCGATATCGACCGAAAAGATCCTGAAGTGCTGTCGGAAATACGCCTGCACCTCGGGCTGATTGAGGATCGTGGTCTTCATGCGATGGCAAAAGGGACACTCATCCATCTCGAACATGATCAGAATGCCTTTCTTGCCCTCGTCGCGCGCCATCTCCAGCTCTTCGGTGAAATCCCAAAAGCTATCGTGGAAAAAATACTGTCCCGGGTCACGGGGCTGGCTGGTCGCGCCGCTCGCCACGCTCCAGACCAGGCCCAGGCCCAACACCAACAGTCCAAGCTTTGTCATGTGTCATCCCCTCCGCGCGCGTTCTCGTAGCGATCGATGAACCCCGAGATCGCCTCCGCCGTGACCTGCCCGACCTGGCGCGCAACGATCTTGCCTTCCGGGGTCACCAGATAAGAGGTCGGCATCCCATCGATCGGTCCCAGCAGTTGGTCGCGATCCGGGCGCTCACCGGCGACCAATATCGGAAAGGAAAGCAGACGGTCGGCGACGAAACCGCGTAGTTTCGCGTGCTCGATCGATTCCATATTGACCCCAAGCACGACGGCCTGACCCGCGGAATCGGCATGAAACGTCTCCAGCTCCGGCAGCTCTTCCAAGCAGGGTGGGCACCAGGTCGCCCAATAGTTCACCAAGACCCATTTGCCACGGTAGTCGGACAGGCTGTGCAGCTGTCCATCCAGATCCGGCAGGGTAAAATCTGCGTCGTCCGTCGCCAACGCCACCCCGGCGGCGATTGCCAGCGGTAACACACAACAGGATATGAGAAACTTCCGCACTCGTGACATCGATCAGACCTTTTTTCGTTTGATTCGGCGGCAATCAAGAGACGCGCCGAACTGCCGACATATTCCCAGTGTCTCGAATTCCGTCGGAATCGGCGCCCAAGACCGCACAAAAAGCGGTCATGATCGGAAAACAAGACTACGGGCAAGCCAGCAAGTGCGTATGAGACATCCGCGACAAACCAGCGACCGCAGCGAGTCTATGGCATGGTAAACGCTCGTTCGAGCCAACCCAAGCCCCGGCTGTTTTCCATTCCGGCCCCGGCGGTCGCGCGACATCCCGACCTGCTGCTCGGTTCACGACAACTCAAAGCCTGGTTGGATACCCTGCCCCTGGCCAACCCCCCCAAGGCCGCGCGCATGCTGCTGCATCAGCTCAGACTGTTGTCGCGCGATCCGCAGCCCGACACGCGTTTCGCCAATCTGTTCGAGCTCTTCGAGCCGCCGCTCGATACCTTGTTTCAGGTCGTTTACGAACGAATACAGCTCAATCCCGAGTCGGCTCTGCCGCTGGACCAACTCGAACACGAGGTGTTGCAGAACCTGACCGAACTGGCCTATGGCTATTTGAGGGTCGCCAATGAGCTGCTCACCGCCGGCAAGGCGCCTTCGGCCGAGCTGTTGTATCGGGCGACACGCCTGCTCGATCAGTCCCTGAACATCGAACAGCTGCACTATCACCGGCCGAATATCGACAATTGGCGCCTACTGCTCAGCATTTACCTGCACGCGGCCCAATACGACATCGTCAGAAAAAAGGTGGATCGCACGCTTCGCCGGCGGAACGAGCCGCACACCATCCACGGTCTGTTCTACCGTGCGCTCCTGATCTCCTTTTGCGACCCACACCACCATCGGCCCAGCCAGGTTGCAGCCTGGCACGAATGGACCGGACAACACACCGCCGGCCTCGACCTGGCGATGCTACCCAAGGGCCGTGCCAACCTGCCGCTGGATATCAGCGGACAGTCTGCGCCGCTCGCAGCGGCACGGCGTTGCAAACCCGGACCGGATATTCGCTACCTCACCGCCGATACCTTCATGCAGACCCTCAAGGAAGATCCGGAAGCGCCGGCCGGACTGCTCGACGCACTCGACGCACTGCTCAAAGGTCGACGTACCCCGGAACAACGACAGAACGAGCGTCAGGCGCGCGACCATCCCTATCGACTCCTGCAGGGCTTGCGGCTGATTCACCAACGTCTCAGCCAGCTGATGCAAGGCGGCAACACCGACCCGGATCCCTACGCGCTGCCCTGTCGTCAAACCAACCAGTCCAAAGGCGGTGCCGCGTTTCGTCTCCAGGGCCCGATCAATCCGCCATTGATGATCAGCGAGCCCATACTCGCCGAGGCCGAAAGTACGGCACCGGATGCCCCGCCGGTCGGTTTCGTCGCACGCATCCAACGATTGCTCATGGACGACGCGAAGCAGATCGAAATCGGTGTCGAAAAACTGAGCGGTCGTGTTTTGCCGGTCGAGATCACCGGCCGAGCCACAGAACGTGCCCGGGGCGATACGCTGGCATTGCTGCAACACGCGGCGGATAGCGGTCGCTTCACCTTGATCGCTACCCGCAATATCTACCGCGAAGGCGATTTGGTGAATATCGAAGGCCCAGGGGTCCGTTACAACCTGCGCTTGCTGAGCCTGCTCGGCGCCAGCCCGCGCGTTGCCTTCATCGACGTCGAACCCGGCGAGGCCTGAACCGGCCAAACCGAACAGTCAGCTGGCTTACCGCCCGGCAGACGCATCGGCCGGTAGATCAACGGCCGCAGCCCGAGTCAGCCGAAACTCCGCCAACGGCACCTTCAACGCATCGCGAATACCGGCATTGCCCTGTTCCAGCACGGCCGCCAGACGCGGATCGCCCGGCCAGTCCGGGTCGTCGTTACGCGGCAAATTGAACATACGCGAGGCATAAAGATCCAGCAGGGTCGAATCGGACAAACGACGCGCCAAAGCCCAGCCACCGTCACGCGTCATGTGTACCCAGCGACGATCCTTGAGTTCACCCAGCAAATCTTCGAGTTGAGGTTCCACCCACCGGCGTTTGTGCGCCGACAGCTCGGCCGTGGTCACCGAACCACCCCGCTCGGCCGCCTCGTCCAGCGCCAGCAACACCGCGATCGCATCACCCATGCCGGTCACGCAAACACGTTGGTCGTTGGCCGACCAGCGATAGATACTCAGGCAGTGCGTCACCTCGGCGCCCAGCAAAACCACAATCCAGGACAGATACAGCCAGACCAGGAATATCGGGATACTCGCCAGAGCGCCGTAGATCGCCTCGTAGGTCGGAAACTGCGTGATATAGAACGCAAAACCACGCTTCGCCAGCTCGAACAGCACCGCAGCGAACACACCACCGATCAACGCATGGCTGAGACGCACCCGCCGATTCGGCACGATGACATACATCATGGTGAAGGCGACCGCCGAGGCAAGCACCGGCGTCAACCCCAGCAAACGTCGGCCGATCCCGGTACTCGCCGCCTCCGACAACAGCGGCAGGGAAATCACATAAGACGTCACGACGACGCTGAGACCGATCAGCAAGGGCCCCAGCGACAGTACCGCCCAGTAGATCAGAAACTTGCTGGCCAAACTGCGCTTCGCCTTCACCTCCCAAATGACATTCAGGGCACGATCGATGTTTGCCATCATCAACAAGGCAACGATCAGCAGGAAGGCGGCGCCGGCGCCGGTGAGACTGGATGCCTTGGCACTGAATTCCGAAAGATGCTGTTGCAACAGCATGCCCGAGGTGGGCACGAAGTTCGTGAACACGAAGTCCTGAATCAGTTCGTACATCCGATCGGCGACCGGAAAGGCGGAGAACACCGCCAAGGTCACCGTCATCAGCGGCACCAGCGACAACAGACTCGTATAGGTCAGTGCCGCCGCATTCTGGCCTGCCTCATGGCGTGCAAAACGTTGACCGACCAAGGCGAAAAAATCGCGCAGCCGCGTCGAAATCTCGATCGCACCACGCATCGGATGCGCATTACCGGCCGCGCTCATCGCACCACTCGCATCGGGTAAGCCTGATAAAATCCCGCCATCTTGATCAACCCTCGAGTCATCGCATGTCTGTAAGGATTTACCACAACCCGCGTTGCAGCAAGTCGCGTCAGACCCTGCAACTCCTGGAACAGCACGGTCAAAGCCCCGAAATCGTCGAATATCTCAAAACACCGCCCGATGCCGAAACCCTGGACGAGCTGCTCGACATGCTCGGCCTGGAGCCGCGCGAATTGATGCGCACCAAAGAAAAGGAATACGCCGAAAGCGGTGCCGACAACCCTTCGTTGAGCCGCAACCAGCTGATCGGCCTGATGGTGGAATACCCCAAGTTGATCGAACGCCCGATTGTCGTCAGCGGCGGCAGGGCCGCCATCGGTCGCCCACCCGAACGCGTGCTGGACATTCTCTAATGCCATATATCCTGGTGCTGTACTACAGCCGTCAAGGCGCAACCGCCGAGATGGCCCGTCAAATCGCCCGCGGCGTGGAGACAGCCGGCCTCGAGGCACGACTGCGCACCGTGCCGGCGGTCTCGACCGACCACGAGGCGACCGCCGCCCCCGTACCCGACAGCGGCGCGCCCTATTGCACTTTGGAAGACCTGGAACACTGCGCGGGTCTTGCGCTGGGCAGCCCGACCCGTTTCGGCAATATGGCCGCGGCACTGAAGTATTTTCTCGACGGCACCAGCGGCCTCTGGATGAAATCCGCATTGGCCGGCAAGCCGGCCGGGGTCTTTACCTCGACCAGCAGCATGCACGGCGGTCAGGAAACCACGCTGTTGTCGATGATGCTGCCGCTGATGCACCAGGGCATGCTGATCGTCGGCCTGCCCTATACCGAGCCCGAACTGGCCCGGACCCGCGAGGGCGGCACACCCTACGGGCCGTCCCATGTCGCCGGCCTCGACAGCCAGCAAGCACTGACCGCAACCGAGAAGCATCTCTGTCAGGCACTGGGACGCCGCTTGGCCGATATCGCCTCGGCACTCAAGACCACCGCGTGAAGATCAAAACGGCCCAAACCCTGGCGCTCGCCAGCTATCTCAGCCTGATCGCCTGGGTCATGGCATGGATCGTGTTTCTCGGCGATGTCGCGCGCGAACACGTCTCCATCTGGCTGATCCTGTTCGTCACACCTTTGCTGCTGCCGCTGCGCGGCGTGCTCGCCGGACGCGACAAAGCACTCATCTGGGGCACCCTGGTGTGCCTGCTCTACGCGATACACGGCGGCGTCGTCGCCTGGTCCGAGCCGGATCAGCGCTGGCTCGGCTTGATAGAAATCGCACTCGCACTCAGCTATCTGTTCAGCGCGAGCTTCTTCGTCCGCTGGCGCGCCGAGGCAAAACAGACCGCATGAATCGCCAGTTGCCCCTAGCGCTGCGCGTGCAACTGGCACCCAGTCTCGACGATTTCGTCATGGGGACCAATCGCACGCTACCCGACGCACTGAGTGCCATGCTGGCCGGTGGAAACGAAGCCTTGCTGTTTCTGTTCGGCCCACCGGGTTGCGGGCGCACCCATCTGTTGACCGCACAATGCGCACGTGCGGAGCGCCATGGCCTGCAATGTGCCTATCTACCGCTGGCAGAGTACACCGATCTGGCGCCGGGCATGTTGCTGGAACTGGAGAACCTCGACTTGATCGCGGTCGACGACGTTCATCGAATCGCGGGCCTGGAAACCTGGGAAACGGCCTTGTTCGGGTTGTTCAACCGCTGCCGCGAACGCGGTACACGATTGTTGTTCAGCGCCGACTGCGGACCCGCCGCGCTGCCAATCGAGATGCCCGATCTGCGCTCGCGTCTCGCCTGGGGATTGACCTTGGCCATCAAGCCGCTGGACGACACCGGTCGACAAACGCTACTGCAACGACTCGCCAAACAACGCGCACTCGAACTGCCCGATGAAGTCGCCGATTATCTGCTCGCGCGAACACCACGCCATCCCAATGATCTGATCGAGCTCGTCGACCGCCTCGACCACGCGGCACTCGCGGCGCAACGGCAAAAACTCACGATTCCGTTTGTTCGTGACTTTGTCTAGGTGCGATAAACTCGGATCAATCCATCAACAGCTGACAAGGCCTGTAAAAGTGCATCATGTCATCACCCTGCGGGTGACCGGGACTACGCGCCGGCCCCCCGCCCACACACCGGGCGTTAGGACTCTTTAAGCTATGGATATCGAAACACCCGACAGACCGTTTTGGCTAAAAGCCGCAATCATTCTCGTTGGCATTTCCGCATTCTTTTCAGTGGCTAGCGTTAGTGAGAATATGAGTATTGAAGGCTACGTCGCATCATCAATAGGTGTGGCGATTCTTGTGCCTTTGCTGATCGGCCTTATATTCAACAGTCTGGTGGCAAGATGGATCACGATCGTAGTCTTTGGAACGGCATTTCCGGGCGGGCTGGTTGCACTTATCGGAATATCAAGCGCATCTCCTGGAAGTTACTTCTCGCTTGCTCTTGGAGGAGCAATGTTGCTGATACTCGCGGCCGTAACCGTGGGGTTCACTTTTAGCAAGAATGTGCATTCGTACTACAAAACCATACGGAGCATTCGGGAAGCAGCAAATGCAAACCCCGACAATTAGCTCAAATCGTTTGTCGCCGCGCGCTTCGCCCGGACGCCGTATAGCTTGGCGTTACACATGTCGAAATAGTTGTTTGAGATGAAGATTTGGGTAGATGCCGACGCATGTCCAGTCGTCATAAGGGAAATTCTATTCAGGGCATCAGCTCGCATTGGAGTCGAGGTCACATTGATTGCCAATCAGCAAGTGCCCATACCCCGGTCACCACATATCAGAATGATTCAAGTTGCTTCCGGCTTTGATATTGCCGATGAAGAGATCGTAAAGCGGATGGAGCCAGGCGACTTGGTCGTCACAAGCGACATTCCTTTGGCGGCGGACGCAATCGACAAAGGCGGGTTTGTTCTGAGCCCTCGCGGTGAGCGTTTCACGAAAGACAATATAGGGGCCCGCCTTAACATGAGGGACTTCCTGGAGAGCATGCGTGCCAGCGGAGTTGCCACGGGTGGACCACCGGCGTTAAGTCAGGGCGATAGAAAAGCATTTGCCGATCAACTTGATAAATTGTTGTCTAGAGAAAGAAGAAATGCCTGATAAGCACATGCGGCCTGCCCATTCCATGCACCGCGCGAGTGAAACGGTCGCTGACAAGGGACATTAGGCGCTGTACCCATGGCATCGTTTCATCCCACGGCAATAGGCCTGTATGCCTTCGTTCTCGGCTTGCTGCTCGAGAGTATTACGTCTTGGCGATTTCTTAGGACACTCAAGTCACGGTATCCGGAACTGTGGGCGCATACCGGCTATCGAACCATGTGGACCGACGGCAACCTGATTGGTGCCTATCCGACAATCAAGTATCTGTCCGGAAGAGCCTATTCCGACCGTCAGAACCCAGAAGAGGTCTCGTTCTGCGATAGCCATCGCCTACCGGTCGTATGGTCCTACCGGTTTGCGGTGCTATCGGTAATCTGCTTCTTTGCGGCAATGGCGTTATATGGCTGGCCGCCCGAGTGGGCATAGATTTTGTTTCATTCAAGAAGATCGCACCCAACAATCGCGTCAAAGCGTTCCCCTTCGACCCACTGGGGCATCCCACCACCTCGCAGCATCCCCTTTATACTGGATGTTATGAGTACGTTGGCACTGCGTCGTTATCGGGAATCGGATATCGAGAGATTGGCGACTCTTGCCAATAACGAAAACGTTTCTCGGTATCTCGTTGACACATTTCCGTACCCGTATACGAAAGCCGATGCCGATTGGTGGATTACCACCGGCGCACATGAAAACGGGATGGTAACCAAGGTAATCGAATGGAACGGGGAGTTTGTCGGTAGCGTGGGCATCTCGCCCCAAAGCGGCTGGCGGAAGCATGTCGCAGAAATCGGCTACTGGCTGGGCGAAGCCTATTGGAACCAAGGCATCGCTACAGCGGCAATTCGGCAAATGTCGACGATTGCATTCGAGGAGTTTGGGTTCGACAAGCTGTTCGCCCCGGTTCTCGCACCAAACCGGGCGTCCATGAAGGTGCTGGAAAAGAACGGTTACTTACTGGAGGGCATCCTCAGGGGAGAGGTCGTGAAGAACGATCGAGTATTTGATATCCACTACTATGCGAAACACCGCGCATAGCAATCGTATCAAGGCCATCGGACATACCTCCTCTGCTCTGCCCCGAGAGATTCGCGACAATATCGTATTCGGCAACAACCCCATCCAGCCCGACGCATCAAACGACATTTTTTGCCCGTGGAAACGGCCCATGGCGTTCCCACCCCGCCCGTCGGACCGGGCGTCTGCTAAGGTTGAAGTGCCCATACTTTCGTGGAACAAGGAGCCTCCAAAATGAGTGCAAGCACCAAAGACATCAAGAAGCTCGCCCAAGCCTTCCTGCGTGACCAGGGTTACTACAGAGGTGACATCGACGGCATGTGGGGCACCTTGTCGAACAGAGCTTTCAAGCGTTACTCCGATTATCTGAGTTCGCTCGACCTCGATATCGGCGGCGAGCGGCCGGTCGCTGAAGACGGCGTGGCGGATGCGGTTTCAGGCATCGTCGTTATCGACCCCGGCCATGGCGGTAACCGGAAGATCGGCGGATCTTCACCGAACAACGCCACCAGCGCCAGCGGCGTATTGGAAAAGACGATGACGTTGGATCTGGCCAAACGCGTGCAAAAACAACTTAAGGCACTGAGTAGCGGCATACCCGGCTCGGGCATCAAGGTGCACCTTACCCGTTCCGGAGACACCAATCTTGGGCTGAGCGATCGTGCGCAAGTTGCAGCGAAAAAAGATGCAGACGTTTTTGTCAGCATTCATTTCAACGGCTTCAACGGTTCGGTGAGAGGTACCGAAACCCTGATTCTTTCTACCGAAAAAGGAAACGTGAATGAGCGCGAGGATCGCGAGCTTGCACAGCGCATACAGTCCGCCATGCTTGCAGCGATTCGTAGATTCGACGCCAACGCACGTGACCGCGGCGTCAAAAACAATCGGCGGCTTGGCGTGCTCAGCGATATCTCTCTCGGCAACACGCGAGGCGAGAGCAAAACCCGCGCCTGCCTAATCGAAGTCGAGTTCATCGATACGCCCGCTGTCGACGAACTGCTGAATACCGGCCCGAATGCCAACGAGGTTCGTAACGCGGTTGCCGAAGCGATCGCGGAAGCCATCATCGATGACTTGCGTGCAAATGCGTGAGCACAAGCGGTTCAAAGCGAAAAAGCAAACACGCATTCGGATACCGACTCCCCCGATGACGAATCGCACCACGATGAACCTTACGATCGCGCTCGTCGTGCTATTACTGACGGGGTGCACGTCTGTCGAGGAATCAACCGACATTACATCGGCGTACCGTTCGGTTTGGGCAGAGCTGTACCCCGACACCCTGGCCGGACAACACGCCGAAGGAACCCTGTACGGAGACTTCTACAGTGCGGCGGCATCCGACACACGAATCGTGGCCGAACGACGCTGGGAAAAGTTCCTGTCCGACTGGATGCCGGGCAATGCGGCATTCGAGGATGCCTCGCACGCCCGTTTTGTAAACTGGGCAAAACTCGAAATACAACGACTTCGCTATCTGAAGCACAAAAACATCGCCGCAGCAGAAACGACAAGTAAACGACTACGTCAAATTGCAGCGGATATGGAATAAAGGATTGCGCAAAACCAACGGGTATCGGCCATTACTCCTGGCGGGGAATCGCCACGATTTCCATCTCGATGTTACTCATGGAGTCGACCTTGGACCCCTCCTGCGACCGCCACCAGAGTATGCCTTTCACCTCGTTTTGGCTGTAAGACAAGGCGACTTTCATCGACACCTTCATCTTTGGGATCGTGTAATACATCGGATGCGCTTGCCACTCCGGCTTTTGCATCGTTTGACGGAGCTGATCGGCAGAGTCCGTGCAGGCAACCGTCATTCCCTTCAGCAACGCACTGAGTTGTACCTGCGACTGAGCCTGATCGGCCGCACCTCTCCGATCCCTTTCCCGCGTGCCGCTCTGCAGGGATTGAATATCTCCAAGTATGTCGTCGTCACTCATTGGCCATTCGCCCGATCGATTTCGAAATAAAGGATATTCGATTGCAACAGCGGATCAGCGCTCGTGGCAAACACATAAAAATCGTCGTTCTTTTCAATCAGATCGACGTTCTTCAGCCGCCCCTGCTTGCCGGCCCAACTGATTTGATTCGTCGTGGCGTCAATGGTCAACTCGAACTGGCCCACGATATTCGTTTTGATATCTATTCTGTCGTTGGTGTCACTGTCGCTCCCGACCACCAGCACCCTGACGTCGCGATCGGGAAGCGGCCCGAGATTGATCGCATCCTCTTGTGCTCCATTGTCGGCGGGCCTTGTCTCCCTGCTCGGCAGTTCGCCTATCAAGGTGCCACGAATTTTGTACTGAGGGCGCCGTTCTCTTAGCGGGTCGCCATCCGCCAACAAGAGCTGTTCACGACCCAGCGCTTCGATCGGCGTGCCCTGAACGCGAAACTCGATCGTTGAAGGCTCGAGTTCTTTGAGGCCCTCCGTTTGCAGATCGAGCGCAATACTCGACACCGTTTCCCCGTCTGTCGTTGCGGGCAAACAATGTGCCTTCAGCGACACGTTTAACGCATCGACGGTGTACAAGGTTTGCTGCCCCAAGGAAAACCCGGCTTCTGCACGACTCAACTCGACGGCACTGCGGGTCGAACGCGCCAAACTTTTCTGAAAGGCGATAAGCACCTCATCCAGCGTAATCGGTTTTTTAATCTCGCTGACGACACGCGCAGTCGCGCTCGCTTTCTTCCTGCGACTGCGCGCCAGCCTTACACGGGAACTCGTTACTTTTGCCATTACCCATTACTCCCTGCAGCAACGGAGCAACTATTGATCAAATGGCTTCGCGCTCAGCGATAGTTTGATACGGCTAGACGCCTCTTCTTTGAAGTTATATGAACGAGCGTAAGACGCGTTCATGCTGAAAGCCTTCAGCGCCAATCCACCCTCGGCGGAAAACTCTTTGGTTTTGTCGACAGTGACCGCAATATTGAGATCGATCTCCGCTGAATGCACAACCAAGGCACTCGGGTTTTCTGCATTCGCAGCAACCAGCGCTTTATTGGCCTCGGCCACCGCCAAGCCGAGATTCTTGATCATCTCCGGCAGCGGTTTGGCAACCAGTGCTTCTGCAGCTTCACTATCCGCCATAACAATTCTCCTTTTTCCCCTGTTCAGACTCAGACCGATTCGACCGACGACTTTCGCGGCTTTACCAATAAACGAATACATCCACGAAGGCAAATCATGGACACTCATAATGGCTCTGTTTTTTTTCGATAGGACCTTGCAATCCCGAATTCCGCTCTAGTGTAGCCCAAAGTGCCCGAAGGTAACCGGCCCATACCCGACTTGCCTAACCATCGACAGCTCTCCGAGAACGGATACATCGGCTGACGCGTACAGGATGACAAGCCGGGCATTGCGATAAGCGGCCGAAATCGTCCATACCGACTGGCAGATCCCAGCGAATGTTTCACTCGGAATGACGAACGACCGGTCAGGTCGCTTTACCGGCTTAGTGCCCGAAACGAAATTGTCACGCCACCTACCTTTCAGCCATCGCGCTCGGACACAGGATCGTCAGGCTTGTCCGGCGGGTCTTCATGATCCGGCCCGTACAAAGCACTGGCCCGATAGGTTTGCACCAGATGCCGAATCAACACCATCGCAACCGCAGCCACCGGTAACGCCAGCAAAATACCGAAGAAGCCGTAGAGTTGGCCACCGGCCATAACCGCGAAGATGACCGCGACGGGATGCAGCCCGATACGCTCGCCGACGAGTCGCGGTGTCAATATCGTGCCTTCGAGCAGTTGCCCGACCACAAACACCAAAATGACCCAGGGCAACTCTCCAAAGCCTTTGAATTGGAGCACCGCGGCCACACCGGCGATCAGAATGCCGACGATTAACCCAAGGTACGGCACGAAGCTGACGATGCCGGCGAACATGCCGATCAACAATGCCAGATCGAGCCCGACCAACCACAGGCCGGTGGTGTAGATCACACCGAGTGCGAACATGACCAACACCTGGCCGCGCAAAAAGGCTCCCAGCACCTCATCCGATTCACGGGCCAGCCGGGCCACCGTGGGTGCCGAACGACGTGGCAAAAGCGTGTAGACACCGGCCACAAGATGGTCCCAGTCACGCAGGAGGTAGAAGGTCAGCACCGGAATCAACACCAGATTCGCCAGCCACGCCAGCAGCGCCATGCCCGAACCCGATACCGATTGCCAAACCTGCGCCACCAGACCACCGGCTGCGCGCCAATGTTCCCCCAACGCCTTTTGCAGTGCCGCGAGATCGAGATTGAGCGACTCCTCGGGCAACAAGGCCTCGACACGCGGCACCAGGCTTTCACGTATCCACTCGGCGTAACCGGGCAACTTCTGCAACAACTGACTGATCTGCGCCTCGACCTGCGGGACCAGTAGGACCACCATCAGTGTGAGCAACAGGAAGATCACGCTGAACACCACCGCGACCGCCGGCGTGCGCTTGAGCCCGCGCGCCTCCAAACGGTCGACCAACGGATCGCCCAGATAAGCGAGCAAGGCCGATACCACGAAGGGCGTCAGGATCGGCGACAACAGATACAACAGCCAGCCCGTCAGCAGCAGCCAGGCGAGCACCCAGAGGCGATGAATGTCAGTCGTGGTCGTGGTCATTTCCACTCCTGGCGCGGGCGCGCCTTCCCCATTCACGTACGTAACCGCCGCCACTCAGCAACACGGTCAGCATGACCGACCAAATCAGCGTCTGCATCAACCATTCCGGCACACCGCCGAAACCGAGTTGCAGCACACCGATGGCGGCCAGCGCAATTTGTAAAAAGGTATTGAGCTTGCTCACCAAACTCGGCTCGGGCTCGACGGCCTCGATCCGAAAGTTGTAGATGGTCGCCCCGATCACGATCACCAAGTCCCGTAGCAATACCCAAACCACAAGCCACCAGGGGAACACCGCCAGCCACCACAGGCAAACGAAGGTCGAAACCAGCAGAATCTTGTCAGCGAGCGCATCGAGAATACCGCCGAGACGCGAACTCCAACCGAAACGCTTGGCCAGGTAGCCGTCCAGGCCGTCGGATGCGCCGGCCACCAGGAACAGACCGATGGCCAGGCCGAAATTGCGTTCGAGCAGACTCCAGATGATCGGGGCGACCAACAAAATCCTTGCCGCACTGATCAGGTTCGGCAGATGGCGCAAAGTGGAGTTCATCGAGCGGGAGCGAAAAGGAGCAATACGGTCAGTTCAGCAGACGATAATAAAGGTCGGCTTCGTATTCCGGTACCGGTGCCGGCTCGGCCACGCCGACCTGCCCGCCCGGCGGCACGACCGTTGGCACGGGTATCGGCAGGGCAAACCTCGGCAAAGGGGCCGCCTCGGCGGCAAACTGCCCGGTTGTCTCGAGCGCACGCTCCAAGTCGCGTACGTCGCCGCGCAGGTCGAATTCGAAAACCAGGGCATCGTCACGCACATACCGCAAGGCAACCTGGGCAACCGGCTCCAATCTTTCGAGCAAGGCGATCAGACGACCATAAGTGGGTAAATCGTAAACCTCGCTAAACCTCACCAGCGTGCCGCTGGAACCGGCGACCCCCGGCGTCGGCGCATAGCGGGCAGCCAATAACTGCTGGGCCTGTTCGATGCCGGCCGCCAAGGTCTCGGCCATACCCTGCACCGGCGTTTGGAAAATGCTCGGGCGATCGTCACGCCCGATCAGCGTCCAGCTGCCGCGCCATTGGTCATCGCCCAATGCACTGAAACGCGCGGTCAGGATGACCTGGTGTGGATAGCGCGCGGATGCGGCACGTATACCGCTTTGGAACTCCGACCAAAGATCGGCCGGCGCCAGGGCGGACTGGTCTTCGAGATCCATCAAGGGTAACTGCAGCGGCATGCCCAGCGCACGCGCCCGGCGCGTGCCGGCGTCACGCACCGCCGGCACGGTATCGAGATTCAACAACTCGCGTTGTCCCTGGCGTTCGGTTGCCGACCAAAGCAACACCTGCGGTCGTTGCACCCAGACCGGCAGATTACGCTCACGCATCATACGTTCGACGCCACGGCGATCGAAGCGCGCCCACAATAGGCGGCTCAGCTCTCCATCGTCATCGACGCTGCGGTAACGGTACTGCTGCACCAGCGACGGCGCCGCGGCCAACAACTCAACCGCGGCAGGCCGGGCCCCGATCGCGGGATTACCGCTGACACGTGCCAAAACCTGCGCCAACAATTCGCCAAGCGCCGCATTGCGGGTTTCACTGCTCTCGTCGGCGACCTCGGTCCCGGCGACGAACAGTTCGTCCAGATCGGCCGCATGGGGTGCCAAAGGGACAAAAAACAACAATAAAATCGCCCATCGGGCCTTGATCGAGATTTGCATGGCGCAAGTTTACCAGTCCGACACTGACCTTAGTCACCTACCCTGTTGACCCAGATCGCATTAACCCGGTGCCCGGATCCACTTTCGTTTTCCGAGCGGCCGTCACAAAGGCTAAAATGCCCGCTTTTCTCAGCTCTCCGGAGTCAGCTTTGAGCGAAAAATCTTCCAGTGACGATGCCGCCGGCCTGAGTTACGCCCAAGCCGGGGTGGACATCGACGCCGGCAATGCCTTGATCGAACGCATCAAACCCGTCGTCAAGAACACCTTCCGGCCCGGCGTCCTGACCGGACTCGGCGGCTTCGGCGCATTGTTCGAAATACCGCTCGACCGCTATCGCGAGCCGGTGTTGGTATCCGGTACCGACGGGGTCGGCACCAAACTAAAACTGGCGATGCAACTCGGCCGACACGAAGGAATAGGCATCGATTTGGTGGCGATGTGTGTGAACGACATTGTGGTCGCCGGTGCCGAACCCCTGTTCTTTCTCGACTATTACGCCAGCGGCAAGCTGGACCTCGATACCGCGACGACGGTCATCAGCGGCATCGCCCGAGGCTGCGAACTCGCAGGCTGCGCATTGACCGGCGGCGAAACCGCCGAGATGCCGGGCATGTATGCGGAGGGCGACTACGATCTAGCCGGCTTCGCCGTCGGCATTGTCGAAAAATCGCGGATTCTGCAGCCGGACAAGGTCGCGGCGGGCGACATCCTGCTCGGTCTGGCATCGTCCGGCCCACATTCGAACGGCTACTCCTTGATCCGCAAGGTGCTGGCGATCAGCGCCGCGCCGCTGGACCAGGCCCTGGGCGATACCACGCTGGGCGATGCCCTCATCACACCGACCCGGATTTACGTCAAAGCACTGCTTGCCCTGATGGGGGAAATCGAGGTCCATGCGCTGGCGCATATCACCGGTGGCGGCCTCACCGAAAACCTGCCGCGGGTGCTACCGGCATATCATTGTGCCGAAATAGGACGCGACAGCTGGCCATTGCCGGCGGTATTCGGGTGGCTGCGCGAACAAGGCAACATCGCCGAGGCCGAACTGTTGCGCACCTTCAACTGTGGCATCGGCATGGTCGTTTGCGTGCCGGCCGAGACAGCCGATCGTGCTACGGAAATCCTTCAGCAACAAGGCGAAACAGTCTATCGCATCGGCCAAATCACACGCTGCGACAGCGAAGCACCCGGCGTACGCTATTCATGACGGAGACACAGCAGAAAACCTCCGTCGTCGTGCTGGTCTCCGGCAGCGGCACCAACCTTCAAGCCCTGATCGATGCCACCGCGAACGGTGCACCCTTCGAGATCCGTGGCGTCATCAGCAACCGTCCCGGCGTGCGCGGCCTGGAACGCGCCACGACGGCCGATATCCCGACCCGGGTGATCGATCATACCGAGTTCCCCGACCGGGCGAGCTTCGATGCCGCGCTGGCGGAGGCGATCGACGCCTTCACGCCCGATCTGATCGTACTGGCCGGCTTCATGCGCATTCTCACCCAGGCCTTCGTCGATCGTTTCGCCGGACGTATGTTGAACATCCACCCATCGCTGTTACCGGCCTTTCAGGGCCTGCACACCCATCGCCGCGCGCTCGAGGCCGGCATGCGTGAACACGGCGCCAGCGTTCACTTCGTGACTGCGGAACTCGACGGCGGCCCGGTGATCGCCCAGGCGCGGGTTGCGGTCGAACAGAACGACAGCGAATCTTCCCTCGCAGTGCGGGTATTGCAACGCGAACACGAACTGCTGCCCAAGGTCGTCGGCTGGTTCGCCGGCGGCCGCCTGGCATTGCGCGACGAGCGGGTGTGGTTCGACGGCCAGGCGCTGGAGACACCCATTCAATGTTGACACCGATTCGCGCCGCATTCGCGGTATTGGCGCTGTTGATGCTAAACGCCTGCACTCCGACACCGGAGCTGGCACGCGAACAACGTGTCGAGGCCGGCTATCGGCTGTTGTACAACGACCTCCTGGTCGGCCATGCATTGTTCGAACTGGCGATCGACAATGACGGAAACTACCGCATCGAGGCCTTCACCACACCGGCCGGGGAAATCAGTAAAATCGGTAATCACGAGGTGCTGGAGGCCAGCCACGGCATTATCGATGCTGACGGTATCCGGCCCATTCGCTACGACCACAGCGTACGCGAAGAACAGCGTATGGCTTTGGTCAACCTGACCTTCGACTGGCAGCATCACGCGCTACAGCTGGCCAATCGGGAAACGACCCGTCGGGTCGGACTGTTACCCGGTACCCACGATCGCCTGAGCTATCTGTTGGCCGCCAGCACCCTGGCCGCGGCCGAGCGCGGCACATTGAAAATCCGGGTCGCGTCGAGCGACGCGACCGAAGAGGGCTTGCTGGAGATCATCGGCCCCGCCGACATCGAGGTACCGCAGGGCAGCTATCGCGCGATCGGCGTGCGCCGCGCAACCCCGAACAAAGACGAGCGCCGCGAGCTATGGTTCGACACCGATGTCACCCCACTCCCCCTGCTGCTGATCCAGCACAACGGCACCACCACGGTCGAGATGCGTCTGGAATCGATGATCAGTCCGAGTCCGAATGATCTTCGCTGATACGGCTGGCGAGCGGCCCGCTTTGGCCACGGTATTTGGCATCGTCGCGCTTGGTGTAAGGGCTGAGCGCCGGGCCGCTGAGGGTCTCGAAACTCATTGCACCGATCGCCATACGTGGCCGCAGCGCCAAAGGCAACTTGCCTGAGTTGAAGAATTCCAAAACGATGTTGCCGCTCCAGCCGGGATCGATCCGGTGTGCGGTGACATGCACCATCAGGCCCAAGCGGGCCAGGCTGGAACGGCCGTCCAACCAACCGACCAAATCGTCCGGCAAAGTGATGGACTCATAGGTAATGCCGAGCGCGAGTTCGCCGGGATGGAGCACGAAGGTCTCGTGCTCGCTGATGTACACCTCGTCCCCCATGACCTTCTCGACCGCCTGGTTGACCTCCTCGCGTGAACCCGACAGGTCGATGTAGGGAATCGCATGCGAGCTGAATACCCGGAAACGATGTCCCAAACGCAGATCGACACTGACCCCGCTGATCACCTTGTCGTCCGGGCGCGGTTCTATGGCGATACGCCCGTCGTTCAATGCGGCGATGATGTCGCCGTCGCAAAGCCTCATGGTTGGAAATTCTCCCCGCGCTCAATGCCGGCTGAGAGTGTACACCACCCGCCCGGTACGACAGGTTTAAAGGCTTAAGCGTTCGGCGACGAAATCGGCATCCTTGTCGCCGCGACCGGATAGATTCACCAAAATGGTTTTGTCGGGCGACATCTCGGCCGCCGCGCGCATCGCATAAGCCACCGCATGCGCCGATTCCAAGGCAGGAATAATGCCCTCGAGACGCGATAAGGTCATAAAGGCATCCAGGCATTCGTCATCGGTCGCCGTGGTGTATTCGACCCGCTCGATATCCTTGAGAAAGCAATGCTGGGGCCCGACGGCGGGGTAATCCAGCCCCGAGGCGATGGAGTAAACCGGCAACGGATTGCCTTGCGCGTCCTGCAGGGTGTAACACTTGAAACCGTGCAGTTCACCCGGCGTACCCAGCGCCATGGTGGCGGCGTGATCCGGCGTATCCAGGCCTTTACCGGCCGGTTCGACACCGACGATGCGTACGCCCTCGTCATCGAGGAATGCCGTGAACAGGCCCATGGCGTTCGAGCCACCGCCGACACAGGCCGTGATCACGTCCGGCAGCGCACGTTCTTGCGCGAGACATTGCTCACGCGCCTCCTCACCGACGATCTGCTGAAAGTCGCGTACCATCATCGGGAAGGGATGCGGCCCCACCACGGAGCCGATCGCATAAATGCTGTTGACCGGATCCTTCAGGTATTCCTCGAACGCCGAGTCGACCGCATCCTTCAATGTCGCCGTTCCACGCGTTACCGGGATCAAATCGCAGCCCAGGATCTTCATCTTGGTGACATTGGGGTGTTCTTTCTCGATGTCGACCTGCCCCATGTGGATCTCGCAGGGAATACCGACCAGGGCACAGGCGGTCGCCAACGCGACGCCGTGTTGGCCGGCCCCGGTTTCGGCCAAAACCTTTTTCTTACCCATGTGCTTGGCCAACAGGGCCTCGCCGATACAATGATTGATCTTGTGTGCTCCGGTATGGTTCAGGTCTTCGCGCTTGAGCAGAATACGCGCACCACCGGCCTTTTCGCTCAATCGCCGGGCATGGAACAAGGGGCTGGGACGCCCGATGTAATGACGTTGCAACTCGCGCAGCTCGTTTTGAAAGACGGGCGTGTCCCTGATCTCGTAATAGGCCGCCGCGATTTCGTCCATGACCTGTTTGAGCGCCGGCGGAATAATCTGTCCACCGTATTGACCAAAGTAACCATCCGCATCGGGCATGGGAATTTGAGGCATCTTCATATTGTTCTCTCTGTCACCTATCGATTTTTTCTCGATGCACGCAAACTTCCACTATCCTGGTGCCGCTCACATTGACCCACGACAGAAAAGGGCATCGAACCGCCAACCATAACGCACCGGCGCCCATATCGCTTTGCTATGCTGGCGGCCGAAGTCGGTAAATCTCGGTAAATCCAAGAGACCAATACAATGACCTTCATCACCGTGATCTTGCTGGCAGGCGCCATGTTCCTGCTCGCCGTCACCCCCGGCCCCGGCGTGCTGGCCGTGATCGCCAGGGCGATGGCATCCGGTTTCCGGCCGGCCACGCTGGTAATCTGCGGGATCGTACTCGGCGATCTGGTCTTCCTGATGCTGGCGATCTTCGGCCTGGGCGCGCTCGCAGCGGCACTTGGCGAGCTGTTCACGATCGTGAAGTACCTCGGGGCCGCCTACCTGATCTGGCTCGGCATCCAACTCTGGCGGGCTGAACCGGTAGCGGCGACAACTACACCGCAACCGGGCGGAGCGGCATCCGGCCATATGATGACCGGTCTGGTGATCACCCTGGGCAACCCGAAGGTCATTCTGTTTTATCTCGGTTTTCTGCCGACCTTCGTCAACCTGCAAACCTTGTCCACCGCCGACATCCTGATCATCGCCACCGTGGTATCCGGTGTACTCGGAGCCACGCTGCTCGGGTATGCGGTCGCCGCGGCCAAGGCCGGGAAACTGATCAAGAGCGAAAAGGCGCAACGGGCGATGAATCGTGCTGCCGGCGGCACCATGATCGCGGTTGGTGGGACACTTGCGGTTAAGGGCTAGAAACCGACCTTAACGCTTACCTATACGCGAGTTTTGATCCGCGCTTAGCGAGCCCAAATTGTTTTGAAAGCGCTCGGCGGAGCGCGCCCGCGTTTCTTTACTCGTGCCTTCCCTGGCACTCGCCCTACGGGCCAGCCTTCGGCTGTTAAGGCCGCATCCT
>JANQLO010000035.1 GCA_028280505.1 Chromatiales bacterium | reverse complement strand
CGGTCGAGGTGATGGAGAGCACCACGGTGTCACTCGAGTGGGCGCATGACGAGGACTATGACGAGTCCGACGGCGGCACCGGCGAACGTGCCAATACCGCTACCGCGCAACTCGCCGTCGAGTTCTGAAAACAACGAGGATCGAGATCATGAAACATCTACTCAGCCTGTTGGCCGGTATCGCCTTCGTGCTACCGGCCGGCGCAACCACCGGCGAGGCCGTACTGAATCACTACGCCGATCTCGCGCATGCCAAATACAGCGATGCCCTGACGACGGCGAAAACGTTACAGCAGAAAATCGACGCATTGCTCGCAGAACCCACCGAGGCCAAGCTGAAGGCCGCGCGTGACGCCTGGGTCGAGGCACGCCATCCCTATCAACAAACGGAAGCCTATCGTTTCGGCAATGCCATCGTCGACGACTGGGAGGGCAAGGTGAACGCCTGGCCATTGGATGAAGGCCTGATCGACTATGTTGCCGCCAGCTATGGCGGGGAATCCGATGAAAACCCCTACTATGTCGCCAACGTGATCGCCAACCCGAAACTGGTGCTCTCGGGAAATGAAATCGACGCACGGGAAATCACACCCACGTTGCTCGCCGAAACGCTACACGAAGTCGATGAGATCGAGGCCAATGTCGCCACCGGCTATCACGCCATCGAGTTCCTGCTTTGGGGCCAGGATCTGAACGGCACAGGGCCCGGCGCCGGCCAACGTCCCGCCAGCGATTACGATCCCGAGAACTGTTCTTGGGGCAATTGCGACCGTCGTGCCGCCTACCTCAAAACCGTTACGGATCTTCTGCTGAAGGATCTGACCTGGATGGTCGATCAATGGACCGACGAAGGCGAAGCACGCAAAGCCCTGGTGCAAAGCGGGAACGCCCAGGGGTTGGCGACCATTTTCACCGGCATGGGCAGTCTCTCGTACGGCGAGTTGGCTGGAGAACGCATGAAGCTCGGCCTCATGCTGCACGACCCCGAAGAAGAGCATGATTGCTTCAGCGACAACACCCATTGGTCGCATTACAACAACGCGCTCGGCATCAAAAACGTCTACACCGGTAGCTACACCCGGCTCGACGGCAGCCTGATGCAAGGCCCCAGTCTGTCAGACTTGGTGAAGACGCGTGACCCGGCAGTCGACGGCACATTACGCAGGAAACTCGATCAAACCCTGGTGAGCATGCAGGCGCTGGTCGACAGCGCCGGCAAAGGCGAGGCTTACGATCAACTGATCGGCGAGAACAACGAGGCCGGCAATGCCAAGGTAAGGGCAGCAATCGATGCCCTACTCGCCCAAACCAAGGCCATCGAGAAGGCGGTCAGCACCATGGAGCTAAGTGCCATTGCCTTCGAAGGATCAGACAGCCTCGATAACCCGAGCGCCGTCTTCGAATAAACGAACTCCTAAAGCACCTCCTTGGGCCGCCCTTCCGGGCGGCTTTTTTTTCGTCAGCCGCCGGTCACCTCTTCACCCATCTGCGACTGCAGGTAATTCGGCAGCCCGACCTTGTCAATCAAGCCGAGTTGCCGTTCCAGCCAATAGGCATGATCCATTTCGGTATCGTCCAGCAAACCGACAAGGATGCGCCGGCTGTCGTAGTCCTGCTCTTGCTCACAGATGCTGATCGCCGCTTTCAACATACCGGCGACCTCGTATTCCACATCGAGATCGTTTTGCAGCATCTCCGGCACGGTCGTACCGATTTTCAACGCATCCGGCGTCGATAGATCAGGCTGGGCCTCGAGAAACAGCATGCGTTCGATCAGCGCATCGGCATGTTCGGTTTCTTCCTGCATCTCGTGATCGAGGCGCTCGTACAACTTGTGCAAACCCCAATCCTTGTACATCCGCGAGTGAGTGAAATACTGATCGCGGGCGGCCAGTTCGCTATTGATCAACTTCTGCAGTTCGGCGATGACGCGTGCATTACCCTTCATCGGACTCTCCCATTTGTGACTGCAGATAGTTTTCCAAACCGGTGTGCTGGATCAGGTATTGCTGGGTCTCCACCCAATCGATGTGCTCTTCGGTCTCTTCGAGGATTTCCTGTAACTCATCGCGACTGACGAAGTCACGCGCATCCTCGCAGGCCTTGACCGTGTCCTGCAGATTGCGACGCTGATCGGTCAACATCTGCAGATCCCCTTTCAGCATCTCGGGGATGTTCTCGCCGATCAGCAGTTTGCCCAGGTCCTGCAGGTTCGGCAGCCCTTCGAGAAACAGCACGCGTTCGATCAATGTATCGGCCATTTTCATTGCCTTGATCGAACGGTGATACGCATAGTCGTTGAACTGATGGAGTCCCCAGTCCTTCGCCATACGGGCATGTAAGAAAAGCTGATTGATCGCCGTGAGCTGATCTTTGAGACAGAGGTTCAACCCCTGGATGATATGCGGTTCGCCTTGCATGCCGCTCCCCCCGAGAAAACGAATGAAACGGGCTGGCTATCCGAATGGACTGGCTTGCCCTTGAATGGTCGCGGCAGATACTAAGTGCGACGCCACAGGGATACAACCCTAAAATACTGATTTATTTGGTTTTTTTGCGGACGCTTCTCATGGAGTGAATACAGTTGCAAATCATTATCATTTATAATACGATCCTGATAAATCACTGGGGGACGTGAACCATGTACGTCTGTGTATGCAAACGCGTGACCGATCACCAGATTCGCGACGCCGCAGGGCGTGGGGTCAATTCGATTGACGGCCTGTGCAGCGAACTCGACGTTGCCAGCTGCTGCGGCCGCTGCCGCGAATGCGCCCATCGTGTATTGAACGATGCCCTTGCCGAAAACTGGAGCGGGGACGTCGAATTGGCGACCGCCTGACGACCGATGCTCACCCTCACCACCGTTCGAAATTGGTTAAGTCAGCTTTCGCAAACGCTGATCAGCAACGCGAAACACAGCCGTCGCGCGCGACGTAACCATCTTCTGCGCCAAGCCGCAAAACAGGCAACGAAACAATCCTAGGCGAAACGCTAACCGGCATCGCCGTCCACAAAAATCCGCACCAATAACCCTTCGTTATGTATCAGTATTACCCAATCCTTTTCGCATCCCTGCTGCTGGGTGCTTCACACATCAATGCTGCACCCGGCACCGAGCCGACAACCGACTTCAGCCAAGCGGAGCCCGGCGAAGCACTACCCGGTGGAGCGACCACGCACCATAAGAAGATCAACGCCAACGCCTTCTCGCATGCATCGGCCAATATGAGCTTCGAGCGCGAAATCGATTTCAAGGTCGGGAACGGTTTTTTCAAACGACTCTGGGTGACCGCACCCGCATCGACCCAGGCGGCCGACGGCCTGGGTCCCTTGTACAACGCACGTTCATGTCAGCGCTGCCATCTCAAGGATGGACGCGGGCATCCGCCGAACGGGCCCGATGACAATGCGGTATCCATGTTTTTGCGCATCGGCATCCCACCGCAAACCGACGAAGACCGTCGCCTCCTGGCCGAACACCGTGTCAACAACATCCCCGATCCCGTGTATGGCACGCAGCTTCAGGACTTCGCGATCGCCGGCCACAAGGCGGAATACAGCATTGGCATTCGCTATGAAGAAATACCCGTGACGCTCGCCGACGGCACCGTGGTCAAACTGCGAAAACCGACCTACACCGCCGAAGACCTTGGCTATGGTCCATTGCATCCCGAAGCCCGGTTATCGCCGCGGATCGCACCGCAGATGATCGGCCTCGGGCTGCTCGAGGCGATCGATGCGGATGACATCCTGGCCCTAGCCGACCCGGACGATCGCGACGATGACGGTATCTCCGGACGACCGAATCGCGTGTGGAGCGCCGAGTTCAATAAAGTGATGCTCGGCCGTTTCGGCCTCAAGGCAGGGGCACCCAGCGTGAACGAACAATCACAAGGCGCGTTCAATGGCGATATCGGCATTTCGGTACCGCTGAACCGCAGCGGAGCCGGTGAATGCACCGCCAAACAAACGGCTTGCCAAGAGGCACCGAACGGCAACTCGCCGCAATACGATAACCTGGAGGCCGACGCCCAGGTCGTCGACCTCGTGGTCTTTTACTCGAAAAACCTCGCGGTACCGGCGAGACGCGATGTCGACCATCCGGACGTGCTCGCGGGCAAACGCCTGTTTTACGAGACCGGCTGTATCAGCTGTCACAGACCCAAATACGTCACCCGAAGCGAAGGTGTCGCACCGGAACAGAAAGGCCAACTGATATGGCCCTATACCGATCTGCTGCTGCACGACATGGGCGAAGGCCTGGCAGACAACCGGCCCGAGGGCGTCGCGAACGGTCGTGAATGGCGCACGGCCCCGCTATGGGGCATCGGTCTCACACCCGTCGTCAATGGCCACAGCTTCTATTTGCACGATGGCCGCGCACGCAATCTGTTGGAAGCCATCCTTTGGCATGGCGGCGAGGCACAGGCACAGCGCGACGCCGTGGTCGCGATGAATGCCGAACAACGCGCACAGCTATTGCGCTTCGTCGAAAGCCTGTGAACGGCAAACTCGTTCTAACGCTGACATTGCTGTTGGCGCTTGTCGTACCGGCAACCGCGAACGATGGCGATATCGACCGCTTCAATCTGGCTGCGGTCGACGCACAAATCGTCCCCGGTTACCAAGCGTTGGCAAAGACAAGCGCGGTGCTGGACACGACCGCCCAAAAGGCCTGTAATTCTGCTGAACTCGATACAAGCAGCCTAAAGCAACCCTTTGCCGACAGCTTTCTCGCTTGGCAGGCCGTGCAGCAAATCCGTTTCGGGCCGATCTTGGCATTCAATCGCGGATTTCGTTTCCAACTCTGGCCGGACAAACGCGGCACCGTCGGTAAACACCTGCGGCAATTGCTGGCCAAACCCGATCCGGCACGCATCGAGGCCAAAGCCTTTGCCGGCGGCAGCGTCGCATTGCAAGGTTTCGGTGCATTGGAACGATTGCTGTTCGACACCACTGATATCCGGAATACCGACGAAGCGGTATGGCGCTGCGCCGTCATCATGGCGGTCACCGCCAACCTCCGAGCCATGTCGCAGGAAATGCTGGACGAATGGCAAGCCGGCCCGAACGCACACCGCGCGTTAATTGCCACCGCGAGTCGGAGCAATGCCTACTACCAGAATGCGGAAGAGGTCAGCGCCGGCCTATTAAACAGCCTGCATACTCAGCTTGAGCTCATGGTGACGAAGAAACTCGACCGTCCCTTGGGCAGTAAGCGAGCCATGCCCAAACGGGCCGAGGCCTGGCGCAGCGGGCTTTCATTGGCCGCATTACGGATCAATCTCGAGGCCGTGAACAAGCTGTACCAATCCGCCTTCGCACCGCGCATCACGGAACCTGCATTAACCCAGGCGTTCGAGCAGGCCTTTGCCAACGCGCATACCACGGCGGCCGGTATCGAACAGCCGCTGGCCGAGGCGGTTTCTCACCCCCAGTCGCGCGCGCAGGTGGAGCACTTACGTACTCAACTCGCCACGCTTCAGACACTGGTCGGAGATCGTCTGACCGCAGCACTCGGCCTTAGCCTCGGATTCAACAGCCTCGATGGCGATTAATCGACGACGCCTGCTACAAGTCGCAGCTGCCACCGCCCTTTTCGGACCACTGCGGGCCCGGCCCGGTCATGCCACACAGCGTTTGCTGAGCTGCCGCAGCGACCGCAAGGGACGGCACTATGCCTGCGTGTTCGATGGTCGTGGCCGGGTATTGCTCGATCAACCCCTACCCGGCCGCGGACACGCCATCGCGTTGAATCCGACGGGTACATTGGCCGCGGTATTCGCCCGTCGACCCGGTACCTTCATCGTCATGCTCGATCTGATCAGGCTACGCATGACAACTCAGATCGATGCCATATCGGACAGACATTTCTATGGCCACGGTGTCTTCACGGCCGACGGCCGTCGACTGCTGGCCACCGAAAACGCCTTCGACAGCGACAAAGGCCGTATCGGTATCTACGACGTGCATGATGGCCACCGCCGTCTCGGCGAACTCGACAGCCACGGTATCGGGCCGCACCAACTCCATCTGCTGAACGACGGTCGTACTTTGGTCGTGGCCAACGGCGGCATCCGCACCCACCCCGATTTGCCGCGAGTGAAACTGAATCTGCATGATATGCAGCCGAACCTGAGTTATCTCGATTCGGAAAACGGGCGTCTGCTGTCACAGCACCAACCCCCGATACATTGGCACCAACTGAGTATTCGGCACATCGATGTCGCCGCTGACGACCTGGTTGCGATCGCAATGCAATACGAAGGCCCGCCCGACCGGCGCCCGCCGCTGGTCGCCCTGCATCGCCGCGGCGGTGAAATGCGCTTGCTGGAAGCGCCCGAACAGATACAACGGCGTATGCGCAACTACTGCGGCAGCATCAGTTTCACCGACGGTAACCAAGGTTTTGCGGTTTCGTCACCACGCGGCAATCTGGTGACACTCTGGGATCGCAGCGGTCGTTTTGTCGACCATTTCGAACAACCCGACGTGTGCGGCATCGCATCCAATACGGGGATCACCTGGTACAGCGACGGCACCGGCGGCCTGCGTCGTAGCAACGGCGACCTGGGAACGAGCACGTACCCGCTAGACGATAATCGTTGGGACAACCATTTAATCGCCGGCTGACGCGGCGATTCAACCCACCAACTGGTTCATCTGGAAGATCGGCAAAAGCATCGCGAGCACGATCAGCAGTACGGCGCCACCCATCAACAGTATCACCAAGGGTTCGAACAGGCTCAACATCACCTCGGTGGTCGCCTCGATCTCGCTTTCGCGATCATCGGCCGCATTGGCCAACATCTCACCAAGGTTGCCCCCTGTCTCGCCACTCGCGATCAAACTGAGGGTTACCGGCGGCAATCGACCGGTGACCTCCAGAGCGTGGCTCAACGACTCGCCCTCACGAACGCGTACCGTGACATCCTCCAGGGCTTCACGATAAGGGATGAGACCCAACACCTCGCTGGCGATTTTCAGGCTTTCGATCAAGGGCACGCCGCTACCGACCAGTATTGCAAGCGTACGAGTCAGACGTGCCGTCTGTACCGTGCGCAGGAAACGCGACAACATCGGTGTACGTAACAATGCCCGATGCCAGACCACACGACTGCGATGATGGCGCATCAACAACAAGCGCAAACCCACCGCCAAGACGACCAAGCCCCCGAGCAACCAATGCCACCATTGGCCGATGAAATCGCTCAAAGCAATCAGACCGACCGTGAGCACCGGTAGATTTTGGCCCGTGCCCTCGAACACCACCACGATCTCCGGCACGACGAAACGCAACAGCCCGAAAACCACCAACACCGACACCAGCGTCAGGATGATCGGATAAACCAGGGCCGCCTGGGTCTTCTGCGCCATCCTGCGTCGCCGCGCCATATGTCCCAGCAACCCTTGCAACACCGCATCGAGTTTCCCGGAGGCCTCACCCGCACTGACCGTAGCGCGATAAAGGCGATCGAAGTTTTGTGGATAGCCCGCCAAAGCCTCGGATAGGCTGCGGCCTTCGGTGACCTGCGAGCGAATCGCCATGACGGTCGCCTGTAAGGCCGACGACTCGGCCTGGCTTGCAATGGTTTTGAGTGCCTGATCGAGTGGTAGGCCCGATTTCAGCAAGGTCGCGAGCTGTTGGGTAAAAAGCTGCAGTTCCTTGGCCGACCAACGCCGTCGAAAACCGCCGAAACCACGCGAGCGCCCGTCGCCACCGGCGACCGGATCAACCGTGACCGGAAACAAACCCTGACCACGCAGCTGCTGGCGCACCAAACGCGCCGAATCACCCTCCAGGGTCCCGCTACGCTGACGGCCGTCGGGGCCCAGTGCGACATAGCGAAAGGCGCTCATCCACCGCTGCCGCGCATGATGCGCATGGCTTCCTCGGGACTGGTTTCGCCACTCATGATCGCGGCAACGGCCTTGGCCTTCAGCGATTGTCCGGGACGTTGTTGTGATTCGAGCAATTCGGCTTCACCCGCCGACAGGGCAATAGCATTGCGCATGGCCTCGTCCACCACCAGGATTTCGTACAAACCGAAGCGGCCACGATAACCCTGTTGATTGCAATGTCCGCAACCCGCCGGATGATACAAGATCGCATCTTCGGCCTCGATGGCAAACAGCTGACGCTCGGCCGCAGTCGCCGGCTTGCCCGTACGGCAATGGCGGCAAAGCCGGCGAACCAGCCGCTGGGCGATGACACCGGTCAGACTGGAGCCGATCAGAAAGGCCTCGACACCCATGTCGCGCAGGCGGGTAATCGCACCGACCGCGGTATTGGTATGCAATGTGGACAACACCAGGTGGCCGGTCAAACTCGCCTGCACCGCGATCTCCGCGGTCTCCCGGTCGCGAATCTCGCCGACCATGACGACATCCGGGTCCTGACGCAGGATCGCCCTGAGACCTTTGGCAAAAGTCATCCCGACCTTGCCGTTGACCTGCGTCTGCCCGATACCCGGCAGGTCGTATTCGATAGGATCTTCAACCGTCATGATATTGCGATGACCGTCGTTGATCTCACTCAACGCGGCATACAACGACGTCGTCTTACCCGACCCGGTCGGGCCGGTGACGAGGATAATCCCGTGCGGCTGTTGGATCAGGGACAACAGACGTTCAAGATCGTCCGGCTGAAGTCCGAGCTGCGGCAGATCCAGCCGGCCCGCCTGCTTGTCGAGCAATCGCAACACCAAACGTTCGCCGTGGTTGGACGGCAGGGTCGATACCCGCACGTCTACCGCCCGCCCGGCAATGCGCAGGCTGATGCGACCATCCTGCGGCAGACGTTTCTCGGCGATATCGAGCTTTGCCATGACCTTGATGCGCGACGCGATCTGCACCGACAGGCGGCGGTCGGTACGCAATCGTTCGGTCAGATGACCGTCGACCCGGAAGCGCACCAGCAGCTGCTGTTCGAACGGTTCGATGTGCACATCCGATGCCCCGCGGTTAACCGCCTCGCTGAGCAGTGCATTGATGAAGCGGATCATGGGTGCATCGTCGGCGCTTTCGAGCAGATCCTCGGCCGGCAGTTGGGCGGCGGCGTCCTCCAGCCCCATCTCCTCGTGCAAATCTTCCGACAGACGGCTGGCGACCTCGCTGTCCGAGCCGTACAACTCGCCGAGCCGGCCGGCAAAGGTCTCGTCATCCAGCTTCTGCAGACACAGCGGTCGCCTGAGCACGCGTTGCGCCTCGCTTACGGCCTCGATGCTGGGCGTTCCACGGCTGATCAAGGTCAGCGTCTCGCCCTCCACGGCCGACACCGCCAAACCGTGTCGGCGGGCGAACACATAGGGCAGTGACGATGGCTTGTCGGTCGCAGTCATATCACTCGAACTCAAAGAACGAGTATTCCTGTGCCATGTAGTCGTCGGCGCCGGTCTGCCCGGTACGCTTGGGCGGCTCGGCCTCGGGCAAGGCGATGACCGGCTTGTCGGCAGCCGGCGGATAAGCCGGCAAAACGGCCGCCCGCTGACCCGGCATGTTAGAAACCGATGCGCCCTGCTTACGATCGCCGAGTTGCATACGACGCATCTGCCGGTATCGGCTCTCCATCATGACCTGCTGTTTTTTCCCTTGCACGAGAATGGTCGGACGCAGGAACACCACCAGGTTACGCCTTTGCATCGCCGAACGCCGCGAGGTGAACAATTCGCCGACCAAGGGGATATCGCCGACATAGGGTACGCTCGACTCTTGTTCGTTGATGTCGTCGGAGATCAGACCACCGAGGGCGATGATCTGGCCGTCATCGACCTGCACCGTGGTCTCGATAGTCCGTTCGTTGGTGATCAGACCGGTGGCGTCGCTACCCGGATCGACACTGGATACCTCCTGGCGGATCTCCATGCGTACGGTGTCGCCTTCATTGATCTGCGGCGTCACCTCCAGCTTGATACCCACGTCGCGACGTTCGATGGTCTGAAAGGGGTCGTCCGCGCCGGAATCGTTGGTAAAGCTACCCGTTACGATAGGCACGTTCTGACCGACGTGGATCAATGCCTTTTTGTTGTCCAGTGTCACGACCGTAGGCGTCGACAGGATCTTGGTCGACGAATCCGATGCCAGGGCCTTCAGCAAACCACGCAAATCGCCGTCCGAAAAATAGCCCAGACTCAGTCCTCCGCCGGCGCTGCCGGGGAAGCCGTCGGTCGAAGCCGTACCCCCGGGTATCGACGACGTACTACTGCCACTGATCGGATTACGCAAGATGCCATAGATGCCGTCACCGGTCAGTGCGGTCTGCCATTCGATGCCGAGTTCGGCACCGCGGTTCGTCGAGATCTCCGCGATCACACCCTCGACCTGAACCTGCGATCGTGGCACATCCAGCTTGCCGATCAGCGAGCGCACCTCGAGCATCAGATCGGCGGGCGCCGAGATTATCAGCGCATTGGCCCCCTCATCGGCCTCGATCTGAAAACGCGAGGCATCCGCCTGAGGCGCCTTGAGCTTTTCGCCGATGCCTTGAAGCACCTTCTGCAAATCGGCTGCGACCGCATGCTTGAGATAAACGACTTGTGCTGCGCGGAGCGTATCGGCAGGCACATCCAAGCGGGCGATCAACTCGCGCAATTCCGTACGCTCCGACGCCAGACCGCTGACCAGGATACTGTTCGAATGTGAATGCGGCACCAATACCGCGAGATTGGCGCCTGCGGTACGCCCCTTCTTCAATCCGCCCTGCTGAAGCGATTCGATGGTCTCGATCAATTGCTCGGCATCGACGTGCGTCAACGGTACGACATCCACCGCCTGGTCGGAACCTCGATCGATGCGTCTGACGATACGGGTAACACGCTCGACGTTATCGGCCGTATCGGCGACGACGATCACGCGTGCATCCGGATGCGCCGCCATATAGGCGCTTGCCGGCAGCAAGGGCTTCAAGATACCGGCCAGCTGCCCTACCTCAACCTGCTCGACCTCGATCACCCGGGTCACCAATTGATCGCCGGCGGCCCCTTGCCCATCGCCGGTCGCACGCTGCATGGCACCGATATCCGGCACAATTTTGATGATGTCGCCACTCTCGACCGCGACGAAACCGTTGACATTGAGCGTCGATAGAAAAATTTCGTAAATTCGATCGGCACTGGCGGGAGTCGCAGTGATGACCGTGATCTTGCCCTGGACACGCGGATCGATCGCAAAGTTCTTACCCGTAATCTCGGATACGGTTTTTATGAAAACGCTGATATCGGCATCGCTCAGATTGAGCACGAAATCATCTTGTGCGGTTTGCTCGGCCTTGACCGGCGCGACAACAGCAAGCACGGCAAACAACAGTAGCGATCGACACAGATTAGCGGACATTTTCTTATCGCGGGCTGTAATACTAATGACGGAAGCCGGTATGACTAGGGCCTAATCGAAATCCAAGGCCTGCTGGTGGTTTCTGGCAAAACGACGCGTATGCCGAGCCGGCGTTCGGCCGCCGTCGCCTAACGACCGCCGGCGTAACGGTAGCGCCTCCCGATGGCCGGCATTGCGCAGTACGACACCATTCGCGTGAATCTCGATCAGTTCGATACCGTTCACGCGATCGCCGAGTTGTACCGCCTTGACGAGATCGCCTCGGCGCAGAATTGCAACGCCACCGCCGCGTTCGGGCAGGTGCAATACACCTTCGAGTTCCAGCCCGTGCGGTTGGCGACGGGTGATCGTCGGCTGGCTGGTTTGCCTGGGTACCTCTCGCCGGCTGAACGGGTCGAAGTCGGACATCGAATCCGGCAACGCCGGGGCAACCTCTTCACGCGGCAATGGCGCCTCTATAGCGACCTCGACCGGTAAAACCGCAATCGCCTGCCATTGGCGCCAGCTGACCAGCAGCAACAAGACCAGCGCGCTGCCCACGGCCCATACCGCCGGCCGTTGAATCCATCGGATGACACCGGAGTTCCACATCTCTCGACACTCTACAAATCCGGATGTGACGACGGGTCAGCACCGGCGTCCACAGGCACGTGAACACGAAGACGGAAAACTAATCCACGCCAATGACAATCTCATGACATCCGCGGAAAACCGCTCGTAATCTCGCCGTAACACGGGCTACCTAGGATCGCATCCTTTCCACGATTGTCATGGAGTCGTAGCACAGCCTATGAACGCGTCACACCGCATGATGAAACGCAACGGCTTTTCGCTGATCGAGATCATGGTCGTTGTCGTCATACTGGGGATTCTCGCCGCGGTGGTCGTACCCCAGGTGATGAGTCGCCCTGCCGAGGCACGCGTCAGCAAGGTCAAGCAGGATCTGCGCGCAATCGAATCGGCGCTGAAACTCTATAAGCTCGACAACTACGGTTACCCGACCACGGAGCAAGGTCTGGAGGCCTTGACCGAACGCCCTATCGGTCTGCCGGATACCGCCAACTGGAACCCGGAGGGGTATCTCGATCGCGTACCGCAGGACCCTTGGGGTAAGCCTTACGTCTATCTTTCGCCGGGGCAGCATGGCGCCTTCGACCTTTACACCCTCGGCGCCGACGGCCGCAAGGAAGGCATCGACGAGAACGCCGATTTCGGTAATTGGCAACTGAATTGACCCCATTAGTTATCAAGACAAATGGCTTCTCGCTGCTCGAACTGTTGGTGGTGGTGACCATCATCGGCATCGCGGCGACTGCCGCCGTTCTATCGATCGGTGCGACAGGCGAAGGCCGTCCGCTGGCACAAGAGACGAAACGCCTGGCCAATGCGGCGGCATTCGCGGCGAATCAGGCCGTGTTTCGCGGCACCCGTATCGCACTGCAACTCGACCGCGCCGGGTATCGGCTGATGCAATGGCAAAACAACGGCTGGTCGCCGATGTCGGAGCAACATTACCTGGCCGCCGAGCACTTGCTGCCGACAACCATAGAACTCAGTATCGCCAACGGGCTTGGCGGCTGGCGAGACAGCGCACGCCAGACGATCACCTTCGAACCCGAAGGCCTGGCCAGCCCGATGGCCATCCGGCTTTCCGACACCAGTAATCATCGAGAATCCATCGTCGACATATCCGCCACCGCAGCCATCGAGATTCGGCAAGGGTCAAACTTCGGTTGAACCGCCATGATGCGTCAATCCGGATTATCGCTGTTGGAAGTCATGATCGCGCTGCTGGTGCTCACACTGGTTCTGGGTGGCGTCGTGCACGCGGTCGGCGCCTATGCCGCCAACCAACAACGCATGCGCGATACGGTGCTGGCGCAATGGGTTGCGATGAACCGCCTGACCGAAGCCAGGCTGGGTCTTCTCGTTACGGATGTAACGCACGTTAACGGCAGCGACCGCATGGGCCGACAAAGCTGGCAGTGGACAATCCATCGCGATGCCATAGCGAAAACGGAAGGTCTTGCCCAACTTGCCGTCGAGGTACGGCCTGACCGACCGGATGCCCCGGTGCTCCACCGTATGAGTGGACTACGGTTCATAGTGAAACCGGAAAAGGCGGACTGATATGTACCGCAGCCTCGGCTTTACACTGCTCGAACTGGTGTTGGCGATCGCAGTGTTTGGACTGATGGCAAGCCTGGCCTATGGCGGACTCAACGGCCTGACGACTCAGAGCCGCTGGCTCGAACGCGAGGCGGATCACTTCGCGCAGGTTCAAAAAGCGTTACATCTCATCGAATCGGACATTCAATTCGCCGTGCGGCGTGGTGTCCGCGACGCGCTCGGCGGCAACGTCGTCGCGATGCTCGGCGGCACCGGCGGGCAACTCTTGCAATTGACCAAAGTGCAACGATCGCCCGGCGACGGAAACGATCTGGTTCGAATCCACTATTTGTTCACCGATGACGTTCTACAACGGCAAGTATGGCCGGTGCTGGATCGCCTGCCCGGGCACGAAAGCGTCACCGCAAACCTGTTAACCGACTTGAAGAAACTGGAGATCCGTTTTCTCGGCGTCGATGAATGGCACGCAACCTGGCCGGTCGGTACCCGGGCCGATGAATTCGAGGCTGCCCTACCGCGCGCGATAGAACTCCACCTGGAACTTGCGGACGGCGCGTCGTACCGACGGATCTTTTCCACTCCCGGGAGCGGCTGATGTCGAGCCCGCGTCAAAAAGGTATTGCCCTGGTCATGGCGCTGATCGTCACGCTCGCGGCTGTGGCCATCGCAACGGAGCTGGGCGTGCAGCAGCAACTGTCGATCCATCGGACCGAGGCCTTACGCGACAACCAACAAATCCTGTCGCTACTGCAAGATCTCGAACAAACCGCCGCAACGGCCATCGTCGCCGATATCAAAGCGCAACGGCATTATGTCGAACCGAAACCGCTTGCCCTACCCAAGGACAGTGGCCCCGCCCGAGTCGAGGCGACGGTGACCGACTTGCAACAACGCTTCAACCTCAACGACCTTTATTTCTCCGGCCAGGTCCGGGTGGTATCGCTGCAGCGCCTGCGTCGCCTGTTGGCATCGTTACGCCACGACCCCGATCTCACCAATGCCATCCTTGACTGGCTGGACCACGACGGTCAACGGCGCGCCCCCGGCGGCGCCGAAGACGCGCGCTACAGCCGTGATTCACAACCCTATCGCGCGGCAAACCGATACTTTGCCAGCCTGCGCGAGTTAAACCTCGTACATGGCATAACACCGCGCGTCTACGAAGACCTGAACGAACACACTCAGGTGCTACCGCCCGGTGCCGGGATCAATGTCAATACGGTCGTCCCGTCGGTGCTGCGAACGATTGCACCGAATCTCAGTGAAGTACAACTGAAAAACTTCTTACAACTGCGCGACGATCAACCCTTTACCTCACCCAGGGATTTGCTGGCGATACCGGGTATCGCCGACTCGGAGAACTTCGCACTCGAAGGCATCACCACCCAGAGTCGTTTCTTCGGCCTGAACGCCAAGATCACACTCGACCGGCGTAGCTACCGTTTCGTCTCCCATATCGAAAGCGACGGCGAACAAGCCAGGGTCATAGCCCGATTCCCGGAGGAAAGCTGACATGCCACAGACGACATTCGTCCGTTATGGCGACGACGACATCGATACAAATCAGTGTTCTCATCGCGTTATCGCACTGGTACCCAGCGAGGCCATTGCGATCCGTGAGGTGGCCTTGCCTTCAACGAACGCCCGGCATCTCGAACGCCTTGTGCGCTATGCGGTGGAGGAATCCCTGGCCGAGGATCCCGATCAACTGCACTTCCAGATCGACGTCGACAAGACCAAGCGTGTTGCCCATGTGATGGCGGTGCATCAGCACGAGCTCGCAGACTGGCTGGCCTGGTTTCGTGGAAAAGGCATCGAGCCCCATGCCATGTGGCCCGACTTCTACGCCCTGGCCTGCCACGACGACGGCTGGACGGCAGATATCGGACCGGAGCGCGTGCTGTTACGCACAGGCCGGCACCAAGGGTTCGCACTAACGCCCCAAATGCTGACTGATTGCCTGCCCGACGACCTCACGTCCGAGGCACCCAGGCTCTATGTCGACCGCATCGATGAAGCCTCGGCGAACACACTCGGCGTCGCAGGCTGGCAGCTTGTCGAATCGTCGGATACGGCACCCTGTTTGCCAAACGGGCACGGGCTATTGACGAGTCATCGAAACACCAGGGCCGAACACCCCTACGCATGGTGGTCGGCCGCCGCGCTAATCGTGTTGGCTTTGGGTGTCGAATTGGGTGGCGACTATCATCGTCAGCAAGTACTCGAACGCGAGACACAGCGTCTCGAAGAGGCGACACACGAAACCCTGCGCGCCACGATTCCCGGCATTACCCGAATCGTCGACCCCGAGGCGCAGGCAGAACAAGCCCTGGCGCAGCTGAACCAAATCGAGCAAAAACGTGCGCAAGGCTTTTTGCCCATGCTGGACCGCGTTGCGGCAACTCTGGACGAGGCGGAATCGGGCGGCATCCTTCGCCTCGCATACCGAGACGGTATCATGACCGTGGTAATCGCCAACGAGCGAGACGCCGATTCGAACGTCGACAAGCTACTCGCCGAACACGGCTTCGATGTTCGCCGCGTCGAAGATCGTCTGCAAATTCAATGGAAAAAAGATGCTTGAACAACTGCAAAATCTCGATCAACGAGACCGCCGCGCACTGGTCGCAGGCAGTATCGCTGTTGTCGCCGCACTCGTCTGGTTCGCCGTTATCACGCCATTACACCATGCGACCGAGGAAGCGGCGAGCCGTTTCGACGGCGCACTGGAATCTCATCGCAAGGTTCAAGACATTAGCGATACCGTCAACGCTCGCGGGATATCGCTACCCAACCAAACCCGGTCGATTACGGCGATCGAAACCGCCACCGCCGAGATAACCGGGCCTGATGCAAGCATCGACGTACGCGAATCCGGCCTTAAGCGTGCCGACATACGCATTACCGGCTTGGACTATAACCGGCTCATCGAGTTACTGTTGGTTTTCGAACAACTGGGCCTGTTCGTGGAACAGGCCGAAATCACACCGATGAACGATAATCGAAGCCTGTCGATAAACCTTACGATCGGCGGATGATCATTGCGTAACGATTTCCGTCGAGGCTCTCCCATACCGGTCAACGCAAGCGTTATGGCAAGCACGATCGATGGACGTATGGAACTGTCTTGTTTTAGCAATGTATTCGCAACACGCGTTTCACTCCGTTGCAATCTGTCGTCACTAGCGTTCGCTCCTCCTGACAGCCGAGCACAATGCGACGCGCAGTTAAAACGGGAGCGAACAACGAATGAAGCACGACGATGACGATTTGTTACTAATTAACGGAAAGCCGAACGATCCGGGTGTCGACAACAACTCGGGCAATCGGCCCTTTGAAGATGTATTGCAGTCCAGCGTATCGCGACGCAAGGTTCTCGCCGGTGGCCTGGCCGCCAGCGCGGTGACTTTCCTGCCGACCGTCGCCACCGCACGCTGGGACCAAGATTGGCACAAGGATAAGCGCCCGTTCTGGAAACGCCGTAGCCGCCTTATGAGATTCCGTCCGGTACCCGTCGAAGACGGTAACGGCCCATGGCCGACGATCTCGAAAGACTACCGGTTCGACGTCCTGATCCCTTGGGGCGACCCGATCGAGCCGGACGGCCCCGAATACCAATGGCCGCCGAATTCTGCAGACCAAGCCAAGCAGATCGGTATCGGCCACGACGGCATGTGGTTCTTCCCGTTCGTCGACAAGAAACGTCGTCGCGGTCACTATCTGCCCGACAGCGTCAACAACCACGGCATGCTGGCAATCAACCACGAGTTCGGCCGCAACAGCCATGTACTTGGCAAAGGCGCACCGGAAAGCCTCGAAGACGTTCGCGTATCGCAACACGCACACGGCGTTTCGGTTGTCGAGATCAAGAAGCAGCGCGGCAAATGGAAGCCCGTCAAGAGCGCCAACGCCCGCCGTATCCACGTCAACACCCCGATGGCCTTCAGCGGCCCCGTCGCCGGCTCCGACTTGCTCGCAACGCCGAACGGCAACATCCCGCTGGGCACCGTCAACAACTGCGCCAGCGGTCCGACCCCTTGGGGCACCTACCTGACCTGTGAGGAAAACTTCCACGGTTACTTCGGCGCAACCAATGCCGAGAACACCTGGGAGCCGACTGAAGAGCAGCAGCGTTACGGTTTCAGCACCAACGGTTCGGGCTACGGCTGGCACAACTTCGACCGCCGCTTCGATCTTTCCGACAAGGACTACAAGAACGAAGAAAACCGTTTCGGCTGGGTCGTCGAGATCGATCCTTTCGACGCCACCCAGAAGCCGGTCAAGCGCACCGCCTTGGGCCGCGTTAAGCACGAAGGCGCCACCACCGTGATCGGTCGCGGCGGCCGTGCCGTCGTCTACATGGGCGACGACCAGCGTTTCGACTACATCTACAAGTTCGTCTCCGCCGGCAACCATCGCAAGATGATTCGCCAGGGCAAAAGCCCGCTGGACGAAGGCAAGCTGTATGTCGCGCGCTTCGATGATGACCACACCGGCGAATGGCTCGAACTGACCATCGACAACCCGGCACTGGCCGCGCGCTTCAATGATCAGGCCGAGGTGCTGACCTACGCACGTGTCGCCGCGGACATCCTCGGCGCCACCCCGATGGATCGCCCGGAATGGATCACCGTCGCACCCGATCGTTCGGTCTACTGTACCCTGACCAACAACAGCCGGCGTACCGAAGGCAACGCGGCCAACCCGCGTTTCCCGAACGCCGACGGTCACATCATCCGCTGGAAAGACAGCAAGCGTTTCACCGGCACCAAGTTCGTCTGGGACATCTTCATCTATGCCGAAGACACCCACGGCACCGAGGACACCTTCAGCGATCCGGACGGTTTGTGGGCAGACCCCGACGGCCGTTTGTTCATCGAGACCGACGGCGGTCAGCAGGACGGCTTGAACAACCAGCTGATGGTCGCGGACACCACCACCGGCGATCTGGCCCGTCTGATCACCGGCGTCACCGGCGACGAGATCACCGGTCTCACGGTAACGCCCGACCGTCGCACGATGTTCATCAACCTCCAGCACCCGGGTAATGGTGATCCCAACCTGACCTCGTTCCCGAACAAGCGCGAGCCGGACGGCGTGACGGTACCGCGTGACGCGACACTGGTCATCACCCGCAAGGACGGCGGCATCATCGGTTCCTAACCGTTGATTTGATCGTGGACTGAACGATCGTTGGCCCGGGTGGGAAACCACCCGGGCTTTTTGCCGGTCGATCTAAGTGGGCTCGGCAAACAAATCGTGATCGTCGTAACCGGTAACCCTAACCTCGACGAAATCACCCGGGCCGATGTCGTCCCAGGCACCGTCGATAATGACTTGGCCATCGATTTCCGGCGCATCGCCCGGGCCACGCGCCAGCATGCGCTCGTCGTCGACGCGATCGACCAACACCAACATCTCGCGGCCGACCTGCAAGGCAAGCTTGTCGCGACTGATCTCGGCCTGGACTTCCATGAAGCGTTGGACCCTGTCCTGCTTGAGAGCCTCCGGCACGGGATCGGGTAAATCATTGGCTGCAGCACCATCGATCGGTGAATAGCCAAAACAACCGACTCGATCGAGTTGCGCCTCTTGAATGAAACTCAATAACTGATCGAAATCGTCTTCGGTTTCACCGGGAAAGCCAACGATAAAGGTCGAACGCAATACGAGCTCGGGACAGATCGCACGCCAACGTCTTATACGCTGCAACACTTTCTCGGTCGCTGCCGGCCGTCGCATGGCCTTCAGGACACTTTGGCTGCCGTGCTGCAAGGGCATATCGAGGTAAGGCAGGATGAGACCCTCTGCCATCAGCGGCAGCAAATCGTCGACATGCGGATAAGGGTAGACATAGTGCAGACGGGTCCAGGCCGGCAATTGGCCGAGTTCGCGTGCCAATGCGGTCAACCGGGTATCGACCGGTTTACCCTGCCAAAAATCCGGTCGGTATTTCAGATCCAAGCCGTAGGCACTGGTGTCTTGCGATACGACCAACAGCTCGCGCACACCCGCTTCGACCAGCCGTTCCGCTTCGGCAAGTACCTCGCCGATGGGGCGACTGACCAAGTCGCCACGCATGCTGGGAATGATGCAAAAACTGCAACGATGATTGCAGCCTTCGGAGATCTTCAAATAAGCGTAGTGGCGGGGTGTGAGCTTGATGCCCTGCGGCGGAATCAAACTGGTGAAGGGATCGTGTGGCGCCGGCAGATGGGCATGCACCGCCTCCATGACCGCCTCGTAATCATGCGGACCGGTGACCGCCAACACGTCGGGATGTGCCGCGCGTATGTCGTCTTCGCGCACACCAAGACAACCGGTGACGATCACCCGCCCGTTGTCGTCGAGCGCCTCACCGATCGCATCGAGCGATTCGCGTACCGCGTCGTCGATAAAACCGCAGGTATTGACGACCACCAGGTCGGCGCCTTCGTAGCTTGACGACAAACCATAACCTTCGGCACGCAACTGGGTCAGGATACGTTCGGAGTCGACCAGATTCTTCGGACAACCGAGGCTGACAAATCCGATTTGGGGTTCGGGCTTAGCCATAGATGTACTGTGCAAGGCACCCCGTCAATGAATCAAACGAGCGAACTCGCCACGATAACGTTTAACCAAATCGCGGTCACCGCCAAGGGCATCGAAAATCGCCGGCAGACCGCGTTTCGAAACACCTTGAACGACGGCAGGCTTCTTAACACCGAATCGCTCGACGATGCCCTTTTGTTCATCGGTATTCAAGGTAACCAGCAAAAAACGCCCCTCGTCATCGGTCGCCAATCGCTTTAGAACCTGCTGTTGGCACAGAGAAGGCCCGGCCCAAGGCGTCCGGAAATCGACCAAGACCAGGCCGCGACGCGAGTTCTCCCGAACCGCTTCATCGAAGTTGAACTCGGTACCGGCGAGAATATGTGAACGCTCCGTCATGCGTTCAAAAGATCGGCCAGATTGACCTCCGGCGTGCGTTGCACCTCGATAACCAGGGTCTCCGCCAATGCCACATCACCCGTCTCGACATGCGGTCTCAATTGTTCACAGATCTGTTGAATCAGCAATACACCTTGCCTATTGCGTTCATCCAGGTCGCCCGCTTGCAGCGCCTTGGTCAATTCACCCAGATAATCGCGAAAGCGTTCACCCTGTGCGGCAAGGTCGGCATGCCGAAATTCATCGGTGAAATCGATATGCAACTCGTAGTTGCCCTCCGACGAAGGTGCTACCACACCCACCTTCAACGGTCCTTGGATATCCATTGCGTCTCCCGGTTAAGCCGTCGCCGCGATATCGGACGATGGGACTACAGAATACGTCAAGTCCAGAACAAAAAGCCCGCACCGAAGGCCCGTAAACCCATGTGGAACAATGCATAGAATGTCCTGGTCGAGATACCAAACGCGCGATAATGAATGACCCAGTAAAAAGGTCAAATTTCTCGTAAATACAGCATTTTAACTTAGATTAATCAATCTCTCGCAGATTCCCGTATGACAAGGTTGTCATACGGGAAAAGGCGTGCCAGTATCTAGTAACTCAAGGATACGACAAATTAGAATTTTCTAATTTAAACCGAGAGTTGCAGTTGAAAAGTAGAAATCAGAAAGGTCTAACAGGAGGTCTGTGAGTGAAGTCTTTTTTGAGTTGTACTTTCGGTAAGGTCTGCAGTGATATCCCCGGCGTTTGCATCGTGTTGCAAATGATCCTGGTAGTCGCCATTTCCGGCGTACTCGGCTACGTCTTCGTTACCCAAGAACTCATGAAGTAAATCGCGTCACGCACTCGGCCGGTTTTACCGGCCCCGGTGCGGTATGCAAACGACCTTCCCGGTCGACCCTCGGTTCGGTCGGCTTGACCTGTCTTTTTCGCCCACGTAGAGTCCGCTACCTCGCCTGAGGTGCCCTCATGCCGCTTTGCGACGTCGAGGGTTAAACGGGAAGTCGGTGCGGTACCCTGTGCCCACTCCGACACTGCCCCCGCAACGGTGATCGGGTATTGCTCGCGCTCACAAGCCACTGGGTCGACGACCTGGGAAGGCGCGCCAGCCCGGCCAGACAAGGCCGACCCGTCAGTCCGGATACCGGCCCGGCGAACGATAACCCGACTGCGGTGGGCGGACGGGCGACGTGACGCCGGTCGCTCGTAGCTACCGACGCGTGCGCGGTTGCCCGTTTTCTCCCCGAGGTCATAACACACGCATGATGCGGGTGAGCATCCTGGGGAGCACAATGAAAAAGCTACTACCGGCGCTTCTGGCATGGCCGGCAATCGGCTACGCAGCCACCGAGCTACCGGAGATCGTGGTCAGCGCCACCGGTTATCCGATCAACGCACATGAGGCCCTGGTGCCAACCGAGGTCTTCGATCGCGACGACATCCAGCGCAGCAACGCCGTCGATCTGGCCGAGCTGTTGCGTCTCTCGAACGGTTTGGAACTCGGCCGCAATGGCGGACCGGGCCAGACAACTTCTTTGTTCTTCCGCGGCACCGAGAGCGATCACAACTTGGTAATGATCAATGGTGTCGCGATGAATTCGGCGACCGTCGCCAGCGCGGCTATCCAGAGCGTGGACACGCAAATGCTGCACCGGGTCGAGGTTGTCAAAGGTCCGCAATCGACTCTTTGGGGCAGCGGCGCAATCGGTGGCGTAGTCAGCGTAAACACCCTTCCCAGCTTTAAACCCGGTACGCAATACTTCGCCAGCGGCGAATACGGACGTTATGAGACCGAACGTCTATCCGCCGGCTTTAGTCATGGTAACGGGCAAACAGGCATATCGTTGGCGGTCTCTCATTTCGATACCGACGGTTTTGAGGTATTGCCCGGTGTGTCGGATGAAAGCGGCCATGACAATACCTCGTTTAACGCCACATTCCGGCATACAAGTGACGGGCTGACCTTCGCCGCCAGCCATTGGCAGGCCGAAGGAACAACCGAGTATCAGAACTTCACCTTTCCGGCACCGACCTTTTCGCTGGTCTTGGTACCGGTATCCCAGGACTTCCTCAATAGCGTAAGTACAGTGTCGGTCGAGGGCGAGATAATCGACGGTATCAGTAGCGAACTCCAGCTTGGCCTCGCGCGTGACCGTATTGACCAGAACGACAATGCCGATTTCGCACACACGGACCGTACGACGTTGGCGTGGCGTAACATCGCCGAACTGAGCAATGACGATATTCTGAACTTCGGGATCGAGGCGGCCTGGGAACAAGCCGATATCGAAAGCTTCGGTTCCACCTATGACGGGACCACCGATTTTCAGGCGTTGTATGCGCAATACGACACGACTCGCGGCCGCCATCAATGGCTGGCGGGTGGCCGTCTGCTGTATCACGAAGATGCCGGACGCCATACCACCTGGAACCTGGGCTATGGATTTCGGCTAACCTCAGACACCGTTTTCAAGGCCAACGCCGCGACAGGCTTTCGTTTTCCCACCGCTACTGAACGATTCGTTTTCAGCGCCAATCCGGATCTGCGTCCGGAGCGCTCACGCGCGTTGGAACTCGGCCTGACGCATCTGATCGATAACGCGCAGCAATTCGACATCAGCCTGTTTCGTACCGATATCAAGGATCTAATTGTGTCCACCGGCGTCTTCCCCAACACCGTCAATGTCAATATCGACCAAGCGCGTATTAAAGGTATTGAAGTCGCCTATCGCCTGCGCCATGGCCCTTGGTCGTTGGATACCGGCCTGCTGCGCCAAGAACCGCGCGACCGGAGCAACGACAGCAAGCTGTTACGGCGTGCCAGATCCTCGGCCAAGACGCGACTGGACTACGTCGGCAACCGCATCAGCCTCGGTGGCGAACTGATCTATAGCGGTCAACGCGACGACGTCGACGGCATCACCTTTGCGCCAACAAGCACCGATAGCTACACCTTGGTCAACCTTCACGGCAGCTATCAACTCGACCGGGAGTGGACGACATTCGTCAAACTTGAGAACCTATCCGACGAGGACTACGAACTCGCCGCCCGCTACGAATCGCCCGGGCGTGCACTGACGGTAGGGATTCGTTTTCAATCCGAGTGAGGCGCCATGCCACGTTTGACCCGCATCTATACCCGCACCGGTGACGACGGCACCACCGGCCTCGTCGGTGGCGACCGGATCGACAAGGATTCGCCGCGTATCGACGCGATCGGCACGGTCGACGAATTGAACTCGATGCTGGGCCTGTTACGAGCAGGTCTCGGCGGCGACGAACTCGACGCCTCTCTCGAGGCCATGCAACACCGCCTGTTCGATCTCGGTGCCGAATTGGCCATGCCGGGCACTGACCTGCTGCAATCCGCACACACCCAGGCGATGGAGGTGTCGCTGGACCGGCTCAACGCCGAGCTGCCGCCACTCAAGGAATTCGTACTGCCCGGCGGTAACGAAGCCGCCGCACGATGCCACTTGGCGCGGTCCTTGTGCCGACGTGCAGAACGCGATTTGCTACGCCTATCGCGGACCGAAGCCGTCAACACAGAAAGCCTACGCTATCTCAATCGCACATCCGATCTGCTGTTCGTCATGGCCCGCATCCTGGCGCGACGCGATGGCGGCGAGGAAATCACCTGGCGCAAAGGCATCTGAACTGCCTCAGACCTATTCCGGCCAGGGCTCGGGATTGAATCCCGCCGTATTGACCGGCAAGCTTCGGCGGCAGGAAGCAACGCAAGAGGCAACGATATGGCGAAAAAACCCGTCGTGGTGATCGGTTTGGGCGAGATGGGCAGCGTGTTCGCGCGCGGCCTGTTACGTCTGGGGCATCCCGTCTACCCGGTCAACCGGGACGCAAACATCAAAAAACTCGCTAAACAACTGCCGAATCCAAAACTGGTACTGATCGCAGTTGCCGAGAATGATCTGCCACGCGTACTCGAAACCATCCCCAAGCCATGGCGAAACAGGCTCGCGCTGCTGCAAAACGAACTGTTGCCCGACGACTATAAAGCCTTCGACGACGTCACGGTCATCTCGGTCTGGTTCGAAAAAAAGAAAGGGCAGGACAGCAAGATCATCATCCCGTCGCCGGTGTACGGCCCGCGGGCCCAACTGTTGACCGACGCGCTGGCGACGTTGAACATCACCACGAAAGTAATCGAACGTTCCCACGACATGCTCAATGAGCTGGTCGTGAAGAATCTCTATATTCTCACCAGCAACATCGCCGGACTACGCACCGGCGGTACGGTCGGCGAATTGTGGAGCGATCATCAGATTTTCGCTCAGCAGGTCGCCAACGAGGTCATCAAGTTACAGGAAGGCCTGACCGGCAGCCGGTTCAACAACCATACCCTGATCAATACCATGCTGGACGCCTTCAATGGCGATCCCGTTCATCAATGCATGGGACGCAGCGCACCGACACGTTTGGCGCGCGCACTCGAACATGCCGATCGTCTCGGCCTCGAACTACCGACTCTGCGCGCGATCGCCGCAGACCAAGCAGCCGGCATCCACACATGAGCGGCGGCCAAGAAATCCTGCCCGGCGGCAACGTCATACTGCACTTGTCGATCCACCTGGAAGACGGCACCGAGGCACTATCCACCTTTGGCGAAGAACCGGTCGAGCTGCAAATGGGCGACGGCACCCTGCAACCCGGTCTGGAACTGGCGATCTACGGGCTCAAGGCCGGTGACACCCAAACCTTGGCGCTGATGCCCGAACAGGCCTATGGGCCGCGTGACCCGGCGCTGATCCAACAGATGCCGTTAAGCGACTTCGACGGTGGCTTCACGCCGGAAAAGGGGCAGATCGTCGCGTTCAGCTTACCCGACGGCGAAGAGGCGCCGGGGATGATACTGGGCGTCGAGCACGGCCGGGTGGAGGTCGATTTCAATCACCCGCTGGCCGGCCATGAGATCACCTTCAAGGTCGAGATTCTGGACGTCTCTGCACCGCAGAACACCGAAGACTGACCAATCCCGGCAAATCCCGGAAAGCACCGCGCTTGAAATGGCCGGCATCGCCCGAGACAATCCGCCCATGAATATCCTGCTCGCCAACCCACGCGGTTTTTGTGCCGGCGTCGACCGCGCAATCGAGATCGTCGAGCGTGCGCTCGATGCCTTCGGCGCCCCCATCTATGTGCGGCATGAGGTCGTGCACAATCGCTTCGTCGTGCAACGCCTCAGCGACCGCGGCGCCGTGTTCGTCGACGAGTTGAGCGAGATTCCCGACGGCGGCACCGTGATCTTCAGCGCGCACGGCGTATCGCAGAAGGTACGAAGGGAGGCCGAGCAACGCGATCTGACCGTGTTCGACGCCACCTGTCCGCTGGTCACCAAGGTCCATCTCGAGGTTGCGCGCTACTGCAAGGCCGGCCAGGAAGTCGTCTTGATCGGGCACAAGGGTCATCCCGAAGTCGAAGGCACGATGGGGCAATACCGCTGCCCGACCGGCCATGGCGGCATTTATCTGGTCGAGACACCCGAAGACGTCGCTACATTACAAATCAAAAATCCCGAGCAGCTCGCCTTCGTTACCCAAACGACATTGTCGATGCATGACACCGCTTTGGTCATCGACGCCCTGCAACAACGCTTCCCCAGCATCCGGGGCCCCAAAAAGGACGATATTTGCTACGCAACCCAGAATCGCCAGGACGCGGTCACCCGCCTTGCGACGAGATGCGATCTGGTACTCGTGGTCGGCTCACCCAACAGTTCGAACTCCAACCGTCTGAAAGAGATCGCCGAAAAACAACAACGATCCGCTTACCTGATCGACGGTCCGGAAGACATCAGACGCGAATGGCTCGATGGTGTCGACACCATCGGCGTCACCGCCGGTGCGTCCGCACCGGAGGTTCTGGTCGAAAACGTCATTCGGCAGTTACAGGAATGGGGAGCCGGCGCGGTCAGCGAAGATGGCGGTGAGCCGGAGACGGTGGTGTTCGCGCTACCGAAAAACCTACTGGCTACGATGGCAGACGGGTCAAGAGGCTAGGAGCATTGCCTGGCGTGACGAATTGACCGAGTGCCAACTGAGAGAAAACGGATACCTGTCACCAGCACTCAGATGGGTCGTTCTTGGTATCACCGCTTTTATAGTCTTCTTTTACGCCTGTCTGATTAACGGTAAAACTAACGCAGTCGGTATCACCGGCCTGGGCCGCGGCGGCATCGACCTGAGCCGTGGCAGTGAAGCGTTGGGTATCGTCATCGGGGTGGACAACCGAGACCGTGTAGTAACCTTCGTCCGAGTTGCCGCCCTGGATGTCGGCTGAAACATCCAAGTCGGCGAGCGTATCGGTGTATTCGCCATTGATCGTGTAAAAGCGCTCCTGCGCCTGCGCGACCGACTCCAAAGCGACTTTTGCATCGGCTCGCCGCGCCTTCTGTACCTGATCGGTATATATCGGATACGCGACGGTGGCGATTATCCCCATCACCGCGAGTACCACCATCAATTCAATCAGCGTTAGGCCATTTTGTGTATTACCCATAACTCGATCCTATTTGATCCGTGCCCAGGATTTGCGCCCGGTGACATAGGCCCCTCTGTTTTCGACCTCGTCATCCCCCACCTCTCCAGTTCCCTTGTTGGGTTGCACGACAAGATCGTAACCTTTGCCGGTGCCCAATGACGTATCGTCCCCGAGAAGATCGTCAGAGAATTGACCGGCCACCACCTCCGCACCGTCTTCCGTAGTCACCATATCCTTGTCGTCGAAAACGCGGTCACCATTGGTGTCGAATATCGGAAAATCCGGACGTCCGCCGCTACGGGCATCCAAAACCATATTCCAGCTACTGCCCCCGGCTTCGCACGGCTCTTTGGACGGAATGGTCGTCACGAAACGCAGGAAGCCCCGACGGATCCTCAAATTATTCACCGCCTTTTCACCTTGGATTGGGAGATCCAGATACCAACCGCACGAAGCATCTGCCCCGCAGGAATTCCAGCTACCGTCATCACCCCTGGCCACCCACTTCATCGACGTGTTGCTTACAACGCGAACCTTGCGCGTCACCGTTTCCGCCGCGGCTTCTTCGGTTTCTTCTTTGACCGTGAAATTCACAAAATCCTCGAGCGTGACCGTTTGCTGCTGCAACACTTCTGAGTTTCTCGTAACGACCGAGGGTATTTGAGTGCCGACACGATCCCAAAGACCATAGATCGAGTTGTATGTGACTGCAGTTGCCGGATCCTGATCCTCGAGTTCGTAATATTTACCCGTACCAAAGTACAGCATATAGCCGGCCGGACTGGTTGGATGAAGACCGATCTCGATACGCGAAGTAATCGGCTGAGGGTCGCCATCTTTGTTTTTGGCAGTAAACAACAGCGTTGCACCATCCAAGGTAAATCCATTGTCCGGATCGGCCTCGAAGCGCCAGACGTTACCATTGAGGTCGCCGGCATAAAGCAGATCCACGTCGCCATCGCCATCGGTGTCGATAGGCGAGACCTGAGACAAACCGTTTTCAGTCCCATGCCCTTCTTTACCCGACAAATTGATAGACGTTACGCCGCCATTTTGGATATTCGCGATATAAAGCACTGCACTGCCATTCTGACCGTGATACCCATTACCGAAAATCGCCACCCAACCGTGACCTTGGGCCTTGACGACAGCGGGTGATCCGAAGGTATACCCCAGTTCCCCGTAATCTGTATCCGTATTCGTTTTATCCCACAGCACAATGGTATCCGCATTGGCTTCGTCGAAGATATTCGGGTCTGTGATGTCTAACGCAAAGATCCCTTTGCCTCCCGCCGCCAGCGTACCCACGAGCACCGTATGCCATTTGCCGCCCCAGAAAGCATCACCGTAAACGGGCGGGCCATCTACGTAAAACTTGTGTCTATCCGCCGTCACGTAATCCGTGGACGTGAGTAAGTTCAATTTCGAATAAACCGCATTCGGCACATAGGCCAGTCGCTCCTCCCCGCTGCATCCCGAAACGGCATGCAATGCACCATCATTGGCACCAAAGTAAATCAACGGTTCACGACCGCCGGCAGTGTCACCGGTTCCCGCAGTCCAACTGGTAATCGGTGTGCCATCGGGACCGAAGCACGAAGAGTTCGCATAATTGTTGCGAAAAGCGGAATACGTCTGCGCCTCGAACAAAGTGTCGGTGCCCGGGATGTAATCCCTGTACGCGAAATTCGGTACCCCCACAATCAACGGGTTGGAATTGACGACGTCTCCCAAAGGCGTGGAGCGGTTGCGAAAACTGCCTCCGTTCTGTAACTCTGTCGATGTGTCGCCACGCAGGAAGGCGACACGATCGATACCCAAATCATCGTTTTCATTACTGATAGGAGAGGTATTCAAGGCTGACTGCTGAACACTCGAAAGTTCAGTCCCCACTCCCTCCTCTCCTTCAGCGATCGTTTCCCAACGGAAAGGTACGCCTTCCGTGCCATTCCACGTAATGATCTCTCGACCGGTATCATGGTTCTGTTTCGCAATCTGCTCACCCGCATCCCACAGGCTCTCGCCTATCGTTTCGGTAGTGACGTCTATGGGTAACGCGAGCAGTTCGCCGGACCAATCCGAACTATCGAATCGTGCCTGATAAATGCGGGTTGTCGTTTCCAGCCGGGTCGTACTCGTCGCCACGGCCGCCGCCGACGATACCGACGCCACAATATCGAAAACCGAAGCCAATTGATCGCTCAACGAACCGGGGTTGCGCGCGAAAAAGTAGTTATCCGGAAGACCGTCGCCGTCGTTGTCCCATTCATACGCCTGATCCGGCTTGTTATTTGGCCCGGCGGCACCTTCGGGCCGCTTGCTCGATTCCGATTCCTCCTTGAAGCCGCCCCATTTAGCCGCGTAATAAAGCGGCGTTTCCAGACGTTTTGCCGTACTCGTACCGATGTTATAGGTGTTGGAAGTGGGGCCGTCGCCGACGTCACAGTTATTGTCGCTATCCGATGGATCCGTATAACAATCGATCAGGGGATTATCTACGTCATCACCGTATGGGTCGCGGTAGTCGTCGAAGTTATTGATGCCGGAGTGGATGTGCAGACCGTCTTGGGTGGTACCCGAGATAACATACCCGAAACCATGGATACCGCCGGTCGATTCCGCATAAACGTTTGTGGTTACGGTGATCGTATTCGCGCCTGAATTGATCGAGTACTCGATGGTACCGGCCATATCCTGGTCATAATCGCCACCGAACTGTGCCGACTCCCACAACACGTTGAACTTACCCGTTCCGGCTGCGAGATCCTGTCTGACCACCCGAAAATCGACGATGGCGCAATTGCCGTTATGACGTGCACCGCTATCTCGAAACTCCATGCAGGCCGGCAACAGGATGATCTTGTTTTCATCGTCGTCCGCTGAACCCGGAATGGGAATTTCAATCACCGGCTGTGCCGGGCTCAGTGCCACACCATAAGTCTTGACGAAGATATCCGCGACATTGCCATCCGCATCGTTAAGATCGGTCCGAATACTGTTTAGGTTGGCGTGATAGGCCATACCGGCGATCTTATACGTACCTTCGAGCCAAGGCGCCTCCGGACAAACGCCGGTTGCCTTTGACAAATCGGCCAAGGACTTGGGAGAACAAGACTTATCATCCAGATCGGTTCCACCTGCACCACTGCCTTTAGCGACACCTACGAATACATCCACACCACTCGTGACGCCCTCACCTTCACCGACCGTTTTGGTCAACGCATCGACGTCCGGTGAACCGGCCAACAAGCCAAAACCACCAAGTTGGTCACCATCGAAACTACTGGTGCTCGAGTTGAAATGAATAATGTTGACCGGTGCACAATAGTTTTCGCTACTCAGCGGATCTTCCCAGTTCGGAAGATCGCCTATGCCTGCAATGTAACTTGAATCGTCGGCGGCAAAAGCCGCAGTCCCGCTATTCTCACCTGCAAAATAGCGCAGTGACTCAAGATAGATCTCCGACTGAGGATTGAGCCAATTGCTGCATTCACCGTCCGGAACGGTGAACTTGGCAAACTCACATTTATCAAGATCGTTGTACTCCCAGTCGCTGTAACTGTAGTTGGTGAGTCGAAACCGATTGAGTGTATCGACGATGGCGCCGCCATTCGGCGTGAGGAATGTGCCGTCGGACGAGTTAATTTCGTCACTGAAGTCGCTGACGTTTTTACGCACCACTCCACCGGATTTGTTTTTCGCATAACTGCCCGTCAGCAATCCGAATTTAATCAAGCCATCCTCACCATGCTCTTGTAGCAGGCCAATCGGCTTTCTGTTCAGATTCGGATAGACCTTACAATTCGACTCTGGAAGATCACTCGTACATACCTCAACCCGGACAATGTAGCCCTGGTTGTTCCCCGTCTCCGTAGGCGGCGAACTGGCGGCATTGAGTCCAGTCGTAGCAAATACATTACCGTTCGATTCCGGATTACTGGGTTCATCATCCCACTGACATTGCATGCGTCCATGAGAAGCCCACATCGAGTAATCACCCTCAGCAACACGCATCTCCGGCGGGTTTTTCGAGGTGAGCATATCTTTCGAGTTGTTCGATGAGGCCTCGACAAACGGCGTGGTATTACAGATCGAGATCTCGGCAAATGCATGGCTTGTCAGCTTGTCGATATCGGAACCGGCGTAAAATTTCGCGAAACTGTGTGCATCCGACGGGAGGAAAGACCTTTCAAGCACCGTCTTCGAACCGCTATCGGTCGAACGATACCCGCCATACAAAACCTTGCGAATCGCATCGATCCGGGTCATGGTCGCCCAATTCAAAAAGTTTCCACTCCAACTGCCGGCAACGGTGTCGCAATAGTATTTGGTCGTCATTTCCGCTTTTGGAACGAACACACTATTTGTATAGTCGTAGCATTTCTCACTGTCGAAATAGCCGTAATACTCGATTTTATTGTTGTATGTCGTATCAATGATGTTGTCGTTATTGATGTCCGAATAATCGTCATAGGCCTTGAAATACAACTCATGGTCATTGGACATCGTCAGCATGACCAACGATTCATTGCCTTTCAGCTGAAATATCGGCTTGTCCGCCGGCTCCGCCATCACCTGCTGAGGCAAGCTCGCGACAACGATCAACCCAAATGCAAAAAAACTTTTGCCCATACTCATGACGATATCCTCAGCCCTACTCCACATAGTAGGTACTCTGCAAAATCACTTCGGAATTTGGCGACACACCAGCCCCGCGCGCGGTAACCCGATAGAACTGCACGTCATCATTCAGTTTCGGCTCAACTACACTGTCGCCACGATGACCGGTCTTAGGCAGCCTCTCGATGTAGTAACTGGGTAACGAGTTGACCAAACGGTCATCTTCCCCGTAATCAAAAACGTCGTTATCGTCCCCCGGTAGCTCACCTGCGAAAACTCCGGTATCCCCCGGTATCCGTGCCTCGTCGCTCGTAACAATCTCATAAAGACCGTCGGTACCGGCACTGACAAAGGAGGTCAGTTCACCTGCGCCGAGCCTGGCTTCGGCATGACGCAACATCAGTTCAGCGGCTTCGAGCGCGACACTTTCATCACGGAAGTTACCCGCCATACGCTCCTCCATGGTCGTATCCCGGATGCCCGCTGTACCCAAAACCGTAAGCACCAGCAGCAACACCAAGGCAACGATCAATGCGGCGCCACGTTGCCCTTTCAGTCGATAATCAAACACAATCGTCTCCATCGATCCTCAAAACACGCTGTTTCTCAACGAATAGGTACCCGCAAATTCTTGGCGGATTCTAAAGTCGCCGTCTGCCGGTGCAATGCGATCGTTCCCTCTCGGCGAAAATACAAAGGTTTCTTCTTTATCGCTCGCAGCCTCAACGCTGTTTACCAACAATAACAAGCGTACCGACATCACCCGTCCCCAATCACCCACATCACTGGCGTCATTGAAGGTATCGGCAACGAAATCGGGTTCCACGTCCGTGTCCTCACCATACTGCACCTGAAGATCCTCCACCCCTTCAACCAACTCGACGGCATTGGTACCGTCAAACCGGTACAAAGCGGTAATCGGTCTGCCCCTCGTGTTGTTGCGACCCGTATTGGCCACGAAATAGGTACGAGTCGCCACTTCGCCAACGATCGACTCAACGTTGAAAACTTCCGATAAATTGGCGACCTCGTTCTTCCCCGCGGCATGAGAAATCGTCGTCTCGTTATCGTCCTCCGATCTAACGACCGCGGTAGCACGAAACACATCGTTGTTTTGACAATCGGAAATCATCAGATAGTCGTCGACGGCAATACCTGCCGCACCGCCCAAAACAACGATATCGCCTAACTTTGCTACATCGCCGGCGGTATAGTTGACGCCATTCATCAACCCGCGGATTTCGATGGCATCGGTGCCCGCCAGCATCGCGATATCATCGTATTCCTGGGTTCCTGCCTGATCGTTGATACCTTCAACGAACTCGCCGCCCGCAAATTTGCTTACGTACTCCGGTGGCGAACTGGCAACCATGATCGCGCTCAATCCATTTTCGGCGGCATTGGACAAACACCCGCTATATCCACTCATGCGCAAATCGTCGCTGATTTGCCGTAAGGCGTAACGACCATTCTCCTGAAGCGCTCCGAGGCCCACCTGTGTTCGGTACGTCGCCTTGTTCGCGGAAAAAACCAGTAACACGCCGGACAACAACACCAGACTCAGCACGGTTGCGACCATCAGCTCTACCAGCGTCAGGCCTGACTGGCGTTTCAGCGAGCGGGTCATAGCTGCGTCCTCGTAATCAGCTCACGTTTTGTGGAGTCCTCTTCGCCGCAGGCCGCAGAAGCCTCCCGTGTTTCACTCCAGCAAATCCCCACCTCGACAATATCCTCATCGTTGACGTCGATATAACCTTCGCCATTGGGCAATCGACCGACCTGATTCAGCCACGCCAATACATCTCTGTCCGCCACGTCCGATGGATTACATGCAGCCTCCGAGCAAACCACCGCAGCGGGTTTTTCATCCGAATAGGCGATATCGTATTCATCGGCGAGTGCTCCGACCCTGTTTGCCCGCATGCGATCGAGAATATCGGTGGTCATGACCGTGGCCTGAGACCGCAAGAAGGCATCGTAGTTGTTCCGCAAGCTATTGGTCTGGAGCCCACTGAGGCCCAACAAACCGACCGACAGCACAACCAATGCAACCAACACTTCCAGCAACGTGAAGCCACACTGTCCGTTTCCCGCAAACCCGATCACCGATCTCATGTTTGAACGTTGTTTCATTCTGGGCACGCTCCTCTAGCTGCTCGAACTTGCCCTGCAAGCGTCACCGTTACGCAGCGCTTTGCCAAATCTTGATCCGTACCGGTCGCGCTTGCATTATCGGTTTCGAATCGCAAAAGACTGTTCGCCTCGCCCGATGCGGCAAATTCGACCGAATCGGTTGCCGGTGTCACACCGATCGTCGAATCGACGGAAAGCGCTTCCCAACGTCGAAGCACCTCCCCATCGTCCGCCGCACCGTCACTGTCGGCATCCGCAAACACGAGCCAACCGTTATCCCAATCCTCGGCACCACCACAGGCCGCACCGTCTCTTGCGCAGACAATCACGGTATCGGCCCGCTTGACGGCCTCACTGCGCGCCAGCTTGAACGCGGCGACCAACTCGTTGGCCTGTGTCGTGGCACGGTTGCTGCCAACGACCCCGGTAAACATCGGCATACCCACCGCCAAAAGAATGATCGCGACGGCAAGCGTTACCATCAGCTCGACCAGCGTTAAACCTTGTTGTCTGTATCTCATGGTTTCCCTATAGCATTTACGGTTATTGGCGTGTCGCCGGCAATGATAGACTGCGCCAATTCCCCGACGAACGGCAGGTGTTTTTGCCGCATGGCAGGATTAGCGGCAGAATCTTTGTCCTCATGAATCGAATCATCATCGTCGGCGGCGGCGTTATCGGTATGCTGACCGCGCGCGAGCTGGCACTCGCGGGAATCCAAGTCGCGCTATTCGACCGCGCCGAAACCGGGCGCGAATCGTCTTGGGCCGGCGGCGGCATCGTCTCACCGCTGTTTCCCTGGCGCTATCTGGACAGCGTGACCCGGCTCGCGAGTTGGAGCCAAGACTGTTATCCGGCTTTGTGTGACGAACTCCGCACCTCGACCGAGGTCGACCCCGAGTTTACCCGCTGCGGCCTGTTACTCATCGCACCGGACGAAGCCGCTACCGCGACCGAATGGGGGACTCAACATCGACGCCGATTGGAGATCGTCGATTCGACACAGTTCCGCCAACTCGAACCCCGGGCCGCGAGCGTGCCCGAAAATGCGCTCTGGATGCCCACGGTGGGTCAGGTGCGCAATCCGCGCATGGTGCGCGCGCTTCGGCTCAGCCTGCAGCAACCCGGCATCGAGATCCACACCGGCGAGACGGTCGAGAAACTGCTGATCGAAAACGACCGCTGCCGGGGCGTACTGACCGCCGAAGGCCGATATGAGGCGGACAGCGTGGTCATTTGCGCCGGCGCTTGGAGCAGCGATCTTTTGTCGAACCTGGGTTCCCCACCCGAGATCCACCCGATCCGCGGTCAGATGCTGTTGTTCCGCACCCCGCCAGGCACCATCTCGCGTATGGTTTTGGAAGGCAGCCGCTATGTCATCCCCCGGCGCGACGGGCGCGTGCTTTTCGGCAGTACCATCGAAGACGTCGGTTTCGACAAATCCACTACGGCAGCGGCACGCGAAGAACTCCACAGCATCGCGACCGCGCGTTTTCCGGTTTTGAACGATCACCCGGTCGAGGGACACTGGGCCGGGCTGCGGCCTTCGTCGCCGGCCGGCGTACCTTATATCGGGCCCCATCCCGAAATCGCTCGTCTATTCGTCAACGCGGGGCACTTCCGCAACGGCATTGTACTCGGCCCGGCCTCGGCCCGGCTGGCCGCCGATCTGCTGCTCGATCGGACACCGATCGTGGACCCAACGCCCTATGGATGGACCGCGGCGCGAGGTTGAGCCACCCAGTACCACTCACTATAATGCCGCCCCCGATCCGATTTTTCGGCAACGCCTCAACCATGGTGAAACCAGCACAGGATCGGCCGACACGGTCATCATGCAAAGCCAATGTAGCTCAGTCGGTAGAGCAACTGATTCGTAATCAGTAGGTCGGCGGTTCGATTCCGCCCATTGGCTCCATATAAATCAATTACTTACCACCATTCACCGATTGGCTTTGGCACCGATTTGGCACCGAGGCGATGCTGTTTCATCGGTTGTGTTCTTGCTGTGCGGGCTCGGTAGCGGCTGGCGTGGCTTGTTCCACTCAGCAGTGACAACAGTCCATCCGCGGCGCTAAGCTCGGCGTACCTAGGTATGTCGTTAACCCTGGGCATCGCGATGCTCTCCACGTATGGAGACTCGTGATGAGGATGATTTCAAAGCGCCAACTCAAGGAGCTGGTTTTGTACTCGCCCCAACACATCGCACGACTGGAACAGGCCGGCAAATTCCCGAAGCGGGTACAGCTTGGCCCGAACAGAGTGGGGTGGGTTGAGTCCGAGGTACTGGACTGGCTTCAGGCCAAAATGGACTGCCGCGAAACGACCTAAACGACCTCCCACAGCGGGAGCGGGGCGGCCGGAGGAAACTCCGGCCGCCTTTTTTATGTGGGCTGGTCAGGTAATGGCGCCAGTTGTCTGGCCAGTGAATTGTGTTGGCGCATTCAGCAACTGGAGTATGTAGGAATGAGTAAGTTTAAAGACACCAAGGTTAACGGCAATGGTAACCAGTTTGGCGATAACAACACCCTAAGCCATGTGACGAACCATCACCATCATAACGATGGTGGTGGCAGCACGCGCAATAACAAAAAAGAGGAAGACGCTCTGGGCGTGAGTTTAGGCCTACTGTTTGGAGTGGCTGCGCTGGTTTGGTTGTTCTTTAGTCACCTTGACCAGATATATTTTTACCTTCAGATAATTACCTTGTCCTCAGCGATACCAGCTATTGCTGCCGTTTTGGTAATGCATGCCCGCCAGGAGCTGGACAATATTGATATGGCGCGGTTTGGGGGAAGTGTCTTGCTGATGGTTGGGCTATTTGGATTGCTGGTGTTGGCAGATAATCACGCATCCCGAGAGATAGCGGCTTTTGCGCAACAAGTAGGAGTGATGGATTTTTACCAGGGATTAACTGAACACGGAAAAGAGTTGGCCGTCATGAATTTTGTAGCGGCACTTCTTCTTGGTGTGGCTGCCGTATGTGCGCATCTTGGTGGTTTCAGGCAGTTGATCTACGCGTTAGCAGACGCTAACCAAACTGGTTTTTGGTATCGGCTATATCAGCGAACCCCGGGTATGGGCATGCGGGTTACTGGTTCGCTTGCTGTGGTATTTGCCAGCATAGCAGGAGCAGCTTTAACTGGTTACCTGCCCTCGTCGATGTAGTGGTGATCGAGCGGTAATGCGAGCAGGCCGGAGGAAACTCCGGCCGCTTTTTTGTGTGGGCTGATCACCCGCTGATGCTGGCGGTCACTCCCACTCTTCCGGCAGGGCTTGGGAAGCGTGGCGGATGTGTGCGATCCGGATTACGTCCTCACGGATGGCGTAATAGATGTGGTGCATCCGATAGACGTAGCGGAAAAAGGCGCCGCCGGCATACGACCGGCCCAGGCGGGGATTGTCCAAGAGGAGATCGAAACTGTGAAAGAGGCCGCTGGCGTACTCATCCGCTTGCTCGCGGCCGAAGTTCTCTATGGTGTACCGCAGGATGTCTTCGATGTCAGTGGCGGCGCGCTTCGATAACTCATAACGCATGGGCGTACTGAGCGAGTACCTTGGCGGTCAAGGCCTCACGGCTGGCGTTAGTCGCAGCTTTGCCGTTAAGCCCCTCCTCTACGTCACGCAACACCACGGCCTGTTTTTCTGCGCTGCTGAGACTGTGCCAGAGCGCCATGTCCGCCTTGGTTGGAAAGGCCGTTGAGGTGAACGTGACGTGGCTGATGTCGAGGTCTTTTGCACTCATAACAGTACTATATCAAGGACTGGGTAATATGCCAGAGGGGTGCTGTGGTGGTGAAGTGAAGGAGGCGGCGCTGGGGCGCGCGGTGGACACGGGTGTGGTGCGGGCCTATCAAAGGTCTGATCGACTGAAAAAAAGCAACCCTGATACGGCAGTGGGCTGCGTTTCTAAAGAGCTAGCCGTATACTGCCAGAACAGCCCTACTCACGGACGGGTATATGAGCCTTTGCGTCAATAGCTTTAGAGTAGCTGACGTGACACCCCAGCGAGTCACACTCCAACCTATGTTGGGCGCGTATGAGCTGGGGTTCGGGGTGGAAATTTCAATCGAGCAGGCACAAGATTTTGAGTGCCGTGTGTCGCTGCGCAACGCTCGTGTCACCGTCAAGGGTGACGACAGCGAATCAAAGACGCTTGGATGGGCCTGGCCCGAAGTTCCGTATTCTTTTCAACAAACAAAATACTCAAACCGCAACACCCTGCAATTCCTGCTGACGCTGCAACCGGCTCAATTGAACGGTATCGAGGAGCTGCGCGCGGCAGGTGATCTCACCTTTGAGCTGCACGCCAACGGCCTCGGCTACGACCAGAACCGCGAAGAAAGAATTGGAGATACTTGGCGCTTTACCGTCTCGCGCTCAGACTGGATCAAACAACTGCAACGTGCCAACGCCCGTGACATTCTCTTGCTTGAAGTCCCGTTGCCACTTCCAGAGGCTACCGGTGAAAGAGCGAAAATCGGGCATCTCCTAAAAAGCGCGGAAGAGCAATTTCGTGCCGGAGGTTACATTGACACCGTAGCTCATATAAGAAAGTTTGTTGAAGCGCTTGGTAAGTGGCGATTTGGGCAGGAACCTTGGGCGAACAAACAACTAGCTCGCTTAGCTAACAAAGATGAGCGCGAAGCTATGAGCAAGAACGAGCGAGAAACTGCATTATGGGCAACCATCCGACATTACACACATCCAGCCCATCACGTAGATAGCGACGGCGGCACCCAAGAATACTCACGCTCCGAAGCCGAACTCGCGCTGACTCTGGCGGTAGCTTTGCTCGCTCGTGCGTAAGAAAACTGATCCTAAGAATGAAATAATCGTGATCATACGATAACGCTTGCCAAGTAACTGTCAAACTAGCTAACTTGATGAGCGCTGATGGGGAGCTAGCTATTGACTCGGTTTTATCTTCGAACTTCTAAACTCTAAGTAATAAATAGCACTAAATGTCACAAGAGAAGCCAAAAACCCAAGAATGTAAGCCCAATTCTGAGCGCTCGCCCAAACGAACACAACCAATATATATGTCAGCAACCCAGAAATAACTGATGACCGTGCAGCAAACCCACTTGGCTTCTTGAGAAATATCGCCGCCGCGATAGACGGGAGCAGAATAATCATTACCTTAAAGCCTTCCGTTATCAGCTTAACTACTTCTTTGTAATAGAAAGCCAAGAGTAGAGCAGAAGCCGACACAATAATGTTTACAAGAATTGCCGACCAAGCGTTAGCTCCTTTCGCTAAACCCCAAGCTGATAAAGTACCACTAAAAAATCCACTAATAGAATTAAGTATCGTATCTGCACTGCTAACAACCGCAGCCAGTAGTGCAGCAAGAGCGATGACATAAATAAGATATCTCACACTCTCGTCTAAACCGGAAAGCCCACCAGAATATAGCCAAAAAGGATCATCACTGCCCGCCAGTTGTGAACTTGCACCGATCATCAGGAAAACAATAAACACAAAGAGTAATGTTATGCCAGATACAATATAGGCCGACCTTGCCGTGCTATCTGAGTCCGCTGTAACTATCCGTTGCCAATGATCTAATCGAAGCAATAGACTGGGAAAAATGAAGATCGAAAGCCACACAAAATTACTAAATACCGCTTCATTTGCCACGGGATTCCAATAGCCATCAGGGAGCAGGCTGGGGCTAGGCACTTCGCCAACAAATAACAGCGCGCCGACCCCAGTGATTAACATAATCGTAATTAGTGTTAACTGGAATTTATCACTACTCAGTACAGCCTTATAACCACCAAGACTTACATAAATTAGCACTGTAAGCGCACTTATAAGTATCAACCAGTTTTCGGAGACACCAACGTCCATAGCTTGCGCTATTCTGGTAATAGCAACATATTGCGCCGCCAAAAATGCGGAATATATAACACCGTATGCTAATATTATCAGAGACCAAGTACCTCGATCATACTTTCTACCAAAAATCAATGAAAGTGATATATTTTCTCCTTCCTTTATAGTTCCCTGCTCTCTCATGTAAACACAAAAAGCTCTAATATGTGGCGCGAGCAAGCCGAGAAATATAAAAGAAAGGCAATAAACAACCCCCAAAAGCACGCCCGTTATTCCAGACAACTTGCCGAACTGGATAAGCCCAAATATCAGACCGCCACCGACCGCAGTAGCGAGCAATGTAGCAACTAGTCCTATGAAATCTACTGTATTTGCTTCTCCCTCATGATCTTTTTGCTTAAAGGTTCTCGCAAAATACGCGATCAGTAAAAAGGAAAGCAATAACGCAAAAAAAATAAAGGTTTCATCCATGATATACATCAACTTTCATGCACTGCGACAATCATGCTAGATAAAAGATATGCGAGAAACGCAGCAACATGCAGAAAAGAAGCAACATAAAGAAGCTGATTCAATTTTACATCACTAGCAGCCACAAAGAAAGGGATCGTAAGTAAAGCCAGCGTAATAATTATAACGCACGTATACAAACTAGATTTAAATAAGATAATTGCAGAACCTGGTTCAGTCAGCTTTGCTGTTTGCTTTTTGAGATCAGAATATAGATCAAAAGCAAAGAAAAAAATTATAAGCAGAAGAAGCGAGAGCATCGCTGTGGAAATACCGGAGCCATATACTAACTTGCTAGAATAAAATAAAGCAGCTACCGAGAAAGACAAAAAAAGAAGCACCCATAAAAAATAGCCAGCAACAGTAGTTTTTTCCCTAATCGACTTGGGCACGATATAACCTGCCACGGCAAAAAAACAAGATACTATTATCCCGAACAATGCAAAGAAAAATACCCCCTCATTAGCGTCACTAAGCAGTTTAGCTGAAGAAAATGCAACAGGAACCGCTGCAACAAACAGCACCGACACAGATATTTGACTTGATAAGGGCGTTAAGATCAGCTTCCTTACTATCTTCATCAATTACTCACATCCATTACAAATAACTGCGAAGGATCATAAATTCCGAGAATAGAACATTCGAACTGCCCTTCAGAAATTACAAAATATCTAACTCTACACCGACTTTTCCCTATAGTTATTCTATTAATAAAAAGAGAACAATCAATCATTCTTTTTCTAGGAACCGGCCTCATAATTCTAGTTTCAATCTTTGGTACCAGCCAACTGCCTGATTCAACACTTCGCCTGTAATCACCAAGTGATTTCCAAGCCCCTTGATACTCACGCGTAGCAACTAAGTAGTCAAAATGAACCAGAAATGCTTGCTGTACCGAAAGATTTAACAAATTTACGCTCGTATATGGAGGATCAGCTACGGTGAAGGGATATCTATCAAACGCCAGCACCATTGAACTCTCATTGGGAGAAACAAAATTATATTCTTTACATAAATGGTATTCGGGCAAGTAAGCAGATAAAGCCTTATTAATACTCCACTGGTCAGCTAGCCCCTCTTTAGGTATCAGTGAAAATTCTTCCATAACCCCTCCTAGATTTGGTGAAGAACCATCGACACCTAATCTTTACTCTAGCCAAAATAAAGCTCCGCCAACATCCTTGCCAACGAAGCATTACAGAAAAAGATACTTGATCACTCCTTTTTTTGATGCAACACGTCTGTTGACGTCAAGTGTACACGCTCCTGATTCCTGCAGGAAGTTTGTGCCGGCCATATAGTGGGACGCCAGCCAATACAACACCCTACCCTCAAAACCGCACCCCACTCTCTCTCGATGGTGCCGCGATTTTTAGAGCGAAGTCATGCAGTGACGCTACCGAACTCTGCCTTGCCTGCGCCAAAGAGCGGCTAACTGACCTCTTCAATGAAGACAATACCGCGCATGGTGGGCCGTACCTCACGCGCCCACCGCAGCAGTTTCAGACGCTTGATAGTAGGTATAACCAGCTCGTCTATGATGTGAGCGAAGCCGGTGTGCGGGCACTAAAAGAAGCGGGCCGGTATCGGCCCGCCTCTTTGCCCGCTTCGGGGCCGTGGCTGCATCGCTTTATGGTCAGTTCTATTACGGCGTCAATTGAGTTGTCGGCTAGTGCCCACCCGCAGCTCACATACATCTCCGCCGCCGACATCCTGGAACGGGCGGAAGCGGAGCTGTCTTATCCGGTGGAGTTTGCCGACCCTGCTAGCGGTGAGCGGGTCACAAAAGCGCTCAAGCCGGACACGCTGTTTGGTCTCCAGTATGAGACAGAGCGTGGTAGCCGCTACCGTTTCTTTGTGGTCGAGGCTGATCGTGCCACCGAGCCCTATACGTCAAGACACTTCAACCGTAAGAGCGTGCTGCGGAACGTCTTGCAGTACCGTGAGTACATCGGGCTCGGGCGATACAAGCAGCATCTGAAGCTCACCGCACCGCTCTTGGTACTCATGGTCTGCACTGACCGGAAACGTGCCGAGCGGATGCAGCAGGTAGCCGGTGAGCAGAGTCCTGGTGGCAATGCCTATCTCTTATTTCAAGCCTGGACGGACTTCGCTGCGCCATTTCGACCGCCTTACCCAAATACTGCGTTGCTGCATGGGCAGTGGCAACGGGCGGGGCACGCACCGCTCTCGATTGACCGAGCGTGAGTTAGCCCATGGCCGCAGCCAGGCCAATAGTACCCTGGCGCTCTATCGCATCCGCCAGAGCCAAGGCTTCAAAAAGAACATAGTTTCGTGGTTCCGGCTCATAGATTTTGCGTTTGGGTGGTTGCCAGGGCGCTAGGTCGGAGTACCGCGCCGATAGCTCGGTGGCTGCTTCGTGTTTGTTCTGGTGCTCGCGCGGCAGCGGGACAGACACGGTTAGTAAGCCGCTGTTCTTGGCGGTTTCCCTCATCGTGTCGATGATGGCCCGCATCCGCTCACGCTTGCGGCAGTGCTCGTCTAGCAGGCTGTTGAAAATGGCCTGACTTTTACGACCAAGCTAGCGAATAGATCAATTTGCAGGTTGGCAAACGCGACGCAAGCGCCCCTATTGCCGCC
>JANQLO010000032.1 GCA_028280505.1 Chromatiales bacterium | reverse complement strand
TTACGACGAACAGGAAAGCTTGAACCTCGCAAAAGAAGCGGAGTACTTGGTGGAGATATTCATGAACGGTATCGCGCGCAATCCGGCAACTTAACGGTTACCCGGCCACCGTCTTCAGCATATGCACGGCTGCGATAACCGACACCAATCTCGGTAACTCACAATCCTCTGGCAAGATCGGCCTTGATGTCGTCGACCGATTCCAGACCGACCGCAACCCGCAGCAGGCCTTCGCCTATCCCTACCGCCTCACGATCCTCGGCCGATAGACGCCCGTGCGTGGTGGTTGCCGGGTGCGTGATGGTGGTTTTGGTGTCACCCAGGTTCGCAGTGATGGAAAGCATCCGGGTCGCATCGATCAACCGCCAGGCCGTTTCTCGGCCACCGGCAACCTCGAAGGCTACCACACCGCCGAAATCGGTTTGCTGAATCTTTGCCAAATCGTGCTGAGGATGATCGGCGAGCCCGGGATAATACACATGACTCACCCCGGCCTGCTTCGACAGCCAGGTTGCCAGAACATGGGCATTTTTGGAATGCGCCTGCATCCTCAGATTCAGCGTCTCCAGGCCCTTGAGGAATATCCACGCGGCGAATGGGCTCATGGTCGGTCCGGCGGTACGCAACACGCCGAACACTTCTTCACCGACGCGTTTCCGGTCACCCACAACAGCACCGCCAACGGCCCTGCCCTGTCCATCCAGATACTTGGTCGCCGAATGGATCACGATATCGGCACCGAGCGCTAACGGACGCTGCAGCGCCGGGGTACAGAAACAGTTATCGACCACAAGCAGACAACCCCTGGCATGGGCCAAATCGGCGAGCGCTCGGATATCGCCCAGTTCCGTCAACGGGTTTGACGGCGTTTCGACGAACAGTAGCTTGGTGTTCGGTGTGATCTGGCGCTCCCAATCGGCCAGATCGGTCAAATCCGCATAACGCGTCGTGATACCGAAACGGCTCAGATACTTGTTGAACAATACCGTGGTGCTACCGAAGATGCTCCGCGAGCTGACGATATGATCGCCCTGTTCGAGCAGGCCCATACAGGTCGCGAGAATCGCGGACATGCCCGATGCGGTCGCGACACAGCATTCACCGCCCTCCAATGCGGCCAAACGTCGTTCGAACGCGGCTACTGTGGGATTGGTGAAACGCGAATAGATATTACCTTCAGACTCACCGCCGAAACGCGCCGCTGCCTCCGCAGCATTGCGGAATACGAAACTGGAGGTGGCGAATATGGGCTCGCTGTGCTCGCCTTCGCCGGTACGCCGGTGCCCTGTTCTGATCCCAAGCGTTTCGAGCGCCCAGTCGTGTTCATCGTCCAAAACCGGTCTCCTATCGTCGCCGGCCCAAAACGACAAAACCCGCACGGTGCCGACCGAAGCGGGTTCAACCTCGCTTTAGCGGCATTTATATCGCGCCCGCAATCTGAGCCAAATCGGCGCTGTAGATAAACTAGTCGGAGGCCGGTCCGACGTCAACCTCGCAGAGGCCGGGAAAATCAACGGTCGTTGTGTAGACCGATCACATTGGCCGGTCGCTGATCTTCCCGTGACGACTTCGCGTCGTCGTTGCGATCGGCCTCCAAACGCTCGAGATACTCCGGCGTGATATCGCCGGTGATGTATTCGCCATTGAAAACCGAAGTGTCGAAACGTTCGACGGCTGTCTTGCCCTTCTTACCGACCGCGTCGATGAGATCATCCAAATCCTGATAGATCAGACCATCGGCACCGATCCAGTCACAAACTTCTTGCTCGGTTCGACCGTGTGCAACCAACTCCGTTGCCGCGGGCATATCGATACCATAGACATTGGGATAACGCACCGGCGGTGCTGCGGAGGCGAAATAGACCTTGCTTGCACCGGCATCGCGGGCCATCTGCACGATCTGTCGCGAGGTAGTGCCACGAACGATGGAATCATCGACCAGCAAGACGCTTTTGTCCTTGAACTCGACGTCGATCGGATTGAGCTTCTGCCGAACCGACTTTTTGCGCACCGCCTGACCCGGCATGATGAAAGTTCGACCAATGTAGCGATTCTTGATGAAGCCTTCGGTAAAACGAACATCGAGTTCGTGCGCCAAGCTCATCGCCGAGGTGCGGCTGGTATCCGGGATCGGGATCACTACGTCGATCTTGTCCCTGCCCAATACTTTCTGGATTTTTTTCGCCAGTTTGCGCCCCATGCGCAATCTGGCCTTGTGTACGAAAATATCGTCGATGATCGAGTCCGGCCGGGCGAAATAAACGAACTCGAAGATACAGGGGCAGCGTTGCGGTTTCTCGGCACATTGCCGGGTGAAGAGCTTGCCGTCCGACGTAAACACAACGGCCTCGCCGGGTTCGACATCACGCACGCGGTCAAAGTCGAGCGTATCGAGCGCGACGCTTTCCGATGCCACCATCATCTCATGCCCGTTTTCGCCATCGCGCACGCCAAACACCAGAGGGCGAATACCGTTGGGATCGCGGAAGGCGATAACGCCATAATCCGGGATCATCGCGACTGCCGCGTAACCACCGCGGCAACGGCGGTGTACACCCTCGACCGCTCTAAATATATCGTTCTCATCGAATGAAAGATTATTCGTCTGGGCGTTCAGCTCATGCGCGAAAACATTGAGCAGAATCTCCGAATCGGAATCCGTGTTGATGTGCCGACGATCTTCACGAAACAGGTCACGTTTAATCTCATCGGCATTGGTCAGATTGCCGTTGTGCGCCAGAGCGATGCCATAGGGCGAGTTGACGTAGAACGGCTGGGCCTCGGCCGACGACGAACAACCGGCAGTCGGATAACGTACATGAGCGATGCCCATGCCGCCTGGCAGCTTGATCATGTGTTGGTTATCAAACACATCACGCGCAAGACCGTTGTCTTTGCGCAAATGCAACCGTCCTTTGTCGCAAGTCATGATGCCGGCGGCGTCCTGGCCCCGATGCTGCAATACCAACAGGGCGTCGTATAGGGACTGGTTAACCGGTCCCGCACCCACCATTCCGACGACTCCACACATTTCGAGACAGCCCTCTAACCGATGGTGCCTTCAGAGCCTGTTACCCTCACCTGAAGCGTTGCCATTATGCCTCGTCAGCCGAAAAGCACGACCGGCAGCGATGTTTCAGATTATGTTAACAGACCCTAGGCAGTGTACCGAAAACGATCCGCAAGCTCCGGCGGCAGCAGATCACGCAACCAAAAAGCCAACTCCTGGAAATAGCCGACCAGCGTCGAGCCCATCCACCAATCCTCCGACGGCAACGGTGTCAAACCGGCAAGCAGCACCAATACGGCCACTAAAAGCACACCGCGGGCCGCACCGAACACCATACCGATCAGCCGGTCGGTGCCCGACATGCCGGTACGCTCCACCAGTTGAATAATCAGATAATTCACCAAGCCACCCAATGCCAGGGTCACGATCATCAAGACCCCAAAGGCGATACCGAGGCGCGCGGTCGGCGAGCCGATGAAATCGCGTAATGGCACCTCGAGATCCCGGAAGAAACTCCAGCTTACCCAAAACGCCAACACCCAAACCGCTAGCGAGAAAGCCTCGCGGACAAAGCCACGCACCAGGCTGATCAGCGCCGACAGCAACACAATGCCCAGGATCGCCCAGTCCAGCCAGCCCAAGCCCGCCATCATCCGTGCCCTGCCGCGCAGCGAGTAGAGTATTGCAGATCGATCGAGAAAGCGCGCATCAAGGATAGCGAATCACTTTGGCCCGGGTGCCGCTGATCGCATTCACCTTGTCGACCATGCCATCGGCCTCCGCGCGTTCGATCACCGGTCCCACACGTACCCGGTAGTAACGCTTGCCACGAATATCGACCAACTCGGGATCGGGTGTCGGCAATTTGGCCTCACGCAGTTTCTGAACAAGCTTTTGGGCATTTTCGCTGCTGGAGAAACTCCCGACCTGAACCACCCAGGCGGTCAATCCGGTACGCGGAGCCTGGGAAGGCGTCTGGCCCTGCGGCGCCGATGGTGCTTGAACCGGCTTGTCCGGCTCTGCGGACGATACGATCGGCGCCAGCGGTGTCACCGCAGGAATCTCGTCACGCAACATATCGGATGCGAAATCCGTTGCTGGTGGCCGTTCCGGCAGGGCCGGCATCGGCGGCGGCCGCGGCGGCGGTTCCTCTAACAGCATCGGTACGAAGATGACCGCAAGCGACGCCAGCACGGCGGCTCCGATCAAACGCTTTTTGAGGCCTTCGTCCATTGGAATCTTGGTTTGCCGCAAAGCGGCGATTATACGCTGCTCAGTTTACTTTTGGATTCGAATCCTTATTGTCCAGCCATTCCATCGCCGCACCGACGGTATGGAAGGAACCGAATACGACGATCTGGTCGTCGGCTTCCGCCTGTGCCGCCAGTTTCGGCAGCAATGTACCTATCTTCTCCGCTGCCTCGACGGTTGCACCGGGCAATTCCGGTTGGATCCGCCGCGCCAGCGCTTTGGCGTCGACACCCCGCGACCGGGCAGACAAATCGATGGTGTACCAGGCATCGAATCGATTGACGAGGACACGCGCGATACCGGCGGCATCTTTGTCATCGAGCATGCCGCAAACGGCGATACGCCGACCGGTGGTGAACATATCGCCGAGCATATCGCTCAGGCCCTTCGCCGCCTGTGGATTGTGGGCTACATCGAGTATCCAGGTCGGGGGCCCCGTACGCACCTCAAATCGCCCGGGCACCCGGGCAGCCAAAAGACCCGCGCGTATTGCGCGCTGATCGATCGGCAGGCTTTCGGCAACACAACCCAGAGCCATGATGGCCCCCGCGGCATTGTCTACTTGGATACGTCCACGCATCCCCGGAATCGGAAGCGCGCGTCTGGTCCATTCGCCGGCGAGGAGGTCCCAGCTTTCGGCCCGACGGTCGATCCGATAATTCTCGCCGGCTATCCGCAAAAGCGCACCGATTTCATCGGCCCGGTGACGTATGCTGGCCGGCATGTCGGTACCCGAAAACACCGCTGGTCGGCCGCCGCGCATGACCCCTGCTTTTTCGGCACCGATCTGCTCGACGTCGTTACCCAACCAATCCTGGTGATCGAGGGCAATCCCGGTAATCAAGGCCACGTCTGCGTCGATCAGGTTGACGGCATCGAGACGCCCGCCCAGACCGACCTCCAGCACAATCGCATCGAGTTCGCGTTCGGCAAAAATACTGAGTGCCGCCAGGGTACCGAACTCGAAATAGGTTAACGGTAGGTCGCCACGCGCCGCGTCGATACGCGCAAAAGCACCGACTATAGACTGATCGTCGACCGGCATCTGATCGACCCGGATACGCTCGTTGTAATGCAACAAATGCGGTGAGGTATAACAAGCGGTGCGGTATCCGGCAGCCTGCAATATGGCCTCGATAAACGCGACACTGGAACCCTTGCCGTTGGTGCCGGCCACGGTGAGCACGATAGCGTCCAAAGGCGGCGGGCCAAGCGCTTTCCAAACCTGGCGTATCCGATCGAGGCCGAGTTCGATCTCCCTGGGATTGAGGCCGGCCTGCCAATCCAACCAGGCGGCCAGCGATTGGAATCTCATCGTGCCGAAGTCAATTGCGGTCGCCCGCAAGCATATTCAGCACATTGGCAACACGATCACGCATCTCTCGACGATCAACGATCATATCGATCGCGCCGTGTTCGAGCAGAAACTCGCTGCGCTGAAACCCCTCGGGCAGCTTCTCCCGCACCGTCTGCTCGATAACTCTGGGACCGGCAAATCCGATCAAGGCCCCGGGCTCGCCGATGTTGATATCCCCCAGCATGGCAAAACTGGCCGACACACCGCCCATGGTCGGATCGGTCATGACCGAGACGAACGGCAAGCCGCGCCGTGACAACAATTGCAGTGCAGCCGACGTCTTGGCCATCTGCATCAGCGAGAACAGGGATTCCTGCATACGCGCGCCGCCGCTGGCGGCAAAACAAACGACCGGGCAACGCCGCTCGATCGCCGCGTTCACACCCTCGACAAAACGCTCACCGACCACCGAGCCCATGGAACCACCCATGAAATCGAACTCGAAGGCACCGGCAACGATATCGCGTCCCTTTAAGTGGCCGCGCATCATGACCAAGGCGTCCTTTTCGCCGGTCTTTTTTTGCGCCGCGCTGATCCGTTCCTTGTACTTTTTGCTGTCCTTGAACTTCAACGGATCGGCCGATTCGAGTTCAGAACCGATTTCTTCGCGTGTTTCGGAATCGAGAAACAAATCGAGCCGATGGCGGGCACCGATACGATTGTGATGACCGCATTTGGGACAGACCTCCATGTTGCGTTCCATCTCAGCGCGATACAGCACCGCGTTGCAACTGGGACATTTGGCCCAAAGACCCTCGGGTACCGTCTTTTTCGAGCCGCCTTCGGTCCGAATGCGGGTCGGCATCAGTTTTTCAAACCAACTCATGCAGAATTCCGTCGTTTGCCTGGCGCGATTCTATCAGCCGGCATCCATTGCCGCCCGCATCTCGGTCAACAAGGCCTTGATTTCGGCCATCGCCCGCTCCGGCCGATCGACATTGGCCTCGATACACGAGACCAAGGCACTGCCGACCACCACGGCATCTGCAAAAGCCGCCATGGCAGCTGCCATGGCAGCGTCCTTGATCCCGAAACCGACACCGACCGGCAGGTCGGTACATTCTCGGATTTCGACGATCTTCTCCCGTACGCTGTCCAGCGACAGATTGGCCGCACCGGTTACGCCCTTGAGCGAAACATAATAGACGAAGCCACTGGCCGCCCCCGTGATACGCTCGATACGCGCGCGATGACTGGTCGGGGCAATGAGAAAAATCGGGTCGATGCCTTTAGCCTTCATCGCCGGCACAAACGCCTCACCCTCTTCGGGCGGGATATCGACCGTCAGCACCCCGTCGACACCGGCGGCGGATGCCTGTTCGGCGAAAGCCTCGTAACCCATGACCTCCAAGGGGTTCAGGTAACCCATGAGCACCACGGGTGTCGTGATGTTGTCCACACGAAAACGCCGTACCATCTCGATCACGTCATACAGCGACACCTGATGTGCAAGCGCACGCTCGCTGGCGCGCTGGATCACGGGACCATCGGCCATGGGGTCGGAGAAAGGCACCCCCAGTTCGATGATATCGGCGCCAGCCTCGACCAAGGCGTGCATCATCGGTACCGTGGCATCCGGATTGGGGTCACCCGCGGTAACAAAAGGAATCAGGGCCCGACGGCCCTGATCGCGTAGCGCGGCGAATACGCCGGCAATTCGACTCATATCTTCAAACCTTCTCGTGCTGCCACGGTGTGCATATCTTTGTCGCCACGCCCTGAAAGATTGATCAGTATGATCTGATCCTTGTCCATCTGCGGCGCCATCTTGGCGGCCCAGGCAATCGCATGGCTGGATTCGAGGGCCGGAATGATACCCTCGGTGCGGGTCAAACGGTGAAATGCTTCAAGCGCTTCGTCATCGGTGACCGCAACATAGTTTGCCCGTCCGCTGTCTTTGAGCCACGCATGTTCCGGACCGACACCCGGATAGTCCAACCCGGCCGATACCGAATGGGTTTCGATGATCTGGCCGTCACGGTCCTCCATCAAATAAGTTCGGTTGCCGTGCAACACACCCGGCGTACCGGCGCACAAGGGGGCGGCATGCCGACCGGTGTCGAGTCCGTCGCCGGCGGCTTCCACGCCGTAGATCGCCACCGAGGTGTCCTCGATAAAGGGGTAGAAAAGCCCGATCGCATTCGAACCGCCACCGACACAGGCGATCAGAGCGTCCGGCAGACGGCCGGTCATCCGCTGGATTTGCTCGCGCGACTCGCGCCCGATCACCGCCTGAAAGTCACGTACCATCGCCGGATAGGGATGCGGCCCGGCGACCGTACCGATGATGTAGAAGGTGTCGTCGACATGGGTCACCCAATCGCGCATCGCCTCGTTGAGCGCATCTTTCAAGGTCTTGGAACCGGACGATACCGATCGCACCTCGGCGCCCAGCAGACGCATGCGGTAAACATTGGCCTCCTGACGGGCGACATCGACCTCGCCCATATAAACCACGCATTCCAGGCCCAGCCGCGCAGCGACGGTGGCCGACGCAACGCCATGTTGTCCGGCACCGGTCTCCGCGATGATACGGGTCTTGCCCATGCGCTTGGCCAACAAGGCCTGACCAATGGTGTTGTTTACCTTATGAGCACCGGTATGGTTGAGATCTTCACGTTTCAGATAGATCTGCGCACCACCCAGTTCTCGGCTGAGACGTTCCGCGTGGTAGATCGGCGACGGACGCCCCACATAGTGCTGTAGATCGGCATCCAGTTCCGCCACAAACTGCGGATCCTTGAGATACTTCTCATAGGCCAGCCGAAGCTCGTCCAGCGGCTCCATCAGGGTCTCGGCAACGAATACACCGCCGTAAGGGCCAAAATGACCCGACTCGTCCGGCAGATCGCTCAACCGGTTTTCATTGTTCTGCATGACGTACCTCTTCGATGAAGGCCTTGATCTTTTCGGCGTCCTTGATGCCCTTGTCCGACTCGACCCCGCCGCTGACGTCGACGCCATAGGGTCGAACCTGCCTTACCGCTTGGCGGACATTGCTTGGCGTGAGCCCTCCGGCAAGCACGATACGCGACGCCAGATCAGCCGGTATGCGTGCCCAGTCGAAGGTCTCACCGGTGCCTCCCGGCACACCCGGGCGATAGGCATCCAGCAGCAGACCACGCGCGGCGCCAAAACGCCCGGCCTCTGCAAGCGGATCGACCTCGGGTCGCATCCTCAGCGCACGCATCCAGGGGCATCCGTGCGTGTCACAGAACTCCGGCGGCTCATCACCGTGGAACTGCAGTAAGTCGATACCGACTTCATCGACGACGCGGGCGATTTCGTCGGCCGCAGCGTTGACAAACAGGGCAACGCTGGTCACATAGGGCGGCAGCCCTTTTACCAGCTCAACGGCCTTGGCGATCGAGACATTACGCGGGCTGGGGCCGTAAAACACGAAGCCAAGGGCATCGGCACCGGCACCCACCGCCGCCTCGACATCCTGTTCGCGCGTGAGACCGCAGATCTTAACCCGCGTTCGCATGATTAACCTATATCGCCTTAAACCAATAGGCGATTATGACGCAATCGGGCAACGATTTAACGCCTGCGAGACTGTGATTTGTCCGCGTCAGCGATCGGTAGCGTAAAATAGAGGAAACATCGGCGGTACCGGAATCGCGTGTTCCTCCGGGTACCAGACACGTTCGAAATAAAGCCCGTCCGGCGGTGCCGTCACTCCACCCAGGGTTCGATCACGCAATGCCAATACCTCGGCCGCCCAGTTCGGTGGCCTTTCACCGCGACCGATTGCCATCAAAACGCCCGCGATGTTACGGATCATATGGTGCAGAAAGGCATTCGCATGCACCCGCAGTTCGATCATGTCGTCGTGCCGTTTGACGCTCAAACTGTGCAAGGTTCGCACCGGACTTTTGGCCTGGCAGCCCAACGCACGATAGCTGGAGAAATCGTGGGTTCCGACCAAAGCCTCCCCGGCCAGATGCATGACATCCGCATCGAGCGGCCGATGGACCCAGGTCGCCCGCCCGGTCAACAAGGCGCTGCGGGTCGGACGATTCAGGATTAGATAGCGATAGCTGCGCGCCTGAGCCAAAAATCGGGCGTGAAAATCGTCGGCGACCGGTCTGGCCCAGTGGACGGCAATATCCGGCGGAAGATTGACGTTGCAGCCGAGTACCCAATTGCGCGGCTCGCGTGCGGCAGCGGTGTCGAAGTGCGCGACCTGACCGATCGCATGAACCCCGGTATCGGTGCGTCCGGCACAGCTCAGTCGCACCGGGTGTGCAGCGACTTTGGCCAGGGCGGCTTCCAACTCGCCCTGCACGGTACGTACACCGGGTCGTTGCAGTTGCCAGCCCTTGAAACCACTGCCGTCGTATTCGATACCCAGTGCGATACGCATAAGCTTGTCGACCGCCGGTGTCGCGGTAACCGCAAGACCCCGGTCGCTCAGGCCATCAAGCGAGATCGGCGATCAGCTTCTCGGCATCGCTCTTCTGCTCGGCGTTCCCCTCGGCAAGCACCTCTTCGAGGATGCTGCGCGCACCTTCTTCATCGCCCATTTCGACATAGGCACGTGCAAGATCGAGCTTGGTCGCGACGTCATCTTCACCGATCGCGCTGTCGTTTGACTCGCCAAGATCCAGATCCAACACCTCGTCACCCTGAACATCGGGTTCCGCGGTTTCGAACGCGGTATCGAGTTCGAGCGGTGTGTTCAGATCATCGCTGACCTCGCTCACATCCTCGAGGTCGAGACCCAGCGCCGCCGCGGGTTCGCTTGTCTGCTGCTGCGATTCGCCCAGGCCGGAATCCAGTACCGAAAGGTCGCTGAGTTCGTCGAGCTGCGCCTGGAGCTCGTCGGCACTGAACTCGGACTCGAGACTCGTGGTCGAATCGGCGCCATCGACCGCAGCTTCGGCCTCGGCCATCATGGTATCGAGATCCAGGGTCTCGCTGCTCAGATCGAACGAGCTGTCGTCCGTCGTGGGCTTGCTACTCTCGGCCTCGGGCAATTCGAAATCGAGCGATTCCAGTTCATCCAGAGAGATCGACTCGGGCGTTTCCTGCGTTTGAGACGCATCGGCCGTAATGGGTTCGACGTTCTCCAGACTATCGTCCAGGTCAAGCGAGATTGATACTTCTGAGCTCGAATCGAGATTCTCCACCGGATCTTTATCGGGCTCGTATTCATCGCTTAACTCGGATAGGTCCGAGAGATCGAGACCATCCAACGAAAGGGTATCGTCGTCGACGGTATCCGCTGCTGCCGCACCGGCAACGGCAGCCGCCGCAGCCATTCCGGCCGCGCCCAGATCGCCACCATCCTTCGACTCGAAAAGTGGGTGATCCGGCACCAACTCGCGTCCCATATCCTGGGCTCGTACCCAGGCTTCCTCATCCACCGTGTCTTGGCCGGCATCGACCATTGCCTGCGCCAGCGTCGTGAAAGCCCCGGCATTACGTGTTGCATAGTGAACTTCGAGCAATTTGTGCTTCAGTGCAAGGCGATCCGGCTCACGTTCCATGGCTTGGCGCAGTAGGTCTTCAGCCTGCTGGTAACGACCGTAGGCGATATACACATCGGCCTCGGATACCGGATCGACTTCACCGGTTTCGTCCTGCAACGCATTGATATCGCTGGGCGAAAATTCGTCCAGGAAGGCGCTGTCGGGGAGATCGGATAACGTATCGTTCGGCACCGGCTGATCCACCGCCGGCACCTCGAGATCCGCAGCCGGCATTTCAGCCGCAGGCGCACCCGCCGCAGCCAATTGCAGATCATTGTCCTGATCGGCCTTGCTCCGACCCCGCGTCACCAACCAACCGATCAGACCCAGCAACAATACGGTACCGCCGGCAATCGGGACGATATTCTTCTCGACCATACCGGCCAGCGCAGTCGGTACCAGCGGGGAAGATGCGCGATCCGCCGTGGGGGTGTTCATCGCAACGGCAGCCTGCGGTTCGGGGTCGGCCGCAGGCTCGGACGGGTCTGGGGCAGTGCCCGGCGCCGGCTCGATAGCAAGCTCGGCAACGGGTTCTTCAGACGCAGCCGCGCCATCGATGTCTTCGCCGATCACGATCTCGGCGGGCACCGCATCATCACCGATAACCAATTCCTCACCCGCCGGGTCCGTATCTACGGCCATGGTTCGTTCAACGATGGCGTTGGGATCGACCTGCGGCGGAATGTCGGCGACAAGGAAATCCGGATCGAGACCGGAGGGTGAAGCCGGCTCGACGATGATCTCGGTCGCTTCCGATTCGGCAGCTGTAGACTCCTCTGTCGCTGCTTCGGCTTCGGCCATCGCCTGTTCTACAGGGTCGACGTCATCGCCAACCGGGGCTTCGGTGCCGGCCTGGTTAACCAATTGAACATCGGCCGCTTCAGATTCCTCGGCCACCGGCGCTTCATCGGTAGTCGCTTCGATTGGCTCGGCCGGCGTTTCGTCCGCAACCATGGCATCGGCAGCCATACGGTCCTGGAGCTGGGCCAGTTGCTCGTCCTTGAGACTCAGCAGTTTTTGCATGTCGCGCAGGCGGACCTCGAGGTCATCGACCTGCGAGCGCAGTGTCTCGGCCTCTTGACGCGAGGTCTCGGCATTTTCCCGTGCGACCATCAAACGCGATTTGAGATCGTTGGCAGTAGGCGATACAGCGTCGTCTTCGCTGGCACCGGCCTCACCTTCCCCATCCGGTCGCGCTGTGGCAATCCGTAATTGGTCGTCGCTTGCACCTTCGTCGACGGACGGCTGGACGTCAGTACTGACGGCACGCGCCGCGCGTTCCTGCAACTTGGCATCGCGACGTGCCAACCATTGATCCTGTTGTTCGCGGTAGGCCTGACGGGCCTGCTGACGGGTGATCTCCTGAATCTCGGCCAAAGCCGGCACACGCAAAATCTTGCCTCGCTTCAGGCGATTGATATTGCCGTTGATGAAGGCCTCCGGGTTGGCCGCCAACAAGGCCATCATCATTTGTTCCATGCTTACGCCTTCGGGGCGCAACCGGCCGGCGATGCGCCAGGCGGTATCGTTGGCCTTGACCGGGCCGTACTGACCCGGCGCGGCAGCTACGGCCGGCGCGACCGGCACCGGCGCCGATTGTGCCTTTACCGGCGCCGCGCTGCGCGATGGCGCTGCCGGTGCCGGAGTCGCGACAGGTGCCGCAGTCCGCGCTGCCGGCGTCACCGTTGGCGAACGCCGCATCGTCGTGACCGGCGGATCGAGCAGCACGGTGTATTCACGCAACAAACGACCGTTAGGCCAGTTGATTTCGACCAGAAAGTTCAGAAAAGGCTCACGGATCGGAAACTCGGAGGTTACCCGTACAACAGTTTTACCGCCCGCGTTAACCGTCGGTTCAAATTTCAACAGCGAAAGATAGAACGGACGCTCGACACCGGCACGTTCGAATGCATCGGGATCGGCCAGTTTAACGCGTATCGAGTCGAGCTCATCCGGCTGCACCGACAGTAGAGCGATATCGCCCCTGAAGTTCTGATTGAGCGTGGATTTGGAGCTTAACTCGCCCAGTCCCAATGCATGTACCGGGACACTGAGTGTTCCCAATGCCAATGAGACCGCTAACGCCAACTTGCGGACCATGAATCCTCCCTCAGGTGCCGTTCCGCCCCGATTTCATGGCTACCCGGCCTTTTCCTGAACCGAAGAGCGCAACCAATTAAATCGATGAATTTATTTCGGCCTAACTATAGCCGAGTCAAGGGTTTCTACCAACGCTAGTAACGGCAGAAAGCCGTGCGACTGAAATAGCGACGCGGCTTTTTTTCCTATTTAGCGGGCAAGCTGTGAACGGGATCACTGCCGAAGCAAGATGCCGAGCATACGCCGAAGCGGCTCGGCCGCACCCCAGAGTAGTTGATCACCGACGGTGAATGCATTGAGGTACTCGTCACCGAGATTCATCTTGCGCAGACGACCGACCGGTATGCCAAGCGTACCGGTAACCTTCGCCGGCGTGAGTTCCCGAACCGTCTGTTCTCGATCGTTCGGTATCACTTTCGACCATGCATTCGCCTCATCGATGATCTGTTCGATCTCGTCGATGGGCACGTCCTTTTTCAGCTTGATCGTTAACGCCTGGCTATGGCTGCGCATCGCACCGATCCGCACACAAGTGCCATCGAGTGGGATCGGGTTGCCCGAACGCCCGAGGATCTTGTTTGTCTCGGACACGGCCTTCCATTCTTCCTTACTCTGGCCGTTTTCGAGCGCGACGTCGATCCAGGGGATCAAACTGCCGGCAAGCGGCACACCGAAATTATCGATCGGAAAGGCTTCGTCACGCAGCTGATCGGTCACCCTCCGATCGATATCGAGAATCGCCGAAGAGGGATCGTCGAGTAACGTTGAGACGCTATCGCGCAAAACACCCATTTGCGAGAGCAATTCGCGCATATTTTTGGCGCCTGCACCCGATGCCGCCTGATAGGTCATGGACGTTGCCCACTCGACCAAATCGGCATTGAACAGCCCGCCAAGCCCCATGAGCATCAAGCTGACCGTGCAATTGCCGCCGATGAAGTCCTTGCGGCCATCGGTCAGCGCCTGTTCGATTACCGACATGTTGACCGGATCGAGAACGATGGTCGCCGCGTCGTCCATGCGTAGGGCAGATGCCGCATCGATCCAGTAGCCTTGCCAACCGGAACCCCGAAGATCCGCAAACACCCGTTTGGTGTAATCACCACCCTGGCAGGTGACGATCGCGTCCATTTGTCTCAGTTCGTTGATATCGGTCGCATCTTTCAATGCCGGTACCGGCTTGCCGATATCGGGACCGGACTGCCCGGTCTGCGAAGTGGTGAAAAACACCGGCTCGTCGATTTGCGCAAAATCGTTCTCCTCGCGCATACGATCCATCAGCACCGAGCCAACCATGCCGCGCCAACCTACAAATCCGACTCTTTTCATCCGACCAACCTTCTCGTTCGATTAACCCGTTATACCGCCGACATCGTGCGCCGGCGCCCGTTATGCCGACAATGCCTCTACCACCGCATCGCCCATACCTTCGCAGTTCACTTCAATCATGCCTTCGGACATGATGTCGGGGGTCCGCAGGCCCCGGTCCAGCACGCGGACCACCGCGGCCTCGATACGATCCGCCATAGCCGCCTCATCCAGGCTGTAACGCAACATCATGGCGACCGACAGGATGGTCGCCAGCGGATTGGCGACCCCCTTGCCGGCGATATCCGGGGCTGAACCGTGAATCGGTTCGTACATACCCTGACCCTTTTCGTTCAACGAAGCCGACGGCAACATGCCGATCGAACCGGTCAGCATCGCCGCGGCATCCGACAGGATGTCGCCGAACATGTTCGTCGTAACCATCACATCGAACTGTTTGGGCCATTTGACCAATTGCATCGCGGCATTGTCGACGTACATATGCGACAACTCGATATCCGGATACTCCTGCTCGACCACCCGGATCGCGACCTCACGCCACAGTTCGGTGCATTCGAGCACATTGGCCTTGTCGACCGAACACAGACGTTTGCCCCGCTTCATGGCAATCTCACAGGCCGAACGCACGATGCGCTCGATTTCGTGTTCGGCATAGACCAGCGTGTTGAACCCCTGGCGTTCGCCATTGTCCAGCTCACGAATACCGCGTGGTTGGCCGAAATAGATGCCCCCGGTGAGTTCGCGCACGATCATGATATCCAGACCGGCGACGATCTCGGCGCGTAAACTGGAGGCATCCGCCAGTTGCTCGTACAGGATCGCCGGACGCAGATTCGAGAACAGACCGAGTTCCGAACGGAGTCCGAGCAGGCCTTTTTCCGGTCGTACGGCGATATCGAGCGGCTCCCATTTCGGTCCACCGACAGCGCCAAGCAGGACGGCATCGGCCTCCTTGGCCATCGCCAGCGTCGCATCGGGAAATGGGGTACTGACGGCGTCATAAGCGGCACCGCCGATCAGACCTTCATCGATTTCGAGCGCCAGCCCCTCACCGGCCAGTTTGTCGAGCACCTTGACCGCTTCGGCGACGATCTCGGGGCCGATGCCGTCACCCGGCAGGATCAGAACTCTTTTTGTCATGTATTCAACTCCGCAATTCAATATGGGTTCGCACAGTGGCGAGAGGCCAAAGGGTGGGATACTCAATTCGTTGATTAAGGGAGCCGCGCGTTCAGTCGGTAAACAGCCATGGCGCCTCGACACGCCGGCGGTGTTCGTAGGCGCGGATGTCGTCGACGTGCTGAAGCGTCAGCCCGATATCGTCCAAGCCTTCGAGCAGGCAATGTTTTCGGAAGGGGTCGACCGAAAAACCAATCGGCTCGTCATCGGCTCCGCGAATCTGCTGTGCCCCGAGATCGATCGTCAACTTCAAAGCCCGGTCACCGCTCGCCAGCTTGAACAGGCGTTCGACGGTCTCTTCGTTCAGAACAATCGGCAACAACCCGTTCTTGAAGCTGTTGTTGAAAAAGATGTCCGCATAACTCGGCGCAATGATCACGCGAAAACCGTAATCCGCCAATGCCCAGGGGGCATGTTCACGCGACGAGCCACAACCGAAGTTCTCACGCGTCAGCAGAATACCGGCACCGGCATAACGCGAGTCATTCAGAACGAAATCCGGATTCAGCGGTCGCTGACTGTTGTCCATACCCGGCTCGCCATGATCCAGATAGCGCCATTCGTCAAACAGGTTCGGGCCGAAACCGGTGCGCTTGATCGATTTCAGAAACTGCTTGGGGATGATCGCGTCGGTATCGACATTGGAGCGATCCAACGGACAAACCACGCCGTTGAAGGTTTCGAACTTCTGCATCGCTTTACCTCGTCGCTTCCTCGATCGCCTCACCGGCCTTGGTGATATCGCGGCCGACACCTTTGATGGTCTCGCAGCCGCTCAGCATGACGATCAATACCAAACCAAGCACCTGTCCAATCGTTCGTTTCATCACTTGCCCTCCGCGCAAACGTTCAAAGCTCACGCACATCGACAAAATGTCCCGCAATCGCCGCCGCGGCGGCCATCGCCGGGCTCACCAGATGGGTGCGACCACCCTGTCCCTGGCGCCCCTCGAAATTGCGGTTCGAAGTCGAGGCGCATCGTTCGCCCGCCTCGAGCCGGTCGGCGTTCATTGCCAGACACATCGAACAACCCGGTTCGCGCCACTCGAAACCGGCCTCGACAAAAATCTTGTCCAGGCCCTCTTGCTCCGCCTGTGCCTTCACCAGGCCGGAACCCGGCACAACCAAAGCCTGCTTGACGTTATCCGCAACCTTGCGCCCGCGCGCCACATCGGCCGCCGCACGTAAATCCTCAATACGTGAATTGGTACACGAGCCGATAAAGACCTTGTCGAGCATGATTTGCTCGATCGGCTTGCCGGCTTCCAAGCCCATGTAATCCAAAGCCCGCCGCATGCCGTCGGCCTTGACCGTATCTGCCTCTTCTACCGGATCGGGCACTTGGCCGGTAACCGGCACGACCATCTCGGGTGAGGTACCCCACGTAACCTGCGGCACAATCTCGGTAGCCGGTAAAACCACGACTTTGTCGAACTCGGCGCCGTCGTCGCTGTGCAAGTTGCGCCAATACTCGACCGCCTGACCCCAGTGTTCCGGACCGGGCGCGAACGGCCGTCCTTTGACATAGTCGATGGTCGTCTCGTCGACGGCGACGAAACCGGCGCGGGCTCCGGCCTCGATCGCCATATTACAGACCGTCATGCGTCCCTCGATCGAGAGGTCTCGAATCGCCTGACCACTGAATTCAATCGCATACCCGGTACCGCCGGCCGTGCCGATCTTGCCGATGATCGCCAATACGATGTCCTTGGCGGTCACACCGGGCCCCACCTGGCCGTCGACCACGATCAACATCGATTTGGATTTTTTCTGCAGCAGACACTGCGTCGCCAATACGTGTTCGACTTCGGAGGTACCGATACCGTGCGCCAGCGCGCCGAAGGCGCCATGGGTCGACGTGTGCGAATCACCGCAGACCACGGTCATCCCCGGCAGTGTCGCGCCTTGCTCGGGGCCCATGACATGCACGATACCTTGGCGCGGGTCGCGCATGCCGAATTCGGTAATCTTGAACTCGGCACAGTTCCGGTCCAGCGTCTCGACCTGGATACGGGAAATAGGATCGGCGATCCCGGCACTGCGATCGGTAGTCGGAACATTATGATCGGCGGTCGCCAGATTCGCCTCCGTGCGCCAAACCGGCCGGTCGGCCAGCCTGAGACCCTCGAAGGCCTGAGGCGAGGTCACTTCGTGCACCAGATGACGATCGATGTAAAGCAGCGTCGTGCCGTCCGCCTCTTCGCGGACCACATGCGATTCCCACAACTTGTCGTACAGCGTTTTCGGTTTCATCGGCGCTTCCCAGGGACCTACTGACGCGGTTAACCATAGCGTCTATTATGAATAACACAAATTCATGTTTTTCATTTGAATCATTCTTTTTAGGAATATGGAGTTAAACGCGCTGAAAGCCTTCGTCGAGGTTGCTCACCAAGGATCGTTTTCCGATGCCGCCGAGGCCCTGTATCTGACCCAGCCTGCGGTCAGCAAACGTGTCGCCCAACTCGAGACCGAACTGGGCGCAAGACTGTTCGACCGTATAGGACGAAAGGTCACGTTGACCAGTGCAGGCAGCACATTATTGCCCAATGCGCGCCGTTTGCTGAACGACGCACGCGAACTCCAACGCCTGGCGGCCGATCTGTCCGGCGACGTTCGCGGCCGATTGTCGATGGGTACCAGCCACCACATCGGTTTGCACCGTCTGCCACCACCGCTTAAACGCTTTGTCGAAGACTATCCGGAGGTCGAACTGGATATCCGCTTCATGGATTCGGAGGCCGCCTGCCGCGCAGTCGAGACCGGTGATCTCGAACTCGCTATCGTGACCCTACCCCCGGAGCCGTTACCCAATCTGAAAATGGCGACTATCTGGGATGATCCGTTGGCCTTCATGGTCGGTCTCGATCATCCACTCGCCGACCGCACCGAGGTCACGCTCGCCGATCTGTTCGTCCATCCGGCGGTGTTGCCCGGCAGTACTACCTACACCCGTGCGATTCTCGAAGAGGCGGTGCGCAACGTCGGTGTACAGCTCAAGGTCGGCATGGCAACCAACTATCTGGAGACGCTACACATGCTGGTCGCGACCGGTCTCGGCTGGAGTCTGCTCCCGGCCACGTTGCTGGACCATCAAGTCGCACGGCTCGACGTCCCGGAAATGCGACTGGCACGCCAGCTTGGTGCCGTCACCCACCAAAAGCGCAGCCTCTCCAATGCAGCGATGGAAATGATTCGCGCCTGTCAGGCAGGGTAATCCTTTTCGACGTTCAGGCTAATTCGGTCCGATCGATCCACCCGCCGCCGACGGTCGGGTCAATCCATCACCCATCAGCCGAATACGCGCACCCTCCAAGCCGGAAAGCAGCGTCGGCACCATCAGCAACACCAAGAAGGTGGCGAACGCCAGACCGAACGAAATCGACACCGCCATCGGAATCAGGAACTGGGCCTGCAACGAAGTCTCGAACAACAACGGCAGCAGACCGGCAATTGTCGTCAACGATGTTAAGAGCACCGCACGCAGACGCTGGCAAGCCGCCTCGACAATGGCTTCCTTGACCGCCATGCCTTGCTCGCGCAGCTTCTTGTAGAACACCACCAGGATGATCGAATCGTTAACGACAATGCCCGAGAGCGCAAACAATCCGAACATCGACAAAATCGTCGGAGTGATATCCATCAGATAATGCCCGAACAAGGCCCCGACCATGCCGAACGGAATGATAGCCATGACCACCAACGGCCAACCATATGAACCGAACACCCAAGCCAATACGATGTAGATCATCGCCAACGCAAACAACGCACCGCGTTTCATGTCTGCGGCGGTTTCGCGTTGGTCCTCCGCACGACCGGTGAATTCCCAACTCAGCCCATAATCGGCCGCCATTTGTGGCAACAATTCAGCACGTATCTGGGCGCGAATATCGTTTGCGTTGGCGAGCTTCTTGTTCACATCGGCAAAAACGGTAACCGCGAGCTGACCGTCCGAATGACGCACTGCCTTGAATCCGCGTCGTTCGTCGATTTCGATGACGGACAGCAAGGGCACGGTATCGCCCGTAGGCAGAAAGACACTGAAATCCTCCAAGGCCGACAAACGATGACGTTCCTCATCGGGCAACATTACCCGCACTTCGACCTCTTCATCGCCTTCGTTGAAGATCTGAGCCAGTTCGCCGTCGAAGGCCGCACGCAGCTGACGACCGACGTTCTCTACGGTCAAACCGAGTGTCTCACCCAGGGGACTCAGGCGAAACACCAATTGCTGTGGCCCGAATGGCATATCGTCCTCAATCGCCAAAACTCCGGGAATCGCGGCGAGCGATTCCGCTAACGATAACGACGCCTGCTTAAGTGAATCGGCATTCCGCCCGGTCAATTGGATCTCAAGATCACGCCCCGGGTGACCACCGGTGCGCGAGGTAATGGTCAAATACTCCAATCCGGGCGGCTCATACAGACGGCCCTCCCAGGCTTCGATGAAAGCTTCGTTACGCACCTCGCGTTGATCGGACGGCAACAGTTCCAAAGTGACCGACGCAAACTGATCGCCCGTCTGTTCCCGACGGCCGTTGGAAAAAAACGCCCGGCCGGTGGCAACACTGGCGATCTGCACCAAATTGCCGCCGAACGCCTCGTCCGTTTCGTATAGGGCCGCTTCGACATCGGCAACGAAGGCCTCAACGCGCTCCGGTGGCGTACCGGCCACGAAAGTCGCACTGGCCACGATCACGTTGCCCTCGACGTTGGGAAAAAAGGTGAAGCCCAGCCGACCGCCACGCATCAGGCCGATCAATACGATGACGCAAGCCAGAGCAATGGCGATGATTGCAAAGCGATTGTTGACCGCCCAAGTCACGAGTCGTCGGAAATGGTGATCACGTACGCGTGCGAAACCGGCATCCCAACGCTGTCGAAAACGTCCCGGTCTTGCGTGTTGCAACCCTTTGAAGCTGTGCCGGAGATGACCGGGCAGGATCAAAAAGCTCTCAATCAAGGATGCAACGATCACACAGACGATGACGAAAGGGATATCGCCTAATATGTTGCCGATGAAGCCCGAGATCGCGAACAACGGAATGAACGCCGCTATCGTGGTCAGGGACGACGACATCACCGGCGCCAGCATACGTCGTGCACCACCCTCGGCGGCTTCCAGCGAGCCCTCACCGGTTTGGTAGTGGGTCAGCGCGTCTTCACCGACCACGATGGCGTCATCGACGATAATGCCCAGCGCCATGATCAGCGCGAACATCGAGATCATATTGATGCTGCCACCACCCAGGTACACAATCGCCAAAGTGGCCATGAAGGACACCGGAATGCCGATCGTCACCCAAAACGCAACCCGACCATTCAAGAACAAAAACAGGATCCCGATCACCAATATCAAACCGCCAAGGCCGTTTTTCAGCAGCAGATTGATGCGGTCTTCGATTAGGGTCCAGCTCTCATCGTAAACCGTGATCGAGACATCCGGTGGGTAACGTGCCGTCGCATCATCCAACCATGCCTGCATAATCTCCGCCGACTGCAGCGAGTCCGCGGTCGCTGAACGCATGAGCTGCAGTTCCACCGCGGGTTCACCGCGAAATGTCAAAGCGACCTGATTCGGTCTTGCGCGGCGTTCGACCTCGGCGACATCGGCCACTCGGACCAACCGACCCTCGCGGTCGGCCATCAGGGTGATCTCCTCGAAACCGACTTCGCTGCGACGCTGATTCAACGTCCGCACTTCGCGTCCCACATCGTCCCGACCGACGGTGCCCGCCGGAAGATCACGCGACTCGGCGGCGATACGCGTCGCAACATCGCTCAGCGACAACCCGATATCGGCCAGTGTCGCCTGCGGGATCTGGATCGCCAGCTCATCTTCCGGCAGGCCGGTGATGTTCACCTTGGCGATGCCCCGTTCCAACAACTCACGCTCTATCTGGCGCACCAGCGGCCGTAGCTCACGAATCTCGTGAGGGCCATGGATCAGCAATCGGGCAACCGGCTCAAACCGCAATACATGGCTGACTTCGGTGGACTCCGCATCGCTGGGAAGATTACGCACCGAATTGACCAGTTCCTCGACCCTATCGGTGGCTTCTCCCATGTCGGTGCCTTCGGGAAACTCCAGACTGATCAGACTGGCACCCTGTGCCGACGTCGAAGTCATCTTGTCCAGACCGTCGGTAGTACGCAGCGTCTGTTCCAGCGGAATAGTGATCGACCGCTCGACATCCTCGGCCGACGCACCGGACCAGATCGTCCTGACATTGACGACCTCGACCTCGAAGTTCGGAAAGAACTGGACGTTCAGATTGGACAGGCCCCAGACACCGGCCAGCAACATCACCACCATCAGCAGGTTCGCCGCCACCTTGTGCTGGGCGAAAATACCGACGATATCGTTGCGATGACTGAAGGTCATGGATAAATCACTCGCGGCTTATGTCATCGGCAACGCTGACCAACAGACCGTCGAGTGCATTCGGTAGCTGTGTGGAGATCACCCGCGTACCGTCTGCCACCGCATCTGCCCGAATCAGGACCCGGGTCTTCCCTTCGGCCTCACGCAGTTCCCCAACCCGCTCGATCCGAATCGATCGCATACGACTCTGATCGTCAACGGTATAAATGCGATCGGTGCCGTAGATCGCCTCGTGAGGTAATGCGATCAGATTATCGTCTTCAGGCAACGACAAAGTGAGACGCACGAATCGCCCCTGGCTGATGGATTCCTGGCCGGTGACCACCTGGAACAAACCGTCAACACCACCGGTCCCGCTCGCGGCTTCGCCGGCCAGGCTACGCAGGCGCGCCTCTACGGCCACGCCATCGATTTCACCACCGACCTCGGGCACCTGTCCGACGTCAACCGCGGCACGCACCGCCGGCAAGTGACGACTGGGTATCTGGGCGCGGAACATTAGGGCATCGGTGTCGTAGATATCGACCAGGGGGTCACCCGTTCTCACGCGTTTGCCCGGCGATACCAACACCTGTGCGATTCGCCCGTTAAAAGGCGCCAACACAACGCAACGCTCGAGTTCAAGCAGGGCCTGATCGCGCAATGCCTCCGCACGCGCCCGTGCGGCCTTGACTTCGGCCAGACGCGCATCGTGTTCATCGACGGCCTGCTCGCGCACCGTCACCGCGATAGCCTGACGCTCGGCCGCTTGGCGTGCCGTATCGAGCTGAGACTGGGCACCTACTTGCCTTTCGACCAGATCCTGTAGGCGGCTGACTTCGCTGCGCGTCAGCGCCAGAAGCTGCCGCTCCCTTGGCAGTGCCGCTTCATTCGCCGCATGTCGTCGAATCTCGGCTGCGATCTGCGCCTCCGCCTGTTTCAATTCAGCTTCGCGCTGCGCCAACTGCAACTGCGCATCCCGATCGTCGAGTCTTACCAGTAGGGTACTCGTTTCGACCTGGTCGCCCTCGATCACCGCGACCTCGACGACATCTGCCGTGACGCCGGCGGTAAGTTGACTCGACCACAGGGATTCGACCCGCCCATAAAGCGTGACACTGGGCCGATGGGCAGCCCGCCCCACTGCCACGGTACTCACTCGCCACGCACGTTCGGTGACGCTGACCGGTCTCGGTTTCGGTTTGGTCATGATCAAAGCAGCGGCCACCGCACCGGCCGTACCAAGAATGAGAATCGGTAACCACCAGCGCTTTTTGGCTTTTTCGGCGGCTGGGTGGGTCTGTTCGGCCATTCGGTTACTGTCTACCGCTTTTTGCACGAGATTGCGTTGCGTCTAGTTTGTCGATTGTTGCTCGAGCTGGTGAATGCGATCACGCAATTTCGCCAACTCCTGTTCCTGACGTCGAAAGTTGCGCAATAGTTCCGGGAGCTTTCCGAGTGCCGCCTGCTCACGCATGGCCTGGCCAATCGGACGCGTAGGCGCCCCCCAGACCTTCTCGCCCGGATCGATATCGCTCATGACACCGGAGCGCGCACCAATCTGCGTGCGGGCACCGATTCGGACATGGTCAGCGATACCGACTTGCCCGCCGGCCACCACGCCATCCTCCAAAGTACAACTGCCGGCGATGCCGACCTGCGATACCAAAATGACATGTTTGCCCAATTCTGTGTTGTGTCCGACCTGGACGAGGTTATCGAGCTTGCTCCCTCTTCCGATCCGAGTCTCGCCAAGCGTTGCCCTATCGATGCAGGTATTTGCGCCGATTTCAACATCGTCTTCGACCACGACCCGTCCCAACTGCGGGATCTTGTGATGATGATCCTCCATCCAATGGTACCCATAGCCATCCGCACCCAGGACCACACCGGGATAGAGACGGCAGCGCTCGCCCACAACGGTATCATCGAGCAGCACGGCATTCGGCCCGATATCGCTGTCCGTACCGATATGCACATTGCGGCCAATGTAGGAACCCGGGCGTATGCGTACGCCAGGGCCAAGCCGGCTCCCCGCTTCGACGACCGCGAGTGCCTCGATCGTGACATCTGCGGCGACCTCGGCATCGGACGCAACCACAGCACTCGCATGCACGCCGACCGCACCGGAATCCGACACAAAAAGCTCGAGTGCCCGAATGAAAGCGACCTTGGCATCGGGCGCACGTAACAAAACGGTTTCTGCAACCATCGGAAAAACGTCGTCCACGATGACCGCGGCGGCGTGACTATGCTCGACCTGATCAAGCTGCTTTTTCGATTGCGCATAGGCCAGTTGCGTCGGCCCCGCGGAGTCCAAAGGGGCTACACCGACTACCCGATCGGCGCCGGCACCGTCCAACGTAGCACCGATGAGTTCGGCAACATCCTGCAGTGTGTAGTTTTTCATGGCTATTTTCCCATCACAGCTGACGCCATCCACAAGTACAGTCGTCAATGATCATGTGAGATATCCAACCAGCGCCATACCGCCAGCGCACCCAACAAAGCAACCGCACTGGCCGAAGCAAAGGTCAACATAGGACCGATACCCTCCCAGGCATAACCGCTCAACAGACTGCCGAGGGCACCACCGGCACCGAAACTGACGCTACTGTACAACGCCTGCCCCCTCCCCTTGTGCCGACCGCGGAAATAATGATGTACCAGATGAATACCGGCCGCATGAAAAGTACCAAAAGTTGCCGCGTGCAAAAGCTGGGCAATCAACAGCAACAACAAAGAATCGGCCAAATAACCGATCATCAACCAGCGTAATGCCGCTAATACCAAACTGGCGATCAACACCCGGCGTGCACCAAAACGCGTCAGTAAGTGATGCATGACGACGAACAGACCAACCTCGGCCAAAACGCCGAGCGCCCAAAGCTGGCCAATCAGTGTTTCGGTATAACCGTGATCCTTCATGAAGATGGAAAAGAAGGCGTAATAAGGCCCGTGACTTGCCTGCATCAGGAATACGGCAACAAAGAATGCGATGATCGAAGGTTGGCGCAACACGGCGAGCAACGATGGCTGTTCCTGGTGATGGGGCTCCGGGTCGGGATCGCGAACCACGATGGAACTCACCCAGATTGCAACGAATATCAGCAGGACTGCCGGCAGTACGATCTCAGGCCCATGCCATTCGACCAGGCCACCCAACACGATCACCGTGACGATGAACCCGATCGACCCCCAAACGCGGATACGCGCATAGCGTGCGGCACGTTCTTTGAGATAGCTGAAGGTAACGACCTCGAATTGTGGCAGCGACGCATTCCAGAAGAAACTGTAAAGCGTCATCACCGCCGCAATTGCCCAAAAGCTCTGTGCCCAAAACATCGCGGCGAATACAAGTACGGAAATCAGCGATGCCAGGCGGACAATCGACATACGATGACCGAGGTGGTCACCCAGCCAGCCCCAGATATTCGGTGCAACGATCTTGGTTGCCATCAGAATCGCCATCAGTTCGCCGATGGCTATGGCATCGAACCCCCGGTTCTGAAGAAAGAGCCCCCAGTAAGGCACCAGCGCACCGAGCAACGCGAAATAGAAAAAATAGAAACCCGACAAACGCCAATAAGGCATCATGCCGCCCTCTGGGTAAGTCGATTTGGTTTGTTCGCGAAACCTGTTTGCGTCATCGACAGGCAATTATGCCTGTGGCGAGCCCGGGATGACCGGCGTATCCGATTCCACATCGGCATTCTGGCCGCGGTGGCGCAAAGCATGGTCGAGCAACACGATGGCCAACATGGCTTCGGCTATGGGGACTGCTCGAATACCGACACAAGGGTCGTGTCTGCCTTTGGTGATGACCTCGGTCGACTCGCCACCGACATCAACCGTTTGCCCGCCGAGCCGGATGCTTGATGTCGGCTTGAACGCAACTCTGGCAATAACATCCTGACCGGTGGAGATGCCCCCCAGGATGCCGCCGGCGTTGTTCGATAGAAAACCCTTTGGCGCCATCTGGTCGCGGTGTTCGGTTCCCTTTTGCGCTACGCTCGCGAATCCCGCCCCGATCTCGACGCCCTTCGCCGCATTGATACTCATCAGCGCATGTGCAATATCGGCATCGAGCCGGTCGAATATCGGTTCGCCCCAACCGGGCGGCAAACCGCTTGCGATCACCGAGACTTCGGCACCGACGGAATCGCCGGATTTGCGCAGCGCGTCCATGTAATCTTCCAACTCGCCAACCTGCGCCTCGACCGGCCAAAAGAACGGGTTATGCTCAACCGGTTCCCAGGAAAAGCCCTTCGGTCGTATCGGCCCAAGGGCTGACAGATAACCGTGTATCGCCACCCCAAAACGTTCATGCAAGTATTTCTTGGCAATTGCGCCGGCCGCCACCCGCATCGCGGTTTCGCGCGCCGAGGAACGACCACCGCCACGGTAATCCCGAATGCCGTACTTTTGGTTATAGGTGTAATCCGCGTGACCCGGTCTGAACTTCCGCGCGATATCACCGTAGTCTTTGGATCGTTGGTCTTGATTGAAAATCATCAGACCAATCGGCGTGCCGGTCGTCTTGCCTTCGAACACACCGGAAAGAATTTGCACCTCATCGGGCTCTCGACGCTGCGTTGTATGGCGAGATTTCCCCGGACGGCGACGGTCCAAATCAGGCTGAATATCGGCTTCGGAAAGCGTCATGCCGGGGGGACAGCCGTCTACGATGCAACCGATGGCGGTGCCATGACTTTCGCCGAACGAGGTTACGGTGAAGATTTTTCCAATGGTATTTCCAGACATCGGCGCATATTAGCAAGGAATGCTTCCCGACCGCTGCTAAAGAATTGCCTCGTAACAAACTCCACCGCGCAGATCATTTCAAAGACGACAACCTGTTTTCAAACCCGCGTATGGATGCCCACAATCGATCCGAGGTACGCGATGCCCGCGTCGGGAAACTACCTCAACCAAGCATTCACCGAGTCGATATCCACCGGCGCGACCGTACCCGCTGCCTGCAAAAGCGACAGCGTATTCAAAATGTAATCGTAGCGCGACTGCGAGAGATCCCGTTTGGCACGGAACAAATCACGCTGACCGTCCAACACGTCAACCAAGGTACGTGTGCCAACCTCAAAACCCGCTTCGGTCGCCTCAAGCGCACTTTGAGCGGACACCTCGGCTGCCGCCAAGGCCTCGACTCGGCTGATACTCGATACGACGCCACGGTAGGCATTTCTTACCTGAGTTTGTACCGCACGTCGACGTTGCTCCAGGACGTCCTGGGCGGCCTCGTACTGGAAACGGGCCTGACGGGTAGAGGCCTGGACACCCCCACCCGTGTACAGAGGCATACTCAACTGCACACCGATTGCCGCGGTATTTGCATCGGTCCCCGTATCCGAACCGGAAAGCGATGTCGTGTAGGAACCGACCAAATCGATTGCCGGCGAATCACCCGCGTCCTGCAACTCGATTTGTTTACGAGCGATAGCGGTATCGAGCTTGGCGGACTGAATGCTTGGATTGTTACGTAACGCAATCTCACTCCATTCGTCGAGACTGGCAGGCTGGGGCGGATTCATCGGGATATCCCGTTGCAGCACCGCGAGCGGCACAACCGGATCACGCGTGATCTCAAGCAAAGCCTCGAGCGCATTATCAAGCGCGTTTTCGGCAGAGATTTCGTCGGCACGTGCCTGGTCGAAGCGCGCTTGCGCCTCATGAACCCCGGTGATGGCAATCAAACCAACTTCGAATCGCTGTTTCGCCTGGTCGAGCTGACGTTCGATCGCTTTCTTTTCCGCCTCAGCGAAAGTCAAAGTATCCTGTGCCGAAAGTACGCCGAAATAGGCATTGGCCACGCGCAGGATCAAATCTTGTTCGGCAGTCTGAAAGTCGGCTTCTGCCTGTTCTACCTGGTCTTCCGCCTGTTCCAACTGAACGAGGCGATCTTTGCGATAAAGCGGCTGGGTCACCTGAAACGTCGCGTTCCCGCTCGAAAAGCTTTCATTCGATGAACCCCTGGCCGACTGGTTGATGTCCTGGTTGTTGAACGTCGCATCACCACTGATCGACACATTCGGCAAAAGCTGTGCCCGTGCGATCGGTTTTGCCTCGAGATTCGCGTCCCGTGTCGCACGTGCCGCCTGCAACGCGGGGTCGTTTTGGCCGGCCAATCGGTATGCCTCAAGCAAATCCGCGGCAGGCGCGACGCCGACTGAAAAACCCAAGGCAACTGCCATAACCGCTCGCTTCATCATTAACCGATCCTTAAACCTATAACAGCATTTATTAATATAACACAATTTTATGGGCTACAAAAATCCAACCTATGTCAATTTCTTGCCCTGTCCGGCATTGGCGGCACCAGTAACTGCGGGTCAATCCGTCGATCCCGTAAATTCATACGCCAATCGAGATGCGGTCCGGTCACTCGACCTGTCGCACCGACCTCCGCAACCACTTCGTGCTTTCGCACCCGCTGCCCAACCGCAACATGAATGTCATGCAGATGTAGAAATGTCGAGCTGAGCTTGTGGCCGTGATCGATAATCAAAGTGCCGCCGGAAAAAAACATATCGGGTACCACCAAGGTAACGATACCGTCGGCGGGTGCTTTAACCGGCGTGCCAACGGGTACCGCGATGTCGACGCCGAAATGCGGACGCCTGGGTTCTCCGTTGAGCACACGCTGGCTACCGTACACCCCACTGATACGGCCGACAACCGGCCATATGAACCCGTCGAGAAAGTCCTGCCTGTCATCGTCACGTGCCCGTGCCTTTTTCACGGCCGCAACATCTCGGCGAATCCTTGCCAAATCTTCGGGTTTGCGCGGCGTAACCTTGGATTTGGGTAACCCGTCGATCCGCTGAATCACATACTCGCGTGAACGTACGTCCAGTTCACGAAGCAATTCGGTACCATCCGGCAACAGGACGCGCACACCCGAGGTCGGCGAGGCATCCCGCGTGAATCCCAGCAGGAAATCCCCTTGGGCACTCACCCTTACTCGCTGTCCGTCCTGGCTGACCTGACTACCGGGCAAAGTCTTGCCGAAGATCAAGCCACCTTGAATGGCCTCACCGTCGAGTTCCAATTGTGCATTCACCGTCATCGACACGACGATCGACAGCAGCAGTACCAGCGCCTTCAAAGCACCCAAAAGCCCACTCCTCTTAGTTTCGCGACAATCCGTCTTCTCAAGGACCATGACAGAACAAACGATCAGCTTTGTTACACTGCCCCGATGTCCGCCGTCATCGATCCAACCCCGACCATCCGCTCCGCAGTCTACACTTGGCCGGAAGTAATCCAAATGATCGCGCGCCATCGGCGTGAACTGATTGCCGCAAATGCGATCGCGATCCTGGGCGCACTCGCAGCGGTACCGGTCCCGCTGCTGATCCCCTTACTGGTCGACGAAGTTCTGTTGGACAGCCCGGGTACCGCCGTGGCCTGGATGAACGCCATGTTTCCGGCCACCTGGCACGGACCTGTGCTGTATATCACGGCGATTCTCGCTTTTACGCTTGTACTGCGCGTTCTGACCTTGGTGTTCAACGTTTGGCAAACGCGCGAATTCACGCTGATCGCCAAAGACGTCATCTTCAAGATTCGGCGCACCCTGCTCTTTCGTCTCGAACGTTTCTCGATGACCGAGTACGAAACCCTCGGCAGCAGCACGGTCGCCTCTCACCTGGTAACCGACCTGGATGCCATCGACCAGTTCGTTAGTCAAACGACCAGTAAGTTCATTGTTGCCGTGCTCAGCGTCGTCGGTACCGCCCTGGTCCTGTTGTGGATGCACTGGCAACTGGCTTTGTTCATCTTGCTGCTGAACCCCGTAGTGATCTATCTGACGACGATATTCGGACGTCGTGTCAAACGCCTCAAGGCCCGCGAAAACAGCGCTTATCAGATCTTTCAGGAATCCCTGGCTGAAACACTGGACGCCATCCAACAGATCCGCGCGAGTAACCGCGAACGCCACTACGTGCGACGTGTCATCGACGCCGCCGGGCACATTCGTGATCATTCGGCGACTTTCACCTGGAAAAGCGATGCCGCCAACCGGCTGTCCTTCATGGTGTTCCTGTTCGGTTTCGACATCTTCCGTGCGCTGTCGATGTTCATGGTGCTCTACTCCGATTTGACCATCGGTCAGATGTTGGCAGTGTACGCCTACCTGTGGTTCATGATGACCCCGGTACAGGAAATCCTGAACATCCAGTATGCCTATCTCGCCGCCAAGGCCGCATTGGCAAGAATCAATCAGTTGATGGACGTCGGCCTGGAACCGCGTTACCCGAATGAACAAAATCCTTTTACCGAGGCATCCACCACCGATATCCAGGTGGAGAACGTCAGCTTCCGCTATGGCGACGGTCCTAGAGTACTCGATGGGGTCAATCTACATATTGCGGCCGGCGAGAAGGTTGCCTTGGTCGGTGCCAGCGGCGGCGGTAAGACCACGTTGGTGCAAATCCTGCTCGGCCTCTACCTGCCGGAAGACGGACAAGTTTATTTCAATGGCGTACCGGTTAACGAGATCGGGCTGGACGTGGTAAGAGACAATGTTTCGACGGTGTTGCAACACCCCGCGCTGTTCAACGATACTGTGCGCAACAACCTCACCCTCGGCCGATCGATTGCCGACGATACACTGTGGCAGGCTTTGGCGGTCGCACAACTCACCGAGGTGGTACGTGAATTACCTGCCGGTCTTGATACGCTAATCGGAAGAGAGGGTGTGCGACTCTCCGGCGGGCAACGGCAACGCCTGGCGGTCGCGCGTATGGTACTCAGCGATCCGAAGATCGTGATCCTCGACGAGGCCACCTCGGCCCTTGATACGACCACAGAGCAAAATTTGCATAATGCCTTACGCGAATTCCTCAAAGGCCGTACCACACTGATTATCGCCCACCGTCTCAGTGCCGTCCGTCAGGCCGACCGTGCCTTGGTATTCGATAACGGAAAAATCGTCGAAGACGGCAGTCACGAAGACCTGATCCGCAACGACGGACTTTACGCAAGCCTATACCGGCGAACCGAGGGACAAGAGACCGGCTGATGCCGATCATCGACAGCGCATTCAAGCCAGCCTGGTGGCTGCGGGGAGCCCACGCCCAAACCCTTTGGCCGGCGCTGTTCAGACGTCGCCCGAAAATTGCGCTGGAACACCAGCGCCTCGAGCTACCGGACGGTGACTTCCTCGATCTATTTTGGTCCGGTCCGGCCACGGGCCGAATCGTTTTGGTGTTTCACGGTCTGCAAGGCAGTATCGAGTCGCACTACGTCAAAGGCCTGATGCGCGCACTGAACAAGCGGGGCTTCCGTACCTGTTTAATGCACTTTCGCGGTTGCGGGGGAATACCCAACCGCCTACCCGTCGGCTATCACAGCGGCAAAACAGATGACCCACAACAGCTACTGGATCATGTGACTGCCTCATCCGGACAACCGCCTTTCGGCGCCATCGGTATCTCACTCGGCGGCAACGTACTGCTCAAATGGCTGGGAGAGCAAGGCGACCGATCACCGCTGCAACGGGCCATGGCGATCTCCGTACCCTTTCGCCTGGAGGATGCGGCGCACCGACTCGAACGCGGGCTGTCACGGCTCTACCAAAGACACCTGATTACCCATCTCCGGCAGGCCTATCACGACAAATTCAGCCGCATCGCATCACCCCTGCAAGTCGATGTCGACCACCTGCTGACCTTTCGAGACTTCGACCATGAGGTCACCGCCGCGCTGCATGGCTTCGCCGGCGTGGACGACTACTACGCACGCTGCAGCAGCCGCCAGTTCGTTTCGCGGATAAGAATACCGACCCTCATACTCCATGCACGTAACGATCCTTTTGTGTATTCGTCCACCCCACCGAGCGCTGACGAACTCCCGCCGCAGGTGATGCTGGAGATCCCGGAAAAAGGTGGCCACGTCGGTTTCATTGGCGGCACGCTTCCCGGACAGGCTAGATACTACATCGAGCAACGTTCTGTGGAATGGATGACGGATGACGACATGCCACGCGCTCACCGATGAACACCGTCTTAACGGCTAAAGCAGAGAGTACGGCGTTTCCTGCTCCAGACCGAGCAGCTGACCACCCATTTCCAATGCCTGTTCGGTAAACGCGTCGAAATCGACCCAACGATCATCGATCTCCATCACTTCGTCCATCACGGCATTCACCACACGCAAGGCATAACTTCCTTCGCTACGCTGTCCCGGCGGCAAACGCTCGCATACCACGTACAACCGAGGCTGCGATTCACCCTCTCGGACGAAAGCCGCGACATAACGGTAGTCCCGCTCGTCGCCACTCTCAATTTCGCCAAGCACCGACACACCGAAATCGCCATACTGAAATCGCCGCTTGGGTATTGCCGTAAGAATGCGTGGAAAACTGCTCATCAGCCTACCTTGAGACTATTTCTCGGTCAGGTCCTGACTACCGAAACGGGTGGTACCGACTCTCAATACCAATACCGCCAGGCACAAGATCAATATCGCACCGGTCATGGTGAAGATATGCAGATCGGACATCTCTTTGATATCGACCGCCAAAACACGGGTCAACGCGGTAATCGCGATATAAATCAAGTAACGTACCGGCAGATGTTTCGTTTGGAAATAGATGCCGACCATGGCGCCGAGTTCGAGATAGATGAACAACAGCAGCACATCCTTGATCTTCGGGCTTCCCTGCGCAATGATCGCTAACACTTCGGCCCATGAGGCCCAGACGATAGCCGCGCCGATGACAAACAGACCGAGTAAATGAAAGCCCTCGAACAGCTTGTTGCCCACTTCGATCAGTTTCTTGTCGACGTAATGCTGCGTCATCTCCCTCGCCCCGGTTGAACATCGATGCCACGAAGCCTAACGAAGCTGCTCGGTCGGTGCAAAAGCTTGCTGCTACCGATGTGCCTGACAACCGGCGTATCCGCACAACCACCTCTCGACGGCTCACGCGAGACTCTGCGCGAATGCATTGCGAAAGCAAGCACGGCCGCGGCGGTCGATCGCTGTGAAACGACTTGGCAATCGGTCATGCTGCAACGCATCGGCAATCTTAATGAAGCGATCGTCAAACGACTCGATGCGCGTCAACGTAGCATATTCGAGCGAAACACCCTGGCCTGGAAGGCGTTTGTGGTGCAGGAAAAAGCCATGATCCAGCTCAGCACGCAACAACGGCACGATGGACTCGACCCGCAGTTTCGCAATGGCGCCATCAGCCAACTGTACGAACAGCGCGAGCGTCAGCTGCGTGAACACCTGCACAATCTGACGGTCGGCTCCGAATCCAAGCCCTGAGATTGAATTAACCCTTTATGTTGTGCACCAAAACCTCGGGGCAACAGGCTCGGCGCCCGGTCTTACCTCATGTAGACTGTTGCGCTGAATTCATTTTCAGGAACTCGGCCGCAATGCCCTACTTCGTTTACTTTATCGAGCAACCGGCAGACGGAAGCAAAAAGGTCCTTGAGCACCTGCAAACCTTCGATGATTACAAATCCGCCCGCGCACTGGCACGCGAACGGCGCGCCGAACTCAAAACACAATCGAGCACACGAGACTGTCGTCTTATCTTCGCCAAGAATCAGATCGAAGCCGAAAAGCTCTTGAGCGCCCCGCGCGAAGAACGCGTTGTCGGTGAGGATTAACAAACACGCCGACCCGCTTGAATCAATCCGCCAACCAGAGCCGCAGCCGCATACCGACCCCGGTCGAATATCCCATGCTCGCACTTTGAATTCGGCCGTCCGTACCGACAATGAACTTTGCCGGCACGCCATTGACGCCCCAGCTTCTGGCAATAGCGCCGTCCTCGTCCATCAGCACCGGCATAACCACACCCTGATCTTCAAGAAAGGCAGCAACTTCGTCTACCGTGCCCGAAGTCGTCGCGATCGTGATGACGGGATAGTCCTCGGCGATAGCGGCAACGCTACCCTGTTCCATGCGGCAAATCGGACACCACTCAGCCCAAAAATGCACCAACCAGGGACCTTGTGTAGGGTCGAGCTGATAAGGACTACCGTCGAGCATCACGCCGACCAACGGTGGCGCCAGGTCACTGGCCAAATGGCGTGACTGCCACCACTGCACCAGACCGATAACGACAAGCACCAAAAAGATATCGCGTACCCAACGCAACCAGCGGCGTTTGGGCCGAGCTTTCGAGATATCGGGGTCTGGCGGCTGAGTCATACGGGCACCTTGCCGGTCTGTTACTGCATTGATCGACCATCTGTCCACAGCCCGAAACGGACGAACTCATGGACAAGTGCCGGCTATTATCCGCTATATCGATGCAAAGTGGCCGCAATGCACCGGAATTCAGGTGCCGAATCAGCGCAGTGCCAATCGATCTCCGTCCACATCGGCCCGGTAGAATCGGATGACCTTGCGGACATAATCTTGCGTCTCGGCAAAAGGCGGAATGGTGTTGCCATAGCGAATCACCGCATTTTCCCCTGCATTGTATGCAGCGAGCGCCAACGGGAGATCCTTATCGAACATCCGTAAAAGATCACGTAGATATCGAGTACCGCCACGGAGATTTTGCGCGGGATCTTGCCTGTCGGTAACGCCGTAACGCTCTGCGGTCGCGGGCATCAATTGCATCAAACCGACCGCACCCTTGGACGACACCGCATCTGCCCGATACGCCGATTCCGCACGTACCACGGCATGTATCAGGGATGGCGGCAAATCGGTCGCTCGTGCGGCTTGGTCAATCAAGCCGGTGAGACGCGCACGGCGTTCACGCATCGCCGCCAAAGAATCCCTCGCGGTCGCCTTGGGTCGGCCCGTGGAGAAGCTGAAACGTTTGATCAGGGTCATCCCGGACATCGGCTTATCGGTCAAATGGATGTGACCGCGCAGATCCCTGTATTTGTAAACGTCCGCCAATGCGGCAGACGACAATAGTGCACCGCAAATCACGCCCACAACCCATTGACCCACACCTGCTTGCATGTATCTCCCCTGCGGCGAAACCTGGCGTTGCGAAAACCACGGTTAAAGCCCGTTCACATACCGCGGTCATTCTGCTCCGGATATCGGCGAACTATCTCCGCCCTGAACCCCAATACGCCACGTATGCGGATAACTTAACGCAAAAGGTCGTGGTTGCCCAAAACCGGTACGACTTTACGTCCTGACGACCGCGATATGGCATTCATACACCAAAAACGTCCCATATGTGCCGCAGAGATACCTATCAGCCGGGTTTGCGCCAAATCAGGGTGCGATTGTTCACCGGCATTTCGATATCCTCTACCAAAAACAATCCAGCCGATTCGGCAATCCGGCGCAGCCAGCCGACATCCCGAATGCCCATCGACGGGTTGCGCTGGCGCAACGAAGCATCGAAGCGCGCATTGCTCGGAGCGGTAAATCGACCGTCGTAATTGAACGGCCCATAAAGCAGAAAAATCCCGTCCGGCCGCAACACTCGGCCGATACCACCAAACATCGCGACCACGGCATCTTCGGGCATGATATGCGCCGTATTCGCACTGAACGCGCAATCGAACGGTCCATCCGGCCAAGTGTCACTTAGCACATCGAGCATCAATGGCGGGTTGACGTTCGACAACTTTGCGTCATCCAACCAGGCCAGAATGCCGGCATGGTTCTCCTGTCGATCGCTGGTCTGCCAGGTCACACTCGGCAATCCACTACCGAAGTACACCGCATGCTGCCCGGTACCGCTTCCGATCTCGATCAGGGTTTCGCAACCCTCGACCCGAGGAGCAAGCACCGAAAAAATGGGGTCGCGATTCTCTACACAAGATTGAGCGAAGGGCTTTTCCACGCAAATGTCCTGCCGGATGGCGACGCCTGTTTAAGCGCCACAACATTTCTTGAATTTTTTACCGCTGCCGCAGGGGCAAGGGTCGTTACGGCCTACCCGAGGCGCAGTGTGACGCTGGGTCTTCGGTTTGGGGATATCGCCATCGACGTAATACCAACGGTCGCCCGCGCGAGCGAAACGGCTACGCTCGCGATGGTGTTTGTTTTCACCATTTTCGGTGAAATTGGCAATGAATTCGACGATACCCTCTCGGTCACCGGGCTGTCCCGCTTCGGTATCGACGATCTCCAAACTCAGCCACCCGGCCCCGTCGGACCAGCGACGCGTCGCCTCGCGATCCCAATCCGCGCGGTGATCCGGGTGCAGGGTATCGCCAAGATAATCGATCTCACCCTCCACATAGGCGCTATAACGCGAACGCATCAAGGCCTCAGCGGTCGGCGCCTGACGCACTCCCGTCACAAAAGGCTCGCAACACGTTTGGTAAGGCTGACCGGAACCACAGTGACAAGACGACATGTCCGTCTGGCCCTCATTAAGTTAAGGAAAGCGGATTTTAGCGCGTCACAACGTTCGATGCGGCGTGGATATGGGGACAAAAGGAGGATATGAGGGTGTCGACGGCACCCCGCCGGCGAGTGCCGGCTCACCGACTAGATTGACAGACCGGCTAAATCAACCAGACCAACAATCCCGCGAGGGCCAACATCACCACTGCCTCTACCAGTATCCCGGTAAAAGACAGCTCCGACGGCGGCGATTGAAGTTCCATTCTTGCCAATTCGTACTGCATTTTTATAACCTATGCTACAATTCGACACGTTGTATATACAATATATACACTCCGAACACACAAATTTCAATGCCCAAAGAAAAAATCATCAATTTTCGTATTGACGCGGAACTCAAAAACAAGGCAAAAAAAATTGCCGAAACCGACGGACGCAGCTTGTCGAATTGGATTACCGTACTGATCGAGCGCGAAGTCAGAAAGCAGAAAAAGAAGCCCTAAACACCGGTTTCCGGTCCGAAGCCGTCAAAATCGACGTCCTTGATGAGATCTATTAGAGGCCCAAGGCCCGCCAACGCTTGTCGATCCGTTTGACCGACACGGGCTGCGCCGTACCCAGAGCCTGGGCAAACAGCGATACCCGCAACTCCTCCAACAACCACCGAATCTCGTCCAGACGCGGATCGGTCAGGCCGTTTGCCCGCAGTGCCTGCTGACGGCGCGACCACTCGCCCTGCAATCGTGTCATCTCACGCATCTGCTGCTGATCTCGGGTTGCCGCTACGGCCAGCTTTTCGAGCCGTTGTTGCATCGCTTTGAGATAGCGCGGGTAGTGATTCAAATATTCGCTCTCGACCTCCAGCACGAATCCCCGGAACACCAGTCGATCGAGTTGCTGCTGCATGTCATCGACCGACAAGCGCCAATTCGGCTGCGTGGTCGCCGTAAGCGAGGCACGTAATCGATGGGACAATGCCAGAATCTCGCGAACCAAGCTTGCAATGTCTTGCAAAGCCATCCCGAGCCTTGGCCGCCCTGCCACACGGCAAGATTCGAAGGCTTCACGATCGCGAATCGCCCACGGTTGGTCAATGAAGGCACGATCGAAGGCCAACAACAGCAGCTGTTCCGCCAAATCCGGTACCGACCGATCGGGCGAACGTTCCGGTGGCGCAGCTTTGGCGTAGTAAAGCTGCATTTGCTGCATGTCGGGAATGTTCTTCAAGAGATTGCGCGCGGCTTTCGCCTCACGCAGACGCAGCAGACGTCGAATTCCCGTACGGTGAAGCTCACGTGCTCTGACGAGATTGTCGACGATCTGGCGTTCGACATGATCACCGCAATCGACCAGCGCCGGATAGCCTTTAACCAACAAGCGGCCGGCCTGCTCGCTAACTTCCATAGGCAAATTGCCGCAGGTCCAATCGACCATCTTTACATCCGCACTACCGGTGCCTTCGCGCCGGTCCACGGCCATAGGTCTAGTACGACCACCGTAGTCATTTTGCAAGTTCGCCAGGTCGCGGGATACGGCAAGTTCACGCCGGCCCGATTCATCGAGTAAGCGTATCCGCAGATGAAGATGATCCGGCAACTGTGCCGGTTGCCAAGCATCTTCGGGCACATGAATACCGGTAAACCGCTTGAGAATCGAGCCCAGAACGTGAATCAAAGGCGCATCGGATACCGGTAACTCCGCCACACAACGTTCGACGTAATCGGGGATCGGCACCAGCTGACGTCGCAAAGACTTTGGCAGACTCTTCAGCAGCGCAGTGACTTTTTCCCGTAACAAACCCGGCACCAAGCGATCGACCCTGCCCGGCGTGAGCTGGGCGACGACCGAGGCGGGGAGCGACAGGGTGACACCATCATCGGACTCACCCGGCGCAAAGCGATAGCTCAGTGGTAAGCGCGTACCCTCCAGGTTCCATTCGTCCGGAAACTGGATTTGCGTATCGTCGTCGATTTCGGCACGCAGCAGATCACTGCGACGCATGTGCAACAACTTGGCTTGTTCGCGTGGCAGTCGTCGCAACCAGGTTTCGAGTTGGGCGACACTGTAGATACCGGACGGTACCCGATTGGCATAAAAACCGTAGATGACCTCGTCGTCGATCAGCACGTCACGACGCCGTGACTTGGCCTCGATATCACGCAGATCGGCGATAAGATCCCGATTGTGACGCCAGAAGGGTGCACGGGTATGCATATCACCTTCTGTGAGACCGAAACGAAGGAATATCTGCCGCGATTCCTCCGGGTCGATAGGACCATAGTTGACTCGGCGCCTCGGCACTATCGGCAACCCGTACAAGGTCACCTTTTCATCCGCACCGACCTGACCCCGCCTTCCCTGCCAGCGCGGCGAGGAATAGCTGTGTTTTATCAAGTGTCCGGCCAGGGGTTCTATCCATTCCGGCTCCAGCGCCGCGACGCCACGTGCATACAGACGCGTCGTTTCGACCAACTCCGCCGCCATGAGCCACTTCGGTTGCTTGGTAAACAGACCCGAGCCCGGAAACACGAAAAACCGGCGATTGCGCGCTCCCAGATAATCCCGTGTATTACCCTGGCCGCGCAGACCGATATGACTTAACAATCCGCTAAGCAAGGCGCGATGCAAAACCGCATATTCGGCCTCCTGCTCGTTATCGCGGTATCCGAGTTCATGCATCTGTACGCGTAACTGCACCTGAACGTCATGCCATTCGCGTACCCGACTCGGAGACAGGAAATGTTGTTTGCACAGACGTTCGAATTTTCGCCGAGTCAGATGGCGTCGATTTTGCTCCAGAAAATCCCATAGCTTGAGGTAGGTGATGAAATCCGAACGTTCATCGGCAAACTGAGCGTGACATTCATCCGCTTCCTGACGCTTCTCGGTTGGACGCTCACGCGGATCCTGCACGGATAACGCAGCCGCGATCACCAACATCTCTTTCAGACAGCCGGTTCGTGCCGCCTCGATCAACATACGCCCGATGCGCGGATCCACCGGCAGACGTGCCAATGCCTTACCGAGACGTGTCACCTTGTGCCGCCGGTCGACCGCGGCCAACTCTTCGAGCAAACGGTAGCCGTCCCGGATCAGACGCCCGTCGGGGGGATCGACAAAGGGGAAATCGGCAACCTCTCCGAAACCGAGGGTTGCCATCTGCAAAATCACCGCCGCAAGATTGGTGCGCTGGATCTCGGGCTCGGTATAGGGTTCACGCGCATTGAAATCGTCTTCGTCGTAGAGGCGGATGCAGATACCTTCGGCCACCCGGCCACAGCGTCCCTTGCGCTGTTCCGCACTGGCCCGGGCGATACGCTCGACCGGCAGGCGCTGGATCTTACTGCGTGCGCTGTAACGGCTGATTCGTGCAAAGCCGGCATCAATGACGTAGCGAATCCCCGGCACAGTCAGCGAGGTCTCGGCGACATTGGTCGCCAACACGATGTGCCGCCGCCCACTCGGTGCGAATACCCTGGCCTGTTCGGTCGGACTAAGCCGCGCATAAAGCGGGATGACCTCGGAGTGCAGCATTTTATGCTTGCGCAAGGTTTCGGCCGTTTCTCGGATCTCGCGCTCACCGGACAGAAACACCAGGATGTCGCCAGTGCCTTCTGGCAACAACTCGTCGACGGCGTCGACGATTGCCTGCTGCATCGCCTCGTCACGTTCGCCGACGCCCGATTCGGACGGCGGTCGGTAACGCAACTCAACGGGAAACGTGCGACCGGAAACCTCGATTACCGGCGCATCCCCGAAATGCCGCGAGAAACGAACCGGATCGATCGTGGCCGAGGTGATAATCAGCTTCAGCTCGGGGCGCCGCCGCAACAGGCGATGCAGATAACCCAGCAGGAAATCGATATTGAGACTGCGTTCGTGGGCCTCGTCGATAATCAGGGTATCGTATTCGCGAAGATCGCGGTCGCTGCGAATCTCGGCCAACAACATACCGTCCGTCAGCAACTTGATCCGCGTATGATCGGCGACCTGATCGCGAAAGCGAACTTTGTAACCCACACAGGAACCTACCTGCTCACCCAATTCGGCCGCAATCCGGCCGGCCAGGCTGCGCGCGGCAATCCGGCGTGGCTGAGTATGACCGATACGTCCGAAGACACCACGCTCCAGGCTCAGACAGATCTTCGGTAGCTGGGTCGACTTGCCCGAGCCGGTTTCACCGCACAGCACGATCACCTGATGGCACCGAATCAGCTCACGGATTTCGTCGAGACGCGCCGTAATGGGCAAGCCTTCGGGAAACTCGGGCCGCGGCCGTGTTGCCGCACGTGCCGATACCACCGCCTCGGATCGCTGCCGCAGCGCTTCGAACTTGATACGCAACTGCTCGTCGCCATCGCCCGCCTCCAGCCGCTCGGCCAATGTGCGTAATTTCCGCCGATCGCGTAGGAGGCAATTTTCGAATCTATGCTGCAAAAGTGACAATGCCTCGGAGAAAAGGGCTGCGATTGTACCAACGCTGCTGGAAACGCCCAGACCGGATCGGCTCAGAGAGACAAGTTCAGTTTTTCACATCATCGCCCGCGGGCCCGACTCACGACAGATAAAACATTGAAACAGCAAAAATGACGTCTGTTCCATGCAAAATCGCGCAAATACGACACTTCATCCGTTTTACGTCACCGTCTTAGACGCTAAAGAATCCTAAATCGCCGCCAATACAGTCTTACACCGCCAAGGGTACTGTGAATACGGTTCGCAAGACCGAAATGAAAAGATAAGCACGTGTACAGCAAAGGCAAATACGCGGCGAGTAATCCCTTTGTGCGACGCTATGACGTCAAGGTCATCACGTCTTTGGGATTCGCGTTGGTTATCGGCATCCTGCTGTTCTCCATCATCGGCAGTTACCACACGACCAATACGCATAACGACTTGCTGTCCAAGCTGGTCAGAACAGCCGGTAGCAAGACGGTACTCGCATTCACCATGCGCGAGGCGATCCGTGAACGGATCGACAGCCTGCACACGATGGCCATTCAGCCCGATCCATTCGAGCGTGATGAAGAAAAGATGCGTTTCTTCGGCCATGCCAGCAAATACGTCCGTGCCCGCCAAACGCTGATCCAGCAGATCGCAACGGCACCCGAACGGGAAATCTTCCAGAAACTTGACGCCAGCGCACGTCAAGTCGGCGCACCGAACAATCGCGCACTATCGGCACTGTTTGACGACAACATACCGGATGCCGAGGTCAGAGCCGCGGTTCAGGCCTCGATCGATGGCCATTTGTCCTTACTGCGCGTATTGGACGAGATGGTACGCGTCATTCATCAAACGACACAAAATCGAATCAACGAGGCAGGTGAATCGTTCCAAGAAACCATGTTGATGGCGACCCTGCTCGGCATGGTCGCCTTCTCGATCGCCGTGATTACGGCCGCCTATGTAGTCATTAATGCCGGGGCACGTAACCGGCAGCTTTCACATCAAGCTTCGCACGACGTGTTGACCGGGCTGCTCAACCGGCAGGCCTTCGAGGCATCGCTGCGTATGACGCTGGAACATTGTGAAATCAACCCGGAAAAACATGCCTTGATGTTGCTCGATCTGGATCGTTTCAAGGTCGTCAACGATACTTGCGGTCACGCCGCCGGCGACGCACTACTCAAAGGGCTGTCGGAACGGCTCACCGACACCTTGCGTCACTCGGACATCCTTGCACGTCTTGGTGGCGATGAGTTCGGTGTGTTGCTGCGGTTTACCGAACCGGACGACGCCAAACGCGTCGCGGAGAAGATTCGCGAGGCGGTACAATCCTTTAGCTTTTCTTGGGAAAACAAGATCTTTCGAGTCGGTGCGAGTATCGGCCTCGTGCCCTTCGGCCGCGAGGCCATTTCACTCGAAGAGCTGATCAGCACCGCCGACGCCTGTTGTTATTCCGCCAAAGAGGAAGGTCGCAATCGGGTCCACCAGGCCCAACTCAACGATGAGAACGTTCGGCGACGTTCCGGCGAGATGCACTGGATTTCCCGCATCAACGATGCGATTCAGCATGACCGTTTCGTGCTTTACGGGCAAATGATCAAGCCGCTCAACAGATCCCTGGACGACGGACGGCTGGTATTGGAAGTATTGCTCCGCATGACCGATGAACATGGTATCGGCCTTATCCCTCCAGGGCAGTTCCTACCGGCCGCAGAACGGTACGGGATCGTGCCCGATATCGATCGCTGGGTAGTCGGCAACAGTCTGCGATGGCTGGCATCTCTCGGCAATCAGGCAAAACATATACGCATCAGTATCAACATCTGCGGACCGGCGGCATCCGATCCACAATTCCATCACTTCGTACGCGAATGTATTCAGCAAACCGGCGTGCCGCCTGAATCCCTCTGTTTCGAAATCACCGAGTCAGTCGCGATCCGCAGCCTCTCGAATGCCGCCGCACTGGTCAACGCGCTCGGCGATCTCGGCTGCACCTTTGCATTGGACGATTTCGGCAGCGGCCTGTCGTCGTTCAACCAGCTACGCCATCTGGCCGTCGACTACCTCAAAATCGACGGCAGTTTCGTACACAACATCGACCGCGACGATATCAATCGATCGATGGTCGAATCGATCAACAACATCGGGAAAAAACTCGGCAAACGTACCGTGGCTGAGTTTGTCGAGAACGATCGCATCAAAAAGATACTGCAAGAAATCGACGTCGACTTCGCCCAGGGCTTCGGGCTGCACAAACCCGAACCACTGTCGAACATCCGCAGATTGATTCTGGATGCCGACAATCACGATAATTTGTTTAACTCAATCGTCGCTTAGGCGGAACCGCGTTGCCGACATCCTAATGCGCAACACCTTTTAATGCGCCGACCATGCCCTCGATCGTGTCTTTGGCATCACCAAATATCAACGAGGTGTTGTCCTGATAGAACAAAAGATTGTCGACCCCCGAATAGCCCGGATTCATCGAACGTTTTAAGAAATAGACTTGCTTGGACTTACCCGCCTCGAGGATCGGCATGCCGTAAATCGGACTGGATGCATCATCTTTCGCCGCCGGATTGACCACATCATTGGCACCGACCACCAAGGTAACATCGGTGGATGCAAAATCCGGATTGACCTCGTCCATCTCATGTACATGGTCGTATGGAATGTCGGCCTCAGCCAGCAACACATTCATGTGCCCCGGCATACGTCCGGCAACCGGATGGACACCGAATTTCACCTCGACACCTTTTTGTTCCAGTAAGTCCATCAGTTCTTTAAGGGCGTGCTGCGCCTGCGCCACCGCCATGCCGTAACCCGGCACGACGACCACCCGATTGGCATCTTCCATCCAATACACGGCATCCTCGACCGAGGCCGATTTGATCCCTTTTTCCATCGCCGCCGCGCCGGCAGTGGGGGCGCCGCCACTATCGCTACCGAACCCGCCGAACACCACGTTGATAATCGAACGGTTCATTGCCCGACACATGATGTACGACAGGATGGCACCGGAAAAACCGACCAACGCACCCACGATGATCAGCAGATTATTCTGAAGGGTGAAACCCGTTGCGGCCGCTGCCCACCCGGAATAACTGTTGAGCATGGAGATAATGACCGGCATATCCGCACCGCCGATTGGGATGATCAATGTCACACCGAGAACCAATGCGAGCACTGTCATCAGCATCAAGGAGAACATACTGCCGGTCATCGCAAAATGGACGCCCAACGCGATCGTCGCCAAGGCGATAAACGCGTTGATCTGATGTTGCCCGGCATACTTCACGGGCTTGCCGGATATCAAACCCTGCAATTTACCGAATGCGATCACCGAGCCGGTAAAGGTGATGGCGCCAATGATGGCACCGGCTGACAGTTCACCCATCAAAACGGCATTCAGCTGACCCAAGTCACGTTTGTTGAGGAACGTGCCGATCGCGACCAACACCGCTGCCAAACCGACGAAACTATGCAGCGCAGCAACCAATTGCGGCATCGCCGTCATTTGAATGCGCATCGCCACGACTATGCCAATCAGACCACCGATCACCACGCCGGCGATAATCAACCCATAAGACACCACTTCGGTACCGAGTAACGTTGCTATGATCGCAATCGCCATACCGGTCATACCGAGGAAATTGCCGCGACGCGCAGTCGACGGGTGTGTCAGGCCTTTGAGCGAAAGTATGAACAGGACGGCCGAAATCAGATACGCGATGGCCTGTGCGTTGGCGGAAATCTGCATGCCTCAGACCCTCACTTATTCTTCTTGCGGAACATGGCGAGCATGCGATTGGTTACCAGAAAGCCACCAAAGACGTTGATCGACGCCAACAGCACTGCGATGAACCCCAGAATCTCGGCAAAGCCGCCAACCGACTCCAAGCCGGTTACCAGAAGTGCCCCCACGATCACAATGCCCGAAATGGCATTGGTCAACGCAACCAAAGGCGTGTGTAGCGACGGTGTCACGCCCCAGATCACCCAGTACCCGATGAAACAGGCGAGAACGAATACATAAAGTGCAACCAGTGTCTCTGGCATTGCCTTTTCCTCAGTAAAAATCTTCAAACGACCGACAGACAAGCCGCCGGTTAGGTGGGCGCCCGCAGCTGAGCGGCTTTGGTGATTTCGTCGTCGTCAAGTGTTTTGAGTACCGGCGAGTCACCAGAGCGATCGAGCATGATGTCGAGCAGATTAGCGACGTTCTTGGCGTAAAAACCACTCGCATCGGACGGCATCATCGACGGATAGTTCGTATGCCCGATCAGAATGACGCCATGTTTGGTCACAACCCGATCAACCTCGGTCAAAGGACAATTACCGCCGGTCGCCGCGGCCAGATCGACAATCACCGAACCCTCGCGCATCTGCTTGACCACGTCCTCGGCAATCAAAACCGGCGCCGGACGACATGGAATCAGTGCGGTCGAAACAATGACATGTGCCTTGGCCAGTTGCTCCGCGAGTAAGGCCTGTTGCTTCGCCTTACCCTCGTCGGAGAGCTCTTTGGCGTAACCACCTTCGCCGGAGCCACCCTCGCCGATATCCAGGTCGATGACCTTGGCCCCGAGCGATTCGATTTGCTCACGGGTTTCCGGACGCACATCGTAGGCATAGACATCACCACCAAGACGACGCGCCGTCGCAATGGCCTGCAAGCCGGCCACGCCGGCACCCAATATCACGACCCGGGCAGGCTTGGCCGAACCGGCCGAAGTCATCATCAAGGGAAAAAACCGGCCATAGCGGGCTGCCGCCTCGATGACGGCCCGATAGCCGGCGATATTGCTCTGTGACGACAAGGCGTCCATCGATTGCGCCCGCGATATCCTCGGGATGCGCTCCATGGCAATCACGGCAATGCCGCGCGCATGCATGGCAGCGATAACGGGGTCTTCTTCATCGCAGGTCTCGGCATGGCCGACATAGACGGCGCCATCGCGCATCGCGGCCACTTCGTCAGCGCTCGGTTTCCGCACCTTGGCGACGATGTCGCATCCCAGCGCACCGGCCGCGTCGGTCAACTCGGCGCCGGCCTGCTCATAAGCCGCATCGGTGTAATGCGACCGCTCGCCCGCACCACGCTCGACCAACAACCGGACGCCGCCCGCAACGAGCTTGGCCGCAATCTCCGGCGTGGTCGCGACCCGGGCCTCTCCATTGACTTGTTCTTTTGGAATGCCAACTCTCATAGTTTTAATTAAAAATTTCCGATTAACTCGAATAGCCGACCATTATCTTCTGAAGCGCTAATGTGGGTCAAAATCAATGATGATCTTTGGCTTTGCCGGCGTAGCGCCGATCCTGTCAGCTCGGCGATGCCATATTTCCCTACAGGAATGTCAGCTATTTTTACAATACGTTAAGTAGGGATTTTCACTCTGACAGCTTTCTTACTGTTTCTATTCAAAATTTTATGATTGGCCCAATATCTGCTTAATGACTAACAATAATAAAAACAAACAAAAATAAAGCCGAAACTCCTTTAACCGGGGTTGAGTTTAAGCCGGCAGTCGCCGGCTTTGGTTTTTCGGGCACTGGCAGTACTATGCCACCTGCATCGGACAGGTCCGTTATTTCAGTTGTCATCATCGGCTTTTGAGCAGCCTCCTAAGCATCGTCACCCCAGCACATCCCAATGATTGACGTCGTTGTACTGTTTTTTATTCTCGGCGTCTTCGCGCGTTTGGTCGGCAGCGATCTGCGTTTGCCGGAGGCTCTGTACGAAACCCTTTCGATTTATTTGCTGCTCGCCATCGGCCTGAAAGGCGGGCTGGAGCTCAGCCGCCAACCGCTGCTGGAACTCGCACCCCAGGCCCTGGCCGCACTCGCATTGGGCTTCATCATCCCACTGCTGCTGTACCCGGTCTTGCGATTGTTACGGCTAGGCACTGCGGATGCTGCCGCACTGGGTGCACATTACGGTTCGGTCAGCGTGGTGACCTTCGCGGTTGCGATAACGGCGCTCAGCAAGGCGGGTATTGCCTACGAAAGCCATGCGGCGCTCTGGGTCGCGCTCATGGAAGCTCCGGGTATCGTCGCCGGGATCCTGCTTGCGCGACGCGCCGAACGCTCGGCCACCGCCACCGATAGCAAGACGCCACGCGCCGGCTGGTGGTCGCTAAGCCACGAGGTACTGTTCGGCAAAAGCGTGTTACTGCTGATAGGCGGCCTGGTGATCGGCGCAATCGCCGGCGATAAGGGCATTGCCCCCATCCAATCGGTTTTCATCGACCCGTTCAAAGGGGTGCTGGCGCTGTTCCTACTCGAACTGGGACTCGTCGCCGGCGCTCGTTTGGCCGAGGTACGGCGCTTCGGCCTGACCGTCGTCCTGGTCGGTCTGGCAGCCCCACCGGTGCTGGCCTGTCTCGGTGCATTCACGGGCGTCATGCTCGGCCTGTCTACCGGCGGCGTTGCAATATTTGCGACACTCGCCGCCAGCGCCAGCTATATCGCCGCACCGACGGCGATGCGTATCGCAGTACCGCAAGCCAATGCGGCACTATCGATCACCGCCGCATTGGCGGTAACCTTCCCGTTTAACCTGCTGTTCGGTATTCCGCTGTACATCGCACTTGCAAAGGCCGTGACATGACCACCGAAACACGCCATTCGAAAACCATGCTGGTCATCATCGCCGAGGCGGTGATCGAAAAATCGCTAATCCAGGACGCTTTGGAACTCGGCACCCATGGCTGGACCGTCAGCGAGGTCCATGGCGGTAGCCTTGAAGGCGTGCGAGACGGCGCCTGGGAGGCCGACCGCACCATCGAATTGAAACTTATCTGCGACACCGCGGTCGCCGACACAATCGCCGACCATGTGCTGGAGACCTACACCCCCCACTATTCGGTAGCGATGTATCTCAGCGAGGTCCGAGTGCTGCGCCCGGAGCGTTTCTGACAAACAGCGGCATCGGCCGACACCTTGTCACCCGATCGGCGCACCGAACAGGCGATGAACATCCAAATACCGGCAGTTCTCAAGAAGCGATCCCGCGATCGGATGAAAGCGTTCGAGCCAATGCATCCTGCCAGCCCTGATACAGCTTTTCTCGCACCGCGCCCGACATTTGCGGTTCGAACCGCCGGTCAAGTTCCCACAAACGCGTGAACTCTTCGGGTTGCGGATAGATACCGCTCTGCAATCCGGCAAGATAGGCAGCACCCAACGCCGTCGTCTCCAGTAACCTCGGGCGGTCTACCGCACAATCCAGAATGTCGGCCAGAAATTGCATGGTCCAATCCGACGCGGTCATACCACCATCGACGCGTAGCACATTGCCACGCGCACCGTCCCAATCTTTTTGCATCGCCTGTTGGAGATCCCGCGTTTGGTAACCGACGCTCTCCAGCGCGGCACGGGCGAACGCTTTCGGACCCGAGTTTCGCGTCAGGCCAAAGACCGCGCCACGCGCCTCGGCATCCCAATGCGGTGCGCCCAAACCAACGAATGCCGGCACCAGGTAGACATGATGACCCTGGTCCGCCTGTTCGGCCAATGCCTGTGTGTCGCCGGCATTGGCGATGATCTTCAGACCATCGCGCAGCCATTGTACTGCGGCTCCAGCGACAAAAATGGAGCCTTCCAACGCATAGGTGGGCTTGCCTTCGAACTGATAGGCGATGGTCGTCAGCAGTCGGTTCCGTGAACTCACCGGCGTATCGCCGGTATTCAACACCGCGAAGCAGCCGGTGCCATAGGTCGATTTGATCATGCCCGGCTCGAAACAGGCCTGGCCAATCAACGCCGCCTGCTGATCGCCCGCGACACCGCGAATCGGGATCGGGGTACCGAATAGCGCCGGATCGGTCGCACCGAACTCGGCCGCGCAGTCGAGCACCTCAGGCAACATCGAGGCGTGAATGCCAAACAAATTCAAAAGCTCGCCATCCCATTCACGTTTATGGATGTCGAACAATTGCGTTCTGGCTGCATTGGTGACATCGGTGGCATGCACTTTGCCGCCGGTCAACTTCCAAATCAGCCAGGTATCGACCGTACCCAGTAACAGCTTTCCAGCTTTTGCCCTGGCCGCCAAACCCTCGACATTATCGAGCAGCCACTTCACTTTGGTACCGCTGAAGTAGGGATCGACTACCAGACCCGTTTTTTTCTGGATAAACCCTTCTTTTCCTTCGGCAACCAGTTGCGCACAATAGTCCGTCGTGCGCCGGTCCTGCCAGACGATTGCGCGGTGTACCGGCTCACCGGTCTCGCGATCCCAGACAATGACGGTTTCGCGCTGATTGGTGATACCGATAGCCGCAACATAGTTCGCCGTTATGCCGGCATCCGCCATGGCACCGCGCACCGTGTCGCAAGCGGTACGCCAGATATCGACAGGATCGTGTTCGACCCAGCCCGACTGTGGAAAATGTTGTTCGAATTCCTGTTGCGCAGCACCGACGCGTTGCAGTTTGGTATCAAAGACAATCGAGCGAGTGGATGTGGTTCCCTGATCGATGGCGATTACATAGCTAGGCATCCGATGTCTCCACTTCATCAGTGTGGTGGTGGGTACTTCGCTTTTGACAGACAGCAAAACGCACCGGGCGTCAATCCCGGTGCGTCATGTCCTTCCGTTCTTACTGCTGCCAGGACTTGATCAACTCGTCGTAATCGACGGTGATCGGCTTCGGCTTCTCATTGGCGAGCTTGGCTTTCGGCGAGCCCGGCTGGTTCAACCAGTAGTCCGCATCCTTGGGGTCGTTCAGCTTAGGACCGATATCGCCCTGCACACCCGCGCGCTCGAGACGCGACAACACACGCTCCTGCGCCTTGCACAAGGCATCCATCGCCGCTTGAGCCGTCTTAGCGCCCGACGAAGCATCACCGATATTTTGCCACCAAAGCTGCGCAAGTTTTGGATAATCCGGCACATTGGTACCGGTCGGCGACCAACGCACGCGTGCTGGCGAACGATAGAACTCGATCAAACCGCCGAGCTTCGGCGCACGCTCGGTAAAGCTCTCGTGATTCACATCCGACTCGCGAATGAACGTCAGGCCAACGTGCGACTTCTTCAGCGAGGTCGTCTTCGAGACCACGAACTGCGCGTAAAGCCAGGCGGCCTTGGCACGGTCGACGGGCGTAGACTTCATCAAAGTCCAGGAGCCGGCATCTTGATAACCGAGCTTCTGCCCTTCTTCCCAATAGGCACCGCGAGGTGACGGCGCCATACGCCACTTGGGCGTACCGTCGGTGTTCACAACCGGAATACCCTCTTTGACCATATCGGCAGTAAAGGCGGTGTACCAGAATATCTGCTGCGCGATGTTACCTTGGGCAGGCACCGGACCCGCTTCCGAGAACACCATGCCGGCGGCATTAGGTGGCGCGTAGTTCTTGAGCCACTCGACATATTTGTTGACCGAGTAAACCGCCGCCGGACCGTTCGTCGCCCCACCACGGGCGACGCAGGAACCGACCGGGCGACTCTTGTCATCGACCCGAATACCCCATTCGTCAACCGGCAGACCATTCGGCTCGCCCAAGTCACCGGCACCGGCCATAGACAGCCAGGCATCGGTGAAACGCCAACCCAACGACGGGTCCTTCTTGCCATAATCCATATGGCCGTAGACACGTTCACCGTTGATCTCTTTTACATCGTTGGTGAAGAAGTCCGCTATATCATGATAGGCCGACCAGTTAACCGGCACACCAAGCTCATACCCGTATTTGTTCTTGAACTTCGCCTTGATACCCGGATCGGTAAACCAGTCGTAACGGAACCAGTACAGATTGGCAAACTGCTGGTCCGGCAGTTGGTAGAGCTTGCCGTCCGGGCCGGTGGTGAACTGTTTGCCAATGAAATCATCGACATCGAGCATCGGGTTAGTCACGTCTTTACCTTCACCGGTCATCCAGTCGGTGAGATTACGTACCTGCTGATAACGCCAGTGCGTACCAATCAGATCGGAGTCGTTGATATAGGCGTCGTAGATGTTCTTGCTCGACTGCATCTGCGTCTGCAACTTCTCTACCACATCACCTTCGCCGATCAGGTCGTGGTTCACCTTGATGCCGGTAATCTCGTAAAACGCCTTGGCGAGCACTTTCGATTCATACTCATGCGTAGTAATGGTCTCGGAAACGACATTGATTTCCATACCCTTGAAAGGCGCCGCAGCCTGAACAAACCACTCCATCTCCTTCATCTGGTCTGCCTTGGACAGCGTTGAAGGTTGAAACTCGTCGTTAATCCAGCGTTCAGCGGCCGCCATATCGGCTGTGGCGTTGAACGACATAGCGCCACACACCATCGCTACGGCTGCAGCAACTGCCGTAATCCTGTTGTTTTTCATTTCCACTCTCCTCGAGTTGTCATTCTCCGGACCTCAGTCTGGGCCTTGGTCCGGTATCGGTTATTGGAAAGGTGCAAACCACTCACACCCAGCGGAATACAGCCAGCGCATAGAGCACGCAGGCGACGAGGGCCCACCACAATGGCGGACCGAAAAAAAACAGCGCCCCCAGGCAAATGAAGGCGCTACCGAGCAACGAAATAAACAGACGGTCACCCGGTGTGGTTTCAATACCGAGTATGCCGAGCGTCGGCACCGGAGGCTTCAATGATGTCCACACGATCATAATCACAAGGGCCGTGGCAATCGCACCGAAAAAAAACGCCGTCTGCCAGGTCCAGGCCATCCAGCTCATGTCAAGATCCATGCCTATTCCTCCAAAGCCTTACACGCGACCGAGGGCAAAACCTTTAGCGATATAGTTGCGTACAAACCAGATCACCAGCGCACCCGGCACGATGGTGAGTACACCCGCCGCAGCCAGCACACCCCAGTCCATACCGGAGGCCGATACCGTTCGCGTCATGGTGGCAGCGATCGGCTTTGCAGCCACCGACGTAAGCGTACGCGCCAGCAACAGTTCTACCCAGGAAAACATGAAACAGAAGAATGCCGTCACACCGATACCCGATGCGATCAACGGCATAAAGATTTTCGCGAAGAACTTATGGAAGCTATAGCCGTCTATGTACGCGGTTTCGTCGATCTCTTTGGGCACACCGGACATGAAACCTTCGAGTATCCATACGGCAAGCGGCACATTGAACAAACAGTGCGCCAAAGCCACCGCAATATGCGTGTCAAACAGGCCGACTGAGCTATATAGCTGAAAAAACGGCAATGCGAATACCGCCGGCGGCGCCATGCGGTTGGTAAGCAACCAAAAGAACAAATGTTTATCGCCGAGAAAACGATAGCGTGAAAATGCGTACGCCGCCGGCAATGCCACGGTGATCGAGATCACGGTATTCATGACGACATAAGTGATCGAGTTGATATAACCGGAGTACCAGCTCGGGTCGGTGAAAATCGTCATGTAGTTGGCAAGAGTCGGATCACTGGGCCAAAGAGAAAATCCCGAGAGTATTTCTTCGTTGGTCTTGAGGCTCATGTTGAGCAGCCAATAAATCGGCAACAACAGGAAGATGAGATAGAGCATCATCACCACACCGGATTTGTTGATACCGATACCTCGCAAACCGGCATACCCGCTGGGTCGTGATGGCTGGATCTGCGTACTCGTGGCAGACATGCTCACCTCTCCTGCTTGTCGATGTTGGTCATCACGGTATAAAACACCCAACTCAGGAGTAGGATGATGAGGAAATAGACCAGCGAAAACGCAGCGGCCGGCCCCAGATCGAACTGACCAATGGCCATTTTCACCAAATCGATCGAGAGCAAGGTGGTTGAGTTACCCGGACCGCCACCGGTTACCACGAAGGGTTCGGTATAGATCATGAAGCTGTCCATGAAACGTAGCAAAAAGGCGATCAGCAACACGCTTCTCATCTTCGGCAACTGGATGTAGCGAAACACCGCCCAACGGCTTGCACCATCAATGCGCGCCGCTTGGTAGTAGGCCTGCGGGATCGACTGTAGACCGGCATAGGCCAGTAAGGCGACCAGTGAAGTCCAGTGCCATACGTCCATGACGATAATAGTTGCCCAAGCATCGAAGGTATTCTGCGTATAGTTGTATTCGATACCCAGCAGCTGAAGCGTATAGCCAAGCAGGCCAATGTCCGAGCGCCCGAAAATCTGCCAGATCGTGCCAACCACGTTCCACGGAATCAGCAAAGGCAAGGACATCAAGACAAGCGCTACGGGGCGACCCCAACCCTTGGTCGGCATGTGTAGTGCAATGTAAACGCCCAACGGTATCTCGATGATGAGAATCAAGAAGGTGAACAAAAACTGCCGCCCCAGCGCATCGTGAAAACGCTCGGAGTTCACGATCTCATTGAACCATTCCAGGCCGGCCCAGAAGAATTGATTGTTGCCGAAGGTATCCTGAACTGAATAGTTCACCACCGTCATTAGCGGAATGACGGCACTGAAAGCAACCAGAATCACGACCGGCACAACCATGAACCAGGCCTTGTTGTTCCATGTTTTCATCAGGCCGCCCTCCCCTTCACGATCCAGCCGTCGGCGTATACGTTGACATGCTGAGCATCGAACAAAATACGGTCCGCGCGGTCGCTAACCGGAATGCCTTCGGGTATCACCACATTCAATTCCCGGCCTAGAAACTCGGCACGCGCGATCTTGAAGCGTCCGACGTCTTCGATGCGCTTGACGGTTACGGGCAACCCACTTCCACCCGCATCTTCTCTGGACATCAGTCGCGCAAACTCGGGTCGCACACCGATCTCGACCTTTGTCCCGGCAATCGCGTCATAGCTATATGCCAGCGGGACACTCAGGCCGTCGACATAGGCGCGATTTCCCTCAACTCTTGCATCGAGTACGTTCATCCCCGGGCTGCCGATAAAATATCCGACAAACGTGTGCGCCGGCCGCTCGAACAACTCCTGGGGCGAGCCCATCTGTACGACGTCACCGTCATACATCACCACGACTTGGTCGGCAAAACTCAGCGCCTCGGTCTGGTCGTGGGTGACATAGATCATGGTGTGATAAAACTGTTGGTGAAGACGTTTAAGCTGCATACGCAATGTATGCTTGAGGTGCGGATCGATGACCGTCAGGGGTTCGTCGAACAGAATCGCAGCAACGTTTTCGCGCACCAGTCCTCGGCCGAGCGAAATGGTTTGCTTCGCATCCGCCGTCAAACCACGTGCCTTCTTTTTCAACACAGCGCTGAGATCGAGCATCTCGGCAATCCGCAATACACGCTCTCGGACGACAGCCTCGTCGTGTCCGTGGTTACGCAGCGGAAACGCAAGATTGTCATATACCGACATGGTGTCGTAGACGACCGGAAACTGAAAAACCTGGGCAATGTCGCGTTGCTCCGTCGGCAGGCTTGTCACATCTCGATCATCGAAATAGACCTGTCCCTCACTGGGGTGAAGCAGACCGGAGATGATATTCAGCAAGGTTGTCTTGCCACAACCCGAAGGGCCCAGCAACGCATAGGCCTTACCATCCTCCCAAACGTGTTCAACGCGTTTCAACGCATAATCTTGGGAACCAGTCGGGTGCGGCAGATAACTGTGCGCAAGCTGTTTCAAATGGATCTCAGCCATTCTCCACTCCGTCGTCAGGCGGCCTTGGTTGCGGCCGCGACAGCAACTAATTCTTCTTTGGCGTTGAAAAAGTAGATGTTCCCAACATCTACAAATACTTCCGCCATCTGCGCAATCGAAAGCTCATGAACGCCATGCGCCAAAGCCACCCAGGGCGCATCGTCGGCATGCTGCAAATGTACGAAGGTTTCCGACCCGGTAATTTCGGTGACCGTCACCTCGGCATGAAATTTAAGAACCTGTCCGTCCAATGGAACGAGACTCAGATGATTCGGCCGAAACCCCGCCATGTAGCAATCGTCGGGGAGCGCGAGCAGATCGCCAAAGGCGAGAGCGCTCTGCCCTTCGCCAAACAACAACTTGTCACCTGCCTTGGTGACATTGACAAAATTCATCGGCGGGTCGGAAAAAACCTGCGCAGTGGTTGCGTTCACAGGCTCGCGATAGACCTTAAGCGTTGGACCGAACTGTGTCACCCGCCCTTCCCACATCGCCGCCGTATTGCCACCTAACAACAACGCTTCCGACGGCTCGGTGGTCGCATACACGAAGATCGCGCCCGACTCGGTGAAAAAACGGGGAATCTCTACACGGAGTTCCTCACGCAACTTGTAATCGAGGTTCGCCAGCGGCTCGTCCAGCAACACCAGGTCCGCTCCCTTGACCAATGCTCGCGCCAAAGCGCAGCGCTGTTGCTGTCCACCGGAAAGCTCCAGAGGCTTTCGCGACAACATCGAATCGAGTTTCATCAATTCCGCTATTTCGCGGACTTTACGGTCCATGCTCGCCTTGTCGAGACCTTGCAGTCTTAAAGGCGATGCAATGTTCTCGTAAACGCTCATCGACGGATAGTTGATGAACTGCTGGTAAACCATAGCAACGTTGCGACGTTGCACCGGCAACCCGGTAACATCGTTGCCATTCCACAACACGCGCCCGGTCGCCGGCTTATCGAGCCCTGCCATCAGACGCATGAGGCTGGTCTTACCTGAAAGAGTCGGTCCCAGGAGCACATTCAGTGTGCCGGCGTCCAGACTCAGGTCCGTGGGATAAATATGGGTCTCTCGTCCGGCGACCTTGCTGATGTTCTCTAGCTGGAGCGCCATTCCTTTCCCCCTTTAAGCGACATCGGCGTCGCGGGACTCCACGGGCCGGTGCGCTTGCAGCCAGACATCGAGCCGTTTTTTTTGTTCATCGCCCAATCGCAAACCAAGTTTTGAACGACGCCAGATAATGTCATCGAGCGTACGCGCGTGCTCATGTGCGACCAGGTATCTTACTTCGGCTTCGCTTAAGCCGGCACCAAAATCTTCGCCGAGATCCTCCTTTTTCTGCGCCTTGCCGAGCATCTTTTCGACCGAGGTACCGTAGCTGCGAACCAAGCGTTGCAGGGTGACATCATCGACAAAGGGATAACGCGCTTTCAGTGCTGCATGCAACCCATGCACATCGTTAGCGGGAAAGTCGCCACCCGGTAACGGCGCATCGCGTGTCCAGTCAGAATCAGGTATGGGCAGAAAAGGCGAAAGACGCGAAAGTGCGTTCTGCGCGAGACGTCGATAGGTGGTGATCTTGCCGCCAAAAATATTCAGCACCGGCGCACTCCCCTGATCGTCTTCTATCTTGAAGACGTAATCGCGGGTCGCCTCCTGCGCCGCGCTGGCCCCGTCGTCGTACAATGGCCTGACGCCCGAGTAGGTCCAAACCACATCGTCGCGCTTGATCGGACGTTTGAAGTATTCACCGGAAGCGGCACACAGGTAGTCGATCTCGTCTTCACCCGCATGAATGTTCTCGAGTGAAACATCATGCTCGGCATCCGTCGTACCAACCAACGTGAAATCCTGCTCGTACGGAATGGCGAAGAAAATCCTGCCGTCCTTGTTCTGAAAAATATAGGCTCGCTCGTGATCGAATAAGCGTGGCACTACGATGTGGCTACCCCGCACCAGGCGAACATTGCGTTTGGACGCGGCTTCGCTATGTGGCACCGCGCCATGAATGACCTCGTCGACCCATGGGCCGGCCGCGTTGATCAAGGCACACGCGCGGACCGTGTGACTGTTTCCATTAAGGGTATCCTCGACGTTCACTTCCCATACGCCGTCGCGCCGTACCGCCCCGGTCACGCGACTGCGTGTCTCGATGCGGGCACCGAGGCGTTCCGCATCCATCGCATTGAGCACCACCAGGCGTGCGTCATCCACCCAACAGTCGGAATACTCGAAGCCTTTGTGAAAACGTTCGACCAGCGGCTGACCGGCGGTATCGTTTCGCAAGTCCACCGTACTCGTACCCGGCAAAAGCTTGCGTCCGCCAAGGTGATCGTAAAGAAACAGCCCCAGACGCAGCAGCCATGCAGGACGTAAATCAGCATGATGCGGCAATACAAAACGCAACGGCCAGATGATGTGTGGCGCATTACGCAGCAGCACTTCACGTTCGATCAGGGATTCACGCACCAGTCGGAATTCGTAGTATTCGAGATAACGCAACCCGCCATGAATCAGCTTGGTGCTGGCTGAAGAGGTGCCTTGGGCGAGATCACCCTGCTCGGCCAGAAAGACCTTTAAACCGCGTCCGGCCGCATCACGTGCGATACCGCACCCATTAATACCACCGCCGATGACGACGATGTCGTAGATCGCTCGATCTTCCATAGCCAGTGTCTCTATCGCGTTTGGCGCGTGTTCTCGGCACCTTTGTCACGCCTTTGTGGCGTGCAACCCTGGCTAAATTCTCACCATAACATTCGATATGTCAATTAATATTTTCGTTTTTTTTCGTATTTGTGTCGACAGTGTCTAGGAAAAACACTAACCTATTGAAATAAAAAAACATATCTACCCTAGATAAAGGAATTCACGAAATTATTATGCACTCAAAAGCACTTAACCCGGGTTGATCAACCACGATTCTATTTCTAAATCCTAAAAAATAATCATAATAGTTCGCAAAGATTCGCTTTCTGACAAGGTACCGATATGTCGCTTTCTTTCAGACAACAGGAGATTGTTGAGATCGCCCGCCGAAACGGGCGGGTCACCGTGGACGAACTCGTGGCGCAGTTCGATGTAACGCCACAAACGATTCGAAAGGACCTGAACGAGCTTTGCGAAAAAAAGATTCTTTCGCGGGTACATGGCGGAGCCGTTATCAGCTCCGGCGTCACCAATGTCGGCTACGAACAAAGGCAAGACATCGCAACAGAAGAGAAGGCCTTAATCGGACAGATGTGTGCCGAGCAGATACCGGATAACACATCCCTGTTTATCAACCTGGGCACCACGACCGAAGCGGTAGCACGCGCATTGCTACAGCATCGCGACCTCTTGGTGATCACCAACAACTTAAACGTTGCCAGCACCCTGATCAACAACCCCACCTGCGAAGTCATTGTTGCCGGCGGCACGCTGCGCCGCGCCGACCGGGGCATCATCGGCGAGGCAACCGTCGACTTCGTCAATCAGTTCAGAGTCGATTACGCCGTCGTCGGCACATCCGCTATCGATAGCGATGGATCTTTACTCGACTTCGACTATCGCGAGGTACGCGTTACCCAGGCTATTCTGAGCAACGCCCGGCATACCTATCTCGTCGCCGACAAATCCAAGCTGGAACGCTCGGCTCCGGTCAGGATCGGCCACATCTCGCAAATGTCCGACTTCTTCACCGACAAGATGGTGTCGCAAGACTTGGACCAAGTGTGCGCTCAACACGGGGTGACCGTACATGAAATGCAGCCCCGAAGCATCGCGCAAGATTAGCGTGGCCGTATCACTTCTGCAGGGAAGTGATTCACGCATCCTGATCCTTTCGACCCTTTGATAAGACGTTTATGGGCATCAGCTTCCGTCTTGCAAGGTTACCTGAACACTCAGCTCCTGTTCTCCACGCAAAATGGCGACAGACACTTGATCACCCGCACGATGCCGTTCTAGGTTATCGAGAAGATCACCGATGCCTTTTACCGGCCGCCCTCCCAACGCGGTAATCACATCACCAGGTATCACGTTACCGCCGTCATCGATCACGGTACCCTGCAGACCGGCAGCCTCCGCAGCCGACCCCTGATGAACCTGTAGGACGACCACACCAGCGACACCCAACCGGCGCGTCAGTGCCCGGTTAACGTCCGCGTCAATCGATATACCCAGCGCGGGACGCTGGTAAAGACCTTTCGCTATAAGTTCGGGCACGACACGATTCACGCTATCGACGGGCACGGCAAAACCAATGCCGGCGTAAGCGCCCGACGGGCTGTAGATTGCCGTGTTGATTCCGATTAGGCGCCCGGCACTGTCGAGTAAAGGCCCGCCCGAGTTACCCGGATTGATCGCCGCATCGGTCTGAATCAAATGTTCGATCAAACCCCCATCGTCATCACGAATCGAGCGATCCAGGGCGGACACCAGGCCGCTGGTAAGCGAATAATCGAGGCCGAAAGGATTGCCTATCGCAAATACCTTCTGTCCGACGCGCAGGTCATCGCTTGTGCCGACGGGAACCGGCGGTGGACGGTCGAATGCGACGTTAATCCGCAACACCGCGAGATCATGCGCCGGGCTGCGCCCAACCAACAAGGCCTTGTAGCTGCGCCCGTCATTCAGCCGGACTGTCGCCTCGGACACCCCCTCGATGACATGATTATTGGTCACCACATGACCTCGGTCGTCCCAGACGAAACCCGAGCCGTTGCCGCGCGGCACACTCATGACCTCGCGGGTCCAAATGTTGCGTACCCGCTGGCGAGTGCTGATAAATACTACCGATGGGCTGGCACGCTCGAAAATTTCAATCGTCGCCTGCTCATCGGCAGCCAGTTCACCGCGCGCCGTGACCGCACGCGGCTCGGCATCAAGCCCGATCAGATGTGTCTGGATCCAAGGCAACATCTGCCAGCCGACAAGAATCAGGACTATTATCCAAAACGCCCAACGCAACCACCCGGAAACACCATTCGACCCTTGAACCACTAACCGATTCCTTCGCGACGGAACCGCGATTATCAACAAAAATCAACGCCATCCTCGCAATACCTGGCATAAGATGCCAATGACAAAGACGCCAAACGACCGGTGGAATCGGGACTGCACGCAAATTCGATAGCCTCTGACAATCGAAGGATCGATTAGAACATGCGCACTCAGGTCCGTACTTTGCGGCTACCATCAAATCGACCGTCCCGCGCCGGACGGTGTAGCCTGGAAGTCAGGAGACGATGTCGGCTAAGGTTTAAAGTACGTCGGCCCAAGGCCGGCTCCGCCCGTACTCGAACGAGGAGACCTGCATTATGAGCAATACCTGGATCGTCGTCGCAGATGCCTGCCGCGCCCGCTTCTTTTCCGCTGATAAACCCGCTGGCCCCTTAAACGAAATCGAAACCCTGAGCAACCCACAGGCCCGCTTACACGAAGGAGACTTGGTAAGCGATCGTGGCGGACGCGACCGCAACGGTGGCACATCGAGCCATGGTTTCGGCACCTCCAATTCAGCCAAGGACGAAACCGCCAATCGATTCGCCGTCGAAGTCTGTAAACGTCTCGAAAAAGGTCGAACCAAGCGTGACTTCGACCGGCTCTACGTACTCGGGGCACCAACCTTTCTTGGACTGATGCGCAAGCATCAATCCGATGCATTACGCGGCCTGATTCGCGATGAAATTGCCAAAGACGTCACTACCCAGCCGTTGGACCGCATCCGAGCCCAGCTGCCGGAATATTTGTAACCGGAGTGGTGATTATCGAGACATTGCCCTGAACATAACCGGCTTGAGCAGCGCTACGGGTCACCGGGCGACAGGGTCGGCCGCTACTTCAATATCGGTTTATTCACCAATGGTACGAAAGCGACACCAAGGACATTCCTTGAATGGATTTCACCATCATGGCCCTTTTCCAGCAGCATAAGTTCCTGGCGGCTATGCGGTTGCCCAACCGGAATCACTAGACGGCCACCGGGTATAAGCTGTTCGATCAAGGCACGGGGAACTTCGGGAGCCGCGGCGGTTACCAGGATGCCGTCGTACGGCGCATGCTCAGACCAGCCTTCGTAACCGTTACCCGTCTTGATGTGAGCATTGCCGTAACCGAGCTTTTCCAAACGCTCACCGGCAATCTCGGTCAACTCGGAAACGAACTCCACGCTGTACACCATGCCGCAAAGCGATGCCAACACCGCGGTTTGATAACCCGAACCGGCACCGATCTCAAGAACCTTGTGATTCGATAGCGGTGCAAGCAGGTCGGTCATTAGCGCGACAATGAAAGGCTGCGAAATCGTCTGACCATACCCAATTGGCAGAGGCGTATTGTCGAATGCCGCGGCCTTCAAACCATCGGGGACAAAGACGTCGCGCGGCACCTCGGCAATTGCATTCATGACCCGCCGATCCAAGACATCCTTTCCGATCCATTGGCGGGCGTAGTGCACTTCCTCGCGAATATCCGCCAGCATTTGCTCGGCGCCCGATCCATGCTTGGTTTCCATACACCATGCCCCCGCTAATCGCCAATATTGACTCGCAGCCAAAGCTCACGAAAACGTCGTCTCAAGCTATGGCCACCGCTATTCAGCTTATGCGCCAAAGAGCCATCACGGCCAATAATCGATAGTCATATCTACTCGAGAGCCGCGATCACTTGCCCGAAAATCGGCATGAGGAGTATGTCAACGACGCAAGAACCGGTCTCGCATACACCGTTGCGCCTATGCGCTGTCAGGCAACGACCCAAAAGCCGGAAGGAAATAGAAAAAGGCTTAGCTATGTAAGCTAAGCCTTTATTTTTGGTCGGAGCGGGGAGATTCGAACTCCCGACCCCCACAACCCCATTGTGGTGCGCTACCAAGCTGCGCTACGCTCCGAAAATCGAAGCGACGCATCCTAGGGACGCGACGCCGTATTGTCAACGCGCGAGATCGCTCAGGCCTTGAGTATCGCCAAGACTTCTTCGAGTTCTTTGCGCAGTTGCCGAATTTCCTCGACGCGACTGCCGCCACGCGGATCCGGCTTGGGGCCGTCGCCCGCCAATTGCTGCCGTGCACCACCAATCGTGAAACCCTGCTCATAAAGCAAGCTACGGATATCACGAATCATCTCGACATCGTGGCGCTGGTAATAGCGGCGATTGCCGCGACGCTTCACGGGCTTGAGCTGCGGAAACTCCTGTTCCCAGTAACGCAGAACATGCGGCTTTACCTGACATAACTCGCTGACCTCACCGATGGTGAAGTAGCGCTTACCCGGAATGGGCGGTAATTCAATGTTGCTGCTGTTGGGATCCAGCATATGCCTCTACTCGCGCCTTGAGTTTTTGCCCCGGCCGGAAAGTCACCACGCGCCGTGCCGAAATCGGGATTTCCTCACCGGTCTTCGGATTACGCCCGGGACGCTGTTTTTTCTCTCGCAAATCGAAGTTGCCGAAGCCCGACAATTTCACCTGCCGACCGTTCTCCAACGACATGCGAATTTCTTCAAAAAACATTTCCACCATCTCCTTGGCCTCACGCTTGTTCAGCCCGAGTTCTTCGAAGAGGTGTTCTGCCATTTCTGCTTTGGTCAATGCCATCGACTCAGTCTCTCAGTTTCGCGCCCAGACGGTCCGCCAAGGCCGTTAATACCTCGCCGCTCACCCGCTCGACATCTGCATCAGTAAGAGTGTGAGAAGAATCCTGTAAAATCAAGCTTAAAGCAAGACTTTTTAGACTGGAATCTATGTTGTCTCCCAGATAGACGTCGAAAAGCCGGACGTCTTTCACAAGCTCCGGCGCTGCATCGCGTATGCAATCGAGTACCGCCTGGTAAGGTAAGGCACGATCGACCAGCAGCGCAAAATCGCGCCGGATCGCAGGAAACTTCGATAACGGCGAAAACGCGGGGACACTGCCCAAGCCGAGCGGCACCAAATCCACTTCGAACACGAATACGCCCTTTGGCAGATCCAGCGCCTTCTGTGCAGCCGGGTGCAATAAGCCGATCCAGCCAATCGCCTCGCCGTTACGTAACACTCGCGCAGCCTGCCCGGGATGGAGTGCGGCATGTTCGGCGGCCTCGAAAAGGAACTCGGCCGGCCGGGCGACCTGATGCAACACGGATTCGAGATCGGCCTTGAGATCGAAGAAATCGACCGGGCGGGCCGCCGCCCCCCATTGCTCGGCATCGGCGTCACCACAAATCAGGCCGGCCAGCTTGGGATGCTGTTCGATATCGTCACCGGTACGAACGAAAGTCAGCCCGCTTTCAAACACCCTGACCCGAGCCTGCTGTCGAGCCAAATTATGTTTTAGGGTTTGCACCAAACCGGGCCAAATACTCGCGCGCATATCCGACATATCGGCGGAAATCGGATTAGCCAAGCGAATAGGCGGTGCATCAGGCGTAAGAACCTTGGCTATCTCGGGGGCGACGAAGCTATAGGTGATCGCCTCCTGATACCCCCGGTGCACCAGCAACGCTTTGGCCGCGGCGAGATCGAATGCCGCCTCGGGTCGCAGACTGACACTCACCGGGGCCGAACTCAGGCTGGCCGGAATCTTGGCATAACCGTAGATGCGTCCGATCTCTTCGATCAAATCGACCTCGATCGCGATATCGAAGCGATTGCTTGGCACCTTGACCGCCCAGCCGTCGGATACCGTGCTCGCCTGCATGCCCAGTCGTTCGAGAACATCACCGACGGTCTCATCACCGATGTCGACGCCAAGCACACGCGCGATCCGCTCGCGCCGCAGCATGATCGGCTCATGTGTCGGAAGATCGTCTTCGGACACGACCTCGTGTACCGGTCCTGGCTCGCCGCCGACGATCGCAAGCAACAATGCCGTCGCACGCTCCATGGCCCGAGCCTGCAACGTAAAATCGACGCCACGCTCGAAACGATGCGATGAGTCGGTATGCAGACCGTAGCTGCGCGCCTTACCCGCTATTGCGAGCGGCGCGAAAAACGCAGATTCGAGCAAGATATCAAGGGTCTGTTCCGTGACGCCGGAGTCTTCGCTACCCATGATACCGGCCATCGCCAAGGCTTTGCCGCGGTCGGCGATCACCAACGTATCGTCGCGCAACTTCGCCTCGCTGCCATCGAGCAATTTGAGCGTCTCACCCGATTCGGCCATGCGTACCCGGATACCGCTGTCGAGTTTGGCCAGGTCGAAACCATGCATTGGCTGGCCGAGTTCCAGGAGGACATAGTTGGTGACGTCCACCACGGGCGAAATCGCACGCAAGCCGCTACGACGCAGCTTCTCGACCATCCAGTCGGGCGTTGTCGCCTTCGGATCGATACCCCGCATGATTCGGCATAGATAACGTGGACAAGCTCCAGGCGCTTCGAGCGTGACCTCGAATCGATCATCGATCGTCGGCCCAACGGGTTCGATCTCGGGCGGACATAAAGTCGCCCTGTTCAACACCCCGACCTCGCGCGCAATACCGCCAACACTCAAACAATCGGCGCGGTCCGGCGTGAGATCGACATCGATGCAAAAATCGTCGAGCCCCATGTAGTCGCGAAAATCGTTGCCGACAGGCGCATCGACCGGCAAAGACAGGATGCCATCCGATGACTCGGCCAGACCAAGCTCGGATGCCGAACAAATCATGCCCAGAGACTGTACACCGCGCAGCTTGGCCTTCTTGATCTTAAAATCGCCCGGCAACACGGCACCGACTGTCGCCACCGGCACTTTCATCCCGGCGGCGACATTCTTCGCTCCGCATACGATCTGCGAGGGCTCCTCGGCGCCGATATCGACACTGCATACGCTGAGCTTGTCGGCATTGGGGTGCTGTTCCCGATTGAGCACTTCACCCACCACGATACCGCTGAACGGAGGCGCCGCGGGTTCGACCGAATCGACCTCCAAACCCGCCATGCTCAACTGGTCGGCCAATGCTTCGGTCGTGACGTCGGGGTTAACCCATTCGCGCAGCCAGGCTTCGCTGAATTTCATTATCGTTTCCTACAGCCTGTTATTGATTAAGCGAACTGCTTGAGGAAGCGCAGATCGTTCTCGAAGAACAAACGCAAGTCGTTGACGCCGTAACGCAGCATCGCCAGACGTTCGACTCCCATACCGAAGGCGTAACCCAGGTATTTCTCGCTATCGACCCCGACATGACGGAAGACTTCAGGGTGAATCATCCCGCAACCCAACACCTCGAGCCAGCCGGTATGACTGCACACGCGACAACCTTCACCGTCACACATCACGCACTGAATATCCACCTCGGCCGAAGGTTCGGTAAACGGGAAGTACGAGGGTCTGAATCGCACCTCCAGATCGTCTCGCTCGAAGAAACTATGCAAGAAGGCATTCAGGATACCCTTGAGATCGGCGAAGCTCACCTGTTCGTCGACCAGGAAGCCCTCGACCTGATGAAACATCGGCGTATGCGTGAGGTCCGAATCGCAACGATACACCCGTCCTGGCGCGATCACCTTCATGGGTGGCGACGCATCTTTCATATGGCGGATTTGTACCGGCGAGGTGTGAGTACGCAACAACAAACCGTTATCGAAGTAAAAGGTGTCGTGCATCGCACGCGCCGGATGGTGGCCGGGAATATTCAAAGCCTCGAAGTTATGGAAATCGTCTTCGATTTCCGGACCTTCGGCGACCTCGAAACCGGCACTGGCGAAAAAGGCCTCGATGCGTTGCATGGTACGGGTAACGGGATGCAGGCCGCCGCTCACCGCATTACGCCCCGGCAGCGTTACGTCGATGCGCTCCGACGCCAGACGCTTGGCCAACTCGGCGGCATCCAACGCGCCTTTACGCGCCTCCAGCGCAGCCTGAAATGACTGCTTTGCCTGATTGATCGCCTGACCGGCCGCCTTACGCTCCTCGGCGGGCAGCTTACCCAGCTGTTTCAAACGTTCGGTAAATCGCCCGCTCTTGCCGAGATACTGTACTCGCACCTCATCCAAAGTACGCAGATCGTCCGCGGTCTCCACCGCCGCCAAGGCGGTTTGCAGCAATGTCGTCAACTCGTCACTCATGCTATTACCGGCGCCTTACGGCGGCACGGCTTCCTTCTTTTAGTTCCGGCAAACAAAAAGGGGAAAGACCGGCCGGCCTTCCCCCTTTGGTTCGATATCGACCTTGCCGGAATCATCCGGCGGGCGAATCAGCTCGCGAGGGCAGCCTTGGCCTTCTCAGCGAGTTGCTCAAACGCCGGCATATCGTGCACGGCGATATCCGCAAGCATCTTACGGTCGACTTCAATCCCGGCCTTGTTCAGACCATCGATGAAACGACTGTAAGACATACCGCACAAACGTGCCGCCGCGTTGATACGCTGAATCCACAACGCGCGGAACTCGCGCTTCTTCACCCGGCGATCGCGGTAGGCATACTGCCCGGCTTTGATGACCGCCTGCTTGGCGACACGGAAAACCTTACGACGGGCACCGTAGTAACCCTTGGCCGACTTCAGCACTTTTTTGTGTTTGGCATGCGCCTGCACACCGCGTTTTACTCTTGGCATGGTTCAGTCTCCCCGTGTTTAGGCGTAAGGAATCATACGCCGGGCGGCGGCGACATCACTCTTGTGCAGCATTGCCGGCGAACGTAGCTGGCGCTTACGCTTGGTGGATTTTTTCGTCAGGATATGACGACGATGAGACTGGTTACGCTTGACGCCACCGGCAGTAATCCGGAAACGCTTAGCGGCACCACGGTTGGTTTTGATCTTCGGCATTTTCTTACTCCTAACGCTTAGGTTCAACAAAGGCGACCAAGGCAATGCCTGTTGGCCCGACCGCCCACCGACCGCCACAAACGATCGGATCATGTATCTCGCACTATTTGTTTCGCTTCGGGCTCAGCACCATAACCATCTGGCGCCCTTCCATCATTGGTCGCTGCTCGACCTGCGAAACCTCTTCCAGGTCCTTTTCTATCCGCTCCAGCAACTCCAGGCCACGCTCGCGGTGAGCATGCTCGCGACCACGGAAACGCATGGTCACCTTGGCTTTATCGCCGTCTTCGAGAAAACGGTGCAGATTGCGAAGCTTGACCTGATAGTCGCCGACGTCGGTTCCAGGACGGAATTTGACCTCTTTGACCTGCACCTGCTTCTGCTTCTTACGTGCTTCCTGTTTTTGCTTTTTAAGTTCGAAGACGAATTTGCCGTAGTCCATGACCCGGCACACCGGCGGCTCCGCATTCGGAACGATCTCGACCAGATCAAGACTCGCTTCGTCAGCCGCGTTCATCGCTTCTTCGATCGATACGATGCCGACTTGATCCCCGTTCTGGGCTATAAGGCGCACTTCTCGCGCGGTGATCTCTCCATTTAGGCGATTCCGCTTCTCGGGTTGTCTGGCGATAACCGTTTTCCTCCGCAACAAACCAAAGACCCGACAACAAAGAAAGCACCGGCGTAAGCCAGTGCTTTCTGCGATTCAGGCCCGAACATTCCGACGCTTACCGCCCTTTCACGGGCATCCGCCGGATTTAACTCACGCGCGCTTCGCCATGTCGTCTTCGAATCGCTGAATCAGTTCATCGAAGCCGACCGAACCGAGATCTTCACCACCGCGGGTCCTAAGGGCCACGCTGCGGTTTTCCATTTCCCGATCACCGACCACCAACAGGTACGGCGTACGCTGCAATGTGTGTTCGCGGATTTTAAAGCCAATTTTTTCGTTTCTCAAGTCCAAATCAGCCCTAAAGCCTTTATCCTGAAGGCTTTTCGCGATCTCTTCGCAATACGCCGCCTGCCGATCGGTGATGTTCATGACCACGGCCTGCACCGGCGCCAACCAGAACGGCATCGCACCCGCATAGTGCTCGATCAAAATGCCGATAAAACGCTCGATCGAACCCAGAATCGCTCGATGCAGCATGACCGGCGTTTGTTTACTGTTGTCTTCGGCGATATAGGTCGCACCCAACCGCTCGGGCATGGAGAAATCGAGCTGAATGGTGCCCAACTGCCAGACGCGGTTGAGACAATCCCGCAGGGAATATTCGATCTTCGGACCATAGAAGGCGCCCTCGCCCGGCTGCAGCGCCCAATCCAGGCCACGCTCGTTCAAAGCATCTTCGAGTGCTTTCTCAGCTTTGTCCCATAATTGATCTGATCCAACTCGTTTTTCCGGGCGGGTCGATAACTTCACCAAGACCTCTTCAAAGCCGAAATCGCGATACACATCGAACAGTAAATCGCTGAACGCCAGCACTTCCGGCAGGATCTGTTCCTCGGTACAGAAGATATGCGCATCGTCCTGTACGAAGTTGCGTACCCGCATCAGACCATGCAGCGTACCCGAAGGCTCGTTACGGTGGCAGGAGCCAAACTCGGCCAGGCGCAAAGGCAGATCCCGGTAGCTCTTGAGACCGTGATTGTAAATCTGGATATGCGCAGGACAGTTCATGGGTTTGATCGCATAATCCCGATTCTCGGAATGGGTCGTGAAAATCATGTCGCCGAATTTGTCCCAATGACCGGACTTTTCCCACAGGCTGCGATCGATCACCTGGGGCGTGTGAACCTCCTGGTATCCGTGGTCACGCAACTTGTCGCGAATGTACTGCTGCACCACCAAGTAGATCCGCCAGCCTTTGTCGTGCCAGAACACCATACCCGGCGCCTCGTCCTGTGAGTGAAACAGATCGAGGGCCTTACCGATCTTGCGATGATCGCGTTTCTCGGCTTCCTCGAGCCGATGCAGATAAGCCTTGAGTTCTTTCTTGTCGCGCCAGGCGGTACCGTAAATCCGCTGCAGCATCGGGTTGTTCGCATCGCCGCGCCAATAGGCGCCGGCCAACTTCATCAGCTTGAACGCCTTCGGTAACTTGCCGGTGCTCGGCAGATGTGGACCACGGCAGACATCGAACCAGTCCCCTTGGCGGTAGACCGATACCTCTTCACCCTCCGGGATGATGTCTTCGATAATCTCGACCTTGTAGGTCTCACCGATATCACCGAAGGTTTCTATCGCCTCGTCGCGCTCCCAAACCTCGCGCCGGATTGGCAGATCGCGGCCGACGATCTCGCGCATGCGGTCCTCGATCTTTTGCAAATCGGCAGGACTAAAAGGCTCGTCGCGTGCAAAATCGTAATAAAAGCCATCCTCGATCGCCGGCCCGATGGTCACCTGGGTACCGGGAAAAAGTTCCTGCACCGCCTGCGCCATCACATGGGCCGCATCGTGACGAATCAACTCCAACGCTTCATCACTCTTGCCGGTGACGATCGCCAATTCGATATCGGCATCGATAGTGTAAGAGGTATCCACCATCCGGCCATCGACCTTACCGGCCAATGCGGCCTTAGCCAGGCCGGGACCGATATCCGCGGCGATATCGGCAATCGTTACGGGTTTGTCGTAGCTCCGTGAAGAGCCGTCGGGAAGGGTTACAACGGGCATGTTGCAGCATCTCCATGTTCAGTGGTGACCCCTACCAAAGGCCACGTGAAGAGACCGTGCGTTGACGCGGTGATCTCGTACTACCGGCCGGTTACTTACCGGCCTCGGATGATTGTTGACCGGCGATGGCCAGTCAACGGTTGCAGTATAACGATAGCCCACGCATCGTCACAGTGACTTTTTGCGACAGCCGGAAGGGTTGCACTCTTAATGAACTTTCATGCCGACCGAACGCGCGGCGAATCAACGGGAGCGGCAGCCCCGTCCCGGACTCCCAAATCTGCAGTCACCCGTACCACCGCCGAGGTCAGCATGGCCAGGTCCTCGGGTGCAATAATCAACGGCGGCATCAAATAGACCAGCTTACCGAAAGGCCGCACCCATACTCCTTGTTCCACGAAGAGCGGTTGCACGGTCTTCATGTCGACCGGGTGTGTCAGCTCAACCACACCGATCGCGCCAAACACCCTCACGTCCGCGACTGTCGGTAGCGACGCGCAAGGCATCAGCCCGTCACGCAACGCTTGGGCGATCCGATGCACCCGTTGCTGCCAAGGCGACGCCAATAGCAGATCGATACTCGCCAGGGATACCGCACAGGCCAGCGGATTCGCCATAAAGGTCGGCCCATGCATGAATACACCGGGCTCACCCCGGGCGATCGCGTCGGCAATCTGTGCCCGCGCCAAAGTTGCCGCCATCGTCATGTAGCCGCCGGTCAACGCCTTGCCCAAACAGAGAATATCCGGCGACACATCCGCATGCTCACAGGCGAACAGACGGCCCGTGCGACCAAAACCGGTGGCAATCTCGTCGGCGATCAACAACACGTCATAGCGGTCACAGAGTTCGCGCGCGGCACGTAAGTAATCCGGCGAGTAAAAACGCATACCACCGGCGCCCTGCACCACCGGCTCCAAAATCAGGGCGGCCAGTTCGTCACCGTGCTCGCTCAACGCACTTTCCAGCGCAGCGACGTCGACCGGATCTGCCGGACCATCTACCGCGGCATGTGGCGCAGGCAGAAAAAACTGCCGGGGCAGGATCTCGTTGAACAGGGTATGCATCCCGGTCACCGGATCGCATACCGACATCGCATGCAAGGTATCGCCATGATAGCCGTTGCGCAGCGACAGAAAACGCCGCTTGGCCGGTCGACCGCAGGCGATCCAATACTGAATGGCCATCTTCAACGCGACTTCGACCGCGACGGAGCCCGAGTCGGCAAAAAACACACGATCCATCCCGGCCGGCGCGATCTCGACCAGGCGGTCGGCCAAAGTGACCGCAGGCGGATGGGTCAGCCCACCGAACATGACGTGCGCCATATCACCGAGTTGGCGTTCGACCGCCGCATTGAGCGCCGGGTGGTTGTAACCATGAATCATGCACCACCAAGAGGCCATCCCGTCGATCAATTCACGACCGTCGGCAAGCGTCAGACGCACCCCTTTTGCCGCGGTAACCGGAAACACCGGCGCCTCCACCCCGCAGGCGCTATAAGGATGCCAAACGAATTTACGATCGGTGTCGAGTAGCGCACGTGTCTGGGTTGTATCCATGGTTGATTCGCACCAAGTTGTTAAGCAGTGGAAGTGAAATTATGCGCTGAACCCGTACTTTGTTGCCAAAGAGTGAGTTTTCGCCTCCCAACATCGCTGTAGATCGGCATGACAGCACGTCGCCGGTCCATCAAGTTCCTACGAACCGCCGCACGATTCCCGCTTGATCTGAATCGTATATACAAAGAGAATCAACAAAATGGCGTGACCGCTTACGCATACCTTGGGGGAGAGGTCTATGGCGTATGGTTTGTTAACACTCGTTGTGGTACTGGCGGCGTTGTTGTTGCTGTTTCTGGCCATTTCCCGACGTCAACGCAAACTCAATCCGAAACTGCCGCAAAAACCCGTCAGACTCAGCCCTGAAGCGCAACTGCTGAAGCTGCAAAACGCGGGCAGTTTCCGCGGTGTACGCGTCGAGTCCCATTGCCGCGCCTCTTCGCACCTGGTTGGCCGGGAGTTTTCTTTCGATACCGCCCCTAATTTGCCGGTCAGCGGTTGTGACACGGCAATTTGTGAGTGCGGCTACGCAGGACTGCCGGAACGCCGACGCCTGGGCGAACGTCGTTCAGGACGGGATCGCCGAGTGAGTCTGCGACTCGAATCCGAGGATCGTCGCTCGGAACGACCGCGGCGCAAGGGCGATATCAACACGTGGGCGGCCTACAGCAATCTCTGATCGCCCGATTCCTGCCCTGCCGCAACTGCTTTGATCCCATTGTTTTCGCATGTACAGGCACAAATGACCGATCACTCGTCCGACGCGCTTCTCGGACGCCGGCAGTGACCATCGGGACAAGCGTCATCGAACCAATGACCAAAACGACGCGCGATAATGTATCGTCTTGCGGCAAAAGCGTCATAGAGGATGCCGCCAACAGACTTCGGCAACCATGACATGGGCACCGAGAGCCACCACCAACCTACCGCGCGGTAGGCAGCAACCAGCGTATCCAGGCCGACCAATACCCGGCCATCCACTCGGATGCCATGCAATCGACCCATGAGTTGTTTCATAGTCGCACCATAGTACGCCGGGTCGAATTCCGGATCTTGGATATCGACAAAGGCAAGCAGCCCCTTTTTATCCGCTGCAGCGAGGTTGCGTCGTTCCCACCGACATATCGGGCAGGACCCATCGTACAAGAGAGTCAATTGAGGCGACGACATAAGCAACTCCCAATTAATAAGGTTTGAGAATCATTAATGCGAATACCAAGACCATGGCTGCAAAGGCCGGTACACCGAGCCAAAACCAAGCCCTCGCATAACGCGCAAAGACCGGCGCCAACGGTCGGCGCATGCGCACGGCATCCATCGCAAGATCACGCATACGAAACTGCAGCCACAGCACCGGCAACCAACAGCCCCCCGCAATCAGATACAGCGCCGAGCTCCAAAGAATCCAGGGCTCCCAAGAGAGACCCAGCAGATACATCAAGGCAAGTCCCGACAAAGGTTGGACGATGACCGCGGGTGTGGTGAACAGCCAGTCCGCCCAAACGACTTGTCTTGCGGTATGAGCGATCGCAACCGGCTCCGCACTGAGAATCGCGCGCCACATGAAATAGGCCGTTCCCAGTCCGGTGCCGAACAATAAGGTCGCCGACAACACATGCACCAACTTGACGAAGCCGTACATAACATCAACGCTCCGGCTCGAACTGCATGAGACCGATCAGAACCACCATGATCGGCAGATTTTTCACCAAGGCGCCGAACGGATCGTGCCAGAGCGTCGGCGACACCAGCGTCAGGGCCAAGGTGTAAAACAGCACCACGAACAGTTGCACCATCCATAACCGACGGCTTGGATGAAACAACGACAGGACGCCAAGCACGAGGTTGAAGCCACAGCTCGCGATAAAGACAGGGAGTGTCAGGACATCCGGTATACCGAGCTTGCCCAGGAGTTCAAGGCCCAGTTCCTTCGCATACACCCAACTCACGATGCCGGCGGTGATCCACATCATCGCCAAGACGAAGTGCATTGTCGGTCTGAGCCATGAATCCAATGCCCTCGTGCGCAAGGCGACGCTGTCATTGTTAGCGGCAAAACCCAGCGCATACCTCGGTGGCCGACCCAATACGCTGCAGGTTTGCTCGGTTGGTGCCGTATTGCCCTGCATCAACATCGACAATGTCTCACCACTTAAGGCGCCATGCCCAACGCAATCACCGAATTTGGCCGCGAGACGGATTACGGGGATCGGGACATTGAGAAACAGGGTACGCGGCAACCCCATGTTTTCACGTAACCCTTGTAGCAACTCGCGCAGCATCAACGCGCGCGGACCAACCGCAACGACGGTCTCGTGCACCCCCACACCTTTTTCCAGTAAGCCAATGATGAGTTCAACGAGATCCGCTATGCGTACCGGCTGAACAAGCTGATGGCCCCGACCAACCAAAGGCATCAACGGCATACTCGCCAACGTGGCGAACAGGCGGGTACTGCCGCTCTGCATACCGATAACCAGGGAGGGCTGCACGATAGTCCAGGCGAGCGAGGTAACGCGTAATGCCTCGTCCGCCGAATGCTTCGAACGATGATAGGCACTTAACGCCTCGGCATTCGCACCAAGCGCCGAAATTTGAATACATCGCTCGACACCCACCATCTCACAAGCCCTGAACAGCGCAACGGGTGCATCCGTATGTAACCGTTTGAAGTCGGCATCCGCGGATTCACGCAGTATGCCGACCGCATTGACGACTGCGTCGACGCCGTCGAGACGAGGTATCCAAACCGCCTCATCCGTGTCACACATGAAATCTACGGCTATGTAGCTGACTCGATCGGACCAACGCCGCTCATTACGCGCATGTATGCAAACGACGAGCGCATGCCCCCGCAGCAGTAGACCATCGATTAACGCACTGCCGATAAAACCGGTCGCACCGGTAACGAGAATTCTCATGGTTTCCTCTTCATCCAACTGAGTCCGATAAGGCCGTTTCCTGAATTTCAGTTATTTCTGTTATTACAGAAATAACTGAGCTTTAAAAAAAGCAAAATCATCCGAGCAGATTTTTCGCTTTCATGCTGGCTTTAACCCACTGGCTCAAACCGGCATTCGGCAGCGCCTTTACTTCGGTAAACAGGCTCGCCATCAACTCCATGAAATCCAGCGTCTCCTTGATGCGCGTTCGCACCATCTGCGGCGTCTCTTTACCTGCTTCGGTGACGCAATCACGTAACACAGTTAGCGTCGGATCGATCTCTCGTCGCTTCCTACCTTCCGCGACCGTACGAAAAACCTCTCGCACATCATGTTGTGCCTCGAAATGATCACGTCGATCACCCTTCACGTGCACGACATGGACAAGTTCCCAACTCTGAAGCTCTTTCAGGCTGGTGCTCACATTCGACCGTGCCACACCAAGCGTCTCTGCGATATCTTCGGCATGCAAAGGCCGCTCGCTCAGAAACAACAACGCATGAATCTGCGCCACTGTGCGGTTGACGCCCCAACGGCTGCCCATTTCACCCCAATGCATCACGAAGCGTTCCATGACCGGAGACAACTGCATAATCAACTATTTCCACAGTTTCTGTAATTACAGAAATAGCAAAAATATGGTGCAACGTCAAACTCGATTGCCTTGAATCGGTAACCCGGAAACGACGGGATGCGGGATTTCGAGCAATAAAAAAGCACCAAGACTCTCGTCCGGGTGCTCTCTTGTAACTTTGGTAGGCGCGAGTGGACTCGAACCACCGACCCCCACCATGTCAAGGTGGTGCTCTAACCAACTGAGCTACGCGCCTGAAGCGGGCGCAATGATACACACCGCCCTTTGTGGTTACAAGCGATCAGGCTACCAAGCCGCGGCCCTGTAGCGCCTTCAACTCATCACGTACCCGGGCGGCCTCTTCGAACTCGAGATTTTTGGCATGTTCATACATGGCCTTCTCGAGCGCCTTGACCTTCTGTGCCATCTGCGCGGGCGTCATCGCCTCATACGCCACTGTCTGCTCGGCAACCTTGGCAAAACGCTTCGCGGTCGGGGGCGCACCCGGATACGCCGCCTCCATGATATCGGCGACATTCTTTTGTACGGTCTGTGGCGTAATGTCATGCGCCTCATTGAATGCAATCTGCTTGGTCCGCCGCCGTTCTGTCTCGTCTATCGCCCGCCGCATCGAGCCGGTCATATTGTCGGCGTACAGGATCGCCTTGCCGCGAACGTTACGCGCCGCACGCCCGATGGTCTGGATCAGCGAACCCTCCGAACGTAGGAAACCCTCTTTGTCGGCGTCCAGAATCGCAACCAGCGAGACCTCGGGCATGTCCAAACCTTCACGCAGCAGGTTGATACCCACCAGCACATCGAACTCGCCCAACCGCAGGTCACGAATGATTTCGACCCGCTCGACCGTATCGATATCCGAGTGCAAATAGCGCACACGCACGCCGTGTTCGATCAGATAATCCGTCAGATCCTCAGCCATGCGCTTGGTCAGCGTGGTGACGAGGATCCGATCGCCCATCTCCGCCCGAAGCCGGATCTCGGACAACAGATCATCCACCTGCGTGCTGGCCGGACGCACCTCGATCTCGGGGTCGACCAATCCCGTCGGCCGCACCACCTGTTCGATAATCGCGCCGGAGTGTTCGCGCTCGTAGTCACGCGGCGTTGCCGAGACATAGATGGTCTGTGGCGCCCGCGCCTCGAACTCCTCGAAACGCAGCGGTCGATTGTCCAGCGCCGACGGTAGGCGGAAGCCATACTCGACCAGCGTCTCCTTACGCGAGCGATCACCACGATACATGGCGCCAAGCTGCGGCACCGTCACGTGTGACTCATCGATCACGACCATGGCGCCGTCCGGCAGGTAATCGAACAGCGTCGGCGGGCCCTCGCCCGGCGCCCGGCCGGACAGGTAGCGCGAATAATTCTCAATACCCGAGCAATAGCCCAGTTCGTGCATCATTTCGAGATCGAATTGCGTGCGCTGTTGCAGACGTTGGTGTTCGACCAACTTGTGGCTTTCGTAGAGTTGCTCCAAACGATCCTTCAGCTCCACCTTGATCCCGTCGATCGCCTCCAACAGCGTCTCGCGCGCCGTGACATAATGAGTTTTCGGATACACGGTGTAGCGCGGCACCTTACGCAAGATCTCGCCGGTCAGCGGATCGAACAATGACAGATTCTCGACCTCGTCATCGAACAGCTCGACCCGCAGTGCCTCATCGTCCGATTCCGCCGGATAGATATCGATCAGCTCGCCACGCACCCGATAGGTGCCGCGGTGCAACTCCATGTCGTTGCGCTTGTATTGCAGCTCGGCAAGCCGGCGCAGAATCGCCCGCTGGTCAATGCGTTCGCCGCGCGATATATGCAGCATCATCTTCAGATACTGGCGGGGATCGCCCAGGCCGTAGATCGACGACACCGTGGCGACCACGATGACGTCCGGCCTCTCCAGCAGGGCCTTGGTCGCCGATAGACGCATTTGCTCGATGTGTTCGTTGATCGACGCATCCTTCTCGATGAAGGTGTCGGACGCCGGCACATAGGCCTCGGGTTGGTAATAGTCGTAGTACGAGACGAAATACTCGACCGCGTTGTTGGGAAAGAAATCGCGAAACTCGCCGTAAAGCTGCGCGGCCAAGGTTTTGTTCGGCGCCAACACGATGGTCGGTCGCTGTACCTCGGCAATGACGTTGGCGATGGTGAAGGTCTTGCCCGACCCGGTCACCCCGAGCAGGGTCATACCGGCCTCGCCGTCCTGCAGGCCTTCGACCAGTGCCGTAATCGCCTCCGGCTGATCGCCGGCCGGAGCGAATCGGCTGTTCAACGCAAAGGTCTTTTTTGCCATAAAGATGATGCTCGGCCGTCAACCATTCCGCTATGATACCAAGGCAACCCCAACACCAGCGTAACGATCCAGGAGTCGAGCCGAACACCCATGAGCATCAAGCTTTCCTCTCGCGTACAGGCCGTCAAGCCCTCCCCCACACTGGCGATCACCGCACGCGCCGCAGCACTGCGTGCAGAAGGCAAGGACGTCATCGGACTGGGTGCGGGCGAGCCGGATTTCGATACTCCCGAACACATCAAAGAAGCGGCGCGCAAAGCCATCGCCGATGGTAAGACCAAATACACCGCCGTCGATGGCATGCCCGGGCTGAAAGAGGCCGTCATCGCCAAGTTCAAACGCGAAAACGGGCTCGACTACGCGCCTGAACAAATCCTGGTGTCCTGTGGCGGCAAACAAAGTTTCTACAACCTGGCGCAGGCAATCCTCGACCCGGGCGACGAAGTGGTTATCCCGGCGCCGTATTGGGTGTCCTATCCGGACATGGCATTGCTGGCCGGCGGTGTCCCGGTACTGGTGCATGCCGGGGCGGAACAACGCTTCAAGATCACGCCGGCGCAATTGCGCGGGGCATTGACCGACAACACTCGCCTCGTGGTGATCAACAGCCCCTCCAATCCAACCGGTATGGCCTATTCGGCCGATGAACTCAGTGCGCTCGGTGAGGTTTTGCGCGAATACCCTCGGGTGGCGATCGCAACCGACGACATGTACGAGCACATCCGTTGGGATCTGAACGAGCCCTTCGTCAACATACCGAATGTTTGTCCCGATCTCGCAGACCGCACCTTTGTCTTGAACGGCGTCTCCAAAGCTTACTCGATGACCGGTTGGCGCATCGGCTACGCGGCCGGTCCGGCTGAGATCATCAAAGCGATGAAAAAGATACAGTCGCAAAGCACCTCGAATCCGACCTCGATCTCCCAATATGCGGCGGAGGCCGCATTGAGTGGGCCACAGGACTGCATCGGCGTCATGCTGGAACAATTCAAAAAACGTCACGACTATGTGGTCGACCGTCTGAACCGGATGGCGGGAGTCGACTGTTTGGCGACCGATGGCACCTTTTACGTCTTTCCGTCGCTAAAAGGGCTGATCGATGCAATAGGCGGGGTTAACGACGACCTGCAGCTCGCCGAGTATCTGATCACCGAAGCCGGCGTCGCCCTGGTACCCGGCACCGCATTTGGACTACCCGGTTACGCGCGGATCTCGATTGCGACCAGCATGGACAATCTGGAGAATGCCCTAGACAGAATCGAGGCTGCTATCGCCTAACGATAGGGTTACAATCTAACTTCAACGCAACCCGCGCGACTCAAGGATAGAGTCACGCTACAAAGCAAGGAGGCCTTTCGACATGGATGTCGAATGCACAGCTTTGCGCCGCATTCGCGGCCTTACTCTTGTGGAGCTGATCACGACTACCGCGGTTATCAGCATATCCTTGGCTATTGCAATTCCAAGCTGGTCCAGCATTACACAACGCAACCAGATCACGACGACTGCGAATCAGCTTCTCACCCATCTGCGTTATGCACGGAGCACCGCCGTTCTCCGCAGTGTCCATGTTTCGCTGTGCCCGAGCGACGATGGCGAGACCTGCTCGGGCGATCCGCTCGGCTGGCGAGATGGGTATCTCGTATTCGAAGACCAGGACGGAAACGAACAGCGCTCCGCGGACGAACCCCTGTTGAGGATACAAGGACCATCTTCCCCGACGTTGCGGATGCAAAGCACCGCCGGTCGCCCGGCGATACGTTTTCGTCCGGACGGTGCCGCCTGGTGGTTCAATACCACATTCGAGATTTGCATGGGTGAAAACGCATCCGCTTATCGCGCGGTGATACTTCTCGGGACAGGGCGGTCGCGCGTTGATCGACGTGGACCAAGGAACCGAGCCGTAACCTGTTCCTGAGTTCCGGAACCCATCCAGACCCCGAGCTGAGTCTTGACCGACCGGATCCGAAAACGTAGACTTCGCGCTCGCCATTATTCCCCTGTGGCGCAGCGGTAGCGCAGCGGACTGTTAATCCGTTGGTCGTTGGTTCGAATCCAACCGGGGGAGCCAATCTATTCAAGAAGTTACCCGCCTGTTAGAAAACCTGCGGGTTTCTTTTTGTCAACCAATCGACAACGGATTGAACTGTAGGGCCTGCTCCAGGTGGTCCGGCATGAAATGCGCATAGCGCATTGTGGTCTCCAAGCTCGCGTGATCCAGTATCGTTTGAAGCACTCTGATGTTGCCGCCTCTGGCCGGAAATGACGATGCGAAGGTATGACGAAGGACATGCGATAGCTGCCCTTTCGGAAGGAGTATTCCCGTTCGCTGTAGTGCCCGCCTGTAAGCGTCGTAGCACGGTTTGAACTGCCTCCCTGGCTTCTTGAGCCTGGACACACCGATCAATCGGAATCGTGGGGCTTACGGTTCTTCGTGTGCTGCGACGGGAGCAACATCGGCCTCTGACCAACGCGCCCCTGTGGCCAGACACACACGTAGAAAACGACGTGATTGAATGGAAGAGAGCCGCACAAGCCGACTTACTGACGATCATCGACTATATTTCAGCCGATAATCCCGATGCCGCCGAGGCATTGAAAAACGAGATCAACGCAAAGGTCTCGATGTTGCCCGAACAGTCACAGTTGTACCGTGAAGGGCGTGTACCCGGTACGCGCGAAATGGTGGTGAGATCGAATTATGTTGTCGTTTATCGGGCCAGTGACACCATCACCGTGCTTCGCATGCTGCATTGGGCGCAACAATGGCCACCTTAACGATACCGCGATGGCCACCTACGAGACGTTCCTACTCCGTGCACAGGGTGGCGAATAAGGTCGTTGTAAACTAATCTTAAAGGAGCGCCAGGAAGGCACATCATCAGCAAACGGACATTGCCATGGCCCGGCTCACACTCAAACGAAAATCCAACCAGTCGCTCATCCTCTACACCTCAGACGGGCCAATCCAGATCACGCTGGGCGATACCAACAAAAGCGAAGTCAAGGTACACGTCGACGCGCCGAGAACCGTGCACGTGTTCCGATCAGAACTGATCAATACCGCCTTGGGAAGGTAGGCAGAAAAGCTAAACGCCCCGCATCCTTGCGGGGCGTCAAGCTGAAATCCATGACACGACGACGCGCTTCCTTGCCGAGCTTGATCACCGGCAACGAGCGGTTGCGGACCATGGATTCGACGATGTTGATTTCGATCCCTGACAGCTCCGAAAAACGATCCCGAGTGACCGGCACAAGTACCTGCTGAACTTGATTGGGTTGCCCTTCCATGCTGTTATTGCTCCGTTAATGCCTGTTATTGGAATGCACCCATTATGGATGCATATCAATAACAGATACCATATCAATTATGGACACGATTTTATTAATTGATTTTTCCACTACTGACGTGTCATCAATAGGATTAAGAATTCGAGAAATCAGAGAATCCACAGGGCTGGGAAGAACCCTTTGGTCAAGAGAATTAGGAATCGATGAGAAAGCGTTAACCAAGATCGAACAGCAACACCAACGAGCCAGGGAGGACGTAATCGAGGCTGTAGCAACGCACTATCCCCATTACGCCTATTGGCTAGTCACGGGAATGACTCAACCCGAAGCTGGGAACATATCACCAAAAATAGAAGAATTGCGGCGCGCTAAGTAGTGGCAGGGAGGGTCTGATAGTGGCTGGCCGGGTTTGGGCTAAATGGTTTAACAGATCACGCCCTAAAGACGCCTGAGGGAGGCCGTTTAGGTTCAGGAAGAGCAATGGATCTTTTCATCACCGCAATCATCGTTCTCGCGCTCGCGATCTTCTTAACCAAAAAAGAAAGTCTGCAGGCGAAGTGGCTACCCGATACCCGCAATACGCCTATTGGCTCATGACTGGGCAAACCGACGCTGAGCACGGCCATATCGCACCAGCCATCGAAAACCAACGCAAGGAATTAAACATTCGCGGGAAGGTTGGATAATCGCTTCCCACATTCTAAGGGACTGGAAGAGAAACAAGCGATAAACAACATCAGCGCCATTCGAGCGATCTTCATGATCGCGCAGAGTGATCCCCGAAAAGCATGTAATGCTGGATCGATGCCGATTGCATAGTGAAATATTAGGTCTGAAATAGGAGTTTTTATGTGGAAAATAAAAAACAGCCTCACTAGGACCCATCGTCACGAAAGTGTAATAGAAGTAAAAATTCATTGCTATAGCGGCAATTCACCAACCAAAAACAATTATGTTTCTGTTCAGATAATAATAAAGATTGGCGTAGTTTTCGTTTTACATTAAAACACTCTGGATCAAACCCGGCTTGGCATCACCTTAGAAATCATGGAGGGGAAGTTTATGCACAATATCAATATAAAAATGCTTTCTACCAATTGCGGAAAGACAATCAGAAGCGTTAGCTACACTACTAGCTAACGCGGAAAAATTGGTAGATGCGATCGTGAAAGTGTTCAAAAACAATAGTCTTCAAGACTCTGATTGGCAGGCCTCTTAATCAAATTAAACTTCATGGAACTAACGCATAACTTATTATATGTAACAGTCGCATAACGCAGTATTGGCGAAGTCTGTGTAACATCGGATCAGTGTCGGCCGAATAATCACATGTTAGACACTGAAATATACCAAAGGAAATTCAATGACTGATGACAGACTAAAGATGTGGTTAAGCTTTTGGAAGTGGTTAATCTCGACTATTGTTATAACTGGCGGTCTAGCTTGGGCTTCAACGATAATTAACGCCAAACACAAAGATACAGAACTAAGAATAAAAATAAATCAAGAAGAAAAAGAGTACCTTACAAGTTTTCTTGAAAGAGCCATGGATGACAACTTAGAAAAACGGTATCGATTCGCGCAGTACTTCGCCCATGTAACATCATCAAACGAATACAGACAAGGTTGGTCAAACTATTTCGCAGCTATTGAAAAGGAAGTAAACAGTGCGATAGCTGAAAAGTCAAAATTAGAATCAGAGCTGGAAGAAAAGAGCGGGCGTGAGTTAGCTATTGCTGAGAACCGGATCAATGAGCTAGAACGAGAACTCAGTGTCAATCGTATGGAATATAACAGCCCAATTGAAACTCAATCGTTGAACATTCCTGCAAAGTTATTCAATTATAAACTTGAATGCCCGGAAAATACTTCCGCTGCAGTCTGGGGAGATTCGATTAGAATCTCAAAAATTCCAGAAATACCAAGAGGGATATACATAAAATACGGTTGCAAAACTGCAGAAGGTATAAGTCGGGGGCCATACGTAGCATGGTACCCCACAGGTCAGGTAATTTCCGAAGGAGTGATAGGTGGGATCAAGAAAGCTTACTACCCGGACGGCTCCATTGCAGCACAAACGGACGAATCAGAGCGCCCACATAGAACGACGTATTGGAATACAGATGGAACGAAACGTTAATAGAGGTCAGCATTGCTTGCAATCGAATCGCCTAACAATAAAGTAGACAAGGACGCTGCGCGCTATCGCACTTGCGCCTGTTACCTTTGGCGTTATGCATAAATGCTCGTATCAAAAAGAGTGTCTTATGATTAAAGAGAAAAGAGACTTAGACAAAGAATTACAGGAAGTGCTAGCGCTGACACAAGAGCACAACATTACGACCAAAGCTGCCACACCGAATATTGAAGAGCTGAACCACGGCACAACACCTCATTTTTATTGGGTCAGCAACACTACGTCAAACAAGGAAGGTAACAATGCCGACTCGTGAGCATATCCAAAAAGAAATTCAATCTTTGAAAAGTGCAGGACAAGATGGTGTTCGCCACAGATACCTAAAGAACATTCATAAGAAGACAGGGCGAGACACCATAATATATTTCAGCTCATTTGGCGTACAACGCCCTTACCCCGTTCCATCGGCAGCCTTATCGGTAACACTTGACGATATTCAAGGCTTCATGGCAAGCCTAAACAAGCTAAAGAACGACAAGTTGGATTTGGTATTGCACAGTCCTGGTGGCTCAATGGAGGCTGCCGATCAAATTGTTCAATATCTTCGCGCTAAATATAAACATATACGCGTCATTATTCCCCAGAACGCAATGTCTGCTGCCACGATGATTGCTTGCGCATCAGACGAAATTGTAATGGGAAAACACTCCGCAATTGGCCCAATAGACCCCCAGATGCTTTTGAATACGGGCACTGGAGGCCAAATAGCAGTTCCTGCCCACACAATCCTTCAGGACTTTGAGAGAGCCAAGTCAGAAATTACTGAAAACCCTCAGCTTGGTAATTTATGGGCACCAAGACTAGTTGCCTTGCCACCGGGTTACTTAAGCCTTTGTGAACAGACAATTCAACTAGCAAAAGAAAAGGTTGAGTTATGGCTCGATAAATACATGTTCAAGGGGCAAGACAAGCAAAAAGCCCACGATATTGCAGACTGGCTTGGTAAGTTTGATGAGCATAGAACTCATGGCCGCCCCCTCGGTTATGAGATTGCTCATGAAAAAGGACTAAACGTTAAACGATTAGAAGAAGACCCAGCACTACAAGAGACCGTCCTTTCAGTGTTCCACGCAACAATGGTGACATTTCAAGTAACTAATTGCCTCAAGGTCATAGAGAACCACCAGGGCAAAGGCCACTATCTTGTTGCGGGGGTTGCTGCTGCACAAGTCCAGCAGGCACAACCACCGGATGCAAACACTATGGCCGAGTGGGATGCTCCGCCAGCAAGCTTCGCATAATGCCTCCACGCCCTGAACAATGACCGTTAATCCGTTGATCGTTAGTTCGAACCCAACCAGGGAAAGCCCGACGCTCGCGTCGGGTTTTTACGTCTCGGCCATCGCTTTGTAGCGGACAATCAAATCTGCAGTCGAGGCGTCGGTGTCTGCAACCTCCGCCTCATCGGCAAAACCTTTCAGGATTTTACCGGCGAGTTGTTTACCCAGTTCGACACCCCATTGATCGAAAGAATTCACACCCCAGATCACGCCTTGAACGAACACCTTGTGTTCATACAGTGCGATCAATGCACCTAAAGCATAAGGTGTCAGTTGATCGACCAACAACATATTGCTCGGCCGGTTACCCGGAAAGACCCGATGCGGCAACAATGCCTCAATGTCGTCGGGCGACATACCGGCCGCCTCGAGTTCGGCACGGGCCTCTCCCTCGGTGCGGCCCCGCATCAGCGCCTGGGCTTGCGCCAATGCATTGGCAGCCAATTTGGCATGATGGTCGCCGAGCAAATGGTGGCTACGTAAAGGTAAGATGAAATCGACCGGCACTATTCGGGTGCCCTGATGTATCAATTGAAAAAAACTGTGTTGGGCATCGGTACCGGGTTGGCCCCATACGACTGGGCCCGTAGCGTAGCCGATAAGTTCTCCGTCGCGGGTCACTCGCTTGCCATTACTCTCCATATCGACCTGCTGAAGGTAGGTCGGAAAATCGCGCAGATTCTGATCGTAAGGAATGATCGCTTGGGTCGAAACCGCGCCGAAATTGTTGTACCAAATACCGAGCAAACCGAGTATCAAAGGCATATTCTGAGATGCTGGCGCGGTGATGAAATGTTCATCCATTGCATGCGCCCCATCCAACAATTCGTCAAAGCGATCCATGCCGATCGCCAGGGCAAGCGGCAGGCCGATTGCCGACCATAACGAGTAACGACCGCCGACCCAATCCCAAAATTCGAACATGTTTTTCGGGTCGATACCGAATGCACTGACTGCATCACGATTGGTCGATACAGCAACAAAATGACGCGCAACTGCCGCAGAATTACCCAATTTCGTCAGACACCAGTCACGCGCCGATTTGGCATTGGTTAGCGTTTCTTGCGTGGTAAAGGTTTTGGAAGCGACGATGAACATCGTCGTCTCGGGATCGAGTGCGGCCAGTACCTGAGACAAATCGGCACCATCGACGTTCGACACGAAATGCACCCGCAGTGCGGGAGTCTGATATGGCCGAAGGGCCTGACAGGCCATTTTCGGCCCGAGGCTGGAGCCGCCAATACCCAGGCTCACGACATCGGTTATCGACCTGCCCGTATAACCCAGCCATCGGCCGGAACGCACCTCCCCGGAGAACACCCGCATCCGGTCCAGAACCGCACGCACACCCGACATGACATCAGCACCACCAGCGTGATAGGCGCGCCCACCACGATTGCGTAATGCCATGTGCAATACAGACCTGCCTTCGGTGTTGTTCACCGTTTCGCCCGCTAACAAGCGCTCCTTCCAAGACGCCAGATCCGCACTCTCGGCCAGCGCCAACAACAGACCGAGCGTCTCCTCATTGATCAAATTCTTGGAGAAATCGAGATGAATGCCGCAGGCATCGAGCCCAAAACGCGTACAGCGCGAGGGATCATGATTGAACAAGGCAAGCAAAGACTGCCCTGCCATGTCCTTCCAGTGTTTTTCCAGGGCCCGCCACGCGGAAGTATCGCTGATCATGGCTAATCGATGGGTTCGTTGAAAATTGCGACTTAATTAATGCAGCAAAAGACTGACAAATTTGCGAAAGTATACCAATGCCGAAGGCTTTTGCCCCGGCTCCATTGTTGTTTACATGGAGATAAAACAGTCCTGTGAGTGATCCATTTATCGATGCTTGCATCAAGAACGACAAGGCTTTGCGCAGCCGTGTCAAGCTATTTGGGCGCCTGCTTGGCGATGTCATCAGCAGTCAAGCCGGTGGTGATGTATTACGTACGGTCGAAAGGCTGCGTAAGGGCTTTTTGCAGCTGCGGGAAAAACCCGACGAGGCACGCCTTTATCGACTGAAGTCACTCATTCGCAAGCTATCGCCAGATGCACTAAGACCTGTAATTCGTGCCTTTGCGATTTACTTTCAACTCGTCAATACCGCCGAGGAAAGCTTCCAACACGGCCAGCGTCGACGTATTGCAGCACACGGTGGCGTGTTATGGAAAGGCTCTTTCGACGCCTGTTTACGCGACCTGCGAAAGCTCGGCGTCAATCCGGACGAATTGCAAGACCTACTCGAAGAAATCCGCTACATGCCGGTATTCACCGCGCATCCAACCGAGTCGAAGCGGCGCTCGATCATGCTGCAAATGCGACGAATCTTCGAGAGCAATGAGGCGCTCGACGCCCGGCCCAGCCTAATCGATCACAAAGAAATCCATACCCGAAACCTTCGCACCCATATTCAATCTTTATGGAAGACCGACGAAGTGCGTCCGTCACGCCCTGACGTCCGGCATGAGATCCGAATGGGTCTTTACCATTTCAAAGAAGCATTATTCGACGCTATCCCTGTTGTATACGGCCGCCTCGCCGGTGCGGTGCATCGCGCCTACCATGACCATCCGGACTATAGCGGCATCGACGTACCGGCCATGTTACGCTTCGGCAGTTGGATCGGCGGCGATCGCGACGGCAATCCCAACGTGACCTGGGACACCACGCGCGAAGCCATTTTCACCCAACATATCACGATTCTCGACGAGTACATCGAGCGAGTCGACCGTCTGGTCGGCATCCTGACCCATTCGCAAGACTTCTGTACGCCGTCGCCGGCATTTCTGGCGAGCCTGCGCGACGACGATAATTATCGCCAAAACTTCGATCAGGCATGGCCGGAACGCTTTCCCGAAGAGCCTTATCGGCGCAAGCTTTATGTTATCGGCATACGCCTGAGGCAGTGCCAACAACGGGGTATCACACGAGCGGAAAACAAACCGTGGGATGAATCGATTATCGGCTATGCACATGAAGACGAATTTCGCCGCGATCTATCACTGGTACGCGATTCACTGATCAGCCATGGCGACGGCGATATCGCCAACGCCGAGGTACTGGATCTTATCCGTCTCGTTCGGACCTTCGGCTTTTATCTCGCACGCCTCGATATTCGTCAGGAATCGAGCGTACATACCGAAGCGGTCAGCGATATCCTGGCCAAGTCGGGCATCGAAGGCAACTATGCGGCATTGGATGAAACGCATCGGATGCAACTCCTTGGGAAGCTGATCGAACAACCCCTTCATATTAACGACCGCTCGACGTTGGAGCCCATGACGCAGGAGGTCTTACGCGTCTTCGACGTTGTCGAAGAGATGCAGCGGGCAGTGAGCCCACTCGTGATCGGTCGCTACGTCATCTCGATGGCGCACCAGGCCTCGGATGCCATGCACGTGATGTTTTTGGCGAGTCTGACCGGCTTATGCGGCACCCAAGGCGACAATTTCATCTGTCGACTCGGTGTTTCGCCATTGTTCGAAACCATCGAAGACCTGTCGCATATCGAAAACGTGGTGTCGCAATTACTCGACGATCCGGTTTATCAACGTCTGCTGCGCAAACACGGCAGCCCTCAAGAGGTCATGCTGGGGTATTCCGATTCAGCCAAGGACGGCGGCATCGTCGCGTCATCTTGGCTGTTGTACCGCGCGCAGCAGCGCGCCATCGAACTCGGCAAGCAGCACGGCGTGCGAATCCGCCTCTTTCACGGGCGCGGAGGCACTATCGGTCGCGGCGGCGGCCCGACCCACGAAGCGATTCGGTCGCAGCCGGCCGGCACCTTGCTCGGCCAAATCAAGTTTACCGAACAGGGCGAAGTGCTGTCGTACAAGTACAGCAATCGTGAAACAGCAATCTATGAATTGACGATGGGCCTGACAGGCGTTGTTAGCGCGAGTACCGGCTTAATCCGCGATACGCCCGCGGACAACCCCACTTTCCATCAAAACATGCGACTACTGGCCGAAAAAGGCGAAGCCGCATACCGCGACCTCACTGAGAACACGCCCGGTTTTCTAGACTACTTTTACGAAGCCACACCGGTATCGGAAATCGGCATGCTGAACATCGGCTCACGCCCTTCCCATAGGGCCAAAGGCGATCGTTCAAAATCCTCGGTCAGAGCCATTGCCTGGGTATTCGGCTGGGCGCAGGCACGACAAACACTCCCGGCTTGGTATGGCATCGGCAGCGCACTCGAGGGCTGTTGCAGTAACGAAAAGAAACGCCTCAAAACGCTGCGCCGAATGTACCGCGAATGGCCGTTTTTCCGTGCCTTGCTGGGCAACACCCAAATGGCCTTGTTCAAGTCACATATGGATATTGCCGCTGAGTACGCAGGACTGTGCAGTGACAAAGCGGTACGACACGCCGTTTTTACGAAGATCGAAGCAGAATATAAGCTAACCGTGAAATGGATTCTTCGGATTGCTGAAATCGATGAACTACTGGGCGACAATCCTTTATTAAAACTATCGCTGAGTCGTCGCGATCCCTATCTGGACCCTCTCAACCATATTCAGCTCGAGCTGCTCGAACGCTATCGTGACAGCGGAACGCGGGAGACCGATCGAGAGGCCAGCCTCGACCCCTTGCTACGTACAATCAACGCAATCGCCGGTGGTATGCGAAATACAGGATAAGCTTTGATTCAGACCTTACCCGGGCATCGAAAACTGAACACAAGAGCCACGCCAAAACATTGATTTGATATCGTGCTGTGAAATCGCAGGAACGACAAATACGAAAAACAAGGACACACAACCACATTGTCAATTGCGAACGCGATCGTCTCGAGACGAACCATTCGGAGGTACCATGACATACCATTTTAAATGTACTGGTGTGCCGGTCGTACTCGGCGCATTACTGTCTGTTTGGTTTGGCACAGCCTCCGCAAGCGACGACCGGGAACTTGCCGAGCTCTTGCTGGTACTGGAGCAACAAACAGAAATCGCAACTAAAACCGGGCTGAACAAGGACTATGTTCCCGGTCTGGTCACCATACTCGAAAGCACCGATCTGGAGAAGCGCGGGCTGACCACGGTTGCCGATGCGCTCAAGTTGGTACCGGGCCTGGACGTCCTGCGCGATGAGATCGGATCCGGACAATTGCTGGTGCGCGGTATCGCGCGTACCTTCTCCGCCAGCAATGTCAAAATGATGCTCAACGGCGTACCCCTGAATTCCGCAGGTGACTCCAGTGCCACGCCGCTATTCGAGATGCCGATAAGTCAAATCGACCGCATTGAAGTCATCCGCGGGCCCGGATCGGCCATTCACGGGGAGTTTGCACTCATGGGCGTTGTCAATATCATCACTCGACAGCGAAGTACTCGCATCGGTGGAGAATTAGATGACCGCACGAGTTTTTCGAGTGGCGGTGTGCACCATTGGCAATCAGATAACCTTGAATGGAACTTCGCACTCAATGGTGCATTCAGTTACGATTCCGGCGGCGACATCAGCGTTCCATCCGACGGCGTAACGGCATTTGGTTTCCCATCAGCTTCGAATGCTCCTGGAGATGCCAATACCCGCAGCCGCTATCGCTCCTTGATATTGAGCGGCGACAGCACGGATTACAGTTTTCTGATTCAGTTTTTGGAAAGCGCCAAAGGCGATTTTTTCGGTCGAAATCAAGCGTTACCGCCAGACCAACAGCGCCTTGTAACAACCAAAACTTGGTTCAGTATTCAAGGCGAGCAACATATCGTCGTCAATGACGACACGACCGCTGATTTACGCGTAGGATGGCTTCAAACCGATACCGACACCGACGACCGGTTCGTTAGTCCTCCAGAGCCATTCTTCCCGCTAGGGTTCCCGGTTGACCCAACCACACCGGACGTCTTTGCCGATGCAACCCGCAAAGAAGAACGTTTCTTTGTAACGGCAGATCTAATCAAGCGTGTCGAAAAACACCAGCTTCTTTTTAGCGGAGGCGCGAACTACACCGAAATTACGGAATCCACATTGGACATCAATCTCAACCCTCTGCCCGTCCCTCAAAAGGTACCCAGTCGCACACCTGTCGCCGAAGGCACAACACGCTGGAGCTACTTCCTGGCGATACAGGACGAATGGAGACTGGACGACGCACTGTCGTTAACGCTCGGCGCAAGATACGACTATCTCGATGACACGGGCAATGCCATCTCGCCACGCATTGCAGCTGTTTATCGTTTTGATCGCGATACAACATTCAAAACGCAATACGCCCGGGCATTCCGCCCCCCTACGCTGCTCGAAGTAGAAGGCCAGGTCGACTCCATCGATCCCGTGACATCAGACACCTTTGAAGCCGCCATGATCTTCGGCCAGCGTGGTAAACGGCTCGCTGTTACGCTGTTCCATCACAAAATTCGCGACCTTATTGTGTTTTCCGCTGCAAAGCGGGGATTCGATAATGTCTCCGAAGCCCATTCGAGCGGTACTGAGATCGAAATAGAACGGCGCTTCAACCGTTATCTGAGCCTCGACGGAAACCTCAGCTACGCGCGTGCAATTGATGACTCCACGAACGACGACGTGGTGGATTCGGCGCGTTGGCTGAGCAACGTGGGACTGCGTTTCAACCCATCTCACGATATTGATATTCATTTGCAAGTGAATCACGTCGGAGAACGCGCCAGAGCCAGAGGCGATTCACGATCACCCAAAGACGCGATAACAAGCGCCGACTTCACCTTTTCCTGGATGCCCAATCCTAAAACCACGGTGCGCTTCGGCGTGCGAAACGTCGGTAACACGCGAATCAGCGATCCTGCTCCGATAAACACCTATATCGACGACCATCCTCGACAGGATCGAACCTTTTGGCTCGGCATGATTTATCAACCGAAAAATTAAGACACCGTAGCCACCGGACCGGGGAAGCAAGGGATTGAATAAGCTGTCACACAGAATACTACCGGCAAGGATCGGTCGCGATTTGCTTTTGCCGATGGTACTCGTGTTTCTGGCTATCAGCGCCCACGCCGAGCCCCTAGCGGATGCCCGTATGCAGGTTGGCATCAATCTCTTTCCGACCTTTCTGGCCGCACGCGTTAATCTACCGGAAAACAATGAACACATCGCCGTGGTTTTTGCCGAACGAGGGGCCGATACGCAGACCATCGCCGAACGTCTGCGTGAGCGCATACGCAAAAGATCCATAGCTGATAAAGTGACTTTGACGCCGTTATCGTCGTTACTCGAAGACACTCGAACCACGTATACGGCCTTGTTCATCGCTCAAACTCTTACCGCAGACGAGTTGGACCAAGTGCTCTCCTTTGCCTTGACGCATCAATTGCTCACGTTCTCGCCCTTACCCGGCGACGTAGAACGCGGTGTACTCGGTGGCATTGCCGTGTCCGACCGCATACTTCCCAGCCTGAATATGCAGACTCTGCGTGATCATGGCATTGAACTGAAACCTTTTTTCAAGAAGGTATCGGATCGTTATGAACCTCGCTCGTCGCGTTAATCGGCGCCCTGACCCGATCGCCGTCGTCTTCCTGGTGTTGATGCTCGCACTGGCGATTCTGACATCGCTCGACTGGTTGCTGATTCTCGAACCGCGCTTGCGCAGTGAGGCGGAAACTACAGCCCGCGCCCTGACCGATGCAAATGCGCGCAGTATCGAACAGATCATCTCGCTGGACGATGACGAACTCGATATCAACACAATACGAAGTGCCGTCAGCGAGATGCTCATCCTTACCGACGCTCAAACAGCCACGCCGTTTTTTGTCGGCGTCGATCTTGAGTTCGCTCCACCCTGGGAACAGGATTCATTCAGCATGGGTGAGCCGAAATGCGACCCTTGCTTCACCAATTCGATACCCCTCTTCCAAACCGGCAGTGGGCGACTTATCGGCAATCTGACGGTACACGCCAGTCCGGTCTTTTACCAGGCAATGCGTGACGATACTCGTAACAGCTTTCTGATCTGGACTACCGGCCTCCTGGCACTCATGAGTCTCGGCTGGTGGGCACTCAGCCTGCATCAGAAGTATTCAACCCAAAGCGACATACGCGCCAGCGCCATTTTCGATGCGTCACCCATTCCGCTGCTGCTGGTCGGAGAATCCGATGGAACGGTGAAAGATGCAAACGAAGCGGCTGAAACCTTGTTCGCCACGACCTCCCTGTCGGGTCTTAATATGAACGAACTGCTAGAGCCGACGGCCTTTTCACAGCTGGCGTCGGCAACTCGTCATGGATCACTATCGTTGGAAACCACACTCAAGCTACCGGAAGGCAGACTTCCGGTAATCGCAACCGCGACCCCTGTCGATATCGACGAACGCCTGTCACTGATTATCGGCATCATCGACATATCCGAACACAAGGCATTCGAGAAACGCATCGAAGCCGAGAAAGAAAAATCGGAAAGTGCCAGCCGTGCGAAAAGCGATTTTCTGGCTGCCATGAGCCATGAAATACGAACACCGTTGAACGGCATTCTCGGTTTTACACATGTACTCAACAAAACATCACTTGCCGACGACCAGCGGGAGCATCTCGAATTAATCGACATCTCCGCACGCAATTTGCTCAGCATCATCGAAGAGATCCTTGATTTTTCGCGTATCGAGGCCGGCAAATTCCAGGTGCGCGAGTCCGACGTTGATCTACCGAATCTGCTGGCCGACACGGTCAGACTATTTCGCGTCAAGGCTGAAGAAAAACGACTCGAACTTTTGTATCGAGAGGCTGCCGATCTACCGCACTGGATACATACCGATGATCTGCGTGTCCGCCAGCTGATCGGTATATTGCTCGACAACGCCATAAAATTTACACCACGTGGCGGCCTGGAACTGCAGACAAGCATGGTCACCGACAACAGCGAAACTTACCTTATTTTGCGCGTCTCGGACTCCGGCATCGGTATTCCGCATGACGAACTGCCCAAACTGTTTGAACCTTTCTATCAAGTCGACCAATCGAGCAGGCGACCGTTTGGCGGTACCGGACTTGGGTTGGTTATCGCCCGCAATATCTGCGAATCCCTGGGTGGCCATATCGAAGTAGACAGCGAAGAGGGCCACGGCACTTGTTTTACGGTAAAGCTGCCCCTCAGGCTCGGCGAAGAAAAGATACCGGAAAACAACACTGCTCTATCCACGCCATTGGACGCACGTCTTCCCGACATCCGCGCGCTTGTGGTCGATGACGATCCGATCAATGGCAAATTACTGGTTTACCTATTACAGGCGAGAAACATTATTGCCGACCGAGCGGAATCGGGTAGTCGGGCGATCCAGATGATGGCAGACCGTCAATACAATTTGGTATTTCTCGATTTGCATATGCCCGGTATCAGCGGCTGGGATGTCGTCAAAGAATTACAACGGCAGCAAGGCACCGGCGAACGCAAATACCCCCCAATCATCGCAACAACCGCAGACGTTCAAAAAGACAGCCGCGAACGATTACTCAATGATGGCATGGACGACTTTTTGGCCAAGCCGGTCAATCCCGAGACGCTTGACCGGATTATTACGCGCTGGACACAGGCCAAGGCACAACAAACAGGCTAGAACCCGTTAACGCTGCACTTCAATGTTATCGATCAAACGCGCCCGTCCGAGATAGGCTGCCGCCAGTACGACGAGACGGGACTCCCCGGCGGCCGGCTCAACCAAATCCTCGGCCCGACGAATAACGAGGTAATCCGTTTGCAAACCGGCCTGATTCAACTCTTTCGTCGCTGCCATCGTGAGGCCGGCATAGTCATCGTTGCCGCCTTGCAATGCGTCACCAATATTTTGCAACACACGGTAGAGTGCTGGCGCAATGGTTCGTTCCTGTTCATTGAGATAACCGTTGCGCGAACTCATCGCCAACCCATCGGGTTCACGCATGGTATCGATACCTCGCACCTGAACCGGCATCGCCAAATCTTCAACCATCCGCCGGATCACCATCAGCTGCTGGAAATCCTTCTTACCGAACAGCGCAATATCCGGTTGGACCATGTTAAACAACTTGCAGACCACCGTCGCGACACCGACGAAATGCCCCGGTCGGCTTGCTCCACACAACACGCCGGAGATTCCGGGCACCTCGACCTTGGTCTGCTCGGCCTTTGGTTTCGGATACATAATCTCGACAGGTGGTGAAAACAACAAATCGACACCTTCGCCCTGCAGCATTTCCCGATCATGTTCAAAAGTGCGAGGGTAATTATCGAAATCTTCGCCAACACCAAATTGCAAGGGATTGACAAAAATACTCACAACGACCCGATCGGCCATTTGACGCGCAGCCTGTGCCAACGACAGATGACCCGCGTGCAGATTACCCATGGTCGGCACGAATGCCACGTTACCGCCACGGCGCCAGGCGTCGACATGGCTGCGTAACTCGCGGACGTCGCTTACGGTAATCATGAGAAAGTGTGCTCAGGACCGGGGAAACGCCCTTCCTTGACAGATCTGACGTAAGCCGACAGAGCCTCCGAAATACTACCTTTGTCCGCAAGAAAATCATGTACGAAACTCGGCTTGCCACGCAATGTAATGCCCAGCATGTCGTATAGCACCAGCACCTGCCCATCGGTATCGGGTCCGGCACCGATGCCGATTACCGGAATATCCAGCGCCTGGGTGATTTCCGCCGCCAGCACGGAAGGTACGCATTCCAGTACCAGCATTTGCGCACCGGCCTGCTGAAGCGCTACGGCGTCCTTGAGTATCCGCTCACCTTCATGTTCACCGCGCCCCTGTACCCGATAACCGCCCAGCTGATGGATAGACTGCGGCATCAAACCCAGATGGCCACATACAGGTACCGCACGCGCGGTCAAATGCCTCACGGTATCCAGTTGAGGTGCGCCACCTTCTATTTTCACCATATGCGCACCACCCTCTTTCATCAAACGCCCGGCGGTATCCAGTGCCTGCTCCGGTGTCCCATGGCTCATAAACGGCATATCGGCAATCACCATCGTGCGGCTGCTCACGCGCATTACATTCGCGGTGTGATAAACCATGTCCGCGACAGTAACCGGCAAGGTACTCTCATGCCCCTGTACAACCATGCCGAGTGAATCGCCAACGAGAATAACGTCCATCCCGGCCTGTTCGATCTGTTCGGTAAAACCGGCATCATAGCTGGTGATAACGGCAATCTTCTCGCCTGCCGTCTTCATCTGATTAATGGTACTGATCGTATTCTTGCTCACCTCAACTCCTCCATACCGCCTAAGGACACCTCTGATAATTCTGAACACGCAGATTGGGCGACATCATTCGCCAGATCAAGGCGGAGATCGCACGTCATAGCCCGGCTATTGCGAAGCGCTTCAACACAGCGATGGTGAAGCTGTCGTTCAAGAAACCTGTTCACGAATAGTTGGAGGCGTCCCCAGGTCAGCAGATGTTTATTCGTCTCAGTGTATAACCTGTATCAAAAGTACGGAACAGCGCACCGGCAGAATCAATGAGTTAGAGACAAGCCAAACGTTGCAACCCCTCTCGCGATTGATTCTCGAGCAATGCATCCAGCTTGCCATGACCCGGCACGTTTAGGTCTGGCGCCAGGTCGTGTAAGGGAACCAAGACAAACGCACGATTCACCATTTCAGGATGGGGAACGCGCAAACGTGGCGGCAGATCGATAATCCGATCGCCATACATCAGCAGGTCCAGATCGAGCGTGCGCGGCCCCCAATGAATCTCCCGAATACGACCATGGTTGCGTTCGATCGCCTGAAGCGCATCGAGCAAGGCGATAGGTGCCAATTCCGTTTCGAGCATGGCTACGGCGTTTACATAGTCTGATTGATCGGGCGGGCCGAGCGGTGCGGAACGATAACAGGGCGAAACCGCCAACAACCGAGTTTCATCCAGATCCGCCAATTCGTCGAATGCCCGGGAAACCTGCCACAAGGGTTCGTCGAGATTACTGCCGAGCCCGACGAACACGCGCTCGGTAAGTGCATTCATTCTTCAGCAACCGGACTGGGCTTGCGGCGTCTGCGTCCTCGTCGTGACCGGCGACGCGACTTCGATGGCGCGCTCGGCAAAGGCGCATCCGGATCGGCATTCTGAAACGCCGTCCACCAGTCCGCCAACTCCTGCTCGGCCTCACCGGCGGCTGCCCGCAATACCAGAAAATCGTAGGCCGCGCGAAACCTCGGATGTGCCAGCAACCGTTTAGGACGTTTACCACGCCGATTGACAAAACGGAACTGCAACGCCCAAATCTCCTGCATAGGCGTGCTGAAGCGACGCGGCAGCGAAACCCTTTCGAGCTGGCGTGCCAATATTTCACCGGACGCCTGCTGTATCGCGTGATAGGGCGCCTCACCTGAAGCCTGTAGTACCTCTGTGCGTCGCCTAACGGGTTCCCAAAGCAAAACCGCAAACAAAAAGGCCGGTGTCACGGGCTTCTCTTCCTGTAAACGGATATCGGTATTCTCCAAACCTTTTAACACCAGCGTCAGCGGAAAATCCTGCTCCAACTGAGATAAGCTTGATTCGGTATCGGGAAAAAGCTGCGCGAACAATCCGTATTGGCGAAGCTTCTCGAATGCGGTGGCGGCGGTCCCACTAAGAAAGAGTTTCAATACTTCTTCAAACAGGCGTGCCGGCGGAACGTCTGCGAGCAGAGACGCCAATGTCGATATTGGCGATTCGGTGTCGGGTGAAATCCTGAATCCGAGCTTGGCGGCAAAACGTACCGCGCGTAGCATGCGTACCGGATCTTCGCGATAGCGCGTGACCGGATCACCGAGCAAACGCAGTACACCCTGCTCCAAATCCTCTACACCACCGGCATAATCAATAATCGAAAAATCGGCAATGCTGTAATACAAGGCATTGACCGTGAAATCGCGACGCAAGGCATCCTGTTCGATCGTTCCGTAGACATTGTCACGTAGCAGCATTCCCTCGTCGGTCTGATTGTCGTCCGCCCGCTGCTGATCCTGGCCCGCTCGAAAGGTCGCCACCTCGATGATCTCGCGACCGAAATGCACGTGCGCCAAACGAAAACGTCGCCCGATGAGCCGGCAATTGCGAAAGACTTCGCGTACCTGCTCGGGACTTGCGTTTGTCGCGACATCGAAATCCTTGGGTTCGCGCCCGAGCAATAAATCTCGTACACCGCCGCCGACCAGGTGCGCCTCGAAGCCGGCCGCTTTCAGACGATAGAGAACCTTTAACGCGTTCGGCGAGATGTTGGAACGCGATATGGGGTGACTATCGCGGGGAATGACGACGGGACTGACGATGGCCTGCTACCAATGACGATTTATTTTTCGGAAGCAACATGATACACCTCGGTGTCCCGCAAATCAGCGCGAGGCGAGTCTCTCGGCACTGTGATCGAGTTTGCCTGCGAGACACCGCGAGGGCACTTGAACCCATATCCGCTTGACGATAACGAACCACTTAATCCGCGCCATACGGCAAGCAGACGAACCGGTATAATGATGTATTTAGCGGCATAATCTCGATCAAGTCCCTCCGATGGAAAAGACCTACGACCCCCACGCCATAGAACAACGCTGGTACCAGACCTGGGAAAAACGCGGCTGGTTCGAACCCGCCGAAGGCGACGGCAAACCCTATTGCATCATGATCCCGCCGCCGAATGTCACCGGCAATCTGCATATGGGGCACGGCTTCAACAATACCGTAATGGACACCCTGATCCGCTTCAATCGGATGCGCGGCCGTCCCACCCTATGGCAGCCGGGTACGGACCATGCCGGTATCGCGACCCAGATGGTCGTCGAACGCCAACTCGAAGCCGGCGGTCAAACCCGGCACGATCTCGGGCGGGACGCCTTCATCGAGCGGGTCTGGGAATGGAAGGCCGAATCCGGCGGCAACATCACCCGCCAATTGCGTCGTCTGGGCTCGTCGCTGGACTGGCGCCATGAACGCTTCACCATGGACGACGGCCTGTCCGAGGCGGTGCATGAAGTCTTCATTCGGCTCTACGAAGAAGGCCTGATCTATCGCGGCAAACGCCTGGTTAACTGGGACCCCAAACTACATACCGCGGTCTCCGATCTCGAGGTGATCTCGGAGGAGGAAAGCGGTCATATGTGGCATATGCGCTATCCGCTTTCGAATGGCCAGGGGCATATGACGGTCTCGACCACCCGGCCCGAAACCATGCTCGGCGACTGCGCGGTCGCGGTAAACCCGGATGACGAACGCTACAAACACCTGATCGGCGAGTTGGTCGAGTTGCCGCTGACCGGGCGCAAGATTCCGATCATCGCCGACGAACACGCCGACCCCGAGTTCGGTACCGGCTGCGTGAAAATCACCCCGGCACACGACTTCAACGACTATGCCGTTTGGCAGCGCCATCGGGACGAAACGCCGATCAGTGCACAAATACACGGCGGCCTGATCAACATTTTCACCAGCGACGCGGCCATTCGCGCAAACGAGGCGGATGAAGGCCGGTTGCTTCCGGCGGCCTATATCGGCATGGACCGCTACGCCGCACGTAAACAGATCGTCGCCGATCTCGATGCCCAGGGCTTATTGGAAAAGATCGCCGACCACAAGCTGATGGTACCGCGCGGCGATCGCTCCGGCGCCGTCATAGAGCCCTTCCTGACCGATCAGTGGTACGTCAAAGCAGGCCCGCTCGCCAAACCGGCAATCGAGGCGGTCGAAAACGGGCGGATTCGTTTCGTGCCGGACAACTGGAAAAACACCTATTTCGAATGGATGCGTAACATCGAAGACTGGTGCATCAGCCGCCAGATCTGGTGGGGCCACCGCATTCCGGCCTGGTATGACGATACCGGCAACGTCTACGTCGGACGCTCGGAACAGGCGGTACGCGACAAACATGGCCTGGCCGCCGACTATCCGCTGCGGCAGGACGAGGACGTGCTCGACACCTGGTTCAGCTCGGCACTCTGGCCCTTCTCGACCCTGGGCTGGCCGCAACAGACCGAACGCCTGAAGCAATTCTATCCGACCAGCGTGCTGGTCACGGCCTTCGACATCATCTTCTTCTGGGTGGCCCGCATGATCATGATGGGCCTGAAATTCATGGACGACGTACCTTTTCACGAGGTCTACATCCACGGCCTGATCCGCGACGCCCATGGCGACAAGATGTCCAAGTCCAAGGGCAACGTGCTGGATCCGATCGACCTGATCGACGGTATCGATCTCGACGCCCTGGTGGCCAAACGCACCAGCGGCATGATGCAGCCGCATCTGAAGCAGAAAATCGAAAAACAGACCCGCAAGGAATTCCCCGACGGTATCGCCAGCTTCGGAACCGACGCGCTGCGCTTCACCTTTGCCGCGCTCGCCGCCACCGGGCGCGACATCAAGTTCGACATGGGCCGTATCGAGGGCTATCGCAACTTCTGCAACAAGCTTTGGAACGCCTCGCGTTTCGTGCTGATGAACACCGAAGGCGAGGACTGCGCGCCATCGGGCGACGGCAGGAGAACCTCACTCGCCGGCATGGACATTCAGCGCTCGCTGGCCGACCGCTGGATCCTGTCCCGTCTACAGAAAACAAAACGTACCGTCACCGAGGCGATCGAAAGCTATCGTTTCGACCATGCCGCGCAGGCCATCTACGAGTTCACTTGGAACGAGTATTGCGATTGGTATCTGGAACTGTGCAAACCGGTACTGAACGACGCCACCACCGGTGCGGCGGCCAAGCGCGGCACCCGCCGTACGCTGGTACAGGCCCTCGAATCCCTGCTGCGCCTGATCCATCCGATCATGCCCTTCATCACCGAGGAGATCTGGCAGCGGGTCGCACCGCTCACCGGCAAGATCGAAACCTCCGACGACATCAGCCACAGCATCATGCAGCGGCCGTTCCCGACCTATCGCGCGCCCCTGATCGACGAAAGGGCCGAAGCGGAGATGCAATGGGTGATGCAATTCATCCTCGGCATCCGCAAGATCAAGGGTGAACAAAACATCGCGCCGGGCAAGCCGGTACCGGTCATGCTGGCCGATAGCGATGCAAACGATCGTAAACTGGCCGCCGAACACCGTCCCCTGCTCGACTTCCTGGCACGCATCGCATCGATCGAAGTACTCGAGCCCGGCGACCCGGGCCCCGAATCGGCAACCGCACTGGTCGGCAAGATGAAGGTTCTGATCCCCCTGGCCGGCTTGATCGACAAAGACGCCGAGCTGGCACGATTGGACAAGGAAACCGGCCGACTGCGACAAGATATCGAGCGCACCGAAAAGAAACTGGCCAACCCCTCGTTCGTCGACAAGGCACCGGCGGCGGTTGTCCAGAAAGAACGGGATAAACTGGCGCAGGCACAGACGGCCTTGGCCGATCTGACAGCCCAGTACGAAAAGATCAAGGCCCTGTGACGTGCATAGCGCTGCCCACCACGACGAACGCGGCGGGCCTACGCAGCCTGCGTAACGGCTTGGCCTTCAGCCTGATGTGCGTGCATTTCGTTGTCGTCGCGATCGACCAATGGCTGACCGACCGCCGGTGTCCGCGTAGGACCGGCTAGCCCGCCTATTGCACGAAGGATGACTTCGGGCATCCTGCCTTTCGCCCTTCGGGCCAGCCTGTCGGCTGTTCGAAACCGCTCCCGGCGGTTTCGTCGCATTTTGTGGGAAAGCCGGCCAAATCGATCACGGCGATTCCGCCTTCGTGCAATATCAAAGCTAACGCATCACGACCAAACGCACCGCGTCCAAACGGACCCGCGATTTGGCCAAATACCGCTCGATCAGCTCGTGACGCGCCCGCCATTGCTCGATCTCGTCGTCTCGCACGTTTGGGTTGACCTTCGCCAACGCACACAAACGCTGCCGTTCGCCGTCCAACAACGCATCGAGGCGTTGACCCGCCTCGGTGACCAAGCCCGCTGCACGTGCCTCGGCCAGTGTTTCGGCATGTGCCAACAGCGGTTTCAGACGGGCACCCTGAGACTTGAGCACCGTCTCCACCAACTTGTGGTTTTGTGACAGACACAAGCCCTGCAAAGCCTGATGGGCGAGCTTGCCTGCATGGTCTTCACCCTGTGCATCCAACAAGAGGCGTAAGCAGGTCGGCGGCAGATAACGCTGAACCTCGAGCCCAGGCGGCGCCGGGCATTCGACGACGTACAAGGCCTCGACGAATACCGTACCCGTACGGTACTCGGGATGGCTACACAGACTGACGGCCGCACCGCCGAGTTCGTCGCTGCACAGCATGTCCATACAGCCGCGAACCATCGGGTGCTCCCAGGTAAGAAACTGACGATCCTCGTGCACCAGTGCATCGACGCGGTCGAAGGTAACGGTAGCGGCTCCCAGATCCAAACCGGGAAAATGTTCACTCAGCATATGAGCGCCCGAACGCAAAATGGTCGATGCACCGGGGCCCTCTTCGTGCTCCACACCGAAGGCATCCCAATAGCGCCCCATGTAGTCGCGAAGATCGACCCGGCCTATCGGTTCGCCCAAGACCCCGACCAGGTCGGCGGCGATCTGCGGCTGATGGGAATGAAGCTCCAGCAGACGATCCCGACCGACCTCGAGTTCGGCATTGATTCGCTCTGTCAGGCGGGCAGCCTCATCGATCAAGCCATCGACCTGCACTGCCTGACGCATGGCGATCGACAAGTCGTCACCCAACTGCGCATAGACGGCGGCCGCGGCGGGACAGGTCGAGGTAAAACTCCCGAGGCCATCGCGATACCAACGCATCAAAACCTCACCGGCCGAACCCCGCATGTAAGGCACATGGATACGGATGGCCTCGCGCTGACCGATACGGTCCAGACGACCGATGCGCTGCTCCAACAGATCGGGCTCCAGCGGTAAATCGAACAACACCAGATGATGTGCGAACTGGAAATTGCGCCCCTCGCTACCGATCTCCGAACAGATCAGCGCTTGGGCACCGTTCTCGGTCTCCGCGAAAAAGGCCGCAGCCCGATCGCGCGCGACGATCTCCATGCCCTCGTGAAACATCGCGACATGGATCGCGGCACGTTCCAACAAATGATCGCGCAATGCGATCGCCGTCGCCGCATGCGCACAAATCACCAGCACCTTATCCGGTGCCAGCCGTGCCAAGGTGTCCTGCAGCCAAACGACCCTGGGATCGAAACGGCACCAGTCCGCATCGGCATGGGATTCCGGTTGGAGATCACCGAGCGAATCCCGATACTGTGCGGGCGACTCCAATGGATAGACCTGCAGCTCACGCACCGGAAAACCCTTGACCGCCTGTCGGGTGTTGCGAAACAGTACCCGGCCGGTACCGTGCCGATCGATCAGACGCGCGATGATCTGATCGCGGGGCAGGTCCGCCTCGTCGTCGAGCAGACGTTTTAGATGCTCCTGCTGCTCCGGCGTCAACACCGCGTCGTCGATCAACCGTGCTGCCAGCACCGCGATCGGCGCATAGGCCTCTTCCTCGGCAATAAACGCCGAATAATCATGGAAACGTTGCGGATCGAGCAAACGCAGGCGGCCGAAATGACCGGCACGCCCCAGCTGTTCGGGCGTTGCGGTCAACAACAACATGCCCGGGGTGCATCCCGAAAGCGCCTCGATCAAATCGTACGCCGTACTGGATGTCTGCTCGCTCCATGCCAAATGATGTGCTTCGTCGACAATCAACAGATCCCAGTCGCTGGCCAGGACCGCCCGGCTCACGGCGGCGGAAGACATCAGGAAAGACAGACTGCAAAGCACCCGCTGTTCGGTCTCGAACGGATTCCCGGCACCGACTGCTTCAAAACGCTCGGCGTCGAACAAAGCGAAACGCAGATTGAATCGGCGCAACATCTCGATCAGCCACTGATTGACCAAAGGATCGGGCACCACGATCAGCACCCGCCGCACACGTTCCGTCTGCACCAAACGATGTAAAATCAGACCCGCCTCGATGGTCTTGCCCAGCCCGACCTCGTCGGCCAGCAGCACCCGCGGCATGATGCGCGATGCCACCTCGGTGGCGATATAGAGCTGATGCGGAACCAGGTCGACCCGCGCGCCCTGCAGGCCGAATCCCGGTGCACGCCACAGATCGGCGGTCTGCAACCAGGTCCGGTAACGCAGACTGAACCAAATGTCCGGATCGAGACGTCGTGCGAACAATCTGTCCTGCGGGCGATTGAGTTGCAGGCGGTCGTTCAGCATCGACTCGGGTAGCTCGACCGCATCGCCTTGCGCATCGACACACCGATAATGCAAAAGCCCAAGCCGCTCCTCGACCGCAAGCACGGTCAATACCCGACCGTTCTGATCCTCGATCTGATCGTCAACCTCGAAGCGCACCCTGCTCAGCGGTGCGCTCGCCACGGCATAATTGCGACGTTGGCCGCTGGCGGCAAAGCGTAACTGCACATGGCGGCCGTCGGTCTCGGCAATCACGCCCAGCCCGAGATCCGGTTCCGCCTCGCTCAACCATCGCTGCCCTGACACAAAAGATTCCGACACCGCCACCCACGCCTTCAAAAAGGGCGGCATTGTAGCCTGCAATTCGGGATTGCGGGTTGGCAGCGGACGATCCGCTCGGGGATAATCCCGCCCCTTTGCCCGGGGAACAAGCCATGTGGTTTCGAAATCTGTTGCTGTATCGCCTCGTCGAAACCTTCGACCACAACCCGGAATCGCTTCATGAGGCGTTGACCTCACGTCAGTTCGAGCCTTGCGCCGGGCTCGATACCCACAGCATGGGCTGGGTACCGCCGGCTGGCCGCGAGGCGACCCAACTGGTCCACGCGACGGACGGCCGTATGATGCTATGCCTGCGTCGCGAAGACCGTTTGCTGCCACCGGCCGTGGTGCGCGAGCATGTCGAGGAAAAGGCCGAGGCAATCGCGGCCCAGGAGGCCCGGCCGGTCGGACGCAAGGAAAGGCAACGCCTGAAGGACGAGGTCATTGTCGATTTACTACCACGCGCCTTCACCCGTTCGGTACGCCTCCACGCCTATATCGACCCGCAGGCCGGATGGGTCGTCGTCGACACCGCGACCCCGAACAAGGCCGAGGAGATGCTCAGCACCCTGCGCGAAACCCTCGGCAGCCTGCGCCTCAAGCCCCTCGCGGTCGACCGTGCCCCGGCCGCCGTGTTGACACGTTGGCTTGAAAAGCGCCCGGCAAGCGGATTCACGCTGACCGACGAATGCGAACTCAAGGAACCTGTCGACAACGGTGGCGTGATGCGCGGCCGTCGGATAGACCTGTCCAGTGCCGAGGTGAAATCTCACCTGGATGCCGGCATGCAGGTCGCCAAACTGGCGGTCGAATGGGGAGAGCGTATAGGCTGCTTGCTATGCGACGATCTCGCGGTACGGCGTCTGCGCTTTCTCGATCTGATCCAAGAAGAGGCCGGCGAGATCGACAGCGACGACGCGCTGACACGGTTCGATACCGATTTCGCCCTCATGGGTCGCGAACTGACGCACTTCCTAAACGCCCTGATCGAGGCCTACGGCGGCATGGACGAAGACAGATGATACGGGCCGGGTAATCGGGTCAATCGGCAACAATCCGTTCGATCACATGCGCCGCCGCGGCCAAACCGAAACCCGCCGTGACCGGCATGCAGGCACCAAAACCGGTGCAATTGAGCGAACCCTCTACATCGGAAGAGGTGCAAGCGGTTCCCGGCATACGCTGGGGCTCGTCCGACCACACACAGGGCACATTGAAACGTCGCTTCGGATTGCTTGGAAAACCGTACTGTTGGCGCAACAGCTTACGGGTCCGCGCCAGCAAGGGGTCTTGTTCGGTCTTGCGCAAATCGCCGATCCGAACCCGCGTCGGATCGAGTTGCCCGCCCGCACCGCCAACTGTGATCACGGACTGCCGACGTCGTCGGCAATACGCAATGAGTGCTGCCTTGACCCTGAATTGATCGATGCAATCCAAGACCCAGTCGTTCTCGGCTGCAAGTAGCCGATCCAGATTATCCAGGGCCACGAAGTCTTCTATGGTTTCGACTCGGCAAAGCGGATTGATCGCGATAATGCGCTCCGCCAGCACCGCCACCTTCGGACGGCCGATCTCCCCGTCAAGCGCCGGGAGTTGCCGATTCACGTTCGATTCGGCGACATGATCCATATCGATCAGCGTGATCCGGCCGACCGCGCTGCGCGCCAGGGCCTCGACAGCCCAGGAGCCGACACCGCCGACACCCACCACACAGACACGCGCTCGGCGCAAACGCTCAAAGCCGACTTCGCCATACAAACGAGAAATACCGCCAAATCGTCGCTGATAATCCAAAACTGGTGTCTCCGCGCCATCCGTTACATCAGGATCATGTTAGCGTTGGCGTTTGGGACATTTGCACAGAAATCGGCCGCGGCCGACAATCACACATGGACGACCATATTCGCATAGCCCATGCCCACCAGTGAACTCGTCGAAATCGACGATCTACAACACCTGTTCGTCAATGATATTCCGCTGCTCGACGTGCGTGCACCGGTGGAATTCGCCGAAGGCGCCTTCCCTTGTGCCGAGAATCATCCCCTGATCGACGACGCTGAACGCCATGAGATCGGCATCGCCTACAAAGAAAATGGGCAAGACAATGCCATTGCCTTGGGTGAACGACTGGTCAGCGGCGACATCAAGTCGCACCGCATCGCCACCTGGCGTGATTTTATGGAGCGTCACCCCAATGCCGTACTGTATTGTTTTCGTGGCGGTATGCGTTCGAAGATCAGTCAACGTTGGCTCATGGAACATGCCGGTATCGCCTGTCCTCGGGTACGAGGCGGCTACAAGGCCATGCGCCGCTACCTGCTCGATCAAACCGAACAAAACAGCGCTGCCTGCCACCCACTGCTCATCGGAGGTCGCACCGGCGTCGGCAAAACCCGGCTACTGCTTCAATGCGATGCCAATATCGATCTCGAGGCCCTGGCGAATCACCGAGGTTCGGCCTTTGGCCATCACCCGTTGCCGCAACCGGCCCAAATCGATTTCGAGAATGCCTTGTCCATCGCACTGCTCAAGCAGGTAAAGTCCGGTAACCGTCCGTTCATTGTCGAAGACGAAAGCCGCAATATCGGCAGTCGACATATACCACCTACCTTTTTTCAACGCCTTCAGAATGCACCTTTGGTTCTTCTCGAAGCCGATGAAGAAGAGCGTATCGACATCACGTTAGATGAGTATGTCCATGACTCCCTTGCTGCATTTCGACAAATCGCCGGCGACGACCGGGGGTTCCACGACTGGTCCGTCTATCTTCAAGCTGCATTGAATCGGATAAGAAAGCGTCTCGGCGGCAATCGTCACGACCAAGTTCAGCGTCTGCTACGCGCAGCCATAGAACAACACGAAAAAACGGGCGACACCAGCGGTCATCGCGTGTGGATCGGCTATCTACTGCGCGAGTATTACGACGGCATGTACGAATATCAGCTCGAAAGCAAACGTGAGCGCATCGTATTTACCGGATCAAAAGACGAAGTATTCGACTATCTGCATCGATACTATTCTATTGAAAGAGAAACCGTCTGAGGCAACCTTCAGCGGATTTAACAGTCACAAAGCTATTGCTGAACTATTTCTTCGCATTACATGCCTTATCCCGCCCAATGGCCCAACCACCCTGTTTGGCTGAACATCTTCGCGATGCTCGCCCTGCTGATCGCACCGGATGCGCCGGCGGCACTCGACTCCCAGGGTGTATTTGAACGCCATGAAAATGCGGTCTTTCAGATCCGCGTAATCCACAAGGAAACGGGCAAGAAACGAAGTATCGGCTCGGGTTTCATCTTCAATCGATCAAACCGCCTGGCCACCAATTATCACGTCGTCAGTGATTTCATCGACAAACCGGAAACCTACTATCTGAGCTATCTGTCCGCCGATGGCGTCGAAGGCCGACTGCGTTTATTGGCGGTCGATGCGGTACACGATCTAGCGCTGGTCGAATCTGATGTCGCCTTGGGCGCTCCGCTGAGTATCGGTGAACCACCAGCCAAAGGCGCCGCATTGTTCGCCATGGGCAATCCACTCGACCTGGGATTGACCATCGCCGCCGGTACCAACGGCGGAGTACTGAGTCAAACCGACGACAGTCGCATCCTTTTTTCCGGCAGCCTGAATCCGGGTATGAGCGGGGGACCGACCTTCGATGACGCAGGTATCGTGGTCGGCATCAATGTCGCGACTACGCGAAACGACATCAGTTTCATCGTCCCGACCCGATATCTTGAGCGTCTTTTAGCGACCCAGCCACAGCCGGCGTCCTTTTTAGATGAAGTCGCACGCCAGATCCGAGACTATCAGATCAGCTATCTCGACCGCATCAAAGCGGTCGACTGGCCGAGCAATAAGATGCGCGACATGCAGATACCGGCCGCGATATCACCGACGATACGCTGCTGGGACGCCAGTCCGAAATCTCGACCTGAACACCTTTACCGCCGCTATACCGTCAGTTGTAAGAACGAAAACGATATCTTTCTAACCCAGCAACTGGACGTCGGCAAAATTCTGTACGAATTTATCTGGGTGGAATCCGATAAACTCGGACCTTTACGTTTTTATCGGCTGTATCAGGCACTCAATGCCAGTCAGTTCGGCAGCCGCGCCACCGAAGACGATGTCAAGCAATTCCGCTGTACGACGCGCTTCGTCAACGTAAATGGCATGGATTTCAAGACTACATTGTGTGCCCGCTCATACAAACGCTACAGCAATCTCAGCGATATCCTATTTACTGCTGCCATGGTCGGCAAAAAAGACACCGGTTTCATATTCAATCTGGATCTATCAGGCAGCGATTTCACCGCCGCGACTCACCTGATTGCACGTTTTCTCAAGGAAATCCGATGGCAGCACTAATCCTTGAGATCAGCGGCCGACATGGCCCCCAATACCACCGCGTTGACAAAGCCATAGTCCGGGTCGGGCGCGCATTGGACAACGATGTCATTCTCACCGATCCCGCCATCTCTCCCTATCATTTCGCTATCCGCCGAGGACAGGATGGCACCTATTCCCTGCAATCGCTCGCTGACGAAAACGGTATACGGTGCAACAGCAAGCGAATAACCGAATCGCTACCGTTATCACAACTTCCAATGGCATTTGAGGCCGGGCGTACCCGCGCGCGGATACTCGACCCCTCACACCCTGTCGCGCCGACGCGGATGATTGGCTGTCATAACGGCAAGCTTTGCTTATTTGGAAACCGTGGGTGGGCACTCGCCCTATTCGTTCTGTTGTTCGTGCTCAGTGCATTCGATAACTACCTTTCCACACCGCAATTGCTCACCTGGGAGTCTTTTGGTGAAGATCAGCTGATCATTATTCTAACAGCTCTCAGCTTGTCGCTTGGTCTGACCATTGTTAATCGCGTGACCTCGCAACGCTGGGATTATGCGGGTTCGCTTAGTTTCGTCGGCTTGATACTAATCGCCGCAATCCTGCTTGATCAGCTCAATCTTTTCATGGATTACTACTTTACGTCGCAGACCCCGGGCCTCCTGATCAACTTGGTTTGGCACCTACTTATCATGCCGATGGCACTGGCCTGGTTTCTCATTCGCCTTAACCATGGCAGTACAGGAACCAGTATTCTCAGTATCATCATACTGCTGACACCTGCCGCTTACATCCAAACCAACGAAACTGCTAATTACTACGGCTTGTTCGATACCTTCGACAACAAAGCTCACTATAGCGATGCCCTAAGCCCTTGGGATATCCGCCGTCAGCGGACAATTTCCATCGACAGCTTTGTCGATTCGGTCACAAACACCATTGCTCCAAAACAGATGGATACCGACAACTCGGATTTATAAACGGTTTTTAGTCATTTTCGTTGCAAACCTACAATCATCACGCTATATTTTCTCCTGTAACGTCATCTACAATTTCCGCTGAAACGATTCGCAGTAGTCGTCTGTATTTAACTTGGCTGACCGAAACGGGCAGCCAAGCAAGATAATGGCGAGTTGATAGGTGTTTCCGTTAGTTAAAGTAGTGTTGGCAAAGCTTATATTTATTGGAGTATTTGATGGCAAAGAAAAGTCTGTCAGGTCTCAGTTCTGATGAACTGTATGAATTGGCACGTGAACGTGAAGAGCAGGAAGCCGCGGAGGCGAAAGAAGCCGCCCGTGAACAGATCAAGGAACTGCGTGCAAAACGCCGCGAGGCAGTAGCACGCCACCGGAAGGAATTGGCGGCGATCGATGCCGAGATTCGCGAAATGGGCGGTCGTACCGGCGGTGGACGCCGTCGCGGTGGTAATGGTGTCAGCGTGACCGAGCAGGTACTTGAGATCGTCGGCAGCGCCAAGAAGATTTCGACCAAAGAGATCAAGGCCGAGTTGGAAAACCGCGGCATCGTGGCCAACAACCTCGCCCAGACCCTCGCCTATCTGAAACGCCAAGGCAAGGTCAACTCTCCTTCACGCTCGATCTACAGCCGAGCGTAAAGCCAAGCCCCGCACCGCTCGTCATTATGCGGTGCGGGTTATCAAGACCTAACCACACGCCGGGTCATATCAACTTCCGTTGTTGTCGTCTTTGCCTGACTGCGTTAGCGTGACGGGCCGATGTCGATGAACCTGCCACGCAGCCTGCGAATATTGATCGCCATGGCCATTTTGGTACTTGGCTTGGCGGCGCTGCTGTTGCTGCTCGTTATCGGCGAATCGGCGCTGATCATTCGTGTACATCTCGAAGCTCTTCCACCCTGGCTGGGTGTTTTATGGTGGGGGGCACTAGCCGCCCTGGGGATCCTTCTCGGTTGGTTGCTATGGCGACTCCTGCGGCCGGCGCCGCTCACCCATGAACCCGGTAACGAAGAAGTAGAACCGCCGTCCGAGGCTCAAATCGAGCGGGCCATGAATCAGGCCGAAACGCTTGGCGCGGATATCACGACAGTCAGACAAGAACTTGCCGAACTACAGCGCCGCCGCCACAGCGGCGAAATTCATATTGTGCTGTTCGGCGAAATCTCGACAGGCAAATCGACCTTGGTGCGCGCATTGTTGCCGGATGCACGGACACTCAGCGACGTGCGCGGCGGTACCACACGCACGCTACGGCGCTTCGAATGGCATAGCCCGGGCGACGATCGTCTGACCATCACCGATATGCCGGGGACCGCCGAAGCCGATGGCGAACTGGATAAGCTTGCAATCGACGAAGCGCAGCGGGCCCATATCGTCATCTATGTGGTCGACAGCGATCTCAATCGCCGGCAACACCAAGGACTTCTGGCCCTGTTACAGTTAAACAAACCATTGATCCTGGTATTGAACAAAAGCGACCGTTACTCACCCAAAGAGATCGACCAACTGGCAACACGCGCCGATAAACTGATCGCGGAACACGCACAGGCGTCTTTTGTGCAGGTTTCCGCCGGGACCTCCCGTCATATCATCCGCCGACTGCCGGACGGTAGTGAACACGAAGAAACACAAAACATCCCGCCCAGAGTCGATGCGCTGGCAAATGCGTTACAGAAGTTAATCGACGGCAACCAGGCGCTGCTCGACAACTTGCGCGACAGCGCGACTTTCGTCTTGGTCAATCGGCACATTGATGCGGCCATCAGCGACATGCGCCGCGAAAAGGCCGACAAGCTTGTCGATGCGTACGCGATGAAGGCCGTTGTCGGTGCTCTGGCCGCCATTACACCGGGTTCCGATCTGATCATCCAAGGCTGGCTGGGAACTCAACTGGTCAAGGAGCTGGGGGAGCTTTACGACACCAAGATCGGCAAACTGGATACCGAGTTGTTGCTCAAACTCGTACAGCAACATGTAGGTCGAGCGCATACCCTGTTACTCGCGATCGCCGGCAACGCCTTAAAGGCATTCCCCGGTATCGGCACCTTGGCCGGCGGCGCCATACATGCGGTAGCCTACGGCATTATCTTCCGCACGCTCGGGCGCGCCCTGACGACCACCTTGGCCACACGGGGCGAACTACACCCGAGACAGACAGCCAAATTATTCGAGGAAACGCTCGGTGAAAATCTGGAAACACCTGCGCGAAACCTGGCCAAAGTGGTGGTCGAAAACATCGGAAAAGACGGAAAAGGAAGCGACGGACGGGCATGATCATCACCTCACCCTTGCGCGTGAAAGCCTAAAGGAACTACTGGAAGATCAACGCGTACCTGCCGAAGTACGTAGCGCCTTGGCCGACGACTATGCTGAAGTCGGCGCCATGCTGGATAAACTCGAGCATGGGCACATCCACATCGCCGTATTCGGCCGGGTGAGTGTTGGCAAATCGGCGCTGGTCAATGCCCTACTGGGTGAATCGCGTTTCGCTACCAGCCCCTTACATGGCGAAACCCGCCAGGTACAACGTGGTCAATGGGCGGAGTACCGCGACGGCAATGTGTTTTTAATCGATACACCGGGCATCAACGAAGCCGGCGGCGAATCACGAGAGCAACTGGCACGCGACGTGGCACAGCGGGCCGATCTGGTGCTGTTCGTGGTCGACGGCGACCTCACGCATGCGGAATTGTCAGCGTTGCGTGATCTTGCCGACACCAAGCGCCCGATGATCCTGGTATTGAATAAAGCGGATCGCTATAGCACTGCCGAGCGGCAACAACTTCTGGAGGCCTTGCGTCGGCACACTCAAGATCTGATCGGCGAAGACGACCTGATCACCACCGCGGCACAGCCCGCACCCCAATGGCTGATACAGGTCGATGCCGATGGTAACGAACACGAAACTCAACGCCAGCCACCGGCCGATGTCATCGCCCTGAAAAACCGACTGTGGCAAATACTCGAGCGCGAAGGACAAACACTCGCGGCATTGAATGCCTCTTTATTCGCCGGCGATCTCAGTGACGAGGTTGCGGCTCGCGTACTGGTCGCACGGCGCACTTTGGGTGAACGTGTCATCCGAACCTGGTGCATTGCAAAAGGTGTCGCCGTCGCAATCAATCCGGTACCGATCGCCGATCTGGTCGCGGCGGCCGTGGTCGATGTCTCAATGGTTGTACATCTGTCACGTAGCTACGGCCTTGCGCTGACCCGGCGCGAGGCCGGCAGTCTGATCACGACCATCGGCACCCAAATGACATTGCTGATGGGTACCGTATGGGCCGTTCATTTCGCCGCGTCGGCACTGAAGCTGGGAACCGGCGGCCTATCGGCCGTGGTTACCGGCGGTGCCCAGGGCGCGGTTGCCTACTACAGCACCTATGTCGTCGGACGCGCGGCGGAGCGTTATCTGGCAAACGGCAAGTCCTGGGGCGATGCCGGCCCGCGCCTTGCCGTGCGCGAAATTCTCGACAGTCTGGACCGCCAGTCGATTCTCGACCAGGCCAAAGCCGACATCGGCGCACGATTGGCCAACCGCTGAGCAACGGGCACTTTCGAAACTCACCCCACCGCCAAGTACATCACCAATTGCACGATACCCAGAACCACGAGAATAAAGGCCGAAGTCAACACGATTCCGACAATAATGAAATCCCGCGCGCGTCCATGTGTAAAGTCGCGTTCACGTGTTTCGTTTTTTTGCACACCGAAGAAAGACGCGAGCACGCTACCGAATACCTGAATCAAACTCAGCTTGTTGCGGTTCGCCTCGCTCACTCGCCTTCTCCGCGATTCTTTGCAACACCCTACGTTCGAGTCTGCCACAAAACCCGACCGAAGTCCGTCATAGGGCATGTAAAGGCGTTACCGTTGCTGCCGCTATCACTAGAACGACACAGCGCCAATGGATATCAACAATGACACAACTCAGCCTGTCGCAACTGTTGGTGGTGGTTGCCGAACCGTCACAAACCCAGCGCCGTATCATCAACAGCGCATTGGCCAACAACGGCATCACCCACGTCTTGGAGTGCGCAACCGGTGAGGATGCGCTGGCCAACATCGCCAGCGAAACACCCGATCTGGTCATCAGCTCGATGTATCTGCCGGATATGACCGGGACCGACCTGGTCCACAAGATCCGCAACTCCGACAACCACGCCGATACCCCCTTCATGTTGATCTCCAGCGAAACCCGATTCCGCTACCTCGATCCGATTCGCCAAGCCGGTGTGGTCGGCATTCTGCCGAAACCCTTTTCCGATACCGAATTGAGAACGGCGCTCAATGCCACCGTCGACTTTATCGGCGAATCGAATGATCTACTCGATGACGTCGACGTCGACTCCCTGCATGCCTTGGTAGTCGACGACAGCCCGCTGGCACGCAAACACATCGGCAGGGTGTTACAGTCACTGGGCGTGCAAAACATCGACAAGGCCGAAAACGGTGTGCAGGCATTGGAAATGATCGAAGCGCATTACTATGACTTTATCGTTACCGACTACAACATGCCGCACATGGACGGTAAGGAGCTGTTGGAGCACATCCGGCAAAAATCGTCCCAGGCCTCGCTTCCCGTGCTGATGGTAACCAGTGAGAACAACGAGAATCGGCTAGCCGCGGTGCAGCAAAGCGGCGTCTCGGCCATTTGCGACAAACCTTTCGAACCGAGCATGGTGCGCGATATCGTGCGCAAAATGGTCAATGGCTGACCAAGCCTCAACCCAACCCGAAGCGTTGCTGTTATCCCCCACACAGCCGCTCAACCACGCTGAAAGGTAACGCACTGCCGATTCAGCGCACTAGCTTTTCGTCATACGGCGCTTGGTAAAGCGTGTCGCCTTCGCACCCACGGGATCATCCGGCCAATAATGTTTCGGATAACGTCCGCGCATTTCCTTTTTCACCTCGTCGTACGCTCCTGCCCAAAAGGCCGCAAGATCCTTGGTCACCTGTAACACCCGTCCCGCCGGCGACAACAGATGAATAACCAAAGGCATTTTCCCGCCCGCCAGCGCCGGCGTAGATGACAAACCCAACATCTCTTGTAACGGCACTGCCAGCACAGGCCCGCCCTCGTCTGAGTAACTAATCGCTCGACGAGTACCGGCCGGCGTTTCGAACTGCAAAGGCAACAGGCAATCGACACGCTGACTCACTTCCCATCCCAAGATAGCTTCCAATATTGCATTGAAATCGAGTACACGCAGCTGCCGCATACCCTGGCCACCTTTCAACCACGGTGACAACCAGTCCTCCAGATTGTCCAGAAGTGTCCGCTCGGAAAGGTCCGGCCAATCGGCATCGAGTTCGAGCATGCGCAGCATCTCAACCCTCAGCCGCAGAGCACGTTTATCGTCGAAAAAGGCACCAAGGCCGCATGAGCGAATCTGCTCGAACAATATCTCGGCAACCGGATCGCCGGCGGTCAATGGGCTGGGCATCTCGCTAAGCACGATTGCTCCGAGACGACGTACAACGCGAACAACTACATCTTCTCGCTCTGGATCCCAACGCACTTCTCGGAGCGTTTCGAGCTGGGCTGCAAACAGCGCTTCGACCTGATCCTGTCGCAGCGCCGAAGCAAGATGGATACGCCCCTCGCGCTGTCCGGCATCGACCTCGGCCACGGCAAGCCATGGGCTGCCGCGTAGCGGATCATCTTCATGCAGCAAAGCGGCTCGACCATTACGCATGAGATAACGCCTGCCATCCACGGAACTCATCATCGCGACTCGTTCGGGATAAATAGCGGCAACGCCTGCACCGACATCGGGCAAATCGTTCTCGCCATCATCTTTTGAACATAAACGAAGGTACTGTTTCGCGACCTGATCGATTCGACGCAATGCGGTTTTGTCGACATCCGGCGACAATCCCCGTTTATCGCGATAGGCGCTCAACAGCTCAAGCCGCGCTCCGATATCCGCACCCGCAATTACCGCCGCGTTACCACGCAAAGGATCACGTTCCGACAACAGCGCAGCAACATCGGACGCCAGCGCCCGAGCGGCGGCACCCTTTGCCGACGCCAACAAATGCGCCAAACGGGGATGGGTCGGGAATCGGGCCATCTCATGACCAAGCGCGGTAATACGCCCGGCTTCGCCCAGTGCTTCGAGCTGTCGCAATAGCATCAAAGCCCGTTGCCAGGCCGCATCCGGTGGCGGGTCCAACCAGCGCAGTTCCCTCGGATCGGTGACACCCCAATTCGCCAATTCGAGCACGAGGGGTGCCAAATCGGCACGACTGATCTCGGGCGTCGTCCAATCATCCAAACGATTATGGCGTGCTTGTGTCCAGGTACGAAAACACCGTCCCGGACCCAAGCGCCCCGAGCGCCCGGCACGTTGCAGTGCCGATGCCTTGCTAATCCATCGTGTGGTCAACCGCGTGAGTCCCGTCCCCGGATCGAAACTCGGCTTGCGGGCAAGACCGCTATCCACCACGGCGCCGACACCTTCGATGGTCAGGCTGGTCTCAGCAATATCTGTCGCTACGATCACCCGACGTCGCTCACCGGACGACTCACCCTGGATCACGGCATCCTGTTGCGCCGCGGGCAACTCGCCATATAACGGCAGTACCGCAAAATCCGCGTCTAACTGCCGGGCCGCTTGTTCGCAAAAGCGATTGATCTCTCGTCGCCCCGGCAGAAACACCAAGACATCCTTATGTGTCGTTGTCACGGCCTTTCGCAGGGCATTCAGACAAGCCGGCACGGGATTGCGCATATCACCGTCTTCATCTGCCTGATGAGTCGTTACCGGAAAGGCTCTCCCTTCGGCGTTTACCGGAACAGCCGGCAGCAATTCGACAAGCGGCCGGGCATCCAACGAGGCGGACATCACCAAAAGTCGCAGATCGTCACGCAAACTATCGGCGACATCCATGCACAACGCGAGAGACAAATCGCTTTGTAGGCTGCGTTCATGAAACTCGTCGAAAATCACCAAACCAGTATCGGCGATCTCGGGGTCACGCTGCAGCCTTCGCAGCAACAAGCCTTCGGTCAATACCTCGATACGGGTCGCGGCCGAGCATTTGCGTTCGAAACGCACTTGATAACCGACGGTCTCACCCACGGGTTCCGCCAGCAAGGTTGCCATGCGCCGTGCGGCCATCCGTGCGGCCGGACGACGCGGCTCGAGCATCAGGATCTTGCGACCCGCCAACCAACTTTCGTCAAGCAGCAACAAAGGCACCAAAGTGGTCTTACCGGAGCCGGGCTCAGCGGTTAATACCGCATGACCTTTCGCCAAGGCCACGCGCAGGACCGCCGCGCTATCGATAACCGGCAGGTCGGGTAGGGACAAGTTAGTGGCTTTTTGTCGAGGCAATGACTATCTTCCGCATTTCGCCGCTGGTGAGCGAATGATGGATGGCAACCTTAGCCTAAACAATGAACAAACACCCGATAACCGACGCGAACGAATGAACCCATCCAAGGCCAACCGGGACCGTATCCTCGCCCTCTTCGCTGCCGGTCTACAGCTGGCGGGCCTATTTGGCTTGAGTATCGTTCTAGATCGCGAACCCAGATCAGTGCTCGAACAGATAGTCAAGGGCGGCGTGCTGGTGGTGGCGGTTCGAGACACACCAAGCGCTTACTTCGACGGCGCGAATGGCCCGGATGGTTTCGAGTATACGCTCGCCCGGCGATTTGCCGATGCGTTGAACGTCGAGGTCCGCTATGTCATTCCCGAAAACATCGAGGACATCCTGGATGCGACATCACGCGCGGCAGTACATCTTGCCGCCGCCAGCCTCAGCCACACGACGGAACGTGAGTTGCTCGTTGATTTCTCCGTACCCTATCGATACGTCACCGAACAGGTAGTGTATCGTCGAGGTAGCCGCCGCCCGCGTGGTCTGGACGAGATCGAACCGGGCGATCTTTACGTGGTCAGTGGTTCGAGCCACGACGAAACACTCTTGTCGCTCCGTCAAGACGGGACTGCCGCCTTGAGTTGGCGGACCGAGGACGACAGCAGCATCGAGGATCTGCTGGCTGCGGTCGATCGCGGAAAAATCCGTTTGACCATGGCCAACTCTATTGATCTCGCTCTTTACCGGCGCATTTACGCTCGGGCGGCAAAAGCGTTCGAAATCGGCGATCCGAAGCCTATCGCCTGGGCCTTTCCGAAGTCCGCGGACCGCAGCCTGCCGGAGGCCGCCGATCGATTTCTGCAATCGCTGGAGGAAAACGGGGAACTCGATCGACTACGTGCACGCTACTTCGGCCATACCGGGCGCCTCAATTTTGTCGATGTGAGGGAATTCTGGCGCAATGTCCGTGATCGCCTGCCGACATTACGACCTTTCTTCGAACTGGCCGGGAAAGAGACCGGGATAGACTGGCGGCTACTGGCGGCGATCGGTTACCAGGAATCACACTGGCAAGCCGATGCCGTATCACCGACCGGTGTACGCGGCATCATGATGTTGACCCAAAACACCGCCGAGCAAATGGGCGTTACTGATCGCAGCGATCCGAAACAGAGCATCTTGGGCGGGGCCCAGTATTTGCTTGTGGTCGAACGGAAAATACCCGAGCGTATCGCCGAACCGAATCGGCTGTGGCTGACGTTGGCCGGTTACAATGTCGGTTTCGGGCATCTCGAAGATGCTCGTGTATTGACCCAACGCGATGGCGGTAACCCCGATCTCTGGCTGGACGTCAAACAACGCCTACCGTTGTTATCCAAAAAAGAATTCTACAAAACCGTGCGTCATGGGTTCGCACGTGGTCGTGAACCTGTCGACTATGTCGAAAACATTCGTAATTACTTCGAACTGTTGGTGTGGTTCACGACGGCCGGCAACGAAAAGACGCAGCAACGCCTCGCGGCGAATACCGCGCCGCTAAGCGTCAACTGAAAATCCCGGATAATGGCCATACGTCTGACGGCCTGTTCAATAACGTTGACAGACGCAGCGCGCGCCATCGCCCCTGAAAACCCGATGGCGGTAAAGCCCGTTCAATCGCTGAAAACCGAACTACTGCCCCAAGGCCTCTGCCTCCATCGATAAAAACACCTGATAGGCGTTGCGTCGATGCGCCGCACCGAAAGCGGGTAGACGTTCGAAGCGGCTCCAGTCAGCCTCGTCGTAAGCGGTAGCGAAATCCTCAAAGTCTTCCACTGCGGCACCCATCACTTCACGCAGATAAGCCAGATATTCTCGGGTACGCGCAATGGCTTCGACCGGCCGGCGTGCGGCCGGCCCATGTCCCGGCACCAGGGCGGCCAATTTATCGGTCTCGAGCGCCTCCAGAGTCTCCAACCAACGTTTGGTATCTGCGTCACCGACGAAAGGCACTCGTCCTTCGAAAATGATGTCGCCCGAATACAACACCCTGTCCCGCTCGACATACAAAGTCATATCGCCATCGGAGTGGGCGCTACCCAGGTAATTGACGCGAAAACCGATGCCGCCAAGCGTAAAGCGATGTTCTTCTTCGATCAGAAGATCGGGGCGTACCAGGCGAGTGTCGTCATTGACCCAGGGATCGAGTGAAAAACGTCTTTCGTCGAGCCGCTCGGCGGCAGTGATCGATTCGAGATATTCGTATGCCCCGCGCGGAGCAAGAATCTCCGCACCCTCGTCCTCGAACACCTGCAGACCATAGATATGATCGGCATGGTAGTGGCTGACAATCACTTTGACGACCGGCTGGTCGGTGATCTCACGAATGCGCTGACGCAATGCCCAGGCGAGCGACGGCGTGCCCAAGGCGTCAAACAACACGACCCCCGCATCGGTTACAACGAAACCGGCGTTGGAGATGAAACCCTCGTTATCGGTGGCCATGCCGGCACCGCCCAGTGCGTAGTAACTGTGCTCACCGACCTGTTTGATCGGCATATCGACCGAGATCGGCGGATAGTGCTCTGCAGCCTGCGAATCGAACGTTAAAAACAGCGCGGCAAACACACCCCATCTCTTCATGTCATGCCTCTCTTATCCGTGATACGCGCTCAGGAAACCCCCAAAAAGCAGAAATCACTTCTAACGACGCGCGCGAAAAAAGGCCTTCAACATGTCTCCGCACGCATCGGCCAGCACACCGCCTCGACAACGGGTGTAATGGTTGAAACGCTTGTCCGACGGCAGCAAATCGAAACAGCTGCCGGCCGCACCGGCCCGCGGGTCGGCGGCACCGAACACGACCTCGCCGATCCTCGCGTGAACGATCGCACCGGCACACATCGGACAAGGCTCCAAGGTCACATAGAGCGTCGCACCAGGTAAACGGTAGTTATTCAAGTTTGAAGCCGCATCACGCAACGCGACGATTTCAGCGTGTGCAGTAGGGTCATGGCTTCCGATGGGATGATTCCAACCTTCACCGACGACCTCACCTTCAACCACTACCAGGGCACCCACCGGCACCTCGCCCTCTTCTTCGGCACGTTGCGCCAGGCGCAACGCATGGCGCATGAATGCTTCGTCTAAGTTAGACGCGTCCACCCGGGAATCATTCCCACTCGATTGTAAATAAGCCATTTTTATTTCTTATATTCAATGGCTTATTTTCCTGCTAAACGGTAATACCATGAAAAATACCATGCTCAGAAAATTCTTCAAAAAACTGGATTCCTCGTCACCCTATAACTTCAATGCCGCTTGCAGATCTTCGTGCTCGAACGCACTGGCCATGCGGGTGATCTCTGCGCGCTTTGCCCCGACTTCTGCCGCCACTGCCTGCCAGGTGCATGTCACCTCTGCCACTTCACGGATAATGGTGCACGACTGCCTGTCGCCAAGACCAAAATAACCGGCCGTTTCCTGCAGCAGTTCAACTGAGCAGGTGCCTTCATCGAGGTCGATATTCGTGGTCAGGATCCGCGCCTTCACATCCACCGGCGTCGGATTGAGATCATAGGCAGGCGAAAGCACCCAGCCGCCCTGCCCTGACCACAGGAAGCCGTGATTGCGTAAGTGATCGTCAACGTTGGACACCAGAACATTGAAAACCACACGGCGATATAGCTGCCGCGCATCTTCTTTGGCCTGAGCACCATGCGCCGTCAACGCATCGACCAGTTCGGGGTAACTACCACGTTCACCGTCCCGGGATCCTGTCATCGACATCGCAGACAGAAAGGGAATACGCCAGCCGTTGTCACGATCGAAACGGCGCGATAGCAGCACCGGTTTACCGGCAACCCGTAGTAATTCATGTACCGGAGTTTTGATCCCCGCACGCTCCGCCAATCTGAGCGCAATCTCTTCCCAGGTTTCGATGCTGTAGTCGTCGGACTCCTTGGGAAATTTCGCTATCGACAGATGGCCATGCTGATCGATCACGGACGCCTTGGGACGAGCGCCGCCCAGTGACGAACCCGGTGCGAATATCAACTGCAGATCCTCATCCGTCTCTTCATCACGCTCTATCCGTTCAGTGATCTGAAGCAGACGCCCCAGTTCAATCAGAGCGGGAACGCCGTCATTTACAGGCGCCTGAAACACCTCCTCACCATGCCAACGAAACCTGAGCGCACCCAAGCGGGTCTCATCTGCCACACCAAGCAGATAATGCAGTTCCCCCAGCGTGCGTACCTGCCGCCCCTCACGTTCCGCGAGACGTCGTTCAGCACGCTGCATCAAACGCCTGCCCCAGGTATCCGGCGCCGAATCTCCAATCGACCCGAATATGGTCTGACCCGCCTGCGGCGGGAATGTCCCTGCAGTCAGAGTCAGTGCCGGCTCAATCGAAAACCGGTTTTCGTCTTTAAGCCAAGCATCATCATATTCGAAGGTAACGGTCTCTCCCCGGCGTGATGCTTGCCGATGAAGTATTCCCAGAGGACGTACCTGCCCTTCCAGATCAATATGGACCTCAACGTCAGTCATCCGACTGCTTCCTGCGCTTCGTCGACATCCGCACACGCTGGGGCAGTTCGCCGGAAGCCAGTAAACGACCGATTTCATCATGGGCCGGATCAGCGAGCTGATCGAGCCTGTCCAACAAGCCCAGTGCTTGCAACACAGACGCATAAATCCCCATGCTCACGCCCGGATCACCCGCCTCAACCCGCTGCAGGGTAGCCCGGCTGGTAAAGGCTCGCTCTGCCACCACAGCCATGGTCAAACGACGCCGCTGCCGGGCTTCGCGGAGATCGGCACCCAGTTTTCGCAAGACACGCTTTACAGCGGAGGACGGAATATGTGGTTGTGGCATAATGCATCATTCATAAGACATTAATTGGCATTAATGTAACATGAATATCACATTACTCAAGCAGAATAACCGATACCATGAACAGTTCAGCAGGCAAGGCATGGTATTGGCGCACCGTGAGAAAACCGGGGGTGGCGATACCATGATCTATATACCATTAGAAAATGGCACTAACTGCTTGCTGATGCCTGCCAGTGCCAGATGATGCCAGACAGTATGCGGGTAAGTTATTGGTTTTGTGGACTGACTACGCCTTGATGCCTGTCAGTGCCAGCCAGTGCCAGCTACGCTACTCCCACTCGATGGTTGCCGGCGGTTTACTGGAGATATCGTAGGTGACGCGCGACACGCCGCTGACTTCGTTGATGATGCGGCTACTGACGGTTTCGAGGAACTCGAATGACAAGTGAGCGAAACTCGCCGTCATGAAATCGATGGTCTTGACCGCCCGCAAAGCGATCACATATTCATAGCGTCGCGCATCACCGACCACACCAACCGACTTGACCGGCAGGAAAACCGCAAACGCCTGGCTGACCTCGTCGTAGAGATTCGCCTTCCGTAGTTCTTCGATATAAATCGCATCGGCACGACGCAGGATATCCGCATAACTTCTGCTGACTTCACCGAGAATACGTACGCCGAGACCCGGGCCCGGGAAGGGGTGACGATAGATCATCTCGGACGGCAGACCGAGTTCGACGCCAACCCGTCGTACTTCGTCTTTGAATAGCTCACGCAAGGGTTCGACCAGCGACAGCTTCATGTAATCGGGCAAACCGCCGACATTGTGATGCGATTTGATCACATGCGCCTTACCGGAGGCCGCACCGGCCGATTCGATCACATCGGGATAGATGGTGCCTTGCGCGAGAAAAGACACGTCTTCGAGCTTGGCGGCCTCTTCCTCGAAGATATCGATGAACAGATTGCCGATAATCTTGCGCTTTTGCTCCGGGTCGGCGACGCCCTTGAGACCCTTGAAAAAGCGATCCTCGGCATTAACCCGAATCACGTTGACACCCATATGCTCGGCGAAAGTCGCCATCACCTGATCGCCTTCGTTCAGCCGCAACAGGCCGTTGTCGACGAAGATGCAAACCAAGCGATCGCCCACCGCACGATGCAGCATCGCAGCGACAACCGAAGAATCGACGCCGCCGGACAGACCCAGGACAACACGCCCGTCCCCGATCTCCTCACGCATCGCCTTGATGCCGTCCTCAATGATACTGCTGGGATTCCATAGTGCCTCGCACTCACAGATTTCGAACAGAAAACGTTCGAGGATGCGACCACCCTGGCGGGTATGGGTTACCTCGGGGTGAAACTGCAGACCATAGAAACCGCGCGACTCGTCCGCCATACCGGCAAGCGGCGCATTGTCGGTGGTACAAATGACATTGAATTCCGGCGGCAATTCCTCGACCCGGTCGCCGTGACTCATCCAAACGTCGAGTAGCCCCCAACCTTCGGGACTGGTGTGATCCTCGATATTACGCAGCAGACGCGAGTGACCCCGTGCACGCACCTGCGCATAGCCGTACTCGTGTTTGTCGGACGTCTCGACCCGACCACCGAGTTGTGCCGCCATGGTCTGCATGCCATAACAGATACCCAACACCGGCACACCCAGTTCGAACACCTTCTGCGGCGCACGCGGGGTATCGTCACCGGTTACGGTCTCAGGTCCACCGGAAAGAATGACGCCATTCAGCCGTTGCCCCTCGAGCGCGGCAGTACAATTGTCATACGGCCAGATTTCACAATACACCCCCGCCTCACGCACACGGCGTGCAATCAGCTGGGTGTATTGCGACCCAAAGTCGACGATCAGGATGCGATAGGCGTGGATATCAGTTGTCATACGATCTATTCCGAATACTGCGATCTGGCGGGACCGGAAAGGACCCACACTCCCCAAGTCAGCGTGTCCCGCTGCGGGCCAAGCGTGCAAATCCGAGACATGCAATCGTGAACAAGCGGATCAGTCGCGACGATAGTTCGGTGCTTCTTTGGTGATCTGTACATCATGCACATGCGATTCACGCATGCCGGCGCTCGTCACGCGCAAAAACTGCGGCTTGGTCCGCATTTCTCCCAAAGTCGCGCAACCCGTATAACCCATGCTCGAACGCAGACCGCCGGTCAGCTGGGTGATCACATTCACCAACGGGCCCTTGTACGGCACTCGACCCTCGATCCCTTCGGGCACGAGCTTGTCCTTTTTGGTGTCTTCCTGGAAATAGCGATCACTGGAACCCTGCTGGCCGGACATCGCGCCAAGCGAACCCATGCCACGGTAGGACTTGTACGAGCGCCCCTGGTAGATCTCGACCTCGCCCGGGGACTCGTCGGTACCGGCAAACAGACCGCCGATCATGACGGAATGGGCGCCCGCCACGATCACCTTGGCAATATCGCCGGAATAACGCAGCCCACCATCGGCGATGACCGGAACATCGGTACCCGCGAGCGCGGTCACCACGTTATCGACCGCCGTCACCTGCGGCACGCCCACACCGGCCACGATACGGGTGGTACAGATCGAACCGGGGCCGATACCGACCTTGACGGCATCGGCACCCACGTCGACCAGAGCGAGCGCCGCGTCGCCTGTCGCGATATTGCCGCCGATAACCTGAACTTCCGGAAATTTGTCCTTGATCCAAGCGACACGGTCGAGCACCCCGAGCGAATGGCCATGCGCGGTATCCACGGTGATGACGTCGACCCCGGCCTCCACCAGTAACTCGACGCGCTCCTCGGTGCCCTCGCCAACGCCAACCGCGGCACCAACGCACAAGCGCTCCTGTGAGTCACGACAGGCATCCGGAAAATCGGTGGCCTTCTGAATATCCTTTACGGTAATCAGGCCGCGCAGTTCGAAATTGTCGTTGACGACCAGTACTTTCTCGATCCGGTGCTGATGCAGCTTGGCCACGACCTCATCGCGACCCGCGCCTTCATGCACCGTGACCAGCCGGTCTTTCGGCGTCATGATCGAACTGACTTTCTCGTCCAGTCGGGTTTCGAAACGCAGATCTCGGCCGGTGACGATGCCGACCAGTTCACTGCCGTCGACCACCGGCACGCCGGAGATGTGGTTCGCACGGGTCAACTCCAGGACCTCCGCGATGCTGGTGTGCGGTGACACCGTGATCGGGTCGTGAATCACGCCGCTTTCGTAGCGTTTCACCTGGCGTACCTGGGCAGCCTGCTGGCGGGCCGACATGTTCTTATGCACCATGCCGATACCGCCGGCCAGGGCCATGGCGATCGCCAGCCTGGCCTCGGTGACCGTGTCCATTGCCGCCGACACCAGCGGGATTTTGAGTTCGATCTCGCGCGTCAAATGCGTCGACAGCGAAACCTCTTTGGGCATCACTTCCGAACGTGCCGGGACCAGTAATACGTCATCGAATGTGAGGGCATCTTGGTCTTGGGCGAGGCGCATGGGCGTTTCCAGATCGCGGATGAAGATAAGCCGAGCATTATAGGATTCGGCGGATAACCGGTAAACCGGCACGTCCATCGAAACGGGGTTTCATTCACGATATGAACCCTGTTCATCCGACGGATTTTGCGGCATGTTACGCCCATGCGACAGGAATCGACGCCTCAGCGCGATATCTACTCGGTCAGCCGTCTCAATAGCGAAGCCCGGGCGGTGCTCGAAGGCAGCTTTCCGCTACTCTGGGTCGAGGGAGAAATCTCCAATCTCAGTACGCCCCGTTCCGGCCACTTGTACTTCAGCCTGAAAGACGAACACGCGCAGGTTCGTTGCGCGTTGTTTCGGGGCAAACGCCAACTGCTGCGCCAGCAACCGACCAATGGCGACCAAGTGCTGGTGCGTGCACGCATTGGTTTTTACGAGCCACGTGGCGATTTCCAACTGCTGATCGAACACCTTGAACCGGCCGGAGCCGGCAGCGCCCAACGCCGGTTCGAGGCCTTGAAGCAAAAACTACAGGCCGAAGGGCTATTCGATGCAGCGCGTAAAAAAGACTTGCCGCGATTCCCTCGGCACGTCGGGGTCATCACCTCGCCCTCCGGCGCCGCGATACGCGATGTACTCAAGGTGTTACGTCGACGCGCCCCGCATATCCGGGTCACGATCTTTCCGGCCCAGGTGCAGGGCGCTAGTGCACCGGAAGAGTTGGCCGAAGCGTTACAACTCGCGCTACGAAGGGCGGACTGCGATGTCCTCCTGCTGACCCGCGGTGGGGGTTCGATCGAAGACCTGGCTGCATTCAACGATGAAACCCTCGCACGCACGATCGCCGGGGCCCGCGTCGCGATCGTCAGTGCGGTGGGTCATGAAATCGATTTCACCATTGCCGATTTCGTCGCCGACCGAAGGGCACCGACGCCGTCGGCCGCCGCCGAATTGATCAGTCCCGATGCGAAGGCACTGAATGATGCGATTGCCGGTCAGGTTAAGCGTATGGCCCGAGCACTAAACCGTCGTCTGCAACTCGACCAACAGCAACTCAAACATCTGCACGATCGTATTGACCGCGTCTCGCCGACTCGTCGGCTTCTCCAACTGCAGCAACGTCTGGATGGCCTGGACAGCCGCTGCCAGCGCAGCCTCCGACAAAATCTGCTTTCTGCGGAACAGCGGCTTGCTGGCCTACGACACCGGCTACAAAGCCAACAGATCGGGCACCGCCTGGCTCGTGACCGGCAGCGTTTCGAACGCCTACCGGAGCGTCTGCTAAGGGTATGGGCCCACAGTCAACACAAGCGTCACGCAAACCTCGCCGCACTGGCTCGCGCATTGAACGCGGTCAGTCCATTGGCAACCCTGCAACGAGGCTATGCGGTGTTACGCGCAGACGATCGGCGCAGCATCATCGGCTCGGTCACCCAAATCGTACCCGGCGACCATATCGAAGCCTTGCTTGACGACGGCTCGTTGGAACTCACCGTCGACGCGGTTAGGGAAAAACCGCCCGGAGAAGAGGAGCGTTAAAGACTATTTGCGTTTGCGCACGTGCTTCATCATTCGCGTGCGCTTCTTGCGCTGGCGCTCCGTAAGCGTGTTGCGCTTGCCGGCGTAAGGATTGTCGCCACTACGAAACTCAACCTGCAACGGCGTCCCACGCAATCGGAACACGCTACGAAATCGGTTCGTTAGATAGCGTTGATAACTCGCCGGCACATCAGCGGTCTGGTTGCCGTGGACGACAATCAACGGCGGATTTTTACCGCCCTGGTGGGCATAACGCAGTTTGATTCGCCGACCACGGACCAAAGGCGGCTGATGCTCGCTCACCGCATCTTCGAGGATACGTGTCAATTCGGGAGTCTTGAGATCGATCATCGCCGCGCGATAGGCATCATCTACCGCATCCAGCAGGTGGCCGACCCCGCTGCCGTGTAACGCAGAAATGTATCGCCAATCCGCAAAATCCAAAAAAGGCAGACGACGTTGCATCTCGCTTTTCACGCGATCCCGCAGATCGTCGGCCAGACCGTCCCATTTATTGATCACCACCACCAAAGCTCGGCCACTGTCGATCACGTGGCCGGCCAATCCCGCATCCTGATCCGAAATCCCCTGTTGGGCGTCGAGTACCAGCAACACGACATTCGCCTCTTCCATCGCCTGCAGCGTCTTGATCACGCTGAACTTCTCGATAGCCTCGCTGATGCGCGCACGCCGTCTCACACCGGCGGTGTCTATCAAGGTGTATCGACGACCGTCGGTCTCGAAAGGGACATGGATGCTGTCACGGGTAGTGCCGGGCTGATCGAAAGCGACCACACGCTCCTCGCCGAGAAGACGATTAACCAAGGTCGACTTGCCGACATTGGGTCGCCCGACCACGGCAATCTGAACACCGCCGGCTTCCTCGTCGGCACGCGCCTCGGGCATGACCGGCAGCGTTGCCAATGCCTCGTCGATCAGACCATGAACGCCCCGTCCATGGGCCGCCGCGATCGGCACCGGGCCGCCCAGGCCCAATGCATGAAAATCGCCGCTGATACTGTCGTAATCGAGTCCGTCGATCTTGTTGACCACCAGCGTGATCGGTTTGCCCGTACGTCGCAGACGCTCGGCGATCGCCTGGTCGCTACCGGTTGCGCCATCGCGCGCATCCACAATAAAAAACACGCGATCGGCTTCATCGAGAGCCAGTTGAACCTGCTGCTCCATCAGCACGTCGACACCTTCACGATCACCGCTGATGCCGCCGGTATCGACGACGACATAAGGATGCGAACCGAGCCGCCCTACCCCGTATTTTCGATCACGGGTCAGGCCCGGCCGGTCAGCGACCAAGGCATCGCGCGAACGGGTCAATCGATTGAACAGCGTCGATTTGCCAACATTAGGACGCCCGACCAGGACGATGACCGGCAACATAGCTCGTTTCAGTTGGTGACAGGCAGCCGCACTGCCGCGAGATCGCCACCGTCACCAAGCACATAGAGTACATCGTCGATCACCTCCAAACCGGTAGTGATCGGCTCGCTACCGACACGGGTACGCGCGACCAGACTGCCGTCGTTACGGTCCATCCAGTGCAAATAGCCCTCGAAATCACCGACCACGACATAGCCGCTTAAGACGGCAACATTCGACAGCTTGCGGTTTTTCAATGCATCCTGGCTCCAAACCGCCGAACCGGAACGAATGTCCAATCCCCAGACCACACCATCGTCGTCGCTAACGTAGAGACCCTGCAGATCCGCGCCCATACGATTGTACGAAGACATTTTACGTCGCCAGGCGAGCCGACCGCTGCGTTGCTCGACGGCGCCGACCTCGCCCTGGTATGTCGCGACAAACACGCCACCACCCAACACAATGGGATCGCCATCGATGTCCGCCAAACGCTCGAGTTCGGAACGGCCACCCGGCACCGTAACGTTCGCGTCCCAGATTAAGCCGCCGTTGTCCAGGCGCAAGGCAACCAGCCGACCGCCGGCCATACCAACGTAGACCGCACCGCCGGAAATCACGGGAGAACCCGTACCACGAAGCGTTAAGGACGGCACTTCACGCTCATAGCGCCAACGTTCGCTGCCATCGGTTGCCTCCAGACCAAACAGCTTGCCGTCCACCGTGTGTACCACGACCGTGCTACTGCTCACCGCAGGCACGGATAGCACTTCGCTGGTTAAACGTGTACGCCAACGCTCCTCGCCGTTCTCGGTATTCAATGCGATCACGTCGCCATCGATAGTGCCGAGCAACAGCTTGCCGCTGCCTACACCCGGGCCACCGGACACCGGCAGATCGAGCTCGGCCTCCCAGCGGGTACGCCCGCTATCGGCATCCAGAGCCTGCACCTGACCCTCGGCATCGGCGACATACACCGTACCGGCTGCGACCCGCGGCTCCAGACCGAGCCGACGTTCGTCCGTGCCCACGCCGACATCGCGGGACCAAAGACGCTGCGGCTGAATCTTGTTGGTCAGATCCTGTAGCTCCGCAACATACTCGGCCTCGGCGTCGGAAAACCACTCGGTCGGATCGGCGAAGGTGCCACAACCACCAAGCAAGACAGCGGACAGATAAACTAAGGCTCGACGCATAACCAATCCTCAGGACGCCGGCGCCTGGCCACCGACATCGACCAACTTCATTTTCAACAACGCCTCGTCTTCGACGCCCTTACTCAATGCCTCCAAATAGGCCTCACGTGCTGCGGCATCGTCGCCGCGTCGCTGCGCAAGGTCACCCCGCAGGCTGGCGAACTCACCCTCGAACGCCGGGAGCGGCGTGTTGCTCAGCAGACCCTGCAGTACATCGAGTTCGTCCATATCGAGCAACAAATGAGCAAGTCGCAGGCGGGCAACCTCGCGTAACGACGGGTCGGGTGCCGCATCGATGACCCACTGCAAATGATTGCGCGCCACCGTCTTCTCACCGCGCGTATAGGCCAAACGGGCCATCTGCAACGCCGCAAACCCGGCATAGGCTGTATTGCCGTGGTCCCCGATCAGTCGTTTGCCCTGCTCCAGGGCCTGGGCATTCTCACCCGTGCGGACGGCTTGCCGCATAGCCTCATAAAGCGTCGACGCAGCCTCACCCTCATTGCGTTGGTAAATCTGCCAACCCTGCCAGCCACCGATAACGGCGAAGCCGAGTGCGATACCGCCGACGACCGACAGACCGTTTTCCTTCCACCATTTTTTAATCGCCTCGACCTGTTCTTCTTCGGTCTTAAAGGTACTCATCTACATCTTCTCCGCAGATTGATCGGCATCGCCTTGCAGACGACCGCGTAATTGCTCGACAACGTCGTCGCGCGTAATCGCGACTTGCTGTTCATCGGTGCGCAACGGCTTCACGACGATCGTGTTGTTGGCGATCTCGTCATCGCCGAGCACCAGGGCATAGCGGGCCCCGCTGCGATCGGCACGCTTGAATTGCGCCTTCATGCCACCGCCGCCGCAATTGCACAAAACTTCCACACCCGGCAACCCGTTGCGTAATTGCTCGGCCACTATCAGCCCCTCACGCATCGCTGTATCTCCGAGCAATACCAGATAAAGGTCTGTCGAAACCTTGGCTGCAGCCGGGTCGAGTGTCTCGAGTAGGGCGACCAAGCGCTCCAGGCCCATCGCAAAACCGACCGCCGGAACCGATTTACCACCGAGTTGCTCCACCAGTCCGTCATAACGGCCGCCGGCGCAAACCGTTCCCTGGGCGCCGAGTTTATCCGTAACCCACTCGAATACGGTACGCGAATAATAATCCAGACCGCGTACGAGGCGGGGGTTGACCACATAAGACACCTCTGCGCGCTCGAGAATTTCGCAAACAAAGGCAAAATGCGCGCGCGATGCCTCGCCCAAATGCCCCATCAGGGTCGGAGCGCCGTCCAACATGGGCCGCATTGCCGGGTTTTTGCTGTCGAGAATACGCAGCGGATTGGTTCGCAAACGGCGTTGGCTATCGTCGTCCAATTGATCGGAATGGGCCTCGAAATAGCGCACCAACTCGTCGCGATAATCGGCCCTTTCCCGTGGCGTCCCCAGCGTGTTGACCTGCAACTCCAGATCCGAAATACCGAGCGCCCGCCAGATGCGGGCAGAGAGCAAAATTACCTCGGCGTCGATATCCGGACCCTGCATACCATAGGTCTCGACACCGATCTGATGAAATTGACGGTATCGTCCTTTCTGAGGACGTTCATGCCGAAACATCGGGCCCTGATACCATAAACGCTGGATCTGATTGTGTAGCAATCCGTGTTCCATTCCCGCACGTACACAACCCGCGGTGCCTTCGGGGCGCAAAGTCAGGCTTTCGCCATTGCGATCCTCGAAGGTGTACATCTCCTTCTCGACGATATCGGTGACCTCACCGATCGAGCGTTTGAAGAGCTCGGTCATCTCCAGGATGGGCATGCGGATCTCACGATAACCATAGGAAGCCAGCACCGCGGCCACTTGTCTTTCGAGAAACTGCCACAATGAGGTGCTCGACGGCAGCACGTCATGCATGCCTCGAATTGCCTGAATGCTCTTAGCCATAAAGATCGTCTAGTCGAAAAAACCGAGGCCCCGCAATGCGGGGCCCGTTGTATTTGCTACCAACCGCCAGTTCAGGGGTCGAGTGTAAAACGTGCCACGTTGCCGTTTGCGTAAGGCATGATATCGAATGGCTCGCCGTCAATCTCGATCGTTACTGCGCCCGCATTTCCGATGACGAGTTTATACGGCGGCTCCCCACCCAACACCCTGCGCGTGCCTTTGGGCATTTCTCCAAACAGCTTGAATTTTCGCTCGCTGTCACGCACATCGACCCAACACGGTGCACTGAATGTCATGACGATCTCCCCGCGTCCCTCGGCTACCGGCACATCGCTTTCGGTTGTCGCGGGCAAGGCTGTCGCAACGACTGCATCGCTATCGGATGAAACGGACGACGTATCGCTCACCGGCGCCGCTACCGCCGGCACGTTATCGGACGCCGCATCCGCATCGGCCACAAATGTGAGGGAATCCGACAAGGTCGTACTGACCACGGTTTCCGTCACACGCGGTGCTTCAACGATCGGGGCCGGCGCCTCGGTCCCCGATGCGACGACACCGGTCTCAGCCGCTGTAACAGACTCGGCAACATCGCTGTCTTTCCGCATCGGGAGCAATAAACGACCATCGGGCTGTGCGAGATCCGTCATCGCCCCAACTGAGAAATCAGCATCCGAATCCGAAGATTCTTCCGTATCGGCGGGCTGAATCTCATCGGCATTGCCGCTGCGGATCTCGGCAGGGACAATCTCGTCGAGATAGCCACGCCACCACATCATGAACAACACCAAGGAACCGATGATCAACAGCCACGTCACCGCACCGGCCCAACCGCGCCCGGGACCACCATCGGCCGGCAACATCGGCGATTCGCGTAACGTCGTTTGATAGGCATCGTCTTCCGGCCATTTCTCGTCAAACTGCCGCAAGATCGACTCGATTGGCATATCGACGATACGAGCGTAATTTCTTAGGTATCCTCGAACGAACACCCGTGCCTCTATGTCGCTGTAGTCATCCGCCTCGAGCGATTCGACCACTGCAGTCGTGAGATGCAATTCGCTCGCGATCTTGGCGAGGTCGAACCCCATCGACAATCGTGCTGCCCTTAGGCGCTCTCCGGGTCCCGGGGAGAAGAACTCGGTCACATTGCTGTTCGACTGCTGTTCCGTCACTACCGCGCTCATGGTTCTTTACTCAATCGATTTTAGGTACTTGGCCTGATCGGAATCAGGAAACTTGGCGCGCAGCTTCAAGCTATAACTCGCCATCTGATTTTTATCGCCCAACTGATTTTCGGTTCTGAAACCTAACCAGAGACTCTCTGCGGTATGTGATGCGACCTCCGCAAAACGCTGCAGATAACCGCGCGCCGACAGATAACTGCCGGTTTCAAAACTGATCTTGGCCATGGCGAGTAAGCTGGGCGCGAATCCGGCATTGGTGCGTAGGGCCGCACGATAATCGCTTTCGGCACGGTCGATATCACCGGCCCGCTCATTGCAAGAGCCGGCATTGTGCCAAGCGAGCCAAGGCGTGGTGTAAAGCGGATTGTTCAGCGCCCGGCGGAAATGTGCGTCGGCATCCTCGTAGCTCTGCTGAGCACACAAGAACGAACCATAGGCATTCAAGGCAACGGGATTACGGGCATCCAGCGAAATAGACCGGCGAAACGAGGTATCGGCCTGATCGAGCTGCCCCAAACGCTGATGCACCAGGGCTTGGGCGTAATGAGCGTTGCTGGATGAAGGATCGGCGATCACAGCCTTTTGCGCGTTCTTAAACGCCTCGGTGAGCAATCCTTCGCGCAGATAAGCGCCGGATAGACCGATATACACATCGGCCGGACTCGGCTGAACCAGCGGCGACCCGAGATTGCCGGTCGTATCGGGCGAGGTGCCGGGCCGTACGGTGCGCTGCTGACAAGCCGTGAGACTTAGACCAACGATCAAAACAACCGAAATGCGCAGCGAAAACTGCTTCATGGCCGCTGCTCCTGCACGATCGGGATACGTCGCAGATGGCGACGGCTACGGTCTTTGACACGGCCGACCAATTGACCACAGGCCGCATCGATATCGTCGCCACGCGTCTTTCGCGTAATCGCCATGATTCCCGCGCGCTTGAGACGCTGACGAAAGACCTCGATCCGATCGGCCGACGAAGTCTCGTAGGCAGTGCCGGGAAAAGGATTGAACGGAATCAGATTGACCTTGGAGGGCACACCTTGCAGCAACCGAATCAAAGCCTTGGCGTGAGCAATCGAGTCATTGACACCGTCGAGCATCACGTATTCCCAGGTAATCTTGCGCCGCTTGTCATTGGCGATAAAGGCCTTGCATGCCGGGATCAGCTGTTCCAGCGGATACTTCCGATTGATCGGCACCAGTTGGTCGCGCAGCGCATTATCCGGGGCGTGCAATGACACTGCCAAACTGACATCACTGACCTCGCGCAGGCGTACCAACGCCGGCACGATACCCGAGGTACTAATGGTCACTCGCGACTTCGAGATCATGTAGGCCAAGTCTTCCTGCATCAGTTCCATCGCCGGAACCACATTGTCGAAATTGGCCAACGGCTCGCCCATCCCCATCATCACGACATTGGTCGGCGGATGTCCGAGCTCACGTGTGGCCAACCACACCTGAGCGATGATCTCCGCGATATCGAGATTTCGGTTGAAGCCTTGTTGGGCAGTCGAACAAAACGAACAATCGAGTGCACAACCGACCTGTGACGAAACACAAATGGTGCTTCGGCCGTCATCGGGAATGTACACGGTTTCAACATGCTGACCATCGACCAGTTCAATCACCCACTTGAGGGTACCGTCGGCCGACGGCTGCGTAAGCGCGATACGCGGCAAAGTCACTTCAGCCATTTCATGCAGCGTCCGCCGCAAGGCTTTGGGCACGTCGGACATCGCGTCGAAATCAACCACCCCGTGCTTGTGAATCCACTTGAGCACATTGCGGCCGTGAAATGGCTTGGCGCCCAGACCTTCGAAGAATGCCTCCATGGCACCCTTGGTCAGTCCCAGCAAGTTGGTTTTGGACGCCTCGCTCATCGTAGGTCGTTCAGCGAGTACGCTCGCAGACACCTTCGGGGAAGAAGAAAGCAATCTCTACCGCCGCCGTATCCGGTCCGTCGGAACCATGGACCGCATTCTCGTCGACGGTCTGCGCATGATCAGCACGGATGGTGCCCGGCGCGGCCTCCTGAGGATTGGTCGCCCCCATTAATTCACGATTCGTGGCAATCGCGTTTTCGCCCTCGAGCACTTGAACCATCACGGGACCGGAGGTCATGAAATCGATCAGATCGTTGTAGAACGGGCGTTCCTTATGAACGGCATAGAACTCACCGGCCTGTTCGCGGCTGAGGTGAAGCATGCGCGCGGCAACGATCTTCAAGCCCCCACGCTCAAAACGATTGTATATATCGCCAATGACGTTTTTTGCCACAGCGTCGGGTTTGATGATCGAGATAGTACGTTCTACGGCCATGGAAAACTCCAATAAGATCAAATACAAATATAAAAAATGGGCGCTTGGCGGGCGCCGCAAAATGAACAAAATCGGGTGTATTAAATCTGCTCCAGCAGCCAATCCTGCGTCGCTTCTACACAACAACTCGAAACTTCTTGAAGATTAGCAGATTTTCTCTTTTAAATCGGGAGCTTAGTTTAACGTCACTATCAAGCTTCTGCCAAGCGTGGTGATTCAGGAGAGCTGACGCCGCACATCGATCACGTCGGGTACTTGGGCCAGCCTTTCCATCACCCGGCTCAATTGGGCCATATCGGCGACCTCCGCGGTAAAGCGCATACTGGCCTGGTCACTCCGTCTGTCGGACTGGGTGTTAACCCCAAGCACATCGATTTCAGCATTGGCGAACACCGATGAGATATCGCGCAACAACCCTTTACGATCACCAGCAAGAACATGGATATCAACCAAAAAGCGTGAGTCCTGCTGAGTATCGGCCCAAGCCACGTCGACCAGTCTTGCCTTGTTCTGGGCATCCATCTTACGCACCACCGCACAGTCCTGGCGGTGCACGGTAACGCCGCGGCCGCGTGTGATGTAGCCGATGATGGCGTCGTAGGGTACCGGTTTGCAGCACTTGGCCATCTGGGTCATCAGATCACCAATACCTTCTACCACCACCTGCCCGGTACCACCCGCCGTCTTCGATGGTGCACGCCGCTTGAGTTTTTCGGGAATCTCCTGATCCGCTTTGGCCGCCGCATCGCGCTGCACCTTTTCGGATTGAGTGTTGGCGATCTGGATCGCAGACAACTCACCGCGACCGATCGCGGCCAGCAGATCATCGCCTGTCTTGAAGTTGAACCGCCCGATCAGCTTCTCCAGGTCCGGCTTGGGCACGCTCAGACGCGCAACCTCACGTTCGAGCGCATTGCGTCCAATCGCGACATGTTCGTCGAAGTCTTGTTGCTTGAACCACTGTCGGATGCGGTTGCGCGCACGATTCGTAATCAGATAGCCGGAGTGCGGATTCAGCCAATCGCGACTCGGGCCGCCCTCTTTCACGGTCAGGATCTCGACCTTCTGTCCACTCTGCAGTGGTTGCGCGAGCGGCGCGATATGGCCGTCGACCTTGGCACCGCGACAACGATGGCCAACGGACGTATGGATCGCATAGGCGAAATCCAACGCGGTGGCGCCGTTCGGCAATTCGACGACCTTGCCTTGCGGCGACAACACATAGATCCGCCGCGCCTCGAATTCCGCATCGGTATCGCCATTGACCGCGTCCGCTTGTTGGACATCCGCGTCCTGTTGTTCCAACCAACGGCGCATCCACTCGATCCGGCGCTCCAGTTCATTATCCTGTTGCGAACTTTCCTTGTAGCGCCAATGCGCCGCGACCCCGCGTTCGGCATGCTCGTGCATCTCGTGGGTTCGTACCTGAATCTCAAGCGGCTTGCCGTCGTCACCCACCACCGCGGTATGCAGCGAGCGATAACCATTCGGTTTGGGATGGGCGATATAGTCGTCGAACTCGCCTGGCACCGGGCGCCACAGGCTGTGTGCGATACCCAACACCTCGTAGCAATGCGGCACGGTATCGACCAACGCACGTACGGCCCGGACATCGAACACCTGCTCGAAGTCCAAACGCTTGCGCTGCATCTTCTTCCAGATGCTATAGATATGTTTCGGCCGCCCCGACAACTCGACCGGAATGTCTGCCTCACGGCACAAACGACCCAGGCGATCGATCACGCTGGCGACGAACTCCTCGCGCTCGGCGCGTTTGCCATCGAGTTGCTTCGCCAAACTGATGTAACGCTCGGAATCCAGATAACGCAGGCATAGATCTTCAAGTTCCCACTTTATCTGCCAAACACCGAGCCGATTTGCCAAGGGCGCATGCACAATCTGGGTTTCTCGTGCGACACGTTTCTGCGCCTCGGGACCCAGACGTTTGAGCCGACGCATGATTTGTAGACGCTTGGCCAAAACGACCAGAATCGTCCGAACGTCATCGGCGATATCCAGCAACATGCGACGCAAATTCTCGATACCACGTTCGTCGACCGTTTCTGCTCCGGTCGCGGAGAGTTCGCGAATCCGGGACACCTGACCGACCATGGCCGCCACGGCCAAACCGAAACGTTTTTTAATCAGAGCCGCATCATAGGTTTTGTGGCCCGGCATCTCGGACAACATCGCCGCGATCAGGGAATCGATGTCGAGCTTCAGACTGTCGAGGGTATCGGCCGTATGCAGCAGCGACAGGAAAAGATCGAAGCCGTCGACCGCCCGCTCGTGACGATGCGCCTCACGCGCCATGTCGACCGCGGCACGCAACTGAACCAGATCTTCGGCACTACGACGCTGCCCAAGGTCTTGCAGCCAATCAACGACCTGCGCATCATCGGCTTCGCCTTCTTTCGGCAGCAGGGAGACACGCGATACCATCGCGCTAGACGGTCGCCCCGTCGTTGTCTTGACTAATAGACACCATAAAACTCGCGACCGTCAATCCAGCACGTGGCTGATCAAGCCGTCGGCCAGTTTGGGTTCGAACCAAGTGGATTTCGGCGGCATGACCTCGCCGGCATCGGCAACCGCCATCAACGCCTGCATGCTGGTCGGGTATAGCGCAAAGGCCACCGACCAGTCACCGCTATCGACCCGTTTTTCCAGACCCTCCAACCCACGAATCCCACCGACGAAATCGATTCGGTCATCACGCCGAGGATCGCTGACATCGAGCAAAGGCTCGATGAGGTTGGCCTGAAGCAGACTGACGTCCAATCGCGCCACCGGATCATCCTGCGGGATGCGATCGTCATGAATATTGAGGCAATACCATTGGCCGTCCAGGTACATGCCGAATTCGCCACTCCGAGTGGGCTTCACGGGATCATTGCTGATCGCCAGATCGAAAGCCTCGCCGATCGACGCCAGAAAACTGTCCCTGTCATGGCCATTGAGATCACGTACGACGCGGTTGTAATCGAGGATCTGCATTTGATCGTGCGGAAAAATCACGCTCAGGAAATAGCCGTAGCCCTCATCACCACGATGCGCGGGATTGGCTTCGCGCCGAGCATTACCCACCCTGGAGCCGGCAGCAGAACGATGATGCCCGTCGGCAACATAGATCGCATTCATGGCATCGAATGCCGCCGTCAATGCAGCTAATTGTTCCGGGTCGTCAATTTTCCACAGTTCATGACGGACGCCATCACGTGACGCCGTGACATCCACCTCCGGCGGCTTCGCCGTCACTTTACTCAGCATGCCGTCGACCTCCGGATTCGCCACATAGACCAGAAAAACCGGCCCGGTCTGGGCATTGAGCGTATCGATCTGGCGCACCCGGTCGTCTTCCTTCACCGGGCGCGTGAATTCATGTTTTTTGATCCGTCCCTGGTCATAGGCCTCGACCGACGCACCGGCAACCAGACCGGTTTGTCTGTGCGAACCCATGGTCAAACGATAGGCGTAATAATGCTGATCCGTATCCCGGGCCAACACGCCCTCGGCAATCATGCGATCGAGGTTCTCACGGCCTTTGGCGTAGACGCTCGAGTCATACGGATCGACCGTATCGGCCAAATCGATCTCGGGACGCGAAACATGTAAAAAACTCCATGGCCGACCCTCCACCAAGGCCTTGGCCTCGGCACGATCCACAACGTCGTAGGGCGGCGCCACCACATCATCAGCTCGGCCGGCGGCGGGGCGCAGGCCGCGAAAGGGTTTGATCAGGGACATGCTCTCTCCGGCGATATCAATGACTCGGGTACGACACCTGGAAGCGATGGCGTAATACTAGGGCCTGTTCGTGCATCAATCATCACGCCGAGTTCAGGCTTCCTGCCCGCCATATCCGATCGGCGCAACACTACACCGCGCCTGGAGGCGTCATAAAGACATTCAGAAAAACGACCCTATCGGCTTCAACATCCTGCCATGAGCGGCAAGTTTACTACGTCGAGCGAACGATCCCTAACGCCTCGGGTACCGCAGGGCGGTCAACTGCGCTCGTCGATCCATGCCGCCTGAATCGCTTCGAGGATCTTTTCGCCACAATGCGCTTTGTCATCGTCGAAATCCGGCAACGCCATGACCCAATTCATCAGGTCGACGAAATTGAGCCGCATCGGATCGACATCGGGATGAACCTCGTCGAGCTCGATCGCGATATCCTGCACATCGGTCCATCTCAGACCCATTGGCAACTCCCCTGCCGGTAACCGGCTCAGTGATTCTCTTTGGCGTGATTGATCGTGTATTTCGGAATCTCGATCACCAGATCTTCATCACCGACGATCGCCTGGCAACTCAGCCTGGATTCGGGTTCGAGACCCCAAGCCTTGTCGAGCAGGTCGTCCTCTTCCTCGGACGATTCATTGAGTGAATCGAAACCCTCTCGAACGATGACGTGACAGGTGGTGCAGGCGCAGGACTTCTCGCAAGCATGTTCGATCTCGATGTCGTTGGCCAACGCCGCATCACAGATGGTCTGGCCCGGCTCGACATCGAACGCCGCACCTTCCGGACACATGTCTTCATTCGGTAAAATAATGATCTGGGGCATGGCTTACTTGGCCTCGGGATCCTCTTGCGACGCAAATTCATCGACCCGATGGCCCGCCATGGCCTTGCGAATACCGCTGTTCATGCGCCGTTCTACATAAAACTCGCAGTCCTTTTCCAACTGCTTTATTGCCGCCTCGACAATCTTCGGGTCCTTCGACTGATCGGCGATGGCTGCCAGATTACCGAGTGCGTCATCGACGACTTTACGTTCTTCCGTACTCAACAGTTCATCGCCGTCGGTCGCCAACGCGGCCGTCAAGGCCTCGATCACACGCCGTGCCTCAACCGTCTCCTCGACTAGGCGGCGTGCCACCATATCGCCCTGGGCATGATCGATCGAGGCCTGCAGCATATCCATCACCTCGTCATCGGTCAGACCGTAGGATGGTTTCACCTCGACCGAAGCGGATACGCCCGAGGTCTGTTCACGCGCCTCCACCTGCAGCAGACCATCGGCATCGACCGCGAAAGTCACCCGAATGCGTGCCGCACCGGCGACCATCGGCGGAATACCGCGCAACTCAAAACGGGCCAGTGAGCGACAATCGGCAACCAGCTCACGCTCGCCTTGCACGACATGGATCGCCATCGCACTTTGGCCATCCTTGAACGTGGTGAACTCTTGGGCACGCGCGACCGGGATCGTTGTATTGCGTGGAATGATTTTTTCGGTCAAGCCGCCCATGGTCTCTACCCCCAACGATAGCGGATTGACGTCGAGCAATAACATTTCGTCACCGGGCTTGTTGCCGGCAAGCACATCGGCCTGGATAGCCGCCCCTATCGCGACGACTCGATCCGGGTCTATATCAACCAAAGGCTCACGCCCGAACAACTCGGCCACCTTTTCACGTACCCGCAGGTTGCGGGTCGAGCCGCCAACCATCACCACATCCTCGATCTCATCGGCACTCACACCGGCATCACGCAATACCCGACGGCAGGTATTGATGGTTTTGCGGATCAGTAAATCAATAAGGGAATCGAGTTGCTCACGGCTCAAGCTGCCATGCCAACTACCCCCCTGAGGCAAATCGATTTCGACCTCTACCGTTTCCGAACCGGCTAATGCCTCTTTGGCGGCGCGGGCCCGGTCAAGCACATGGCGTAAGGTTCCGCGGTCGACGTCCGCGGATAACCCGGCTTGTTCCAACAGCCAGGCGGCTACCGCATCGTCAAAGTCGTCACCGCCGAGCGACGAATCACCGCCGGTGGCCATGACCTCGAATACGCCCTTATTCAGACGCAAAATGGATACATCGAAGGTTCCACCACCGAGATCATAAATCGCATGGACGCCATCGGCGCCGCGATCAAGCCCATAGGCGACCGCGGCCGCGGTAGGCTCGTTCAATAGACGAAAGACATGCAAGCCGGCGAGTCGCGCTGCATCTTTTGTGGCCTGGCGTTGCGCATCGTCGAAGTAGGCCGGTACCGTAATCACGACACCGCTCAACTCCCCTCCGAGCGAATCGACGGCCCGTTGGCCCAATACTTTCAGTATTTCGGCGGACACCTCGATCGGTGTCACGTCCCCGGCAACGGTACGGATCCGTGGCACCGCACTGTCGGCACTGATGAACTCGTAGGGAAGCTCGTCACCAATCGACTTGAGATCACCTATCGCACGACCGATCAAGCGCTTGGCCGACGATATGGTATTCAGCGGATCACTCGGCGCGGCAAGGCGCGCGGCCTCGCCGACTTCCACATTATCCGATGAGTAGCGCACCACTGACGGCAGGATGTGCCGCCCTTCCATATCCGGCAGTGTCTCGGCCTGCGTGCTGCGTACCGTGGCTACCAGTGAATTGGTCGTGCCGAGATCGATACCGGCAGCCAGACGATGCTGGTGCGGTGCGGCCGACTGGCCAGGCTCTGCGATCTGTAACAACGCCATCAATAATCCTTTTCGAGGTCGTCCTCGATTGTCTCGGCCTCGTTCCTCAGCTTGTTCAAAAACTGCATCTTCTGCACCGATTGTGCAGCGGCAAGCAACTGCTCCGGCGTCGATTCTTCGAACTGTATCGCCAGGCAGGCAATCTCAGCCTTGATCAGTTTTTCGATCTCTTGCATCAGCGTAACGAGCTTCTCTTGCACATTATCGGCATCGGGTATCTCCGCCAGCGTCTCGCGTAGATCCATCTGACGCATCAAAAACTCGGGGTCGCTCAACGTCGCTTGCCCACCCGAAGACTCACCGGTCTTGAGCGCCAGTAAATACTGAGCACGACACAGCGGATCCTTCAGTGTGTGATACGCCTCATTGACCAAAGTCGCGTGTTGTAAGGAAAGCCGCCGGCTTTGTTCGCCCGATGCGGCATAACGATCCGGGTGCACGATTTTTTGTAGCGCACGATAACGCGCGGCAAGACTGTCGGCATCCAACGTGAAACTGATCGGCATACCGAACAATTCGAAGTGATTTTGGGAAAAATCGACCATTAGAACATTCAATCACCGGCGCACGACCGCGATACAAGCCCAAGCCAGTGAGGAAAATAGCCCGCATTTTTCGCGTAACAGATACCGAGCAGTACCCCCGCGAACAACCGCAGCACCATGTTAAAAACGTTGCATGCCCGCATGTCCGGTGTCGCCAAACGACACCTTCGCATCCACTTATTGCGTCAAGACCTGCCTGTCATCAGACCTTGAAACTTTCGCCGCAGCCGCACTCGTCCTTGACGTTAGGGTTGTTGAACTTGAATCCCTCGTTCAAACCTTCTTTCCCGTAGTCCAGTTCGGTTCCGTCGAGGTACGCCAAGCTCTTGCGGTCAATGATCACCTTGACGCCACGATTCTCGAAAACTTCATCGTCGTCTTCCAGTTCGTCAACAAACTCAAGCACATAGGCCAAACCGGAACAACCGGAGGTCTTAACACCCAGCCGAACACCGACACCCTGTCCACGACTCTCAAGGAAATTTCGCACGCGGGACGCCGCGGCCTCTGTCAGTGTAATCGCCATCGTTACTCGCGAAACCCGCGACGCTCAATCGCCCTGCTTGGACTGCAGATCTTCGATTGCGGCCTTGATTGCATCTTCGGCCAATACCGAGCAGTGAACCTTGACCGGCGGCAAGGCCAGTTCCTCTGCAATCTCGGAGTTCTTGATCGCCTGCGCCTCTTCCAAGGTCTTACCTTTGACCCATTCGGTCAACAAGGAGCTCGAAGCAATCGCTGAACCGCAACCGTAGGTCTTGAACTTGGCATCTTCGATGACGCCATTGGCATTCACCTGAATCTGCAAGCGCATGACATCGCCGCAAGCCGGTGCGCCGACCATACCGGTACCGACATTCGACGACTCTTTGTCGAGTACACCGACGTTGCGCGGATTCTCATAATGATCGATGACCTTATCGCTGTACGCCATGACCAACTCCTCTTGTCAAAATAGGCAAACCACCCGACGGACCGAACCGTCGGGTGGTCGCGTCCGCCGCAGTCGTTCAGTAACGCGGACGACGCGGACGATCTTCCCGAGGCCGTGCCTCGTTGACCCGAACGGGTCGACCACTCAGCGGTTTTTCGTTCAGCTCCTTGATCGCCGCCTCCGCTTGGGCGTCATCTGGCATTTCGACAAATCCAAACCCTTTAGACCGACCGGTGTCCCGATCCATGATGACGCTGGCCCGCGATACATCACCGAAGGCCGCAAAGGCCTCGCGCAAATCGTCATCCGTCACGCTGTATGCCAGATTACCTACATATATGTTCATCGAGGAATTCTCTCAAACCTTGTGGTCCGTAACCAAAAAATCCGCCGACAGCCGAACCACGAATCGTCAGGGGACCAGCGGGCAAACCCGCAAACTCACTGTTTGTAGAAAGCGCGTTCCGCGCTCACCGCCTCAGGCTACGCTCAATGCGCCACCCATTCTACACTTTTAAGGTCGATACCCTCCTTGTACATATCCCATAGCGGACTCAGGTCGCGCAGCCTTTCAACCTGTGAGCGTACCTGTGACAACACATGATCGATCTCTTCCTCGGTCGTAAAACGACCCAGCGTGAACCGGATCGAGCTGTGCGCCAATTCATCGTCGCGACCAAGCGCCCGTAACACATAGCTCGGCTCGAGACTGGCGGACGTACAGGCCGAACCGGATGACACGGCCATATCCTTGAGCGCCATCATCAGGCTTTCACCTTCAACGAAATTGAAGCTGATGTTCAGGTTACCGGCAATTCGGTTTTCCAGATCACCATTAACGTAAACTTCTTCCATATCCTTCAAACCATCGAACAGCCTGTTGCGCAAACTCAGAATACGCTCGTTCTCGGTGGCCATTTCCTCTGCAGCAATTCGGAAGGCTTCTCCCATGCCAACGATCTGATGAGTAGCCAAGGTACCGGAACGTAATCCTCTTTCGTGACCACCACCATGCATCTGTGCCTCGAGTCGAACGCGCGGTTTGCGTTGCACATAAAGCGCACCGATGCCCTTGGGGCCATAAATTTTGTGCGCGCTGAAACTCATTAGATCGACCGGCAGTTCGGCCAGGTCGATCGGCACTTTGCCCGGACTTTGTGCCGCATCGACATGAAAGATGACCTTACGCTCGCGACATATCGCGCCGATCGACGCAATATCCTGAATCACCCCGATCTCGTTATTGACATGCATAACCGAGGCCAGAATGGTGTCAGGCCGAATCGCTGCCTCGAATGCCGCCAAATCGACCAATCCATTGGGCCGCACGTCCAGATAGGTGACCTCGAAACCCTCTCGCTCAAGCTGACGGCAGGTATCCAAGACCGCCTTGTGCTCGGTCTTGACCGTAATCAGGTGCTTACCCTGACGCTGATAAAAATGGGCGGCGCCTTTGATCGCCAGATTGTCCGACTCGGTCGCGCCGGAAGTCCAAATAATCTCTTTCGGATCGGCGCCAACCAAAGCCGCGACATTGGCGCGGGCTTCATCGACCAATTTTTCGGCCTGCCAACCAAACGCATGCGAACGCGACGCGGGGTTACCGAAAATCCCCTGCGGGGTCAAACAATCGCATATTTTTTCCGCCACCCGGGGATCGACCGGAGTGGTCGCCGAGTAGTCAAGATAGATGGGAAACTTCATGCAGTGCTCCGAACCCCTTACAACGGCGCCAATGGCCCACTAGGCACGCGCCGTCCCCGCCTTGAGATCGCCGACCGAGACCGATGCACTGAGATCGCCGTTGCCCTCCTGACGCTCTGCGACTTCGCGCACACCGCGCCGACTCATCAGGTCACGGAGGCTGATCTGATTGAGATAGTCGAAAATTCGATTACTGAGATCCTGCCATAAATCGTGTGTCAGGCATTGCTGGTTGTCTTGACAGTTGTGGGCACCACCGCAACGCGTTGTATCCACGTTCTCGTCGACTGCCGAGATAACCTGAGCCACAAAAATACTGTCTGAATCCCGCCCCAGCGTATAGCCCCCGCCTGGCCCCCGAACACTGGAAACCAAACCGTGTTTCCGTAGACGCGAAAACAATTGTTCCAAGTAGGAAAGCGAAATCCCCTGGCGCTGGGCGATATCGGCCAGGGTGATCGGGCCGTCACCGTGGTGAAGGGCCAGATCCAGCATTGCGGTTACCGCATAACGACCTTTTGTAGTCAGTCTCACTCGTCTAGACTCCGGCACGCTAATGGATGCGGCGAACTATACATTGTCGAGTAAATTAGTCAAGAATTCCAAAACCCGTTAATCACGCGGTATTCAGGTCTTCTGATCACCCTCTTCGAGCTGCATTTTGCGCAGTTCTTCGGCAGTCGAGATGATCTCACAGGAATCGAGTTCCGGGAGTTCCTCATCCCCGGTTTCATAACCCATCTCGCGCAGCGCTTCGCACATGCGCTGCATCTTGGTCTCCATCACATGGACATGATCGAGCATGCAGTTGATCGCATGAGCTACCGGATCGGGCGCATCGGCGGTTACACCGTAGGCATCGAAGCCCATTTTGGTTGCGATTTTCTCGCGATGTTCGGTATCCAGAGGCGGATCTTTGCGTTCGATCAAGCGTCCGGGCACACCGACGACGGTGCTGTTTTCCGGTACGTCGCGCACCACTACCGCATTCGAGCCAATGCGCGCACCGCTCCCGACCTCGATCGGGCCCAATACCTTGGCGCCGGCCCCAACGACCACGTCATCCGCCAAAGTCGGGTGACGCTTACCCTTCTGCCAACTGGTACCGCCCAGGGTCACGCCGTGATAAAGCGTGCAGTCGTCGCCGATGACCGCAGTCTCGCCGATCACCACACCCATACCGTGATCGATGAAAAAACGCCGGCCGATAACCGCCGCCGGATGAATTTCAATCCCTGTAAGCCAGCGGGCGATATGTGAAACCACCCGCGCCAGCCAGCGTGCACCGAGTTTCCATAGCGCATGCGCCATGCGATGAAACATCACCGCATGGACGCCGGGATAAGCGGTGAGGATCTCCAGAGTACTGCGCGCCGCCGGATCGCGATCGAACACGACACGGACGTCTTCGCGAATCTTGTCGAACATGAAATTTTAGGGACAGCAACAAACCGATCGAAGACCGACCATTTTACTCAATTATCAAGTCATACACTAGTGTCCTGTCCGGTTAATTCGTTGAACGTCAGAGTCGCCCAAATGGGCCGAGACAAGGCGCGGTGCGCAGGGAATGGCCGGCCCTTTCCAAGCACCGCAACGCCGTATCGATGCAGTTGGGCGGCTCCCTTCGGGCGCGCCGGTACGGGCTTTGTGCGTTGTTGCGCACGCGCGCCTGGCTCAGAGGCCCGTACCGGTGCGCTGAGGTGCAATGAATTAACCGGACAGGACACTAACCAGGATGGCAATTACCTCGGAAAAACTATGATCCGGCAGCATCACGTCGCATTGATTTCCGGCCCTGGGCCGCGCTGAGAATGCCGCGCAGAATATTAACCTCTTCGGTATCCGGCGAAGCGCGATGGAACAGGCGCCGCAGGCGCCGCATCAGTTTGTCGGAACGGCGTGCATCGGTGAAACCGATCTCGTCCAAAGCCTGCTCAAGGTGACCGAAGAAGCCTTCCATCTCAGCGTTGCTTGCACACCTCTCCGGCATTTCACAACGCACGTTTGCGCTGTCACCGGCCAACATCAGCTCATAGCTGAGAACCTGCACGGCCATCGCCACGTTCAGCGAGCTGTACTCCGGATTGGTGGGAATGTTCACCAGGTGACTGCACATATCCAATTCTTGGTTACTCAGGCCGGAACTCTCGCGCCCAAACACGATCGCTACCGGGGCGCTCCGCACTTCGCCGGCCGCGAGTTCCGCCGTCTCACGTGGCGTCAGCAGCGGCCAAGGCACCGAACGCAGTCGCGCACTGGACCCGATAACCAAGCGACAATCCGCAATCGCATCGGCCAAGGAATCGACCACGCGTGCGCCGGCCAATACATCATCCGCACCCGAAGCGCGCGCCGTCGCCTCCTCACTTGGATACACCCTCGGTTGCACCAGCACCAACTCGCTCAGACACATATTCTTCATTGCCCGAGCGGTCGCGCCTATGTTGCCGGGGTGTGACGTCTGCACCAATACAATACGTACGTTATTCATCGCTCAAGCTTACCAAAGACCCGGATCTGGGAATTTGCCTTTCCGCTGCCCCATATTTCCCGTATCCTCGCGCGCCATGAATCCCACCACCAATATTGCCGTACGCGCCGCCCGTCAGGCCGGCAGTGTGATCATGCGCTCGTTCGGCCGTCTCGACACCCTCACGGTGTCGGAAAAACAGACTAACGACTTCGTCAGCGAGGTCGACCGAAATGCCGAACACGCGATCATCGAAACCATACGCCGCGCGTACCCGGGGCATGCCGTCCTCGCGGAAGAAACCGGCAAACAGGGCAAAGACGAATTCCAATGGATCATTGATCCGCTGGACGGAACCACTAACTATCTACACGGTTTTCCGCAATTCGCCGTGTCGATCGCACTCACCCATCGTGGCCGGCTGGAAAGCGCCGTGGTCTACGATCCGGTACGCGACGAAATGTTCACCGCAGACCGCGGCGCCGGCGCATTACTCAATGACCGCCGTCTGCGGGTCACAGAGCAAAAGGGACTCAAAGGCGCCTTGCTGGGTACGGGGATTCCATTTCGTGATCAACGGTATATGGATGCTTACTTGGCCATGTTGAAAGACCTTACCCGCGAAACGGCGGGTATTCGGCGACCGGGCTCGGCAGCACTGGACTTCGCCTATGTCGCCGCCGGCCGCCTCGACGGTTTTTGGGAGCTGGGCCTATCGGTCTGGGACTTTGCGGCAGGTGCCCTGCTGGTGCAGGAAGCCGGCGGCGCGGTCAGCGACATCGGCGGGGGGAGTCGTCATATGGACACCGGCAATGTCATCGCCGCCAACGTCAAACTGCACCGCGACATGGTTCAGACGATCCGCCCGCACCTTCCGGCCGACCTATCCGCCTGATCTCATCCCTGCCATAGGAAAAGTCTTGGCCTGCATCAGGAAAAAGTATTACTGAACAAGGAAATACCGTGCTACTAATCCCCTGCTGATAATTATTACTGAATGAGGGGAGTGGATTGGTCATGCGGATGAGACCCTATTTGACTTCGATCCTAACGCCACCGGTTGGCGCCTGCCGCTATGGCTGCGGGAGCAACTGCGCCGCCCCGGTTACCGTGTTCTGGCTATTCGGGATAGTCAGCATCGTTTACGGCTTTCTCGGCGGACCGACCGGGGAAACCGGCATAAGCTGGTATACCATCGGACTCGGCATAGCAATGTGGGGCATCGCCGCCATGTGGACGCTGTTAACCATGCAGGGCGTCGAAGCCGACCGTTGCCAGGGTATTTGGGGCACCGACGCAAACGACCGGCGTGTCGAACCAAACGTGTCGAAATCGGATACTTTCAACGAAGTCAACAAAGCGCATTAGGTAACGAACAGGCCCGCATCATGCGGGCCTGTTCGCTGATTTTAATCGAACACATACCTAATCCGATCAACCGAAACGGCACACACGAAATCTCTGACATCCTCTCTCTGCGATGCATACCTCATGCGACCGCAGGCCATCCGTTGATCTATTCTCAAGGCAATATCTCATAGCCTTCAAAACCCAGTCGCCACAACCAACTCAACCCGTCACGACGAGTATTGAATAGCTCGATCTGCGCATAATCAAGGTGTTGCCGATCGAATTCAGCTAGAAAGGTCTGGTAAGTCAGCCTGTTGGGATCGCAGATACGCGCCATGGCACGATGACCATGACGCTCCCAATGGTTTGCCGCCGAGACCCAAACCTCAAGACCATCCTCAGTCACACCTTCCCAGTCCAGTTGATCGACCAGTAGCGCAAACGGCGCACGGCCCATGCGTTCGATCTCAGCGGCAATTCTTTTAATACATGCTTCGGAACCCTCGACATTGAAAGTGCCCGCAGCGCGAAAACTGAGAATCGAGCCTTCATGCGAAACAGCAAACTCACCATGTTCAAAAAACACCATAACGAACGACCCCATCCTTTCGCGTCATAAGCGTAATCCGCACAACCTAGGCGGCACCGAATGCCACCTCATTTCCACCTTGGCATTTCTCTCGCGCATTCTCGGGTGAGCAGTACGGCAGTGTCAGCGTGAATGTGACCCCTTCTCCCAGTTTGCTTACACAGTCGATTTTTCCGCACAGGGAACTGGTAACCAGATTGAATACCAGATACATGCCCAGGCCACTCCCTCCCATTCCCCGTCGAGTCGTATAAAAAGGATCAAAGATGTGCTGCTGTACCTCGGCCGTCATGCCTAGGCCGTCGTCCTGATACAGCAGCACGAAATCGTGATCTCGCGGCACCACCCTCAACGTGATCGTTCCGGCCTCCTCGTCGTCGAAGGCATGCAGAACGGAATTCAGCACCAGATTGGTAATGATCTGGGAATAGATGCCGGGATAGCTGTCCAGCTCCAATGTATCCGGACACACTATCTCGATATGGTGACGATACTTACGCAACTGAGGTGCCAGACTGGCGATGATTTCTTCCAAATAAGTGCGTAGCGAGAATACTTGGCGAATCTCGCTGGACTGATCGACTGCAACACGTTTAAAGCTCTTAATCAGTTTCGATGCGCGGTCGAGATTCACCATGATCATCTCCGTCAGCTCCAGGATAGCCGACATCAAATTCTCGAAATCACCGCGCGTTATACTGCCGTCTTGATAGCGTGCGTGATAATGCTGAACTTGGTCCTTGAGATAAGATGCTGCGGTGACGCCGATACCGATTGGCGTGTTGATCTCATGTGCGACCCCGGCTACCAATTGACCGAGCGCCGCCATTTTTTCGGTGTGAATGAGAAAGCTCTGGGTCTGTTTCAACTCGTCGACCGTCGACTCCAAACGTTGCTTGGCGTCGGCCAATGCCGCCGTACGCTCGTTCACGCGGGATTCGAGCTCTTCGTTCAGTTTCACGATCTTCGCTTCGGCATTACGCCAACGACTGATATCGCGAAAACTCACCACGGTACCGACGATGTCGTCACCGCGCCTGATCGGAAAGGCCGAGTATTCGACCGGAAAGCTCGTGCCGTCTTTTCTCCAAAACACCTCTTCGGCATCAACCCAAACCTTGGTACCTGTGCCGAAAGCGTTGTAGATACGACATTCCTGCACAGGCATGGGCCTACCGTCTTTGTATGAATGATGCACGAGCTCGTGCATGTTTTTTCCAAGCAAAGCCTGCTCGCTTTCGTAGCCAAGCCCATCAACGCAGGCAGGATTGGCAAAGGTACACTTACCCTCGCGGTTGATACCGTAGAATGGTTGTCCGCTTGATTCGAGTAACAATCGCAATTCCTGTTCTCGACGCGCCAAACTCGCTTCAATACGTTTCCGCTCGGCTATCTCGCGGCTTAACGCATCGGCCTTTTGCTTCAACGTCAGAAAACCCTCACGCAACAAACGCGGATTAGGCATCCGAAGTAAGATTCCGTGTTCGCCGTCGATGTCGCCAATCGAACATCCGCGCCACTGCGTCGATATCAATTCGCCATCGTCACGACAATGCTTCAATGTGCCGACAATAGGCGTTCGACTCCGATACCAGCGCATCAATTGATCAGCGAGCGCGTAGTGTTCATGCTCCACTGTCCAACGACTCAATGGCGCACCAACGGAGAAATCATCCGCGATCGACAACAGGCGGCGTGCATGCGCATTCGCACCGAGCAAACCGCCCTTGCCATCGAGCAATAGCATCGGCTGGTCGACAGTCTCGACTAAAGCGTTAAATCCCGCTATCAGTGACATGTTTAACGACCCAGGTATTCCTGGCCCTCCGCGCATCGGGCACGCTCGTCATTCGGATCGAGATAAATCACGACCCGACAACCGTGCTCGCCTTCCGCAATTGTCTTTTCGAGGCTGACCTTGGCATACCCTAAGTTGTCGGCCGCGATAGTGCCGAACATATTCGACGTCATCATGCACAACGCCTTGCGGTTAAGTGCGCCTTCTCCAAATGGGCAGCAAGTGTTGTCGTAGACCAAATGACACTCGTTCGACGCTTTCAACTCAAAGGTTCCACCGATACGCCGGCTGAGCTCTTCGATGACGCGCGCCACCTGCTTTCGGTCGAGACGTTCCAGACCCATGGCCTGGCGGCAACTCCGATCTATACGAGAGCCCATGTTCTGACCGGCGACACTAACGAACACCCTTGCATCATCCAGTCCGACCATGTCTTGTAACAAACCGGCGAGTTCACCGACCAGATGAGCGAGATACTCTTCACGATCGAGGTCGATCACGTTGAGACTGTCCTTTTTCATCACAGACTCCCCTACCCTCAGTTAGCCAGCGCCAAGCGCTGCCACCCTTCCCTCTGCTTTGCGACAAGCGTATCGAGCTGATCGGCGGGAGTCGGGGGGCAAAACAAGAACCCTTGCACCTTATGGCAGCCCCGTTCCCGAAGAAACGCCAGTTGCCCCTCAGTCTCGACACCTTCGGCAATCACATCGAGATCCAGCAACTGCGCAAGCGAAATGATTGCCGCGGCGATCGCAGCATCGTCACTATCGTCGTTTACGTCACTGACAAAGGAGCGGTCGATTTTGAGCACATCGAACGGGAGTCGCTTGAGATAGTTGAGCGACGAATATCCGGTACCAAAGTCATCGATGCTGATCCGCACGCCCATTTCATGGATCTGATTCAAGAGGCGAGATACCTCACCCATCTCCTCAATCAACAAATTCTCGGTTACCTCCAGTTCGAGATAACAAGGATCCAGGCCGGTGCGATCGAGAATTCTGATCAGCGAAGGCAGAAAACCTTCGTAATGAAACTGCCGAATGGATAGATTAACGGCAATAACACGTGGGGTGAATCCTTCCACTTGTCGTTGCTTTTCGATTCGACATGCTTCGCTCAGCACCCATTCTCCCACCGGGATGATCAACCCCAACTCCTCAAGCAGCGGGATGAAACGTGCAGGTTCAACATGACCGACGTCGGGCAGATTCCAGCGTAACAGAGCCTCCACACCGGAAACTTCGTTGGTCGACAATTCAACCTGTGGCTGCAAATGAATGCGGAACTCGCCACGTTCCAATGCGTGCCTCAGCTTGGTTTCGAGGCGTAGGCGTTCTACTGCACGCGCATCGTCTTCACTCGCAAAAAACTGGAAAGTGTTTTTTCCGCGGGCTTTAGCCCGATACATCGCTGCATCGGCGTTTTTCAGCAGTTTCTTCGAGCTCTCACCGTCATTGGGAAATACGCTGATACCGATGCTGGTCGTAACGAACAATTCATGCTTATCGATAAAGAAGGACGTCTTCATCGCACTGAGTACTTTTTCGGCAATCAAATGGATACCGTCTTCGCTGGCCATATCGTTCAGCAGGATCGCGAATTCATCGCCGCCGAGCCGGGCAACGGTATCACCGTCCCGCACGCAGTCGGCAATACGTTCAGCCGCCTGTTTCAGTAGCTGATCACCCGAATCGTGCCCCAGGGTATCGTTAATAATCTTGAACCGATCGAGGTCGAGAAACATGATCGCAAGCTTGCGCTTGCGCCAGCGGGACCGGGCAATAGCCTGATCTAGCCGGTCCTGGAACAGCACCCGATTCGGCAGGCCGGTCAAGCCATCATGGTGCGCCAGATAATGCAGGCGTTCTTCCGATTGGATTCGCTCGGTGATATCCCGCCCTGACGAGATAAAATGCGTTATCTCTCCCTGTTTATCAATCTGTGGAACGATGGTCTTCTCTTCATAGAATAGAGAACCGTCTTTACGCCGATTGATCAACACGTCGCTGAACACTCTACCTTCGAGTATCGTGCGCCAAAGCTTTCTATAAAACTCTTTTCCCAGCTGACCGGATTTTAGAATGCTGGTTGAACGCCCAATCGCCTCTTCCTTGCTGTATCCCGTCATCTGTTCGAACGCGACATTGACATATTCGGTAGTACCATTGATATCGGTGATCATGACCGAGTCGGCAATTTGCTCCATGGCGCTGGAGAGCTTACGCATCTCCGATTCGGCCTCAATCTGCTCGGTGATATCTTGAATCACCCCTATCAACCGCGGCTTCCCGTCGGTATGATTGCGTTCAAGCTTTCCCTGATGACGAACATAACCAACACGGCCGTCGTGTAGTACCAAACGACTTTCAAAATCGAATTCGTCATTTCCCTCCAAAGCAGCATCAATGGCAGCACGCAAGGGCGCACGATCAACTTCCAGGAAGGATGAAACGAATGCCTCCATGGTCGAAGCACAACTGCGCGGTTTGAGGTGAAAGATGCGGTAGACCTGATCGGACCAGAACATGGTCCCAGTGTCGGGATCATATTCCCAGCTGCCAACTCTTGCGATTCGCTGCGCCTCGCTCAGGCGACTCTGACTCCAACGCAGCGCACGATTGACCTCGCGGCGTCTTTCGACCTGTTTCTGCAAAACCCCGTTGACTCTGACAATCTCCTGCGTGCGCTGCTCGACTCTTTTCTCCAAAGCTTCGTTCGAAGACGCCAGATACTCCACTCGAATGATGTCCCTATAGGCACGCACTGCAACACGAACCATCGATAAGAGCTTCTGCGACGTTAAATCGGCTTTCTCCTTATAGTCATTGATGTCATAGTTTTCGATGACACTGGCTTCGGGCGCCTGACCCGGTTGTCCTGTGCGTAGAACAATACGAACTTGGCGATTTTCAAGTTCTTCGCGGATATAGCGCACCACCTCAAGCCCGGCATCATCGGTTTCCATGACCACATCGAGCAGGATCGCCGCAATATCCGGGTGTGCTTCCATTGCTTCACAGGCCTCGCGACCGGAGTAACAGGAAATCAGCGCCAAAGGTCGCTGATCGAACTGGAAGTCGCGTAAGACCATCTTGGTAATCTGATGGACCAGTTCTTCGTCATCCACCACCATCAACTTCCAGGGTTCGTGCAGTTTGAGCTCCGGATCACTGCCGTTTTCTGTGGCCTCAAACCCCGCCGTACCCACTGTTTTAACCGGAGGAAACAACGGGTCGGTATGCGCAACCGCATAGGTGCCGCGCATAACGCTTACCCTGTGAAGGCGTTTGTTTTGTGCGAACATCGACTACTCCCGTTAACGCCTGCCTGCAACCACCCAGCGAATCTTGCAGATCGTCCAATTGGTCGGACCAAAAAGTATTCATGGAACCGATATGGCGCTTTCATTCCCAAGTTGCAGCAAGCAATTCTCAAAATGCAACTTTGCAATCCCAGAATGCAAAGCGATTACCCATTACGCTTCTTGTATCTTCAAACGGCACAACGTTTTCGCTGCACATGCCCGACAGGCCGCATGCAAATGAAACCTGGCGGCATGACGCGGACTTGACCGCATGTTTCCGAGACATACAGCACAAGGCGTGCCAGTTTGGAGATATGTTGGATAACGACGGACGGATTCGGGCGCTCGCTCGGCCGGGTCCCCACTGACGCGGAGACCGGTTTGCGACCAACAGGGCAAATCCACGCGAATCGAACCGTCGCGCTTGCAATGACATGGGGACCGCGCGAGCCGCGCAGTAGTACGCCGGCGTCCCGGCATCGCGATCAGCGAACGTCGGTAAAGAAGCGTCCTCTATTGACCGCCAAACCCAACTCGTGCCGAATCAGTATTACCGCAACGCGCAGAAAACTTCGCCAGACACCCATCTGCTCGAACTTACGTGAACTGGTAACGACGGGCTCTCGCACCAGCTGCGGCTTAGTGATCTGAGTGAGGCGTTCACAGAATTCCACGTCCTCCATCGTCGCCTGTTCGGAAAACCCACCCAGCGTCATAAAAAGATCCCGACGAATGAACATCGCCTGATCGCCGTAAATGATGCGCGAATGTCGACACCGCAAATTGTCGATCCAAGAAATAAGTCGCAGGCTTGAACGATCACCGGAAAAACGATGCCAAAACCCACCAGCCTTGATATCGGGCCGATTATGCCAAGCCCTTAGCCTGGCCAATGCACCATCCGGTAATTGGGTGTCGGCATGCAGGAAAACCAACCATTCACCTGTCGCGAGGCAGGCACCGGTGTTCATTTGTGATGCTCGACCCTTGCGCGCCCTGCTGACTTTAGTCCAAGGGTAAGAGGCCAAAACCTCAAGCGTACGATCGGTACTGCCGCCGTCTACCACGATCGTCTCGAACGCGCCGGACTGCAGACGCAAGGCATTCAATGTCGCAGGTAATACCTTTTCCTCGTTGAATACCGGAATGATAACCGAGATCATGCGATCGCTCCCGTCGCCCAGTCGGGCAAACGTTCTCGGACCTCTTGCCGATACAGCTCGGCGTCGGCTTCCACACCTTCAAGCAATCCGGCAACATCCAACAACACACGGTCGGCAAAACCCACATATCTCTCGACGACGTCTTTTGCCTCGACGGCATCAAGCCGCCCGTCAAGTAATCGCGCCTCGAGCCACTGAGTGCCGAAATGATAATGCGCACGTTCCTGTCGCAATACGATCGAACGCATACGCTCCATACCGACACCACGTCTGGACATTTCGTCATCGAGTTTGGATAACACCAATTCACCGAGATTCTCCAGCACCAGTTGCTGTCCTATGACTACCTCATTCCAGCGGCCGGCACCCACTGCGGCGTCCAGTTGTCGGGCATACCGCCGCAAACCGAGTGAGTGATTTGTCTTGGCATGCTTTTTTGAAGACAAATACCGGGCAGCCTGACGAAACAAAAGGGCATGAAAGCGCTCATGAGTAGCCTGCGCACGGAAGAAACGGCTCGATCTTTCATCACTCGCGGCACGTGCCTGACGGGCGGCGCAGTCACGTGCGATGTATTCACCGTCTGCCATGACCGACAAGAGCTGACTCAATGGCTCTGCGATACCACTCGCCAGCACGACGGCCATTGTCAGCCGTCCTGCTTGCTGCTGGTATTCAACGACCAGTCATATTCGTAATCGTGAATACGCTCGATACCCTCGATTTCGGCCAGCAATCCGGGCTCGGCATACCGCTTGATGTGCTCGATGACGCCCCCATTTCGATCGAAGTCCGACATGAACCAGTTGTAGATACTGGATACCATTATCCGTCCCTGGTCGATACGGACGCCGCGCGAGTGATTGACATAATCGCGCGCCGCCGCTTCCAGCAGCCGTTCGGTGTTTTCCGCCGTAAAGGCCACCGATTGCAGATTGGGACAACCGACCGCGGCACAATTCACCGCGTAGTGAATTCGAGGGTCGCCCCAGATCGGTCGCAGAATGCGATGTTCGATATCGTCCAGTCGCAACTGCTCGCCCTCAACAGCCACCAAAGCCTTGCGCCACGGACCGTCCGCAAACAGGCCCGGCGAGATATCGATATCGCGTATGCTCATGACCGGGTAGTGATCGAGCACGACCCGGACCGTTAGCGCATTGTATAAATTCACCCAGTAGGCGAACTGTTCGGCACGCGAATAGCTGCTGATAGGCGTCGCCCCAAGACGGGAGATGTACTCGTCCAGTAAAGCGCGATCCTGATCGGAAACCAAACCGTAGGCCACGCGCATCACGCCGTCGCCCGAGCGCATGACATAAGTATCCAGAAAACGGTCCCAGGTATCGTGCGATATCTGTCGGCGATCCGATACCTCGTGCTGAACCCAGCGATCCCAGGGCTCGGATTTGGGAGCGAACAAGCGTTCCAGCGCACTCGCACTGACGACACTCGGTAATACAATGAACCATGCCAACAACAAGACATGGGAAGACCAACGAAGGGATGATGCGGCCATATGATGTTTCCTGACTCAAACGATAGCGGAACTCGCCGACGTACTGCTGCCGACCCGTTACGCCCATAGACCGGTACAAGGCGGACTTTTTTTCGCTGAGAGCATATTCGGGAACCGGAACAAAAACACGCTCGCAGCCGCGCCTTCGGAAAGGCCTCGAAAAACAGCCTGAATGAATGCTCGCCTATGCGCGGTCCCCTTGGCGACGGTTCGCAGCACAATGCCGGCATGAACTGCGTGAAGAATTTACATTGAAGCGGTATCGTGATGTCGGTTACCGTCAGGAGTCATAGCGTGTCTAAGAATAAAATCATCCTGCTCATTGCGATCGTTGCCGCAATCGCTGCCTTTTTCGCGTTCGATCTCGGGCGTTTTCTCGACCTGGCCTTTTTTAAGGAACAACAAACGGCCATCGAGGCTTACCGTCAAAACCACCCGCTGCTAACCGCCGGCCTGTTTTTCATTATCTATGTTGCGGTAACCGGCTTGTCCCTACCCGGTGCGGCGGTCATGACTTTGGTCGGCGGGGCGATTTTCGGTCTCCTTTGGGGGCTGGTGATCATCTCTTTCGCATCGACCATCGGTGCCACCCTGGCGTTTCTCGCCAGTCGCCTGCTCTTCCGCGACAGCGTCCAACAACGCTTCGGCGACAAATTGCGGGCGGTAAACGACGGCATCGCAAAAGAAGGGGCGTTTTATTTGTTCGCACTGCGCCTCGTGCCCATCTTCCCCTTCTTCGCGATCAATTTATTGATGGGTCTAACGCCGATCCGGGCATGGACGTTCTATTGGGTCAGCCAGATTGGTATGTTGGCCGGCACCTTCGTCTACGTCAATGCCGGCACCCAGCTCGCCAAGATAGAAAGCCTCAGCGGCATTTTGTCTCCGGCGATACTGGGTTCGTTTGCATTGCTTGCGGTCTTTCCCTTCATTGCCAAACGCATGCTTGCCGCGGTCGAGACGCGCAAGGTGTATGCACCCTGGCGCAATAAGAAACCGTTAAAGTTCGATTACAACCTACTGGTGATCGGCGCCGGTTCCGGCGGCCTGGTCTCGGCATACATTGCTGCCGCCGTGAAGGCCAAGGTCGCCTTGGTGGAGCGACACAAAATGGGGGGCGACTGCCTCAACACCGGTTGCGTGCCGTCAAAGGCGCTATTACGTTCGGCCAAGTTTCTTGCACAGGCGAAGAAGGCGGATCAACTCGGTATGCAGGCGGTGAAGGTGGATTTCCGCTTCGCCGATCTCATGCGGCGTGTCCAACGCGTGGTTAAAACCGTAGAGCCACATGATTCGGTAGAACGCTATACCCAGCTGGGTGTCGACTGTGTTCAAGGCGAGGCCCGTATCACGTCGCCATGGACCGTCGAGGTTCATACACCCGACGGCAAACGCGAGATCTCGGCCAAGTCGCTGATAATCGCCGCCGGAGCACGCCCGTTCGTACCGCCTATTCCCGGCATAGACGACGTGGGCTATCTAACCTCGGACAATGTCTGGGACCTGAAAGATCTCCCCAAACGGCTGGTCGTGCTCGGCGGCGGGCCGATCGGTTGCGAATTGGCACAGGCTTTCGCACGCGTTGGCGCACAGGTCACGCAAGTCGAAATGGCGCCACGCCTGATGCCACGCGAAGATCCGGAGATATCTGACATGGTGTTACGGCGCTTTGTCGACGAAGGTATTGACGTACGCATCGATACCAAGGCCCGGGCTTTCCGTCTGGTCGACGGCGAAAAACATCTGATTGCGGACCACGGCGGCGAAACCATCGATATCCCCTTCGACCAGGTTCTGGTTGCGGTTGGACGTGCCGCCAACGTTAGCGGCTATGGCGCCGAAGATATCGGCATCGAGATCGGCGAACGCCGCACCATCGCCGTCAATGAATTCATGCAAACCAACTACCCCAACATCTACGCCTGTGGCGATGTTGCCGGACCCTACCAGTTTACCCACACCGCAGCACACACTGCCTGGTACGCTTCGGTAAATGCGTTATTCGGCCGCTTCCGTAAATTCAAGGTCGATTATTCGGTAATCCCATGGGCCACCTTCACCGACCCGGAAGTCGCACGTGTCGGCCTAAACGAGACCGAAGCCAGGGAGCGCAGTATCGCGTACGAGCTTACGACCTACGGCATCGATGACCTCGACCGGGCCATCGCCGACGAATCCGCGGAGGGCCTGGTCAAGGTACTCACGGTACCCGGCAAGGACAAGGTACTCGGCGCAACCATCGTCGGCGACCACGCCGGTGATTTGATCATCGAGTTCATCCTGGCAATGCGTCACGGCATCGGGCTGAACAAGATCCTGGGCACCATCCACATCTACCCGACCTGGGCCGAGGCAAACAAATACGCCGCGGGAAACTGGAAACGGGCCCATGCCCCGCAGCGGATACTCGAATGGGTCGGTCGCTATCACGCCTGGAGTCGGGGTGCTTAAACAGCCAACCTTGATCGGTCTGTCGCTCACGGTAGCCGTCCATGCCACGGCGGCGACATCATCGGTACCCGGCGCCTTCTCACGCATGTCGCCACCCTCCGGTTTCGAGGACAACTGGATGGTAAGCGAGCTACTCGATGTAAAACCCACACAATTCGACTTGGTCGACGACAACGGCGTCACCGTAGTCCGCGCCCGAGCCGATGGCGCAGCGGCCAGTTTGACCCGCGCGGTAGCTTGGGACCCCGAGGCTCAATCCGGTCTTCGCTGGCGCTGGCGTATCGACCGGGTCGTCGAGCAATCGAATATCTCGACCAAGGCAGGCGACGATTTCGCGGCCCGCTTATATGTCTTCTTCGACTATCCGATGGAGCGCTTATCATTGCTCGAGCGGACCGGGCTTCGCCTGGCGCGCTGGTGGTACGGCGACCAAGTGCCGACCGCCGCGCTCTGCTATGTCTGGGCAAACCGGGAGCAACCCGGCACCAGTACCTGGAACGCCTATACCGGCAGGGTTCGAATGATCGTGCTGCGCAATGCCGACAGCGGGGTCGGCAATTGGGCCGAGGAGCAACGCGATCTCGCTGAAGATTTTTTTGTCGCCTTCGGTGATTCCGTGCCTCGGGTGACCGGTCTCGCAATCGCAGCGGACACCGATCAGACCGGCGAGTCCGTCACCGCCTGGTTCGGCGACATCCAACAGGTGAATAAACGATCTCCGTGACCTGGGCTCAGGTCCCGGTGGTCCTCGTGTGAACCTCGCCGACAACGCCGGCCTGTCGTGTCAATGCCGGCGCATCGTCCTCGAAACGCTTGAGAACGAAACGGAACACCGCCCCCTTACCCGGCCGGCTGTGAACCGAAACGTTCGAGCCATGGAGTTGAAGAATACGCTTTACGATCGCCAGACCGAGCCCGCTCGATGCCCCTTGCCGGGCACCCGAGGGCACCACCCGAAATCCCCGCTCGAATACCTTGGGCAACACGTCTTCGGCAATACCGATACCATTATCGATCACGCTGACCTGTACGCCATCCACATGGCGACTGACCACCAAAGCGATTTCACCACCGCTCGGGGTATGTCTTAAGGCGTTGTCGATCAAATTGGTGAAGACTCTTTCGATCAAGCGGATATCGGCCCACACCGCACTGTTTTTGGTTAACCGCACGATCTTCAGGTTAACCCCTCTGCGCTTCGCCTCGAGGCAGAACTCTTGTGCCACATCGGCGATTAACTCCGCGGCGCAGAAAGCATCCTGTTGAGGCCCGGCAACTCCGGCGTCCAAACGCGCCAGTTCGAACAGGTCATCGATAAGACGACCAAGACGTAACGCATGCTGATGGGCGACATTAAGATACTGCCGCCGCTGCCCCGGCGTCACGCTGTCGTGCTTTAACGCCAGCGTCTCGATGTAACCGCGCATGGTCGTCAATGGTGTGCGCAAATCGTGGGACACGTGCGCGACCAACTCCCGCCGCGTCTTATCCATGTCGCGAATCTGCGCGAGTTGTTCATCGATACGCGCCTGCATGGCATCGAAGGCCCGTGACAACTGTACCAACTCGTCGCCTGGCGTAGCGGACACGGTGGCTTTGCTTCCGATAGATTGGATGCAGAACACATTCACCCGATCCGTCAGCATTTTCAGTCGGCGGCTCAAACGCGCGAATATCAGCAACGCGCTCGCAAGGCCGAAAACCAAACAGCCGATCACCGCCAAGGTACTCAGTCGCAGCACCTCGATGGCGCCACTCGACGACGTCAGCCGCTCGTACTTTTCACCGCCCAGAATGATGTAGACATATCCCTCCAAAACACTGTCCGAAACCACCTCTGCCGCGGCAAATATTTTTTGCTTTTCCGGCCGTCTCGGGTCATCGCCGTGCAGCGGTAGTTCAGAAGTCCCTTGCAGGAAAAGCCTGACCGGTTCCAAGTCCACAACTGAACTGACCTCGGCCGCCGAACCAAGGCCGTGCCCGAGCACCCGCCCTTGCGTATCAAGCAGATACACCTCGACCGATGGATTGACAATCATGGCCTGATGGGCAAGCGACGCTAACGCTAACGTATTGATCGCTCCGTTACGGATGAGAGGCGCCTCGCCGGTGACATACATCGCAACCGGGGCATTGAGTCTTTGGGTTACCTCTTGGTAATAACGATCGCTGGAGTACCGCGTCAGCACCACCATGGTGATACCGATCAACGAGAACAGGAAAACGAGTGCCGCGGGAAGCTTGAACGAAAGCGATTGCATCAATCAACGACGCCCATCATCAACCCAGTCGGTATCCGACACCCCATACCGTGGTGATGTATTCCGGGCTCGACGGATCTTTCTCGATCTTCGCGCGCAAACGGTTGATGTGAGAATTGACCGTATGCTCGTAACCCTGATGGCCATGTCCCCAAACCTGGTCCAATAGCTGTGCCCGGGTGTAAACCCGTTCGGGGTGACGGACGAAATGTACCAGTAAATCGAACTCGCGCGCAGTCAACGCGATCTGCTCCCCCTTGAGATTGACGGAACGTTTATCCAAATCGATACACAAATTCTTATAACGTTCGATACCGTTCGGCTCGGTCGGATGCCCGTTCTGCAGCACCGCGCAGCGCCGGAAGATGGCATGGACCCGAGCCAATAACTCCTGGAGGGAAAACGGCTTGGCGACATAGTCATCGGCACCCATACGAAGACCTCGAACACGCTCGTGCTCGCTACCCCTCGCGGTCAACATCAAGATCGGCGTATAGCGTTCCATCGCCCGCAATCGCCGACAAATCTCCAGACCATCCATTCCCGGAAGACTCAAATCCAGGATGATCAAACCCCAATCATGCTTCTTCGCCGCACGCAGCCCTTCATGACCGCTGGTCACGATGGCGACCTCATCGCAATGTTCCACGAGATGCAGCTTCAATAGCTGTGCGATGTGGTGTTCGTCTTCTATGACGAGAACCGATCTGCCGCTCATCCCCATCACATCCCTCCTCTGGAACTCGTGTCCCGGGTCGAACCGGCTGCCGACTCCGAACGCCAGGCAAAGAGACCGGAACGATTTGGATTTTATTGCACTTAAAAAGGCATCGAAGCGCAGGTTATCTGTCGTGATAGTTTCGTGAGATTCCTTTCCTAGGCTTGCCCCGACAGCAGCGGGAAGAGGCGTTGAAATCGGCGCCAAAACCTGCTTCCGCAACAAAAATGTAACTTCAGAGGACAGCCGAACATGTACAAACAGAAACTCATGCTCCCGTTAATCGGTGCAGCCATGCTGGCCGGGGCGCATTCATCCGCATTGGCCACGCAGGTCTCGATAACGGTAGAAAACCTCGCGCCTTCGGGCGGACTCTATTTCACGCCGCTATGGGTCGGCTTCCATGACGGTACCTTCGACAGTTTCGACCTCGGTGCGACGGCCGGTTCGTCTATCGAAGCCATCGCCGAAGAAGGCGACGTCAGCGGGATACGGGCCGACTTCGCCTCGGTCGCCGGAGGTACGGACGGAGTCGTGACCGGACCGGCCGGCTTTCCGGGCCCTCCGGTTTTCGATCCGGGCGAAAGCAGCAGTCTGGTCATCAACCTAAATCCATCGACCAACCGGTATTTCTCCTTCTCATCGATGGTAATTCCCTCGAATGACGCCTTCATCGGAAACGACAATCCCATGGCCTACGAGATCTTTGACGCCACCGGGGTATTCGCCGGGCCGCTTGATATTCTGGTGCTGGGCAACGAGATATGGGACGCGGGTACCGAGGTCAACGACGGCCAGGGTGCGGCTTTCTCCGCGCTCGGCGGCACCAGCACTGATGAAATGGCATCAATCAGCGTACATTCCGGTCTGGGCAGCCTGTTGGGAACCTCCACCGTAGCGGGGACGACGATAGACCCCGTGCTGGGCGATTTCACCCAGACGGGTTTCCAGCTGGCACGCATCACCATCAATGCGGTCCCGGAACCCGGACTGCTGGCCCTGTTCGGCCTGGGCATCGGCTTGATGCTGACGAGCGGGAAAAGACGCGCACCCATTGAGCCAATGGCAGCTGTTTAAACATCGCGCATGCCGGAATGCCTTATCTCCGGCATGCGTCACCAATCCGACCGGAAACACGCCTCCTTTTCATCCCGATCACTATCGTGATCGAGCCCAACCCCGGACGACCGACGGTCGACCGGTTGATCGGCGGTCTTGTCGGCATCACGACAACAGCCGATCCCGTCATCGGCCGCCGCCCGTATTATCCCGCCAAAACACTTCTAATTATCTGATTTAAATAACTTTCTCTGTCTACCAGATACACCGTGATTCGAATATCGCCGCTCACCTTCAATCCGCCGGGAGGTCTATTCGAATGCAGGAAGAGGAATTTCTCGAACTCGCGGACACACTCATCACGCCGGCGAACGAACTCGGCGAAACACGGGCAGTACCCACGTCGGCGCCGCTTTCATATACGCAGCGGCAGTATTTAATACCTTCCACACCAAAACCGAAGGCAAGAGGACCCGTCGTCGTGCAATCGATTGTCCGTGCGATCAATACCGTAAGATACCGGAGGAAATGTTCAGCAAACTCGGTTCGATAACTCAAGCCGATTACCGGCAATCTTTCATTCCCACGTCCTTGGCGACAACAGCTTTCTGGACTACACAGGGGTTATCGAACCGACACAAGACCAATCGTTATGGGGCTGCTCCAGATCATCTATACCAGTCATGCCACAGTTCGACTCGATGGCGATGAACTAAAGCAAATGGTTGCGGCGGCCAGCCGTCGGAATCACGCCGGGGACGTCACCGGCATGCTCTACGCGGCCGAGGACGCCTATCTTCAGGTACTGGAAGGCTCGGACAAAAACGTTCTGGTGATTTATGCCGATATCCTGCGCGATAACCGGCACGACGACATCCACACCGTGGTCATTCGGCCAATCGAACAACGCGATTTCCCTAATTGGAGCATGGCATTGCTCGACAACTGTGAAGAACCCATCGACCTAGCCCATGTTCTCAACCGCCGTGACGATCGCGCCGGCATTTGGAATGACGCCTCTTGGCCATCCATCCTCAATACCTTCCGTGCCGAATTAGCGACCACGGAACCCTGAATACCCTTTCCGGTCTAGTGCTGTGACCTGCGGCCCATCGCTCGATCCGTGATTATGACCACGCTAAGGATCACCGTTACCATAGACGACAGGCTTTAACCTACATGGTTAGATCCCGTGACAATCACCAGGATACGCCGGTCTGTGTTGAAAAAACCGCAGCGACATATTTAGGAAACCCCGTAATGCCCAAGCCGATAACGCTCTCGCTTCTGATCATTGGTCTTGTCGTCGTCGCCGGATGTGACAATAGCGAACCGCCGACCGCACAAGCGCAGCAGCAAGTAACAGCACGGCCTGTAATCGCGGCATTGCCGGAAACGACCGGCCCCATCGCTCCAACATCACCGCCGTCAGGTCAATCCGAGACCGCAGCAACCACCATTTCAGACGACGTTTACGAATTCGACGAGCTTGAATGGGATACGCTCATACCCCTGGATTGGCGGCCCGATAAAATCATGGCCGAGTATCCCATCGACGAGCTAAGCGACGACGATCCTCGCGCCGCGGAATTGATGGATAAACTTAAGGCCCTGTGGGATGCGGCACCGGTCGTACCCGAGCTCGACGGCAAACAAATCAAGCTGGCCGGTTTCGTGGTGCCAATAGAAATGGACGCGGAAAAAATTGGTGAATTTCTGCTGGTACCCTATTACGGCGCCTGCATACACGTGCCGCCACCACCGGCGAATCAAACCGTCTATGTAAAAACCGACGCCGGCGCCGAGTATCAAGGCATGTTATTCGATACCGTGTGGGTCAGCGGAACCCTATCGGTCGAAGCCACATCCAGCGAGCTGGCCGAAGCGGGTTATCGTATACAAGCCATGAGAGTCGAGCCTTATGAGTAAGGCCCCGGCAAACACATCCCGGCACTCAACTCTAAGACGAAAAATCGTTTCAATAAACACAAGATAAACATCGTCATCACACTGTTCGTTTCGCCAAAATTTCCCCGCTTGGATACCCTCGAAATACATAGACCAAAATCTATAGTGGTAAATTACATCATCGATTAGCTTAATAAGCCTGAGCCGCATAGGCTGGACTGAAGTTTCGAACGACAGACTGACCCGGTCCCGTTATGCCACCCTCCTGGTCGGCAGGCACGGGGCGGATGTGGTCAGACTCTGTTATCAGGCCCGAAGGAATATCAACGACATGACCGGTCTGCAAACCCTGTTACCCTTCCTCAGGTGGTTCCCGATGAGCCGGGGAACACTGCGTGCCGATATGATCTCGGGCATCACCGTAGCCCTGGTGCTGGTGCCGCAGAGTATGGCCTATGCACAACTCGCAGGATTGCCTGTGGTCTACGGTCTCTATGCATCCTTCATCCCCGTGATCATCGCCTCGATGTGGGGCTCATCCAGTCAACTGCATACCGGCCCGGTGGCGATGCTGTCTTTGATGTCAGCCGCTGCGCTGATCCCGTTCGCGACACCGGGCAGTCCAGGCTTCATCGAACTCTCGGTCATGTTGGCCTTGATAGTCGGTATCCTGCGATTGGCTCTCGGGCTGTTCAAGCTCGGCGCTATCGTGAACCTGCTATCCAGCCCGGTTATCGTTGGATTCACCAATGCGGCGGCGCTGATCATCGGCTTGTCGCAGTTCAGCAAGATCATTGGCGTGCCCTTCCCCCGCTCCGACGTCTATCTGGCCGACCTGTGGCGTGTCATCGAGCAGATTGGTTCGACCCATTGGCCGACATTGATATTCGCCATCATCGCCTACCTGCTGATCGTCGGCGCCAAACGCATCTCGCCGCTCGTGCCCGGCGTGTTGCTCGCCGTCGTCGTCACCACTGCAATTTCGGCGATAATCGATTTCGAGCGCACGACAGTCATCCAACTCGACCAGATCGAGAATCCCAAAAAGGTAGATATGCTCACGCGATTTGCCTTGTCTACCGAACAGATCAAAACGCTAACCGGGCAAATCTCCGAAAAGAACCGGGAAGCTTCACAGATCCGTGATGCCGAGGGGTTGGACGCCGTCGCGCATCTGGCCGAGATCGAGGCATCTGTTCAGCTGCTGCAATACGAACTCGATACCCTAAAGGGTCAAAACAACGCTTTACGCATCGCTCTGCACAGTATTCGCCTGGAAGGCGGTGCAGCACCGGGCGAAGCGCCACGCTTCTACCGGAGCGGTGAACGACCTGCCGAACTGGAGGGAGACGGCAGAATTTGGCGCTACGCCGGTATCTCGAACAACCAGGTTACGCTTTCGTCGGGCGGCGCCGTTGTCGGCGAAATCCCCGACGGCCTACCATCGTTCTCGATACCGGTGATGCAATGGGATCTGTTACTGGCCTTGATGCCGGCGGCCATCGTCATGGCCCTGATCGGCTTTATGGAGGCGACCTCGATATCCAAGGCGATCGCGACCACCACAGGTGAACGCATCGATACCAGTAAGGAGTTGGTCGGTCAGGGCCTGGCCAACATCGTCGGTAGTTTCTTCAGCTCCTACACCGTCAGCGGTTCTTTCTCGCGCTCGGCAGTCGCTGCAAAGACGGGAGCTAAAACGGGGTTGTTCGCCATTGTGAGCGCACTTGCCGTGGTTTTGGTGTTACTGTTCTTTACGCCCTATCTGTATGACTTACCCCAGTCGGTGCTGGCAGTCATCGTCATGATGGCCGTGTTCGGTCTGATCCGTATCGCTCCCCTGGTCCATGCCTGGAAGGCCGACCGGTCCGGCGCGGTGATCGGCATTATTACCTTTATCGCCACGTTGGCGATGGCGCCGGCAATCGCCAACGGCATTCTGCTTGGCATAGTCCTTACGGTACTGGTGTGCCTGATCAAAAGTATGCGCCCTCGCGCCGAGATCGTCAGTCGAATGCCGGACGGCACGTTGGCCGGCGTCAATACCCACCACCTCGAACCCCTGAGCGAGACGGTGGTACCGGTACGCTTCGACGGGTCACTAACGTTCTCTACGGTCGCCTATTTCGAAGATATCGTGCTCGAAGCCATAGCCGACTACCCCAAGGCCAAGGTGATTCTGGTTATCGGCAGCAGTATCAACGAGATCGACGCATCGGGCGAAGAAAAGGTGCGCGAGGTCGCCCGACAGCTCAACGAAGCCGGCGTCGAGATCGCATTCAGCGGCCTCAAACATCAAGTGATATCGGTCATGGAACGCACCCGCCTGGTCGACGACATCGGTCGTGAGCGTTTCTTTCCCAACAAAGAGAGTGCCTTGCGTAGTCTGCTGCAACGCTATGACGAACCATCACCCACAGCAGTGTGATTCAGGCGCTTGATAGCACGCGATTCCACCATCCTTGGATGGATGCCCGCTAAAGATCTTTTTCTGGCCAGCGCTGCGGAACCCTTTGTATTTTTGAAAGATCGTAACCGGCCGCAGCGGCGACATCCAGCATCTCTTTGTAATCCGCCTCAGACACCACCGGCTCACGCGCCATCAGCCAGAGGTAGTCGCGCTTGGAACGACCGATAATGGTGCGCTGATATGCCTGATCGATATATAACACCAAGAACTCGGCTTTGATCGGCCAAATGAATTGCATACCCCAGATCGCACTGTTCTCATCGCTGACGAAACCGGTGGGCCGATACACCTTGACCGGCCCGTCGAAAGCACCGTCTCGGAAACGAAAGGTCGTCGCAACGGTACGCTCGGGCATCAACTCGTAGGATTCGACTGCATTATGCGCACCGCGCTCAATGAAAGTCGGAATATTCGCAATGACATACCAGTCGCCCATGAATCTCGCCAGATCGAGTTGCTCGACGGTATCGATCGGCGTCTTTGGCGCCGAGCCGCAACCGGACAACAGCAAGGCGAACAGTAAGGCCACCGACAACCAGGACTTGGACATCGTCAGCGCGCCCCCGACACAGCGCCCGCATCGTGCCAAGCCAGCTTGTCGGTGGCGTGCGGCACATATCGCATCAATCGGCCGTTTTCGAGACGCGATTCGAGTGACAGCCAACGTCCGTCCGATGCCGCATACCAAAGCTTGATATCGACATCCCCTGCAAACGAAACGATTTTGTAGGCTTCAGCAACGACCTCGCCGTCGGCAAGACTCAGTCGCTGTTCTCCCAACGATTGAATCTCGACCCCGATAACCTCGCCGGTCTGTGCATTCAGCAAGCGTTCCTGCTGCAAAATACTGCGGTCCCAATAAGCAAAGCTCATCAGGCAATCGAGCGGATACAACTGAGAAACCGAACCCGTTTTTATGTCGTAGGTGTCGGTGCCTTTTCGTCCGCTGACGGAAAAAAACTTGCCATTGGAGTCGGTTTGCGACTCGATGTGGGCAAGACATCCATCCTGCCAAACTTCGGTATTGCTGTGACGATAGCGATAGACCGGGACAAACAAAACACGGACATCAAATTCGGCATCGACTTCGACTGTTCTGGCATCAACGCCGTCAGTGATGCGGAAGTGGTGAAAACCGATGGGTTTGTCGTCCAACAACACCCGGAAATGCAGATCGTCTACCGAAAGAGTCTTACCCCACGCGTTTGCCGATACCGAAAATGCCATCGGCAACAAGAACGCCTTGCCGAACGTCATACTTTCGCCTCCGTTCCGGTTTCGTGTCCATCCACCTGTCTGGGCGGTCCGGGAACAAATGCATTGGTCCGTTCGATATAACCCCGATATGCGGGGCGCCGCTCACCGATGTCCTTCTCCAGCAAGGTGACGCCCGACACCTTGAGCAACAAGAACGTCATCAAGATCGGCGACACCAGACTCCACCACGCGCCGGCCGACAGCGCGACCAGGAAGAACCCCCACCAGATACAGGCGTTACCGAAATAGTTGGGGTGTCGGCTGTAACGCCACAGGCCGCTATCGAGCACCTTGCCGTGATTTGCCGGGTCGGCTTTGAAGCGCGCCAACTGCCAATCGCCAACAGCTTCGAAGGTCATACCGACGGCCCACAGACCGACACCCAGAAAATCCAACACACCAAGCGGTGCATTGCTGAGAATGGCCGCCAGCAACGGCAAAGACACGACCCAGGCAATCACGCCCTGCAGGCCGAACACCAGGTAAAGGCTTTTGAACGTGAAACCGGGCTGATTACGTTTACGAATGGCCTGGTAGCGCGCGTCCTCGGCCTCACCCCAGTTACGCCAAGTGATGTAGCTCGTCAATCGCAGAGCCCATAGCCCAACCAAAACAATAACGATCAGCGCACGCGCGCCCGGTTCCGCAACGTGCGACAAGTAAGCGATCGCCGCGAGCAAAAACATCGGCGCCCACAAACTATCGACGATGCCGACGTCACGTTTGACCATACTGAGCAACCAGGTGAGCGCACCGGCAACGAGGATAATCACGAGGCCATCGAGATAGATATCCAAGTCAAACATTGCCGTGAGCCCTTGCGCCGGTCGCCAGAACTCGTCGACCCACACCGGGGCGCCAACCATCGAGATGGGTCGCAATCCACATCAATATCGGCATCAGCAAACCCCAACCCAGGCCCAACGCCAACGTCGCCGCGAGCGGGTCAGCAATAACCACGGCACCCAGCTTGGCACCGGCGAGATAAGCCAAGGGGCCACCGACGGCACCAAACAAAACACCGACAAGCGCCCGACCCTTGAGCCAGTGCATACTGACATTGAAAGTGGTTGCGAAAGCCACCCACATCGCCACGATCCAATACGGCGCCAACAGCGGATGCCACTGACCCGACGAGTAGACCAGCCAACCACTCGATACCAACAACGAGTCAAACGTTAACCCAATCAGTGCCACCACGAACAGCAAGACCGCTTCCGCACGCGGCTCGGGCACCCGCAACAGATGATGGGCCGCCACGATCGACACAACCAAAGGGCCGGCCCACGGCATACCGTGCGCCGCCCCGAGCACACAGGCAAACCAGGCCAGCTGAAACATCACGAAATTAACAATCATATTCATGGCATCGCACTCCTGATCAGACTTCCGGCCGCTCGAACAGATAGTGACTGACCCACCATTCATTGCCGTCCCCGTAACCGAACAGCTCGGCACAAGCCATGAAGAACAAACGCCAACGCACCCACCAAACTGCGGCACCGTCCTCGCCATAGGTCTCTTCGAGCACCGGCATGACGTATTCACGACGCTGGTCCATACGGGACAACCAGCCATTCAGGGTCTTTTGATAATGCCGCCCGTTCCAACGCCATTGCTGTAAAAGACTGAGATCCTCCTGGAAGTGCAGCGGTAGATCGTCGCTCGGCATGATGCCGCCGCTGAAAAAGTGTCGACTCATCCAGTCCGAAGGGCCGCGGTCGACAAATTCATAAGGTGAATTGCGATGACAAAAGATATGCATGAAGAACAGGCCGCCGGGCACCAGCCAACCGTTGATGCGCGCGAACAGACGACGATAGTTGCGCATATGCTCGAACATTTCGACCGAAACCACGCGATCGAACTGTCGATCAACATCGAAATCGTTCATGTCCGCCGTCAGCACGGTAACGTTACTCAAACCGCGCCGCGCCGCCTCGCCGATGATGTAGGCACGTTGCGAATTGGAATTCGACACGGCGGTGATGTCAGCATGCGGATACTGCTCGGCCATGAACAAGGTCAGCGAACCCCAACCGCATCCGAGTTCGAGAATATCCAAACCGTCATGTAACCGAGCCCGTTCACAAGTGATCTCCAACGCGCGCTGTTCGGCACCGGCCAGATGACGCACGCCCTCATCCCAGTATGCGCAACTGTATTTCGCATGCGGCCCGAGTACCTGACGATAAAATTCGGCCGGCACCTCGTAGTGCTGTTCATTGGCTTTGTCCGGCAGAGGCGCAACCGGCGAATCATTCATCATGTCGATGAAAGCACTGCGGCTTTGTACAACCCATTCACAATCGTCGGGTTTCAGCTCCCTGATGCGTTCCCTGAGTAAACGCCGTATTCCGGCCCGACTCATTTTGTCCGGTACCAATCCCTGTTCGACGAAACCAATTGCTGTCACGCTTGCCATCTTCCACCCCGCTTTCCGGTTGAAATCATGCAGGTGAAACTAGACCCACAATCGTGAAAGACCGGTCGTGATGATGTGAAGAAAAGGTGAAAAGGAGCCTCGAATACCTTGTGCTGATCAGGGGAGTCAGCAGTATTCAGTTCTCCTGCGTCGACGAAAGCACAGTGCACTCGCCCGAGGGAAAGCCGACCTTGACCGATGTACCGCTCCCCTCACGGCTACGGATCTCGACCGGCCAATCGAAGCGGTCACTGAGTCTGCGAACGATGGTCATGCCAACGCCATGCCCGTCGACACGTGCCGAATCGGCTCGAAAGAAAGGTCTGAAGACCTCCTCGACATCCTGTTGAGTCATGCCGACGCCACTATCGACAACAACGATATGACGCGGCCTGATCCTTATCTCGATACATCCGTTATCGGTATAGGCAAAGGCATTGCGCAACAGATTGCCGATCACTGCGGATACCGCCTGCGACGGGGCTTCAACGGTCAACACACAATCCGCGTGCACCTGCACATCGAGGATCTTGTCCCCGGCGATCAGACTTAACTTATCGATCTCTTCATCGACGACATCGTTGATACTGACCGGTTGCAAAGGTAGGCCCTTCTCGGCCTCCCGGGCCAACAGCAAAAACGCCTCGACCAATTCTTCCATCTCATCCGACGAACGACGAATACGCTGAACGCTACGACACGCTTCGCCCGATAGATCGTCACGCTGTAACAAAATATCGGCGGCGACCCGAATAACCGTCAGCGGCGTACGCAACTCATGGCTGGCGTCACGAGTAAAGGCACGCTCGCGCTCCACGAAGTCGTCCAGACGCCGGGCGAATCCGCCCAACGCAGTCGTCAATACACGGACTTCTTCATCGGCATCGGCAGGCAACCGCTGACCGGCAAAGACTTCGGCATCGGGCGCATCGGGATCGAGACGATCCACCTCGCGCGCCAACCAGGCCACGGGTGAGACCGCTCGATGTGACGCCCGATACGCCAACCAGACCGAGAGATACAACACCAACAGAACCACCATCAGCGGAATCAGGCCGAAGTAAGCCGCCAGTTCGTTGACCCGCTCACCGTCGAACACCAGATACAGATGGCGGCCCTCACGCTCGGTAACATACGCCGTGGTGAAATCCGAATCACTCGACACATCGTGAAAACCCTCGGCCAGGCCGCGCAACGCCATCGGCAGGTTCTCATCCTGGCTGCTCGTCACGAAATATCCGGTGAGGTTTCGGGTATCCGGCAGGGGAAAGCCGGGATCTATGCTGTAGCGCTCCCAGAAGTAATCGGCCTCGATACGCAAGGCTTCGGTCACCAGTACATGCCGGATCACGCCGGCCGCCAGCAACACGCTAACCACCGCGGCGACACTGATCGCGCCGGCTTGCAGCAGAAAGGTGCGACTGATGCGATGTTTGAGCGTACCTTTAAAGCGCATGGTGCATGAAGGCTAGCCCGTGTATTGCACGAAAGATGACGTCAGGCACCCTGCCTTTTAGCCTGTCGGCCGTTCGAAACCGCGCCTTGCGGTTTCCCCGTATGTTGCGGGAGAGCCGGCTAAACAGGTCGGGTGATCGCTCGAGACGCGACGCCGGATCTTTCGCAAAATCGAATAAGACAACAGATATCCGCGCCATCGAGAGTAACTTGACATACGAATGTTTGATACCCCGGGTTTTCTCGATCATTCCGGCTCCGCCTTCGTGCACTATGCGGGCCGGGACCCACGGAGAAAAACACACAACAACCTTTCCGCCGTACCTGGCATTCTGTTGACAAAATTCATCCGTGACCGCTAAAAAACTGCGCGGCTGCCGAACAGCATGGTCGCGCTCCGAATACATACACGATTCATTCGGTATCGGCATCGACGATACGATAACCGGCGCCATGTACCGTATGTAAAAGGGGCTTGTCGAACGGCTTGTCGATAGCCTTGCGCAGGCTGTAAAGATGACTTCGCAAGGTATCGCTATCGGGCAAAAGGTCGCCCCAAACTTCACGTTCCAATTCGCCGCGACTGACGACACGCGGCGAGGCACGCATCAGTACCGCCAACAGTTTGAGGCCGATCGGTGTCAGAGTAAGCCTGCGCGAATCACGCGCTACCTCCAGGGTGCCGGTATCGAGCGTCAAACCACCGACAGACAGCAAACTGCTCGCAACGCTGCCACGACCGCGACGCACCAAGGCGCGTATGCGTGCCTCCAGTTCACGGATATCGAACGGCTTGACCAGATAATCGTCGGCACCACTGTCCAGGCCGATAATCTTATCCTGCTGGGTATCGCGTGCGGTCAGCATCAGCAGGGGCGTCACCCGCCGCGCTTCATCACGCAATTTGCGACAAACCGAAAGCCCGTCCATCCCAGGCAACATCAGATCGAGAATGATGACGTCGTAGTCGTTTACCACCGCCAGGTGCAAACCGGTAACGCCGTCGGCCGCATAGTCCAATGCAAACCCACGTTCCTCGAGGTAGGCACCGACCATGTCCGCGATGTCGCGATGATCTTCGATCAGCAGAATATTGGCATGGTCAGGCTGCGCGGTCATGGCAAAGACGATGTGCTGGCATGCAGACAATTATAAGCGGCATATTCGGGGAAAATCGTTGGCGTTGAAATAATGGTCCAAGGCGCGACAGATCCACCCGCCGCTTCGCTGCCTGAAATGCCGGGGTCGCGAAACGCTCGTGGTAATCGAATCTTGAATGCACCCGCGGCACATCACGGCGGAGATTTTAAAACACCACGACGCGCCGCTCACGGACCGCATAGTCGCCATGATCACGCCCGTCGCCAAAAGGAACGATGATTCGGTCCGACCCTCGACGGATCAATGTAGACGATCGATGCTGTCGGTCGATTCCGCCGTACCGCCCGCAACAAGCCGTCTAACGGATGCGTGTGAGAACGACCGCGTCCACCGGGATGCCGGGTCCAACGGGTCATCAGTGATCGGTCGGGCGGTCACGGCACCGGAATGGAGATAAGGCGAACGTTCGCTCGCCATCTCCAAAGTCCGATTCACCTGTTCGCGAATTTCACGACCGCGCAAACCACAAACGGCAAACGGAACCGTCACCCCTTCGGTAATCAGGGTCCCCAAGGCATCCAGCGACCCATGCGTCCCATCGTGCTGTCAACCCCATAGGTCATCACGCCCATCTTGAGATTCATCTGCTGCATCTCACCGGCCATTGCGGGCACCGCACTCATTTTGGCATTCATCTGCCGCATGTCATGCGCCATGCTCTGCATATCCTCGGCCATGTGCGGCACAGCTTCCAACGCATCTTTTACATCGTGCAAAATCACCGCCACCATATGGGCCGGATCGGCACGTTCCGCCGAGGCGAGATCCTTTTTTACCCTGGCCATCAATGCACGGAAATCCTGTTCGCTCTTCTTTTCGAGCGCAGCGAGATCCTGCTCGACCTTGTGCTCTACGCGCTCGATCACACCCTCGGCATGTACCGGCGTACCGGCATGTGGACCGGCAAACAACCAAAGGGCCATCGCAGAGATTGCCGAGAGACCGAAAAAACGCAGCTGCCGCTCCGTACGTTTTAGCCGTTGCTCGTTTCGATCGAGTGCGATGGTCAAGCGCTCGATCTGCCGATCCAATCCTTCCTTGCTCACTGATTCTCCGTTCATGACAACTCCCAGGGTGCTACTGAATAAACCAGCGCGAAAAGCTAGCACGTTTGCCTGACGTGGTCGCGTCGATACCCAATAATCATCTCGTCAACTTTGCGACACAAACGAGAAATTTATGTCGCATACGCTTACAAACCAGCATCGCCTGCAGGCTAATGGAAAATAAATTATTCAGTTTAAACAAAAGATTACGAAATCCCCTCTCAGATACGGCACAAATAGTGCTTTAAAACGACTGAATGGAATGGACGCACCGCCGGCACCCCGGCCGGTGATCCATGTAGAAGCAAACTTAAGAGAAGTGGGTGTAAGTATGCTTAAAGAAGATCGGAGTTCGATACCGCCTCCGGGGGCCCGGAGTCGCACAATGCGGCGCGCAAGACGACAACTCCCCTATGCGCACTACAGTCACGAGCAATCTCAGGACAACGCCGAGGCGTCGGGACGTATCATCGTGCGCGTCGTGCCGCTACTGTATGGTGGAATGATCGGTGTGTTGTTCGACAATATCGTCGGCGCCCTCGCGATCAGCGCACTGATATCGATGGCGCTCGACCTCACGATGGACGACAAGTCGATGTTTCGGCCGCTTATATGCCCTCTGGTCCACCGCACCTGCCCGCTGCTGGTGACCGTATCGCGTTCGCTCTCGAAAATACTCGGTTATTTGGGTATACCGACGCCGATTCGACTGCACGATGTTCGTTGCAGCTAAGTCGACAATTCCCGGTGTCGAAAGCAATCCACCGTGTGATCGTTGACCATGCCGACGGCCTGCATGAATGCGTAACAAATGGTCTCACCGACGAATTTAAAACCGTGGCGTTTTAGCTCGCGGCTCATCGCCTTCGATTGCGGTGTCGATACCGGCACCTCTTGCATTGTCCGCCAAGTATTCTGAATGGGGCGACCCTCGACAAACTGCCAAAGGAAATCGCCGAGTTCGGTGCCACTCGACAACAGCTCAAGATAGGCCTTTGCGTTTGTGGTAGCCGCTTCGATCTTCAGTCGATTGCGGATGATGGCACTATTCTGCATCAGTGCGGCACGTTTCTTATCCGAGTAACGCGCCATTTTTTGCGGGTCGAAACCATCGAAGGCCCGGCGGTAGCCTTCGCGCTTAGCGAGTACGGTCGACCAGGAAAGACCCGCTTGAGCACCCTCGAGAATCAACATCTCGAACAAATGCCCGTCATCGAAGCTGGGAACGCCCCATTCTTTATCGTGATAAGCAACATCCAAGGCTGGTGCACCTGCAGCCCAGGCACACCGAGTTGGCGATCCGGCCATGCTCCACCATTCGATCCAAGCCGTTAAAGCCATGGATTCTAAGCCAGATTGGATACGGCGTGCGACTGAAAACGCCAACGTCTTGCCCAAGGTCTCGTATCGCTCTTTGGACAAGGACTACCCGGCGCGCAGTTGCACCGCCAGAGCCAATTGATTGCGCAGCGCACGTACCAGACGGAGCGTGCCCGACTCCAGATTGAAGCCGGCGGGGCGTGCATGCTCGGCAATAATGCAACCGACAGGCTTATCGCGCACGACGAGCGGCAAAAACAACATGGCGCCATGCGGGGTCAGACTGCTATACCAGGCCGGGATACCGTGACCCGCGCTACCAACGGCAAGATCGGCGATATGTACGTCGGTCTTGCGCTGTAAGGCAACATGAAACACATCGCGTGAATAGGCCTCATCGAATTGCAGCGCTTGCAAATAAGCGTCGGTATCGCCGCCGAAACCGAGACGACCGACATAACGACGGCGGCTCACATCGCGGAGACACAAGGCAACGCGGTGCAAACCGAACGCACGATACAAGGTTTCCAATACGACCTGCGCAACCTGGCCGGTATCCGCGCCTTCGGCAAGCATCGCGGTAGCCTCTTGTAACCCATCCACCAATACCGGCTCCGGATTACTCGCGGGAGATAGTACCTCGGCTTCGTCTTCATCCGGCAGCGCTACGTCGGCAATATCCTTGCTCTGTTCGTCCTCATCGGCGTCATCGCGACCGAAACCGGCCAATGCAAGAATCGATGTCGGTGAGCCTTCTTTCGATGCCAAACCCTCGGCCAAATTACGGTACTCGCTTCGCGCGTTGCTTAAAGCATCGTCGAACTCTGCCTTTTCGAACTTCACACAACCGTTGAAACGTTCGAGCAATGCATTCACGGAAACATCGCCGGGGCGTGATCCAGCCGCCAACTGTTCGGTCAGTTCGGTCGCAAAACAGGCGATGTGTCGCAATCGTTCCTCTTCGTTGATCGGCTTTGCCGGTTTGGTTTGCGGCAGTTTCTTCATGCAATGGGTAATCACATAGGGGAAGTTCCAATGCTTACCCACCGCAATCCCGAGGTGCTCCAGTTCCACGCCGAGCACCATGTATTCGGCCTGGCGTTGAGGTGTCCCGTTTTCATCGATTTCCGTATGAATCGCCTCGTCTTCTTCGGGGAGATAAAAGGCGACCAGCAGCTCGCCAAGGCTATGGAACATGGCCGCGAGAAAGGCCTCCTCACCGTTCTGCTCGCCGTTCCCGATACTCTCTCGTGCAACCAGGGCACTAAACATACTCTTACCGATCAAAGCCCGAACGCGCTCCGCATGGGTACCCGCGGACAGATGCTCGAACAAAATCAGCGAGGCGGCCAAAGCACGTATCGACTCGATGCCCAGAACCACGATCGCACGCGAAATGGTTCCGACCTTACCGGCGAATCCTGCGTAGTACGCAGAATTGACGACCTTCAGGATTTTATTGGTCAAGGCAAAATCACGCACGATGACGCTAGCCAGCTGTTCGATCGATTTCTCGTTCGACGCCGATAAGCGATTCAGCGTACGAATGCTCTCGGAAAGGGCGGGGAAATCCTGGCTCCGCTGCATACGCCGCAACAAGAATTCGACGGCCCCCCCTTCGATACCGGGATGTTGGTCGGATTCTGTCATGACTCTTTTAATTCTGGTGTCATGTCGATTGTATCGGTCGCTACGCCGGAAACTTTGCCGAACGGCGCCCCGACGCGAAAATCAATGTCCGCCAAAGGAGTCTGACCCCGCAAACTACAGCGGCAAGGTGACGGGTGAGGTAAACCCTTGAGGTTTCACCGTGAGCACCGAACAATCGACCGCATTCAGTACCTCTTCAGCAGTATTACCAATAAAGAATCCGGCCAATCCGGTGCGGCAGACAGTCCCCATGACCATTAGGTCAATGGATTGCTTGCGAGCCAATGTCACAATTCGTGCGGCGGGGTCGTTACCGTGCTTCAGGTGTGTATACACCTGTCTAACGCCACTCATATCCACCGCATCAAGCAGATAATCGAGCTTTTGGGCGTAGTCGCGCTTGGTTTCCTTGCGCAATTGGCGAATCGCTCGGTCGTTGCTGGTGCCGCGCACCTGAAGATAACCTTCCTCGAACACCGACCAGACCTGCACCAGGTGCAATTCCGCGTGATTCATACGTGCCATCAGGCCTGCGAGTTGCACAATCACCGGATTGATCGAACGTTTTGCCCTACCCCAAGCATCCACGCTCACATCGACCGCGGCCAAAATACGTTTATAAGATCGAACACCGGGCTTGACGACCCAAACCGGACAGGGGCATTTACGCATCAAGTGCATCGAGGTGCTGCCGAACAAGCGCTTGAGTACGCCGAGCTTCGGATCCGCATCGAGTATTACCAGATCGTGCGCTTTTCTCAGAACCTCACGAACGATCTCGACGAACGCGATCCCGACCTCGATCTTGGTCTCGACTTGAATACCGTCCTCACGCATTTTCGAGGCCAGATGTTCCAGACGATCTCGATAGTCCTGCATCATACCGGACAGTATCTCCATCTCCTCTGCCTCGGCCACATCGATCTCGTGCAATGTCGGTGGCGCTTTGATCACGGACATCAGCGTCAATCTGGCCCCGTTTTGCTTGGCCAATGACGCGGCACAATGAATTGCATCTTCCTGCTCGATACCCGGGTGGGAGAAGAAGAGAATATTCTTGAAAGGTTCCACGACGAGTTCCTCCACTAGGGACTATAGGGCCCGTTTGTGTCAACAGGCCCTACTAATCCAACAGGCGATCAACGGCATCGCGTGCCGCATCCGCATACGGCACCAACACCACATCGGCACCGGCGTTCTCCAGGCTCCGAACATCGACCGGCACATGCGCGGTCACCGCAATCCGGCCAGCGTAACCCAATCCGCGCAAAGTATGAATTAACGACTGGTTGACATTCCTTTCCTTGGCCGTACTCACCACCCACTGTACCTGGGACAACGGCAGCGACGACACGAACTCGGGGTCTTCGGCATCACCGTAATGGACCGGATAGCCCGCAGGATCGCCGAAACGTACCAACTCGGGATTGTAGTCGACGGCCATCACCCGATTGCCTCGCGCACGCAACGCCTGTGCGATACGCGCGCCGTAGCGTCCCATTCCGAACAACAAGACATCGTTATTACCATCGCCGGGCGGTTGATCCTGAGCAGCCTCGCGATGGGGCGTGCGTCGTTCGAAAATACGTAACCAAGGTGCCAACTTTTCGTATAGCGGATGCGAATACAGAATCATGTAAGTCGATGCGCTGATGGTGATCAGGCCGACCAGTGTAATCAATCCCATGGTCTCGCGATCGATATGCCCGAGACTCAGGCCGAGTGCCCCCAAAATGAGAGAAAACTCGCTGATCTGCGCAACCGTCAGACCCGCAAGAAACCCCGTACGTTTGCGATAACCCAACACACCCATGATGATCATCACGATCAGTGGGTTACCGATGAGTACGAATACCGAGAATGCCACTGCCTCGACCAGATGGGCACCGAGCAAACTGAGATCCAGACGCGCACCGAGATCGATGAAAAAGAACAACAAAAGAAAATCGCGCAAACTGACCAGACGTGCGCCCAAGGCATCACGAAACGGCGTAGATGCCAACGACACCCCGGCAACGAAAGCACCGACCTCCTTACTGAAGCCCAACGCGGCACCCGCGGCCGCCAGCGCGACCGCCCAAGCAACACCGAAGAGCACCAATAGCTCTTGCGAGTGCGACAAAAGATGAAGCAGTCGCGGCAACACATAGCGCGTCACCAAGGCGATGGCGACGACAAAGCCCAAACCTTTCACACCGACCTCGATTGCCGCCTGCGAGATCGTGGATTCGGTTGAACCACCCAGCGCATTGAGACCGATCATAACCAGCACAACGACCAAGTCCTGCACGATCAGGAAACCGAGCGCAATGCGCCCGTGCAGCGTATCGACCTCGCGCTTGTCCGACAGCAATTTGACGATGATGATGGTGCTGGAAAAAGTCAGCGCAACGGCGACATACAGAGCCGCAACCGGCGTCATACCAAAGCCCAATGCGATCACATAGCCCACAACGCTGGTGAAAAGCACTTGGCCGAGACCGGTTGCAAGCGCGACCGGTCCCATGGTCCGGATAATGTGCAAATCCAGTTTGAGGCCGACGATGAACAGCAACAAAGTGATGCCGAGCTTTGCCAGCAGATCGACTTCGTCTTCCGCGCTGACCCAGCCGAGCACCGATGGGCCGACCAATATCCCCACCGCAATGAAAGACACGATCAAGGGCTGACGCAGACGCACCCCAAGCGCGCCGATGGCCGCCGCCACCAACAGCAGCACCGCCATTTCGCTCAGGATATCGGGGAAAATCGTCACACCTCCAATGCCGCGTCACAGACGCGGCCGTGCTGTCTACACTGCTATCCATAGTGCGGCCGGCCACACGAGCAAACCGCTTGGCTGATATAATTCTAACCGGTAAATAATCGACTAAAAATCCGAAAAATGCACGCCGAAGAACAGGATTTTTCTACGTTTCGACTTTATTCGCGAACCGCTGGAACAGACAGCTCGATTGACCGGGATGGGGCACCGTGAATCGCCGTTTTAAAGGCGATTCACGGTGCAGCGACAAGGAGTCGTCGGTATCGTCAGAACTCGACGGCGAGCTGCGCGGTAACGGTATTGGCACGTTCGCCGGTGCCGCCGTCGGACTCGTCATAGTCCTCGTCATGCGCCCACTCGAGTGACACCGTGGTGCTCTCCATCACCTCGACCG